>CAZIRU010000001.1:0-205565 GCA_964541905.1 uncultured Verrucomicrobiota bacterium
ATAAAACACCCCTTTTTCGTTAAAAAACTGTAAAAGTGCTGCACGCCAAGCACGCTGAGCACGCCAAGCACGCCGAGCACGCCGAGCAAATGACACGTTTAATTTTTTCGGATAAAATGTACGTATTCTTTTCAAATTTCCCTCGGGAAATAACATAAAAGCGCACAGCCCACGAAAAGGATCGGATGACGCCCTTGTCACAGCGAGGAACGTCTAAGCCGCCGGAGGCCTCCGACGGAAAATGCTCCACGAGACGCGCTTTGCAGGGCCCGCAGCGGGAGCGAAGGGCCCGTTGTCCTCGACTTTGCTCTGTCGGCTTGACCTGAAAAAAATCAAGGCCCGCCGGAGGTGGAGCTCCGCGTGATCCGCGCGAGAGGGCCTGAAAAAAGTCGAGCGTCCGCCACGGGGAGCGATCCCTGCAACGAGTGCCGCAGCGTGGCCCGACCTCACCCCAAGCGCCCGTGCGTCAACACCGGCGCTTCTTTTTTGAGAGGCAAAGCAAGGACGCAGAAACGCAAAGGGCGCGAGAGGAAAAGATTCACTTTTTACTTTCAAGTTGTATTGCGCTCGGTTTAGATTCGACCGATGGCGCTTTTTGAAGAATGGAAGGAACGCGCGGCGGGAGTGTTACTCCATCCGACGTCGCTTCCGGCTTTGGGGGGCGTGGGCACGCTCGGGGAGAGCGCGTATCGGTGGGTGGATTTTTTGGCGACCTCCGGCGTTAAATATTGGCAGACGCTCCCGCTTTCGCCTCCCAGCGGTGACGACGGTTCGCCTTATCGGGGTCTTTCGTCGCGGGCTGGAAATCCGATGCTTATTGATTTGGTGTATCTGACTCATCTGGGGCTTTTGGAACAGGACGATTTGCGCGAAATGGCGTCCTTGGGGGAAGGTCCGGTGGACTTTGCCCTGCAGCGCGAAAAACGCCCCGTGGTTTTGCGAAAAGCTTACATTAACTTCAAGAAGAAGAAAGATTTTCGCGAGTATGGGTCGTTCGAGACGTTTTGTCGCGAGCAGGAAGAGTGGCTGAGGCCCTATGCACTTTTTGCGGCTCTGCGCGACCTCAACCAAAACAAGGCGTGGCAGGAGTGGCCGGAAGAAATGCACACCTGTGCAAGCGCGCAGCGGCTCTTGGCTCAACCCGACGTGGCGGAACGAATGGAGGCGCAGCAATTTTATCAGTATCTTTTTTGGGGGCAGTGGCAGCGGCTGCGCGGCTATGCCATCGGCAGGGGGGTGCGGTTGATTGGAGATATGCCTTTTTATGTCGGCGGAGACGGGGCGGAGGTGTGGGCCAATCCGGAGCTTTTTGTGCTCGACGAAAAAGGCTCGGGGAAATTCGTCGGCGGAGTGCCTCCCGATTATTATTCGGCCACAGGGCAAAAGTGGGGCAATCCCATCTACGACTGGGAGCTGCACAAGAAAACGCAATACCGCTGGTGGGTGCGAAATTTTAAACATCAATTTGACCTCTTTGACGTGATCAGGCTCGACCATTTTCGCGGGTTTTACGACTATTGGAAAATCCCCGCCAATGCCCCCGATGGGCGCACCGGCGAGTGGTGCCTAGGCCCCGGCAAAGCCCTCTTTGAGGCCGTCACGGCTTGGCTGCCACAGGCAAAATTTATTGCGGAGGACTTGGGATGGCTCAGCGACGGGGCGACTAAATTTGTGAAGGAAACGGGACTGCCCAACATGACCGTCATGACCTTTGGCTTTGGCGCGGACGCAAAAAATCCGCACCTGATGCACAATGCGCGGCACAATCAAGTCGCTTACGCCGCCATGCACGACAACGACACGCTGCAAGGCTGGATTGCAGAAAGCGCAAAAGAACATGAGCGCGAACACGCCCTGCGGTATCTCGACTGTGGCGCGGAAAACTTCCGGCAAAAAGCTCTGCGCACCGTTTTTGCGGGAGTGCCCTCGCTTGCGATCGTGCAAGCGCAGGATTTGTTGGGGTTGCCCTCCTCGGCGCGGATGAATGTGCCGGGGACGCCCCAAGGAAACTGGAGATGGCGCATGACCAATGAACAGATGCAGCGCCTTAACGCCGGCGAACTTAGGAACTTGCTGGGCTTGTATGGGAGAGCGTAAGGGGGTGAAGAGAATTTAAAGGGTGCGCCTTTATAGCCGATATTACTTCTTGAATAGAGGGAGAAAAGAAGAATAATAAGAGTGTGAGAAAAACGGAGTTTCCTACCTCAGACATCTTGGGCCCTAAGCCCGCTATTGATACCCCAGAGCTACTCTCGAAGCAGATTGGGTCTTTAACGCTCCAACAGCTGCGCAAGTTTTGCTGGGCCTTGCAGGATGAGGCGTTCATCCAAGCCTGCATCCGAGGCGAAAAGGGACCCGAGATTCGGGGGTCGCGCATTATCGCGCTGCTAAAGATGAATCGAGATGCGTTCACTTGCCGGTATCCGGAAACGGTTGACGAAAATGGCAAACTCAAAACCGGAATAGGAGGCTACTGGGAAGCATCGCGCGATGCAGAATTTGAATTCCAGCGGCTTTTTGACCAAAAAATGAAGTTTAACCCGGAGCAACTGGAACCTCTGCCAACGGACAACCAAGAACTGTACGTATAAGTTGCCGATACTTATTACCCTCGTCAAATCCGCCAAAAACGCCCGTTGCGCACTTCGTTAACACTCCCTAAGGCTGCTCGCCCGTGTGCGGCAGGTGTTTTTGCAGAAGCTCGGCCACCTCGCGCGGATCGGCGGTTTCGAGCGTACGGCCCTTGCGCTTGAGATCCTCGAAAGTCTTGACCACGCTTTCGGTCATAGCCTCGTGGGTATTCTGGGAGCCCCCCAAGAGCGTAAACTTTTCGCCGCGCGTCACGCGCTTGTGGCCGTCGTCATTTTTGAGAGCCACCCCAAGCAGATGCGCGCGGCGCGGGGAGCGCCGGCGGGAGGACGAGGCGTCTTTCATGCGTGGACGGCCTTGCGCGACAAGGTGATGTCGGTAAAATTGTCGGACTGGGAAAGATCCACCTCTCCCAAACGCGCAAGCTCCAAAATAGCCACAAACAACGCCGCCATCCGCGGAAGATTGCTATTGGCGGACTTCAATAGCGCGGCGAAGCTTTGCGAGGGCGCGGACTCGAAACGCGCAAGGATCTCCTCGATGGCTTGCGAGACTGTGTAGGGATCGAGCGCGATCTCGCCAATCGCCACACGCTCCAGCAGACGCCGCATCAAGGCCCCATAGCAGCCCATCACCTCGAAACGATCGAAGGGTTTTAAGGGGCGCTCCAACTCGACGGAGGCGCGCAGGCAGGGGTAGGAAAGGGATTGAGTTTCGATGGCTTTATCAAGCGCCTCGGCTTGGGTCTTGAGCTTTTGGTAGTCGAGCAGCTGGCGGATAAGCTCCGCACGGGGATCGGGCCCGCGGGATTCTTCGGCAAGCAACTCGGAGCTGGCCCGGACAAGATGGCGGGGAAGCAACATCTGGCTTTTGATGCGCAAAAGCTCGGCCGCCATCACAAAATATTCGCCCGCCAAGGGAAGTTCCATTTTTCCAAGCGCCTTGAGGGTCGAAAGATATTGCTCGGTCAAAGGCCCCATCGGCAGATCGAGAATATTGATCTCGTTGAGCTTGACCAAATGCAAAAGCAAATCGAGCGGGCCCTCGAAAATCTCAAGGGAAAGGATGGGATCGTCGCTGGGAAGTAGGCCGTCGTCCATAGGGGTAATCATACCCCAAAAACGCGCCACAGCAAGGGAAAAACAAGCCCTAGGGAGTCTTAACGAAGTGGCGCTGCGCCTAGAAATTCAGCCAGCGGAAGCGAAGGGTAAAACGCGTGTCGCTGTCGCGCGAGTCGTTGGTGCGGCGCTGGAGGCCGTATTGGAGCAGCCAGCCGCTGCGCAGACGCTGCTGGAGACCGTAGAAGGCGTCGCTAAGCTCGTGAAGCTCCACATCATAGGTCATGTCCGCAAAAAGCGTCAGACGATCCGTCAGCTTTTGGCTCAAAAAGAGCGCGTACTGGTGGATGTCGTCCTCCAAATAGCGCGAGGAGAAAGTCGCCGAACGATAGTCGCCATCGCGCAAGGTGGCGTAAAGACGGTGCTCCTGCCACTTTTGCTCGTCCCAGTTCAGACGCGCGAAAACCCCAAACGAAAGCCACGCGCAGGGAGACGCTTCGGAGAGAATGTAAAAGCTGTCCCAGCGCGGGTGCGCGTCCGCCGTCGTCGCGGGAGTCTCGAAATTGTAGTCCTGGTAGAGCTCGAGGGTCAGAAGCTCGCGGGTCGGAAAACCGCGGCCCTTGGGATTGCGCGTGAGGAGACTTTGCTTGAGGCCAAAACGCACGAGATTCAAAGAGTCGAGCTGGTCGGCATTGGCCATGTAAAAGAAATCGGTCGGGCGCAGATTGGTATCGAAGACGCGCGCGTCAATCGCGGGGATTTCGGCGGAACCAGCCGAGGCGCGGGGCATATAGCGATATTGCACGATCGGTTGGACGAGGTGCTTGAGGCCGTTGATCTCCCAAAGGGGGGCTTGCACGTCGTAGTTTTTAAAAAGGCTCCATTGGGAGTCGAAACCCAACATCCAAAGCCCCCGATCAACCGAAGAGGCGGTGGACGTCGTTTCGTCGTAGTAGGTGTAGCGGCCCGAAACAACTGGCGTAAACTGCCACCAAGGTTTGAGCGCCGTCGGGCGATCGAAGGTCAGGATGCCATCGTAGCGATTGTAGTCGAGCGCCTCGCGTTCGCGGTGGGAGAAGGAATTGTAGAAGCTCCAGTATACACCCGTGTGGCCAAGCGCCGTAGGGAGGCGGTCAATGCGCAGCTCGGGGAGCTTTTCGGTGACGGAGTCGAAGTTGTTGGGATCGTAGCCGGCAAAGAGGCTCAAATAAGCGTCTTGGAGCGGCAGCACCGCCTCGACAAAGCTCTCGGGCGCTTGCGACCGGCCATAGGCACCCGGGCGGAAATCGCGCAAGACCTCGGAGTCGCTCCAGTACTGCGACTGCGCGGTCAGCTCAACGCGCGAGAGGGTCTGCTTGTGCTTTAACTCCACAAAACCGCGCTCTTCGCCGATCGCAATATCGCGGACGTCCTCGCCGCGCTCGCCGCTATCCGAAATATAGCCGGTATCCACGGAGGTGGAGCTTGTCGGGGTCTTGTAGGCAACGCGCGGGCCCACGAGGAAGCCGCGCTTGGAGTAGTAGTCCAAGTTGGCGCCCACGCGAAGGCGTTCCGTGGCGGAGTAGAGGCTCTCGGTCCGCAGGAAAAGTCCGTTGCGGCCGCTGTGCCCCGCTTCGGTTTCGAATTCAAAGCTCTCGCGGTTGGGGACGCGGGCATTCAGGAAAGGCAGAGGCAAAAGCGGCACCGCCCCCGCCTTGAGCAAGGCCGCGCCCACGTTCACCCCCGTCGTGCGATCCCCCGGGCGCAAGGTCATTTTGGTGACGTAAAGATTGGGCTGGATGGAGCCTGTTTGCGACGTGTGCACCGTCGCTTGGCGGATGACAAACTTGCCGGAAGTGCCGCTTATGTGCTTGCCGGTAATCATGTAGGGGAAAAAGCCCATGCGAAAGTCGGCGGCGGAAAATTGTTTGGTCGTCAAATCGTAAGACGCCTGCGCGGCTACCAGGCGCGACCCCTTCAAATTGAGCCGGACGTTGCCGGTGGCGGTGGCTTCGTTCTTTTCTTTGCTGAAGCGGATTTCGTCGGCGATGAGGGTCAGGTCTTCGTGGACAAAGGTCGCGTTTTGACGCGCCACAAGGGTATTGGTGATGCCATCGAACTCGATGGGCAGATCGGAAGAAAGATTGGTTTGGGCCTGAAGGGCTGCAGAAAACGACAAAAACACCGCAAGAAACCGGTATGCTCGGAAATTCATAGGGGACATTTTGTCGGAAAGTGTTCTACTTCACAAGCTCGAACGTTCCGTTTTTGACATTCCAAATTTGCCACGAAGCCCCCGAAGGCGGAAGCGCTGTCCCAGTTGCGAAGATTTGCAGGCCCTCAAGCGAACCCCAAAAATGTTCCTGACGCGTGCGGTCGAGCTCAAGGAGCAGATCGTCGGCCAGAAGCAGAGGCGCAAGCGAGAGCTTTTCGCGCAGGATTTGCAAAGACGCAAGCTTCAGCGCCAAAACAAGCGAGAACTTTTGGCCTTCCGAAGCGTAGGCGGACGCCGGATGGCCGCTCAAGAGAAGCTCGAAGGAGTCGCGCTGGGGGCCGTAAAGGGTGTGGCCAACGAGGTTCTCCTTGGCGCGGCCCGTGCGCCACTTCTCAGCAAGAGTGTCCAAAGGAGTGCTGGGAGTGTAAATAAAAGAGGGAGCTTCGTCGCTGGGGGCGAAACGTGCATAGACGGACGGAAGTGCCGCCGAAAGTAGCTCCGTGGCGCGCGTACGGAAGCGGATAAGCGTGGAAGCTTCGGAGAGTAATTGCGCCTCGAAGGCATCGAGCTGCGCATGATCGGCGGCAGAAAGAGTCGAGTCGCGGCCCAAAATGCGATTGCGGGAACGGAGCGCCTCCATATAGCCTGCAAGCGCTTCGGCGTAGGGAGGGTGGAGCTGCGCCAGGAGACTGTCGATTTCGTCGCGGCGCGCCGAGGGGCCATCGTAAATAAGCGCGCGGTCGGCCAAGCTCAAGGGCACGACCGGAAAGAGCCCCGCAAGCTCGCGAGGGGAACGCAGGGTCTTTTGATCGTGGCGCAACTCAAGCGAGTCGGCGGAAAGGCAAAGACCCACCGAAGTGGCGTGGAGCTTTTCGTGATCGAAAGTCGCGCGAAGCACCGTACGCGGGGCTCCCTGGGAGATAAGCGGCGCGCGTTGGTGAGTGCGAAAACTGCGCGCGGAGACGACGAACGCAATGGCCTCGAGGAGATTCGTTTTGCCCTGCGCGTTGGGCCCCAAGAAAAAATGCCGAGGGCCCTCGAAGGAAAGCTGCGCCGCCGGAATATTGCGGAAAGATTCAAGCTCGAGGGAAAGAAGGCGCACGAAAATAAGTTACGGGATGGTGAGGGTTTGGCCGAGCTTTAAACGCGCAGGATCGGGAAGCGTATCGCGGTTGGCTTCCGCAATCTCTTTCCAACGCGCGCCCGAACCGTAAACCTTTTTGGCGATTACGAAAAGCGAGTCCCCCTGCACCACCGTGTATTGTCGCGCAGACGAAGAGGCCGATGTAGAAACGGCCGAGGCGGAAGCGGGAGCGGGAGCGCTCCCCTCCGGCGCACTCGCAGAGGTCGAAAGCTCGGTCAAGCTCCGGCGGGCTTGCTCGACATCCTTGTAGTGCTCGACCTCCGCACGCACCTGCATGAGCTCCGCCTTGAGCGATTCGTTTTCGGTGCGGGTTTTGTCGAGAAGCTCTTTCAAGTCGAGCTTGTCCACCTCGCCCCCAAAAGGAGACGCCGGAAGGCTGCGCGCAAACTCTTTTTTGGCGGTCACAATTAGCGCGCGCACCCGTTCGGCAGGCTCCGGCGAGGGCTTGGAACGCAGGTATTCGTTGAAGTGATAGATGGCCAAAATCGGCTCGCCAAAACGATTCAAATAGAGCAGCCCCGCCTCAAGATGGCTCTCGGGGGCCTCCTGCCGCTTTTTGATGACGCTCAAAAAAGCCTCGAGGGCTTCTTCTGGACGGCCTTCCTTGAGGCGCTGCTGGCCCCGACGATAGGAAATCTCTTCCTTTTCCGCCAAAAGCGCGCCGCGCGAAGGAAAACATCCCGACAGAAACACTGCCAGCAAAAAGAGCGTCAAAATTCTGGGCCGAAAAGGCATGAATGACACCTTAGCAGCGATGCAAATCTTTTTCAAGATTCTCTTGAAGGTAAGCTTGAAACAAAATAGTGCAAACAGGGCGCGGAAAAGCACTTCCCCAACCGTCTTTTTACGTTTGGCGTACCGAGCGCGCAACCAAAGCTTGCGAGGGTGAAAATCAATAAGAGATGCTTATAATGGCTATTAGTTTTTTTGAAAAGAAAGCAGATTTTTTAAAAAGGGCTTTTCTTTGTGAGGCTTTCGGTCCATAACAAAACCCCAGCCGATAGTGGTTGGAGCGAAAAAGACACACTACATATAGTATTGCCCTAAAAATCGCCCCTCAGGCCGCTCCAACACGAAGGCAACCCTCTTTAGCCTTTTTAAAATTTATGATTTCCACTGACCGCTCTGCCGATTTTCAAGCGTTCCTGGCTTCCAGGACCGATCTTTTCACCCAGGTGAAAAAGCGCGATGGCCGCTTTGTCGCTTTTGACGCCCGTCGCATCAAAAACGCGATCCTCAAAGCGGGAAATGCAACTGGAGAATTTGGCGAGGATATCGCCCTGAGGCTGACGACGAAAACGGTCAATATGGCTCTCTCGATTATTTCGGACGCCACACCCTCCGTCGAGCAGCTGCAAGATGTCGTTGAGGAAGTGCTGCTGGACTCCCCCTACAAAAAAACCGCTCGCGCGTATATCGTTTATCGCGAGCAACATGCGCGCTTGCGCGAGATTCAGGACGCTACGGATGTCAGCCGGATGGAGCAATACATCGAAAAACTCGACTGGCAAGTAAAGGAAAATTCCAACATGGCGTTCTCGCTCCAAGGCCTCAACAATTATCTTTCCAACTCCATTAGCCAGAGCTACTGGCTCAATAAGATTTATACTCCCGAAATCAAGGCCGCGCATGAAGAGGGCGACTTCCATCTCCATGATTTGCAGCAGCTTTCGGTATATTGCGTGGGTTGGGATTTGTTTGACTTGCTCCAGAAGGGCTTCCGCGGCGTGCCCGGAAAGATTGAGACACGGCCTGCCAAGCATCTTTTGACAGCCCTCGGACAGGCGGTTAATTTCTTCTATACGCTCCAAGGCGAGGCGGCTGGCGCACAGGCGTTCTCGAGCTTTGACACGCTCTTGGCTCCCTTCATCTATTATGACAAACTCGACTTCAAGAGCGCCAAACAGGCCTTGCAGTATTTCATCTATAACATGAACGTCCCCACGCGCGTGGGTTTCCAGACGCCCTTCACAAATATCACCTTGGACCTGCAGTGCCCCAAGCACTACAAGGACACCCCCGTCGTAATTGGCGGAAAATTCATGGACAAGACCTACGGAGAGTTCCAGAAAGAGATGGATATTTTTAACAAGGCGCTCTTTGAGGTCATGACCGAGGGAGATGCCGGAGGCCGCGTCTTTACCTTCCCGATTCCAACGATCAATCTCACAAAGGACTTCAATTGGGACAACCCGAACCTCAAGGGTTTGTGGGAGATGACCGGTAAATACGGCATCCCGTACTTTAGCAATTACATCAACTCTGACATGTCGCCCGACGATGCACGTTCGATGTGCTGCCGGTTGCGCATTGACAATCGCCAACTGGAAAAACGCGGCGGCGGTCTCTTTGGCGCGCATCCGCTCACGGGTTCCGTGGGGGTCGTGACTCTCAACATGCCGAGGCTCGCCAAGCTCTCTAAAGACGAAATCGATTTCCAAGAACGCCTTGGGCGCTTGATGGATTTGGCGCGCGAAAGCTTGGAAATAAAACGGAAGTTTTTGGAGCGCCTCACGAGCGCGGGATTGTATCCCTATACAAGCTTCTATCTGCAAAGCATGAAGGAGAAGACGGGATTTTATTGGAAAAACCACTTCTCGACCATCGGGCTCTTGGGCATGAACGAGGCGTGCATAAATATTCTCAAAGAGGATATTTCAACGGAAAAAGGCCACGCCTTTACCGAACGCACCCTCGAATTTATGCGCGGAAGGCTCATCCAGTATCAGGAGGAAACGGGAAATCACTATAACTTGGAGGCCACTCCGGCCGAAGGGACGTCTTATCGCTTGGCCCGCAAGGATCGCGCCACCTTTGGCGACGATACCGCCTTTGCCAATCCGGGCTCGAAGCACGTTTACTACACGAACTCGACCCAATTGCCGGTCAACCACACCGACGATATTTTTGAGATCCTCGGGCATCAAGATTCCCTCCAAACCAAGTACACAGGCGGCACCGTCGTCCACTTGTTTTTGGGGGAAAATATTTCGCACACCGAGACGGTTAAAAAACTCGTGCGCAAAATCGCCGAGGGACATCACCTCCCCTATTTCTCGCTAACGCCCACCTTCTCGGTATGCCCAAATCACGGCTATCTCTCCGGCGAGCACGCCAAGTGTCCTCATTGCGAGGCCTCGTGCGAGGTGTATTCACGCATCGTCGGCTATCTGCGGCCAGTGCATCAATGGAACGAAGGCAAGCAGGCCGAGTTCGCGCTGCGACGCCCGACGAAAATCGCGGCAGTTGAGGCCAAACTGGACGTCGAGGCCGAAGAGGTCCTCACAAAAACAGCCGACGTGGAAGCCTGCCCATGCGAAGCCCTAACAGCCTAGGCGCGAGGAAGGCAAAGAACTCGAGCGGCAAGCGGGAGGCGTAGAATTATTTTATGAAAATTGGCGGGCTTCAAAAGCTCTCTCTTATTGATTTCCCCGGACATCTCGCGGCGGTTGTCTTTACGCAGGGCTGCACGTGGAGGTGTCCCTTTTGCCATAACGCGGCACTGGTTGTGCCGGAGATGTTTGCGGCACCCATGAAGGAGGAGGAGGTTTTTGCTTTCTTGGAGTCGCGCAAGGGACAGCTGGATGGAGTGGTTATTACGGGAGGCGAGCCCACGTTGCAGCCAGATTTGGGAGAGTTTCTCCAAAAGATCAAGGCCTTGGGCTATGCCGTAAAACTCGACAGTAACGGCGCTCTCCCGCAACGGTTGGAGGCGGTCTTGAAGCCTGAATGGGTGGATTATGTGGCGATGGACCTCAAGGCGGGACTTGCGCATTATGCGGAAGCCGTCGGAGTAAAAGTTGATACGCGTGAGGTTGAGCGTTCGATGGAAATCATCCGCAAAGCGGGAATCCCGTATGAGTTCCGCACAACGGTCGTGCCTGGGCTGCCGATTGACCCCGAAGAAGTAGCCCTCCTCTTGCGCCCCGGCGAAAAATTTTTCCTTCAGGCCTTCCGCGCAAGCGAAGGGGTGGCGGATGGACGTCTTAAGGCGGAACTGGACCCTTTTGCAAAAGGCGCCATGCTCAAAAAGCTTGAGTGTCGCGGACTGGAAGTGGCGTGGAGATAGAAAAGGGCCCACCAAAAATGATGGGCCCTTTTAAAGCGGGGGTCCCTTGCAGGCCCCCTTTGAGCACTATTTCTTAGCCGTTTGGAAAGTAAGACGATCCTTCGCCTTGGGCTTGGCCGTAGCAGCGACCCTTGCCGAAGCGACCACTCTTGCGGCGGACGAGGTGGCCGAGGTGGCGTGCTCCTTGGATTTGCCACGGACGAGCTCCTGAAGCTGCTCGACGGTTTCGCGCAAGACCATCGCCTGAGAGTTGAGCTCTTCGGCGGCGGCCGCGCTTTCTTCCGCGCCGGAAGCGTTGGACTGCGTGACCGTTTCCATCTGGCTGACGGCTGTGCTGATTTGTCCAATGCCTTGGCTTTGCTCGCGGCTGGCTTCCGCGATCTGGGCCACTTGGGTATCCACTTGATGGACCTTGCTGACGATTTCTTCGAGCTTGGTCGAAACTTCTTTGGATTTTTCAACCACCGACTCCACGGCAGCTATCACCTTTTCGTTGGAAGCCACGCCATTGTCGGAACGCTGGACCGCCGTTTCGATCATTGCCGCAGTCTCTTTGGCGGCCTTAGCTGAGCGCTGGGCCAAATTGCGAACTTCGTCGGCCACGACCGCAAAGCCCGCACCAGCCTCCCCTGCCCGCGCCGCTTCTACGGCGGCGTTGAGGGCGAGAAGATTCGTCTGGAAGGCGATCTCATCAATAGTCTTAATGATGTTGGAAATATCCTGACTGGCCTCTTTGATGGCGCCCATCGCCGTCTTCATCTCGGTGCTGGCCCCGCGAATAGCCTCGATCGAGCGCGACATCTCGGCCGTGCTTTGCGCCCCCGCCTCAGCTGCCTTGCGGGTGGCCTGCGCCACATCCTTGGTCTGCTGGGCCGTCTCGGCATTGCGCTCAGTCGTCGAGCTGATCTCGGTAAGAGAGGCGGAAGTCTCCTCAATGGAGGCCGCCTGTTCGCTGGCTCCCTCGGCAAGAGATTGCGACGAAGCCGAAACCTGATCGGCCGCAGCAGTCACCTGAGAAGCCCCTTCATCCAACGCTCCGGCAATGCGGCCCAACACCTTGTTGAGCTCGCGGGTGATAACGACCGCAAAAAAGATGCCCAAAACCAGCGAAATCAAACTGACAATAATTGTGGCAGTATTCGCGATAGTGGCCAAATGATCGGTATTCCCTGCGGATTTTTTGGCAAGGGTAAGATTTCGCGTGAGCATCTTGTCCATTTGCGCCATGTACTTTTCGTAGGCGACTTTGAGTGGTACCATAGCCGTCAGGGCCTCGGCGGTATTGCCCTGTTTCTGAGCCTCAATCACAACGGCCCGCGTGCGCGCGTATTCTGCGCGCAACTCCAGTAGCTCTTCAAAGTTCTTTTTATCCTCTGGATCGATAATGGCCTTTTCGTAGTTCTCATAGTCCTCGGTCAGGGTTTCGGCGATCTGCGCCATAATCTTTTCCTGTTCCGCGATATTGGTCTTATCACCATTCACCAGAATGCGCATGACTGCAATATGCGCATCGGGCAACATGCCGGTGATATTCGACATGGCAACGGCGCTGGGCAGATAGGTCTTGTCAAGGTCTGAGGCCTCGCGAGAGATCTTGCCAAGTGAGATGAGAGAAACGGCCGCCAAAACGGCGACGAGCACAAGCACCGTGGCAAAGCCGAAGGTGATTCTTTTTCCAATAGTCCAGTTTTTCATGATATTCCTTTTTACAACCCCTTTTACGGGGAGATTTCGATCGACCTTAGCACTAAATTTTGCGCTTTTTCAAACCTTTAAAAAAATCTAATGAAAGACATTAAGCGTAATTATCCGCATGTGTTGCAATACAATGACGATAAGCGAGATGCGAGATTTTTAGGGTTCGGGTTGGCACGCGGCAAAAACAAGCCTCATCTACCCAAAAAGACGCACTCGCGCGCTATAAGAAGCCATATCATAGAGTAATATGCCGCCCGATCTGAGCTTATGCGTGGCGACTAAGCTGGGCTTGGAGCAACTCAACCGTCCGTTTGATATTCATGTCCTGCTCCATCATGTTCTCAACCGCCTTGCAGGCGTGAATCACCGTTCCGTGATCGCGGCCGCCAAAGTGCTCGCCGATTTCCTGAAGCGCATGGGAAGTCAAAAGGCGGCAAAGATACATAGCGACTTGACGCGGGAAGGCAATGCCAGAAGGCCGACGTTTGCTTTGCATGTCGGAAGGGCGCAACTTGTAGTACTCGATCACTTTTTGCTGAATCTTTTCGATCGTCAGCTGGGCTTGCGCCTCCTCTTGAAGGATGTCCTTGAGCAGGTGCTCCACCTTGGGAAGATCGAGCACGCCGTTCATGAGATTGGCGTAGCTGGAAACGCGCGTGAGAGCCCCTTCCATCCGGCGCACGTTGCGGGTGATCGCGCGCGCCAAGAAGGAAATAATCTCGTCGGAAATTGAGATGCCCAAAAGTCCCGCCTTGCGGCGCATGATCGCCACGCGGGTCTCGAAGTCGGGGACTTGGATGTCGGTAACCATCCCCCACTGGAAGCGCGAAACCAAACGCGCCTCAAGCTTGGAAATCTCGCCGGCAGGACGATCGGAGGTCAGACAAATCTGCTTGTTGCCCTCGAAGAGCTCGTTGAAAGTGTGGAAAAACTCCTCCTGCGTGCGGTCTTTGTCGGCCAAAAACTGGATGTCGTCGATCAGGAGAATGTCCGCTTGGCGGTAATGCTTGCGGAACTTGGGGAGAGAATGCGTTTCGATGGCGTGGATGAAATCGTTGGCGAACTTTTCGCAGGAAAGATACATCACATTGGCCGACGGGGTGTGGTCGAGAACCGAATGCGCAATCGCCTGAAGGAGGTGGGTTTTGCCCAAGCCCGAGTCGCCGTAAAGGAAAAGAGGATTGTAGGCGCGCGCGGGGCTTTGGGCCACCGCAACCGCCGCCGCATGGGCAAGCTGGTTGGCTCCGCCGACGATGAAGTTCTCGAAAGTATAGCGCGGGTTGATCTGTATCCGAGGCTTTTGTGAAGCAGCCCCCAGCGGAGGCACCGGCAAACGCGAACGAGCGTCGGCGGCTCCCATGGAGCGCTCGAGGGGCAAAAAAGAGGCCGGAGCAGAAGGGCTCGCCGCAGGAGCAACGGCAGTTTTTTCGTCGAGGGTGGTCAGCTTGACCGAAACGCCCTGCCCAAAAAGCTGCGCATATTGCTTTTTTATCAAATCGAGATAATTCTGCTCTATCCACAAAGCCGCAAAGTCGCTGGGCACCGAAAGAATAACGCCATTGGGGCTCTCCTCCAAACAATGCAAATTGTTGAACCAAGTCTCCATGATGTCGGAGGGAAAAATGCCTGAAAGGTATCTTAAAACCGTCGCCCAATGGGACGAACCCCCGGCCACGCCACCTGTATAGCCATCCTCCAAGACAGGCGCAAAGCGCTCCGACTTCTTCTTTTTATTCACATTCGATACAGCTGAGGACGTAAGCATGGCGTGTTCGCGTGAGATTCTCTTGCGAGGAAGAGATAAGGGCAAGCGAAATTGTTTGAAAAATAAAGAAATTTTGCACAAGAAAACTACAAAGTGCTTGTGAACATGTACTTGCGAAAATAAAAAGCGTGAACAAGCCGTAAAAAGGCAGCTTCAGGCTAAGCATTGGAATAAAAAGCACTCAAAGCGGGCTTCTCCGCAGAAAAAGCGAAGCGAGCAAGCGGGATGTAAGTTATTCACAGGTTGTAAACACCATCATTTCGTGGCCGTAAACAGCGTGGAGCCCCACGGGGAAACCCGTGGTTCCTTGCGTTACCCACGCAAGGTGCGACATCACGCCGTAGTCAGAAGTAAACTTGCCACATTCATCAACGCCTAAAGGCGTGGTCTTCTGCGGAGGCGGATAAATACGGCACAAACTCAATCCGCAGGGGGCGAAAGTATCGACAAGCCTTCGCGCGCTGTTTTAGAGTGCATCATGATCGCGCGGCTAAAAGGAACTTTGTGGGAGAGCCAGCCCTTTCGGTTGGTGGTGGACGTGGGAGGCGTGGGGTATGCCGTGTGGGTTCCCATTCTCGAAAATATGCCCAGCTTGGGAATGCCGATAGAGCTTTTCACCCATGCCATTTACCGAGAGGACGCCGCCACGCTTTATGGCTTTTTGGAGCGCGCGCAGCGAGACCTTTTTGTAACGCTGGTCGAGAAAGTTTCGGGAATCGGGCCTAAGACCGCTCTGGGGCTTTTGGCGCACTTGGGTTGCGAACGGGTTTGGGCGGCAATCGAGGAAGGCAATGTGGCCGCGCTGACCGCCGCCCCCGGAATCGGCAAGAAAACCGCCGAAAGACTGGTTCTGGAAATGCGAGGGCTCTCCGCCATAAAAGAAAGCGCCCAAACATCCTCAGCCGTAACAGACGCCATTGCGGCTCTGGTCAGTCTCGGCTTTGGAACGACCGAAGCTCAAAAGAACATCGGCAAATTGGCGGAAAAAATGCCCAAGGCCAGCACAGATGAACTCTTGCGCGCCGCCTTGCGACCGACAAAAAATTAAGATTGAGCAACGAGGGTCTTGCGGCATAGGATGTCCCTTATGACTGAAGAAGCAACTGCCGAAGCCGCTTTGCCGGCGGAGGACCTCGAAAAAGCATTAAAGCGTTGCCGTCCGGAGGTTTTGCAAGCCGCACAGGCGTATCGCAAAGAAGGTCGGTTGGAGCTTTTGCCAAAGATTGTCGTCGGGGTAATCGAGAGATATGTAGAGCCCGAACGCCGGTCGCTTTTTGAAAATGGCAACATTCAGCAGCTGCGGTTGCACGAAGATTTGGGCCTGGATTCGCTCGTGATGGTCGAGGTGGTGATGACGCTCGAAGAAGTCTTGGGCAAACCGATTCCCGATTCGGAAATCCAAGGGCTCTATACGCTAGGAGACACGCTTGCCTATGCCCACGCGAAAGCAAGCGGAGCGCCGCTGCCCGTGCCTCCCGAACGGCTGGGAGCCGAAATGCTGCCGGTACTCCTTGGAGGAGAAGAACCCCTCGTTGGAAACGTAATCCTCTGGATGAACGCAGCCGAAGGGACTTACATCGGGCAAGCTCCCGCTGAACCCAAAGCACTCATGGATGCGGCCGCGCAACTGGCAAAAGTTTGGGCGCAGCGCAAAGAACAGCTGCCCAGCCTAACACCGGAGCTCTCCGGCGGGAAAATCGAAATCCAAGCGGAGCTGCCCGTCGCACTGAGGCTTGTCAAAGGCTCGCATACCGACATCTTTTATCGGCAAGCGGGAACCCCTCCCAAACTGCTGGGACATCTGTAGGAGCGCCTATGGAGAGAATTTTTATCACCGGAGTGGGTACTGCCTGCAGCATCGGTTCAAGTTATGCCGAAGTTGGCCGCGCCTTGGGCGAAGGACGCAGTGGTATTGTACCTACGCGCTTCCCGCAAGAGTATAAAGCCGAGCGCTTTGGTTTGTTTGCGCCCGTGGTGGACTTTAACACGCGTGAAGAGTCGCCCGAGGACTGGACCGGTCCGAACGGCTTTTCGCTGCCGATGGAAGTGATGCGGAGCATTCCCCCGAGCGGCCTTTATGCTTTTTGGGCAGTCCAAAATGCGCTTAAAGAGGCTGGCTTGGAACCTCAAGATGTTACGGACGGAAAAACCGGCCTTTATAGCGCCTCGGCGGGTTCTTCAAAGATGATGTATCAGCACCTCAAACGCATGTATGAGCGAGGGGTGATGGCCTCGTCCCCGCTGGGGGTTCTCTCAAGCGTCGTCGGAACGCTCAATTTTCATTTGGCAGCTTTTTACAAAATTACCGGCCCTACCTGCGGATTCGCCTCGGCGTGCGCGTCCTCCGGCCATGCGCTGGGCTTTGCTTTTGACACGCTGCGCGCCGAAGGCGCCGAGCGGATGATTGTCTTGGGGGCTGAAGATGACACGCCGGAAACCATCCTGCCCTTTGCTCCCATGCGCGCGCTGGCGCAAGGGGCAAGTCTCGATGATTTTCACGGGCCTTTTGATGCCAAACGCAACGGCTTTGTAGGCACCGGCGGGGCCGTGGCGATGATTTTGGAACGCGAAAGCGTTGCAAAAAAACGAGGCGCCCGGCCCCTCGCAATTATGGAAGGCTGGGGACAGGCGACCGACGGTTATCATCCGGCAAAACCCCACCCCGAAGGAACGGGGCTCTTGGAAGCCATGAAAAATGCTTTACGGCAAGCCGGACGACAAGCCAGCGAGATTGATTACATCAACGCTCACGCAACCGGCACGCCCTTGGGAGACGCAGCTGAAGTCAAGGCGCTTGAAGCTCTTTATCCGGAAGGCTCTCCACACATCTCGAGCACAAAAGGACAGACCGGACACGGCCTTTCCTTGGCCAGCGTCCTCGAGTCGGCCATTGTCATTTGGGCCTTGCGCAGTCAATGCGTCCCTGGCACAAGTGGCCTAAAAGAGCTTGACGGAATTTGTAAAAAGCTCAGTATTCAGGTGGCAGCGCAACCGCTGGAAATGAAGGTCGGCATGACCAACTCGAGCGGCTTTGGCGGGGCCAATGTTTCGATAATCTTTTCCAAGGCATGAGCGGGGCGTTTTACAGGCTTTTGATCCTGACCGCATCGACCGGCGGCGGCCATGATGCCCGTGCTGAGGCATTATGCGCGTGGGCGCGCGCCTTCTATGACGACAAAGTGGATATTCGCGTGCTCAGGCCGCTCGAGGGTGAAGCAACGCCACTGGGGAATCTTGGCGTGGGCCTTTACAATCTTATCCAACGACGCGCGCCCTTTTTGCATCACGCGTATTTTTCGCTCATCGAAGTCTTGGGCGATTTGCAAGGACCTTGGTTCTTCGGGCGCAAGGAATATGAACGAACCTTGAAGGAATTTAAGCCTCAGCTGGTCGTGAGTTTGCACGATTTTCTTAACAAGGGCTACTTTGAACTGGCGCGAGAGATTTTGGGAGAAAAAGTGCGCTGCGTGACTTATTGCGGGGAATACGGCACCGGCAAGGGATTTAGCAAGCATTGGGTTTCGACAGCCGCCCACAAATGGATCGGCCGAACTGAAGGCGCCCTGCGCGCTGCGTATCGCAGAGGCATCCGTCCCGAGGCAATGGAACGTTTTACTTTTTTCCTGCCTCCAGATGAAGTAGCCGCCCTCAAAACGCCTCCCTCACGCAAGGCTCTCCGGCTGGATAACTCCATGCTTACGCTTCTTTTTGCCAGTGGACGCAATGGCGCGATCGACAACGTGCGCTATCTGAAAGCCCTTCTACCCTATCGCGACAAAGTGCAGGCTATCGTTGTCTGCGGCACCAATGAACGGCGGCGGCGCGAGGCCGAAGAATGGCATCACGAGACGCAATTCCCGATGATTGTGGAAGGCTACTCCTCACGGCTGAGAACACTTACGCAGCTCGCCGACGTGGTCATTTTCAAGGGCGGGGCAAATACGGCTACGCGCGCGTTTTTTGAGGCGTGTCCAATGTATTTCGACGCGACGGGGGGCGTAATGCCGCAGGAGAGGCTGACGGTGGATTTTTTTGTAAATAACGGCGCAGGCGCACTTGTGCGCTCGCCCAAAGAGCTTGCCGCAAGAGTGGAAGCGGAGCTGGGCGGGGCGGGACGCCTTTCCGGGATGCGGCTGCGGCTGCAAGCCTTGCGCGAGGCTTATCGGTATCCGGAGGCGGCAGAGTTTTTTGACGCGCTTTTGAGCTGGGGCTTTTTCCGCGAGGAGACGCGGCGGGCGATTCTGCAAGGAATGTCTGAAGAAGAAGTGGGCGCACGCGTATAGGAGGGGGAACAAAAGTGCGCGAGTTTTTTTTGGTAAAATGGATGAGGTTGTGGTAGCGTAAGTCATGCGGGTGGCGCTTATTTATACTTCGTTCCCCAAAGACTCCGAGACGTTTTTGCAGAGGGAAGCGCGCGAATTTTTGAAGCTGCAAGGGGAGCGCGACGTGGAATTTCAGTTCTATTCCCTTTGGGGAGGTAAAAAAAACTTTGAAGGTCACGCCGTGCAGAGGCTGGGGACCGGCGGGATTTTGAAGGCACTCGCGCGCGGGATTCTCCTGACCTTCACGAGGCCCTCGATGTGGAAACTTTTCTGGCCAAGGGAAAAATGCTCGTGGGTAGGCTTTTGGGAAAATGCGCTGGGGCTCGCCGGAGGCGTTGTCTGGGCGCGCGCGCTCGCGCAAGCCGATTGGGTTCATGCCCAGTGGGGAGGAGCCCCCGCCATGTGCGCCTTTGCGGCATCAAAACTCACGCGCATGAGGTATTCGATGGGGCTACACGCCTACGACTTGTGGGAAAAGGGTGGAAATGCGTTTTTGCGGCAAAAAGTCGAGAAGGCCGAGGCGATTTTCTCATCGAATGACGCCGCCTTTGAAGAAGTTCGGCGGCGCTTCTCCAGCAAAGAAGCGTGCAGAATTCGTCGGGGGCTTGCGGCGGAACTTTTGGAGAAAGAGATTCCCCGGCGGCAACGGCAAATGCCACTCGTGCTCGGCATTGGAAGATTGGTCGAGAAAAAAGGGTTTGCGGATTTTATAAAAATCGCGGCGGCGCTTAAAGATCGCGGGATCGCCTTCGAGGCGGAAATTATCGGAGACGGGCCGCTGCGGGAAAAACTGCAAAGACAGAATGAATGCGCCGGCGCTCCCGTTACGCTGGCCGGTTGGCGCAACGAGGCCGAAGTCCGAGCGCGGCTCTCAGAGGCGGAACTGATGCTTTTCAATGGGCAAGTAGCCAAAAATGGCGATCGCGACGGCTTTCCCAATACAATCGGCGAGGCCTTTGCTGCCGGCACGGTCGTCATTGCCAACGATGTCTCCGGCGTCGCCGAAGGAGTCTTTGACAACCAAACCGGAAAGCTTATGCAAACGCGCGAGATTGGCGCGTGGGCGGAAACCATCCAAGCGCTTTTGGCAGACGCGCCGCTTAAAGAACGACTGCGGCAAAACGCGCAAAAGTGGGCCCGCGCCAATTTCAATGCGCGCCTGAATGCCGAAGAGTCCCTAAAGCACTTTGACCGCCTCGCGAAAAGCCCGCTCGACTAAATCCATATCCTCGTCGGTATGCGCCGCCGAAATGGCCGTGCGAAGCAAATCTTTGCCGGGAGGAACCGCCGGAGAAAGACTCATCACCGTAAAAACACCGCACTCAAGCAGCTTCTTCCAGAACGAAAAAACCCTTTGGCGGGAACCCAGCACGATGGGCGTCGCAGGCGTCTGCGAGCCCCAGTAGTCGAGCTTGAGCTCATCCAAAAGCGCATGGAAGCGCCGCGTATTGGCCCAAAGCCGCGCATGATGCTGCGGCTCGGCTTGAAGCACCTCCAAGGCCGCCAAGGCACACGCCGCCGAAGCCGGAGGGATGGCCGCGCTAAAAATGAGCGGGCGGCCATGCGTGCGCAAATATTCGATGAGTTCGCTGCTGCCAGCCACAAACCCGCCCACGCTTGCCAAAGACTTGGAAAGTGAACCGCAAAGCAGGTCGATCCTATCCCCAAGACCAAGCGCTTGCGCGGTGCCGCGGCCTTCGGGCCCCATCACTCCCAAACCATGTGCATCGTCCAAAACCACAAGCGTGCGCTCCTCGTCCACCGAAGCAAGCAGCTCGGGCAATGCCGCAACATGCCCCTCCATGGAATAAACGCCCTCCACCACGAGCATTTTGTCGCGCGGGGCTTCCTCGGCGATGAGGATCGAGCGCAAGTCCTCGGCGCTGTTGTGCGCAAACCGGACAACCTCGGCGCCAGAAAGCGCCACGCCGCTCATTAGCGACGAATGCAAATTGCGGTCAGCCAAAATAAGATCTCCCTTTTGCGCAAAAGTGCTCACCGCCGACATGCAGGCCAAATAGCCCGCCGAAAAAACATGGCAGCGCTCCTTCCGCAAAAAACACGCAAGGGCTTCTTCCAGCTGGCGGTGGTAGGCGCGCGAACCATTGGCCATGCGCGAACCCGTGGGGCTTGACCCCCACTCGCGCAAGGCTTTCTCGCCCGCCTCGATCACTTTCGGATGCCAGCACAATCCCAAATAATCGTTGCTGGAAAGCATGACGTATTCGCGACCCTCCAGCCAGACGCGCGAAGCCCTTTGCCGCTCGAAGGTCTTGTAATAAGGAGCGTAGAAAAGCCGCAGCTTTGTCGCATCGTCGGAATGAAATTTTTTGAGGATGGGACGCATAAAGACAAAAGCAGGGCAAAAAATGATTTAAAGCCCAACCCGAAGGCTTAAGCAAATAGTTTTTGCGCCACGACCGTCCAGCTTTTGGCCGCCGCAAACTTTTGTGCCGCAAGCGAAAACTCCCTCCAAGCGCGCTCATCCCGCGTCAGCTGCAAAAGCGCATCCAAAAACGCGCGGCGATCTCCCGGAGGAATCAGAAGTCCCGTGCGGCAATGCTGAAGCGCTTCGCCCACGCCTCCGCAGTCGTAGGCTATCGCCACGCAGCCCATCGCCGCCGCGTCCAAAAGCGCCAGTCCATAGCCTTCCATCCGGTTTTTGAGCGTCACGGCCGGCAGAACAAAAAATGACGCCCGCGCGTAAAGCAAGCTCAACTCGCCTTCGGCCACATCTCCCAAAAGACGCACCGGAAGGCCCGCCGAGAGTCTCTGCAGCCTTTGCGCATAGGCCCGATCGCGCGACGGTCCGGCAATATCGTAGGAAAACTCCGGCAGCAAACCGCCAGCCATTGCTTCGAGAATCTCATGCTGGCCCTTGCGCGGATGGAGTCGGCCAACGGTTAAAAGGCGTTTTTCTTCGCGCAAGCCATCAATGAAGGTCAAGCCCGACGAAGGAGCGGCTCCCGTGACCACCAGCTTTTCGGCGACGTGCGGCACGACTGATAGCGCCAACTCGGCCACCGCCCGCGAAAGTGTGTAAATTTGCTCGGCATGCTCCAACAACTCGCGAAAACGCCGCATGTGGCCAAACGAGAGAATTTCAGAGCCATGCAAAATCAACCGGATGCGCCGCGAAAGCGTCCACTTCCACGCCCACAACGCTGCACGGATCGCCGCCGCCTCGGCTAAATAGACAACCTCGGCCTCTATCTGGCGCAAAGCGCGGGAGGCCCGATAGAGATTCGCAAGCGATTGGCTGTGATCGCAGGGCAAGACCACATCCGCCGTCGAAGTCGGCGCCACCAAGAGAGGGCGAATCCCCAGCGCGCCCGCAGCCTCAAGGCTATAGCGCAAAAAAGATGCCACGCCCCCGACGCGAGGGAAGGCTTCCAATGTTACAAGAGCTACTTGCACCCGACGAGTTTATCGAATTATCCTTTGGCTATGCGACCGAAATTTAAAAACGCGCTCGTCACCGGAGGAAGCTCCGGTTTGGGCCGCGCGCTGGCAGAGAATCTGCAAAAAGAAGGTGTGTCGGTATCGGTCGTTGCAAGGAGGGCCGACGGGTTGCCCAAGGGAACTCGTCATTGGCAGGCCGACTTGGCAGACGCCGCCCAGCTGGCAGCACTGGAAGGGCTCATTCGAACGGAGGCTTTTGATTTGATTATCAATGCAGCCGGAAGCGCCGAAATAGTCGAGGCGGAAAGAATCTCGCCGGAAGAAGCCCAGCGAGCATGGCAGCTGATGGTAGAATCTCCGCGAAGGATCGCCGCAGCAGCATTGCCGGAGCTCCTCAAAAGCAACGGTGCGCTTGTCAACATCAGCTCGCTCGCCGCTGAATTTCCGATTCCTTATCTCTCGCTTTACAATGCTGCCAAGGCGGCCTTGAGTGCGCAAACGCTCTCTCTTGGCGACGAGCACCCCCATTTGCAGGTCTTGGACGTCCGCCCAGGAGATATTTGCACGAGCTTTGGCGCAGCATGGCAAGCGCAAGGCCCCCTAAAAAAACAAATCCTTCACCTGCGCAAAATGATGGATGCAGCGCCGAGGCCCGAACGAGTAGCGCGGCAAATCTTGCGGGCTCTCTATGCGGGCCGCAAGGGGACTCTTAGAGTGGGTGGCTTTTGGCAGGCGGCTTTTCTGCCCTTCTGCGCGAGGCTTGTCCCTGAGTCGTGCGTCAATTTTATCAGAAAAAAATATTTAAACGCCTGAGTTATGCGCGTGGTAATCTATCAGGATTTTTTGAGGCTGGGCGGAACCGAGCGACATAGCATCGCTCTCGCACAGGCCGCCATGCAAGCCGGGCACGAAACAACTCTTTTGACCAACCGCCCCGGGGGGCGCGCAGCTAGGGAAGCTAAAAAGGCAGGACTGACGCCACTTGCTCTACAAGCCTTTGATTCATTCTGCGATGAATGGGCCCCCAATCGCGAAAAAGTGCTCGCCCGGCTTCGTCCGGATGTCCTCGTATGCATGGGGAACGTAGCCAATGGCGAACTTGGCAAGCTAAAGGCCCAAACTCAAAAAATGTCCACCCGCCTGATAGGAACCGCGCGTACGGGCAAGCGGCTCGGGCAAAAATTACGCAAAGCCTACGCGGCCGCCGACGCAATTATCTGCAACAGCCACGCCTTGGAAAACCTGCTCCTCTCCAGCGGGATCCGCGCGCCCATGATTGTCATCGGGAATGCCTTGTTAGCAAACCCGCGCAGCGATCCGGCCGCACGAATGCTCTTGCGTCGCAAAATGTCCGCCGGCGAAAACACAACGGTCGTCTTGTGTTTGCAACGGATGATCCCCGGCAAACAGCAACAAAAGCTGATGGAAAACTTTTTCTGCGCCGCACACGATTGCGATGCCCAACTCTGGATCGTTGGCCACGGGCCCTCCTATTGGCCTTTGAAACTTTACGCGCGCATCCTCGGCGAGGATAAAATCAAGGTGCTCAGGCAGGAGCTTCCAGTTGAAAACTATTACAATGCCGCCGACATGGCTGCCACCACCTCTCACGAGGATTCGCTGCCCAATTTTCTCATCGAAGCGCATGCTTTTGGGCTGTGCGGGGTTTGCGAGGACTACGCCGGCTGCGGGGAAGTCGTGGTCGGAGGGCTGACCGGCTACGTTTGCCCCGTGGATGATACGGCCGAATACGCCTCGGCGATGCGCGAGCTTATTTTAAGCCCCCAAACGCGTCGCTTCATGGGCGAGACCGCCCGCACTATCAGCTTCCGCTTCAATCGGGAACAGCTCCTGAAAAGGTTTTTGCGGGTTATCGAAACAGTTGGCGCAAAAAACAATTCCAATGCCTAAAAAACCTCTATGGATCGTTGTGCGGCCGGATCGTCTGGGGGATTGCATTGTGTCCTCGGCGCTTCTTGCAGACGTCCGCTGCGGGCAGGAAAAGGCGAATTTTGTCTGGTGCGTTCCCGAGGCGTTTCTTCCTCTTTGGGAAAAAGCGCCCTATCCCATACTTGCGCTCGAGGCTCTGCCGGATTTTTGCCGGAAGGAAAAAGCAAACGGCACTCCCATAAAAGCCGTTTTTTTGAACCCCAAAAGGGAAATCGAGGCCCAGCTCTGCGGCTGTGAAGTTTTTTCTTGGGGCAAAACCCTCAAGGACCATCGCAAACGCTGCGAAAAGCCCGAGGCGGCATATGCCGCCGAACTTCTACGAGCAGCAGGGCTCGAGGCGCAAACCGGTCTGCCGCAGCTTTTCCCCGCAACCATCGCCTCAAGCTCATTTGCCAAGCCTTACGTCCTCTTTCATGTGGGTGCGCACGGTCGCAAGGCCAGTCTGCCGCCAACGCTTATCGAGGAACTTACGCTTTTGCTTGGCGAACGAGGCATCAAGGCTATCTGGCTGGGCGTGGATCAAACACAGCCCGATTTCCGTAACCTCGCCGAACGGGCTCAACGCACGCATACGCGGACACTCGGAAGCCGCTTGCCCATCAAAGAGCTCCTTGCGTGGATTGCCGGAGCGAAGGCCATACTCGGGCGCGATAGCGGCATCGCGCATCTGGCAGGCGCACTGGGCGTGCCAACCGTAGCGCTTGTAGGCCCTGTGGCAAAAACGCTCGCGCTGCGCCGTTGGGCAGTTCGAGGCGCCCATACCAAAAATCTAGAGCTCCAAATCAACCCTCGTTGGTACGAAACTGATAAGGCTTATCAGGCGCGCTACTTCGGTTGCGCCACAAGCGATCCGTTTTTGCACGCGCTCGACGAACTTTGGCATTGAAGAACACCGATAGTTTAAGAGAGAATCACGCGTATGCGTTTGAGTTTATTTCTACTTGTCGTGGCAACGGCGCCTTCTGTTTTTTCACAGAGTCGTTCGCTTACGACCGAAATTTTCCCGGAAATCGAAAAACTTTATCAGTTGGCCGATGAAGACAGCACCGCCGCGCAACTGCGTTCTCTCAATGAAAGGGAGGCTTCTTATCTTTCGAAAATCGATCATGCGCCGCTGTGGCCTAAACTTGAGGCCAGCAGCAACTTCAGCTATCGCGTGGAGGACCGCGCCGATTTCGATTATCTGGTAGAGCACACTGACTATAATTCGACAGCGACACTTTCGTATCCGCTTTATCACTGGGGAGCCCTGAGGGCGCAAGCCAAACAAGGAAGGGAGACCCTTCGGCAGGCTTCGATTAAAAATGAAATGGACCTTCTGGATCAGCACGCCAAAATCCGCGCACTTTACTGGCAACTGCTTATTGCCCAAAAACGTCTCTCCATCACCCGCGAAGAGATGCAAGCTTTGCTCAACCAAACGCCAGGAGAAGAAATCTCGCCCATTGCCGAAGAAAGTCGCACGCTCGACAGGACTGAACGCCAACTGACGCTCCAAGAACTCGAAGGCAAAGTGGATGCGCTCGCAGGCGAGTTGCAAAAACTTTTAGGTTCGCGGCCGGAATTAAGTTTTTCTTTTGCGGGCTTCCCCGAGGCGCTCTCCATCCCCGAAACATGGGATGCGGAATCGCTGCGCAGCACACTGGAAACAAAAAAATACGAAAGCCGCGCCGCTGAAAAAAAGGCCGAAATCACGCGGAGCAAGGCCTTGGGGCTGCCACGGATTGATTTAGTCGGCGCTTTCTATCAGGACTTGGTCGATGGCGTAAATGTTTCGAGTTCTGTGCAAAGGAATAACTATTTGATTGGCATACGCGGCCGCTGGGAACTCTTCAACGGCTGGAAGACATCGTCAGAAGTGGCTCTTTCGCGGATACGCCACCGCAGAGAGAGTGAATATGCCAAAGAAACCATCCGGCAGGCGCGAGAGAAGCTTGAGCTCGACCTGCGCGAACTAAAAATTCTCGAAGCGCGCTACCAGATTGCGCGGGCGCGCTTGAAGCTGAACGAAGCACAGCTTTCTTCGCAAACAGAGCTCTCCAAACAGGGGCAAGTTTCCAACGAGGCAATCCAAGCCATGCAGCGCAATCGCGCGGCGGTGGAGATAGCAGCATTGGAGTCTCTCACGCGCTTCCTCGATCTTTATGAAAAAATTCAAAACATATTTGCGCTTCCTGAAAACGCCTAAGGGGCTTCTGGCCATAGCGGTCGCGCTTTTGGCGCTGTGGCTTGCTGCAGGGTTTTTTTCGCCGATAGTGGATGTGGCGCCTGTAAAAAAACAGAGCGCCCTTTGGGCTGTCACGGGAACGCTCAAAGTCATCGCCGCGCGCGAGGTCGTGGTCAAAACTCAGGTAGACGGGCGCTTAACGCAATTGAGCGCTCTTGAAGCCTCAGGGAAACGGTCACTCAAAGCGGGCGAGGTATTCGCCGCGCTGGATTCAACCGCGTTGGATCGCGAGATTGCCCTCTATCAAGCGCGCAAAGATACCACCGAAAAACAGATTGAAATCGGCAGCGACAACGAACTGGAAATTATCAATCTCCGAGGCGACCTAAATACCGCGGAAACGCTTTTTGCCAATGGCCAGCTCTCCAAAAACGAACTCGACCGGCGGCGCCGTGCGCTCGAAAAGCTGGAGCGCGCTTGGCAAAAAGAGCATCTAGACCTTGAACGCGAGTTGGCCGACGCGCAGTACGAGCTCCAAAGCCGCTTGGATAAGAAAGCCAAAATGGAGTTGCGCAGCCCCATTGACGGTGAAATGTGCGCACTTTACGTCGTCGAAGGCCAGGTGTTGCCACCAGAGTGTCCGGTTGCGCTTATTCGATCCAAAGAACTTTCGCTGGAGGTAAGCCTTTCCGAAGAAGATTTTCCGGGAATCGAAGTCGGCCAGCGCGCCACTTTGAGCTTTACCGGCATTGGCGGCACGTTCCAAGGGCACGTCACCGCTCTCGCCGCTTACGGCAATCCTGAGACACGCCGCCGCAGCGCTTTCGTAAGCCTCGAAACCCCAAGCGAGTTGATCGTCCCTGGCTCGACGGGATACGCCACTATCATCAAAGCCGAACGCGCCCAGGCTCTCACCATCCCACGCCGCGGACTTTTCGGCAATACCGTTTTTGTGCATTCGTGGGGACACCTGCATCGGCGCATCGTGCAGCTCGGCTATCAAAGTTTTTCGACCATCGAAATCGTTGGCGGGCTTTCCGGCTGGGATAGCGTTGCGCTCGCCGGCGACGTGGAGTTGCACGATGGCATGCGCGTCAAAACCCGCCGCGTCAAACCCTAACCGCACATGGCCCCCACCCTTCTTATCGCCTGGCGTTTTCTGCGCGCGCAAAGCCGTGCGGCCGCCATGGGAGTCAT
This sequence comes from uncultured Verrucomicrobiota bacterium, assembly GCA_964541905.1. Taxonomy (GTDB): domain Bacteria; phylum Verrucomicrobiota; class Verrucomicrobiia; order CAZIPW01; family CAZIPW01; genus CAZIRU01. The sequence goes on from CAZIRU010000001.1 coordinate 27,556, forward strand.
GGGTATCGCGCTGGGGGTCGCCTTCTTTGTCCTTACTCAGGCTCAAACAAAAGGCTTCGAGGAATTTTTCATCAAGACTATTTTGGGAACCAACGGCGCGGTGCGCATCACCGAACGCTACCAAAACCGCCACGACTATATCAGTCTTCAAAGCTCTTCCGGTCAGGAGCTCGGCGACTATCAGCTCAGCAACCGCACCTACCAGCGCGGGGTGGACTATCCGGAGGCCATCCGCGCCGAACTCGAAAAAATACGAGGCATCTCGGGCATTTCAGAAATCGTCGAAGGCGCCGGCGAGTTGGAATTTTCAGGGCAAAACTTTCGCGTAGCGCTCAACGGCATCCGTCTTTATGATCATCTACGCGTAAGCGCATTGAGCTCACAAATCATCCAGGGTTCTTTGCAAGACTTCGACTCGGAGTCGCTTCCCATTGTCATCGGCGCACGCCTCGCCAAGCGGCTCCAAGTTGAAATTGGCCAAAAAGTGATGCTACGCTGTGGCTCGCAGACCGCCCAAGGACGACTTATTGCGGTCTTTGAAACAGGCGCAGGCGAGATTGATCTGGAGCGCATCTATCTGCCTCTGGGCCCAGCCCGAACGCTCTTGCGGCGGCCTTTTGGAGGAAGCGTCCTGCAGCTGGCCCTGAGCGATCCTGAAAATGCCGAGACTCTCGCGGCAAATATCCGCACGACTCTTTTCTATCACGCCACCGGCTGGAAAGAACGCGAAAAGGTTTGGCTCGACGTCTTTTTAGCGCTGCGGGTTTCCTCTGGAATCACCGTTTGCAGCATTCTAGTCATCGCCGCCATGGGAATTTTCAATACCCTCAGCATGATGGTGCTCGAAAAGACCCGACAAATCTCAATCCTCATGGCGATGGGCTATTCCGGCGGCGACATCCGCACAATCTTTCTGCTGCAGGGCGCATTTTTGGGGGCACTGGGGTGTACAGCGGGAGTCGCGCTGGGGGTATTGGCGACGGCCATTGTGGAGCGTCTCCCCATCCGCATTCGGGGCATTTTTTCGACGGATCACTTTGTCGTGAGTTGGGATCTCTCGCATTATCTGCTGGCTATCGCGCTTGCAGTTGCGGCGGTGGTTTTGGCAACCCTTTGGCCGGCCTTGCGGGCTGCGAAGCTCCATCCGGCTAACGTCCTCAGAGGAGGTGCCGAATGATTTCGCTTCAAGCACGCGCGCTTTCGAGGACCTTGGCGGTGGGCACGGGCCAAATACAGGCGCTCAATGACTTTTCGGCCGACTTTGAAGCCTCCCGCCGCTATGCCATCACGGGCCCCAGCGGCTGCGGCAAGAGCACGCTTTTATATCTGCTGGGGCTGCTCGACAAACCAAGCGCGGGCGAAATTTTCCTGCAAGGTAAGCCAACCGCAGCTCTCAGCGGCACCGAAATGTCGCTTTTGCGCAATCGGTCGCTGGGTTTTGTATTTCAATTCCACTTGCTGCTTTCGGAACTGACCGTCGAGGAAAACATCCTTCTGCCGGCAATGAAAGCAGGCGTGGCCCCTGAGCTTGCTCGCCAAAGGGCCGGTGAGTTGCTTCGCTTGATTGGCCTTTCCGAAAAGGCTTCGCGTCTGGCGCATCAGCTCTCGGGCGGCGAGCAGCAGCGGGTGGCGGTCGCGCGCAGCCTTGTCAATAACCCAGCGGTGGTGCTCGCCGACGAGCCTACGGGCAATCTCGACTCGCGTAATTCCGAAATGGTTTTTGAGCTTTTGGGGGAGAGCTGCCGCGCCCGCGGGGCCACGCTTATTGTGGTTACCCACAATCCCGAGCTCGCCAAACGCTGCGACGAGGTCTTACATCTGGTGGACGGCCGCCGCGTCTAAAACGTCTGCGGCAAATTTCGGCTTGAAAAACGCCGCCTAGCCCTGCTATACTAGACCTTTCCGCCTGGCTAGCTCAATGGTAGAGCAGTTGACTCTTAATCAATTGGTTCGGGGTTCGAGTCCCCGGCCAGGTATCCACCTTCGCCGCGGCTACGGCGGACTGTACCAGAAAAGCTTTTCAAGTTTTTTCGATTGCCATGAGCACGACGTTTTTCAAGGATGAGCACAAATGAATCCCTTGCTCATCGTCGGTTCGGTCGCCATCGACACCATCCGCACACCCCAAGGCACAGCCTCCGACCAACTGGGCGGCTCGGCCACTTTCGCAGGACTTGTCGCGCGTCATTGGGTTGAGCCTGTTTTGCTCTCTGCGATAGGCGGAGATTTTCCCGAAGCGCTTCTGAGGCGCATGGAGGCAGCTAGTCTTAATCTCTCGGACCTTACGCGCGAGGAGAACGCCAAATCCTTCCGCTGGGAGGGCCTCTACGACGAAGGGCTGGGCCTGCGCGAGACGACCGGCCTTGAGCTAGGTGTGATGGCGACCGCCAAGCTCCGAACTCCCGACCTTTCGAGCATCCGTTTTTGCATGATGGGCAATTACCATCCCGCCCGCGAGCTGGAGGTCCTCGAAAAGCTTCCCGAGGGCTGTTTTATCGGCACCGACACGATTGAAGCGTGGATAAAATTCGAGCGCGAAGCCCTGACGGGTCTTTTCCGCCGCTCCAGTCTCATCTGCATCGATACCGACGAACTCGCCAAATTCACCGAGGAACCGGACGAACTAGTGGGAGTCGAAAAGCTTTTCGAGTTGGGCGCGCGCTGGGCGGTCATCAAATACGGAGCCCACGGCAGCTCGCTTTATGGCTCCCAAGGCGAACGCTTCCGCTGTGGTGCCTACAAGACCCAAGCGCGCGATACAACAGGGGCGGGCGACACCTTCTTGGCAACTATCTTGGCACACTTGGCGGCCACAGGCCGCGCCGATTTCGAGACCCTTCAAGAGGGCATGAAGCTCGGGGCCGCCGCCGCCAGCATCACCGTCGAAGCCTTTGGCGTGGATAGCCTAATAAAGGCGAATAAAGAGGATATTGAAAGGCGAGCAACATTGCTCGAAAGTTAACCGCCTACCCTAACAAAATCTCGAGCAGCCGCTTGGCGCTCTCGGGAATCACCGTGCCCGGCCCAAAAATCGCCGCCGCGCCGTTTTTAAGGAGGAAATCATAGTCCTGCGCGGGAATCACCCCGCCGCAAACCACCAAAATATCCTCGCGTCCCAAGCGCTTCAGCTCCGCCGCCAGCGCCGGCAAAAGCGTTTTATGTCCGCCAGCCAGCGAGCTCATCGCCAAAACGTGCACATCGTTTTCGACCGCCTGCTTGGCAGCCTCTTCCGGCGTCTGGAAAAGGGGCCCGATATCTACATCAAAACCCATATCGGCATACGCGGTGGCTACGACCTTTGCTCCTCGGTCATGACCATCTTGGCCAAGTTTGGCCACAAGAATGCGCGGGCGCCGTCCCTGTTTTCTCTCAAAGGCGGCTACAAGGGTTTGGACTTCTTTCATAAAAGCAGTATTGGAAAATTCGCTTAGGTACACGCCGCTGATGGAGCGGATCTGCGCCTGATAGCGGCCATAAACCTTTTCGAGCGCCTCCGAAATCTCACCCAAGCTTGCCCGAGCCTGCGCCGCCTCGATCGAGAGCGCCAAAAGATTGCTAGTGTTGTTCTTTGCCGCCTCCGTTAGTGCCGCAAGGCATTGGGCCACCTTTGCGTTGTCGCGCCCACTTTTAAGTTCCTTGAGCCGCTCCAGTTGCTTTTCGCGCACGGCGGTATTATCGACCTCCAAAATAGTAAGCGCGTCCTCTTTTTCCAGACGGTATTTATTAAGCCCTACGATCGTTTCCGCGCCCGAATCAATCCGCGCCTGCCGCCGCGCCGAAGCCTCCTCGATACGCAGCTTTGGCAAGCCCGACTCGATCGCCTTAGTCATACCTCCCAGCTTTTCGATTTCTTCGATATGCGCCCACGCCTTTCGCGCGAGGGCATCCGTCAATGCCTCCACATAATAGCTGCCGCCCCACGGATCGACGACCGAGCAAATACCCGTCTCGTGCTGGAGGAAAAGCTGGGTATTGCGCGCAATACGGGCCGAAAAATCCGTCGGGAGAGCGATCGCCTCATCGAGGGCGTTGGTGTGCAGCGATTGCGTATGCCCCGCCGCCGCCGCAAATGCTTCTATGAGCGTACGCGTAATATTATTGAAAGGGTCTTGTTCGGTGAGCGACCAGCCGCTGGTCTGGCAATGCGTGCGCAACGCCATTGACTTCGGATTCTCGGGGGCAAAGCCTTTTACGATTTTCGCCCACAAAAGCCTCGCGGCGCGCATCTTGGCCACCTCCATGAAATAATTTTTGCCAATGGCCCAAAAAAACGACAGTCGCGGCGCAAAATCGTCGATTTTCAAGCCCGCCGCCACTCCCGCGCGCAAATATTCAAGCCCGTCGGCAAGGGTATAGCCCAGTTCCAAGTCCGCCGTTGCGCCAGCCTCCTGCATATGATAGCCGGAGATGGAAATCGAGTTAAACTTCGGCATCTTTTGCGAGGTGAACGCAAAAATATCCGCAACGATGCGCATCGAGGAAGATGGCGGATAGATGTAGGTGTTGCGCACCATGAACTCTTTCAGGATGTCGTTTTGGATCGTGCCTGCGAGGTTCTCCAGCTTGGCACCCTGCTCAAGCGCCGCCACGATATAAAAGGCCAAGACCGGCAGCACCGCGCCATTCATCGTCATCGAGACCGACACCTTTTCGAGCGGAATCCGGTCGAACAAAATTTTCATGTCCAAAATCGAGTCGATTGCCACCCCCGCTTTTCCCACGTCTCCGACGACACGCGGGTGATCGCTGTCATAACCGCGGTGCGTCGCCAAGTCGAACGCCACCGAAAGACCCTTTTGTCCGGCGGCTAAGTTGCGCCGATAAAACGCATTCGATTCCTCCGCCGTCGAAAACCCCGCGTACTGTCGCACCGTCCAGGGTCGTCCCACATACATCGTCGCATAGGGCCCGCGCAAGTAGGGCGGCAAACCAGCAGTAAAACCCACATGCTCCAAGCCCTTGGCGTCCTGCGTCGTGTAGAGCGGCTTCACGTCAATTTGCTCCATCGTCCGCGTCAAAAGTTCGTCGAGTTTGCGCCCCGTCTGGCGCTCGACATCCTGCTGCCACTTTTCAAACGAGGGCGTCTCGCCCGTGGCGGTTTTGAAAGGTATTTCTGCAAAGTTGGGAATAGCCATATTTTTAAGCGTAGAGCGTGATAATCTTTTTGAGCGTTTCGAGGTGATTGCTGCGGATGGAAATAAAATCGTCCATACCGGCTGCCCGATAGGCGGGCTCGTATTCTGCGGCGGGCTGCCCCGCCAAATAAACCTGCATCTGCGGTGATGCCGTTTTGAGCGCCTTGGCAGCCTCTGGCACAAGAGCCGGATAAAGCTCATCGGTCGAGCAAATGACCGCCACCTTGGCGCCGCTTTCTGCAGCGGCCCTCGCCGCCTCGGCGGACGTCTCAAACCCCTTGGGATAAATCACGTTAATCCCCCCCGCCTCCAAAAACGCCTGCACAAAATCCGCGCGCGCCTTGTGTTCGCGCAAGGGCCCCATCGTGCAAAGAAACACTTTCGGCTTAACGGTGGCCGCCGAGGCGCGCAACTCTTCGTAGGGAGCGCTCAGCCGGAACACGGCCGCGCCAGCTTTCGCCAAAGAAACCTCTCCTATCGGCTTTTCGTCCACAACCGCATAAAGATTCGTCCCCACCAGCACGTCGCGGCGCTGGCCAAAACGCTTGGCGCGCTCGGCGGCAGCCGCGGCAATTTCCTTTTGCAAGGCACCCGAACGCACTTGCGCCAAAATGCCGCCCTGTTTCTCGCCTTCCTGAAAGAGCTTCCAACTTGCCTCACCGAGTTGCGTCGTCAGCGTTTCAATAAAATACGCGCCTCCCGCCGGATCCACGATTTTGTCCAGCTCGCACTCCTCGCGCAAAATAACCTGCGCATTGCGCGCCAAGCGCTGCGAGAGGACCTCCGGCGTCCGAAACAGGCGATCAAAAGGCTCCACGGAAAGGCTCTCGACGCCCCCAACCACGGCCGCAAAAGCCTCCATCGAGGCTCGCAGAATATTAACGTGCGGATCGTAGAGCGTTTTATTCATCCTCCCCGTGCGCGCGTGCAGGCGTGGCGGGATATTTTTGAGGCCATACGCCTCAAGCAAGTTCGCCCACAGCACCCGCGCGGCGCGAAACTTGGCCACCTCAATAAAGTAATTCTGCCCGACGGAAAAGCACCACCGCGTGCGCGCAAGCACCGTCTGCGGCGGCACGCCCTCTGCTTCCAGCTGTCGAAGCATCTCGACGGTTGCTCCGAGCGCATAACTTAACTCCTGTACAGCCGTGCCTCCCGCATCCGCGATGCCCACAGCCGAGATTCCCATCACAGCCATTTGCGGGAAAGTGTTTGCCTTAAAAATTTCCGCAAGCTCCGCAAAAGAACAGGCCGTCCCTCCGCGCAGTTCTTCGGCCACCGCGTCCAGCTCAAAGCCTCCCTTAAGCGTTGCCGCATCCACTCCCACCCGCGCCGCATAGGCCGCCAAACGCCCGATAAAGTCTTGTGCCTCGGCTACCGGCAAACATTTCCAATAAAGCGGCACCGCGCTCAAGACAATATCGCGGAAGGCCGCATCAAAATTTGCCTCGGCCTTAAAGCCGCCCGCCGCCATCAAAAGCGCCGTCTGTCCGTGATTCAAAGCCTCCAGCGCCAATTTGTTCCATTCGCTGGGGCTGGTGGCAAAAATCTCCTGCGCAATCTGCCAACCTTCGGCCAGATACGGCGCAGCGGTTGCGCCCCGCGCAAAGTTTCCCCACCCGGGCAGTTCCGCTCCGGCGCCGCATTTTTCCGCATCGGCGGCATTGTAAATGGGCTGCAATAAAATCCCCTCGGGAGTTTGCGTGCAGAGTTTTTTCTCAAAGGGCGCTCCCGCCAATGTTTCCTCGGCGGCAGCCCGCCAAGCCTCATAGCCTGTTTTCTCAAAGTCCTCAAACAAAGACGTTTCTTTCATAAACTTCCCGAAAGTAATTCTCTACGGCCCTAAAAGCAATCCCCACAAGAGCGTGTTTAGAATCTATTTGGCAGTATTGTTGGGATGATTTTGGCGTTTTGGCAAGGCCAAACCCCGATGAAATCGGGGTTCTTCGAGTGAGCAACACGGGCTAGAAGCCCGAAATGCGAACGAGAAACGCCGCCAAAACACAAAAGCGCCCAACCCGAAGGGCGCCGCTCATTATTGTTTATCAGCAAATTATGCGGCGCAATATGGCGAAGAGATTCTGAACACGCTCTAAGCCCCTGCCAGCGCATTTCAGCCGCTTGACTGTCGCTTTTTCCTTCTCTTTGCGCGGCGTTTGGGCTAGAATGGTTCTATGGGTCCGATTTTTTGCGTCTGCACAGGGAACATCTGCCGTTCCCCGATGGCGGAAGCTTTTCTGCAGAAGGCGCTTGCGGACGCCGGAGTCGAGGCAGAGATTCATTCGGCGGGAATTTGCGCCTACGAGGGTTCCCCGGCTTCGACCTATGCGGTTAAGGCAATGGCCGAAAAAGGCTACGACCTTTTGGCCCATCGCAGTCAGCCGCTCACCCGCTCGATTATGGAGAGCGCCTCGCTTGTTTTGGTGATGACTACCATGCACAAAATCGCGATCGAAGAAGAATACGGCCAGCTCCCAACCCCCGTACGCCTCTGGAGAGAACACCGCGAGCACGGCAAAGAGGTCGCGGATCCTTGGGGCGGCAATTTACAAAGCTATATAGCGGTCCGGGATAATATCTCCGAGGCCGTTGGCGACTGGGTCGAAATTGTAAAAAAGATGAAAGCGGAGGGAAAATAATGCAACTCGGCGAAGGTGTAGAGGTTTTAACAATTTCACAGGAAGGGCTTTGGGCATTTTCAAAACCCGCGGGAGTCCTTTCACACCCGAATAAGGCCGGAGAAGAAGCTCGCAGCCTCATCATTGCCCCCTACGATTTCAAAACGGAAGCCTATCAGACAGACGAAGGCCCCTTTTTTTTACTGCATCGGCTCGACGGCCCCACCAGCGGCGTGATCCTCGGCACTCCCAACGCAAGTCTTGCCGAAAAGGTCAAAGAGCTTTTGCGCTCACAGCGCGTCAAAAAAACCTATGTCGCGATCGTCGCTAATCTGCCGCAGAAAAAACAAGAACTTTGGCGCGACAAACTCACCAAACACCGTGATATCGAAGGACGCGGAGTTCGCGGAGCCATCGGCGGCGGCGCCCCTGCCGAGACCCAAATGCACGTCTTAAGAACTTTTCAAACCCCTATCCCTTCGGCACTTCTGGAATTACGCCCCCTGACGGGCCGCACCCACCAACTCCGCATCCAATGCGCCCAACGCAAACTCCCCATCGTTGGCGACGCCACCTACGGCAATTTTGCACTCAACCGCCAGCTCAAGGCCAAACGTCTGCTTTTACACGCCGCGCGCGTAGAGATACCCTCGATGAATTTCGAGATTGAGTGCGAAGAAGACGCCATTTTCCGCCGTTGGGGAAAATAATGCGAAGCGTTCTTGATTTTCAGTATTTTCTGGTTAATAATTGTCTATTACTTGCGCTGTAAAAAGGAATTTCCCATGTCTGTATCCAAACGTAAAAAAATCATCTCCACCGAGCCGACTTTGCGCCGCAGAGGCGGGATTCGATACTTTCTTGGCGGCTGCGACCCAAAATTCTCGCGCCGCAGCGCCCTTTTTGCCGCCGCTTCACTCCTACTGGGCGGCTGGAAGTACGTCCTAAATCAGGCGCCTTCCGCCTCCTCCGCAGCGGTTAAGCCGATTAAAACAGCCTCGGCCATCACCCGCCGCGATTTTCTCAAAGCCAGCGCCCCAGAAGCTCCAGAAGCACCTCCTCCCTCCGCCGAACCGACAAACGAAAATCCTTCAACTTCAGCTGTTTCCGAAAAGCTTGGCAAAGAAATCGAGACTTTGCAGCCCTACGAAGAGGCCCGCATTTCTCTCGACGAAAAGGCGGTTATTGCGGGTATTCTTGTCGGAGAAGCCGGCGGCGAAGGTCTTCGTGGCATGCAGGCCGTCATGAATGTCATCCAAAACCGCGCGGGCTGGAACCAAGATTGTTTTTACCAAGCCGCCATCCAGTATCGGCAATTTAGCGCCGCCAACGATGTAACCGACGCCTATGGCGCCGGCAACACGGCCCCCGTTGAAGCGTTCACGGCCAAAACGGGGATCCTCGTACAGCATCCGCAATACAAAAACGCCCTTCTACTCACTGAACTGGCCTGTCGAGGCACGCTTCCAGACATTACCGATGGCGCGGATCACTATTACTCGCTTCTGGTTTTCAAAAATGGGAAAAAGCCCTACTGGCATAAGGATATTTACGAAAAATCGTGGCAACAAATTGGCAACCATATGTTTGGAGACTCGGCAAAGGTTTATCGAAGCCACTCGGATGAGATAGAAAAACGCCGCACCCATGCCGAAGAGCATTCCGAAGTCTTTTTGCTCGAGTCGGGCCTCGCCTTCCACGACATTGTAAAAACGGTAGGGCTTAAGCACTAATAGGCTAAAACAGTCCCATTTGCGCCTCGTCGCGCTTTTCGGATTTGGCTTTGGGAGCTTTGGCGGTCGCTTCGAGCGTCTCCAGCAGTTGATTAGCCCGCGCGATAATCGACGCAGGCAGCCCCGCCAACTGCGCCACATGCACGCCGTAGCTGCGATCGGCCGTACCCGGGACAACTTGGCGCACAAATATAATCTTATTGCCCCATTCTTTGACGGCGACCGTATAGTTACGCAATCTTGGCAAGCTCTTCTCAAGCCGCGTCAGCTCATGATAATGCGTGGCAAAAAGCGTCCGAGACCCTTCGCGCGGGTGCGCATGCAGATACTCCACACACGCCCACGCAATCGAGAGACCGTCATAAGTGCTTGTCCCTCTGCCAATTTCGTCCAAAACGATCAGGCTTTTTGGGGTCGCCGAACGTAAAATATACGCCGTCTCGGTCATCTCGACCATGAAGGTCGATTCGCCTCGCGCGAGGGCATCCGACGAGCCAATCCGCGAGAAAATCCGATCCGCCAGCCCTATTACGGCAGATTTTGCCGGAATAAATGACCCCACCTGCGCCATGAGCACTATGAGCGCTACCTGGCGAATATAAGTACTTTTCCCGGCCATATTCGGCCCGGTAATAAGCAAAATTTGCTCATTTTCCGACGCCATCCGCGTATCATTGGGCACGAAACGCTCATTTCCGTCCTCGCTTGCCGCAAGCGCCTGCTCCACAACCGGATGGCGCCCCTCAACAATCTCCAAGCGCGCATCTTCGGTCAAGATGGGCCGCACATAGTTCCACTTGCGCGCATTAAAGGCAAAGGCGCAAAGCAAATCGCACCAGCTCAGGGCCGTTGCGGTTTGGCGGAGCGTATCGGCATGGGCAACGACCTCCGCCACAAGCCCCTCGAAAAGTTCAATTTCGCGCCGGATGGCATCTCCCTCGGCCGAAAGGATCTCCTTTTGGCGCTCCTGCAACTCGGGAGTCACAAAACGCTCGCCATTCACCGTGGTTGAGCGCCGGATGTAATCGGTTGGGACACGCGCGAGGTTGGCCTTGGTAATTTCGATAAAAAACCCAAAATTCTGGTTGTAGCGCACCTTGAGGCTTTTTATCCCCGTGCGCTCCTGCTCCTGACGTTCCAGCTCGGCAATCCAAATCTTGTGATTGGCCGAGAGCGATTTGAGACGGTCCAGCTCGGCATCGAAGCCCGGACGAATGGCCCCACCCTCCGCAAGCGCATTATTGGGTTCCTCTTCCAGCGCCGCGCCCAGCCGCGTACAAAGAGCGGCATGCGGGTCTATGGCGCTCGAAATCCAGCCGACCGCCCCCGCCTCAAAGCGCTCCACCTGGGCCTTCAGCCGCGGAAGCGCCCGCAAAGTATCGCGCACGGCAGCCAGCTCCCGTGGAGTGCGCAGACGATTTTGCAGCCGTCCCAAAATCCGCTCCAGGTCGCGCAAAAGCGAAAGCAATTCGCGTAACTCGCGCAAGCCTTCGGGCTGAGAGGCAAAAGCCTCGACTGCCGCAAGTCGCGCCAAAAGAGTCGCCTTGTCACAGGAGGGCGCGCGCAACGTTCGCTCCAAAAGACGCCCGCCCGCAGCGGTCATGGTGGCGTCCATCGCATTTATGAGCGACCCCTGCCGGCCGCCATCGAGCGCGCGGAAAATTTCGAGCTGGCGCGCCGTATTGGCATCCAAAAGCAGCCGATTTTCGAAGCGGTGGAGCTTGAGCTCGCAAAGATTGGCCGGAGCCGCGCAAAGAGCCTGTTTGGCGTAAGAATAAAGGGCACCCGCAGGCCCAATCGCAGGATGGTCGTCGGGGAGCCCAAAACCCTTCAAAGTCGCAACGTGAAGGGCTTCGCACAAAATTCGCTTGGCGCCCAGAGGCTCGAAAAAGCTCTCTGGCAGCTCCGAGACCGAAAGCGAGGGCAGATTTTCGATGAGTCGCTCCTTGATACCGGCGGGCAGGCCCGTTTCGGGGATGATGAGCTCGGCAGGCTGAAGCAGCGTCAAATAGGTTAGAAAGTCGTCAATCGAGGCATGCGCGGCAGCCGCCCACTCGCCCGTTGAAAGCTCCATCCAGCTGGCCGCAAGGGTAAGTCCCGTGGAGCTTTTAGAGACAGAAAGAGCCAAAAGATATTGATTGTGAGAGGCTTCGAGATGTTCGGCATTTATCGCAGTGCCAGGGGTAAAAACGCGCGTCAGGGCGCGCTGGACAAGTTTGCCCGGACGCGCCTCTTCGAGCTGGTCGCAAACCGCAACCTTTTTGCCTGAATCAAGAAGCCTCTTGATGTAGCCCTCGGCGGCGTGGTGGGGAATACCGGCCATGGGGCGCTCGTGGCGGGCGGTGAGGGTCAGGCCGAGGATATTAGCCGCCATGCGCGCATCATCGTCGAACATCTCAAAAAAGTCCCCAAGCCTGAAAAGCAGGAGCGTTCCGGGCGCCAATTTGGCCTTAATCTCCTTGTATTGCCGGAACATGGGGGTGTCGTCGGACATAGGAAAGAGCGTAACAAATTAAGGGGCGGGAGTAAAGGAAAAGAGAGGGAGAATATTACCTTAGTTTGAATTTTGGAGGATCTGTTTCTTATAGAAATAGTCTTTTAAAAATGAATCCGAAACGTCTCTTTCTTCAAACATATAGATGCGCTGAGATGCCTGTTTGGCTAATTCCCTATTCAACTGACAAATAATTGTCGTTTGATTCTTGAAAACAATAGGCTCGTCTGTCTTAACTGCAATAAAAGCCTCCTTAGGCCCTAGCGGCAGTATAATCCGACATTTTGTGGCAAGTAAATCATTTGGCTTAAAGATAAGAGGATCATCGCCAATAATAAGCCGATGCTTGCTTTTTCTGAAATCAAAAAAGCAAAACGCAAATGGCATCAGATCTTCTATGTTCTTCTCGTTAATAAGCTCTTTCAATTGATATTGCGAAAGTTTCTTTATTTGCTCAGCTGTAAGCATCGGAAGTCCTCTTAAATATTTTTCTCTAAGAATTTTTAATTTAGAGGGGTTTCTTAGCAACATATACAAAACAAATCCAGCCCACATCTTTTTCTCTTCACCGAAATTCTTTATCTCAACAAGTCCATCTTTTCTCAACGACCTAATCTTTTCCAAAATCTTAGCCGCCTTGTCATCTAATTCTTTAAAGAAACCTTCAGTACTCCCATACAGATCTTCTTCAAAACAAATACCCTTGGGCCCCTTAGGTAATGATTTCCCATAGTCTTTATGGAAAATGCAGATGTTATTTCCTTTCGCTGGGTTTCGCCAGCTTTCTAGTATAAATCTTGGAATATAATGATCTTTGGCCATCTCTCTATTGTATCACACCTTTTAAAGTTTTCAAAAAACAAGAGTTTCGGAGCTGCTGAGATCCTCCGCGCTTACGCAAAAAACAGCACACCCAAGAAGGAGGTCTCTCGCGGGTAAGCTGATCTGATTTTCTAAAGGCTACCGGAAAGCGAATTATCCTTCGTCCTCGTAACCCTCGGCGGCTCGCGCGTTCGGGTGATCGGCCTTCGGTTTTTCCATGCTCGGGCGGGCGTAAAGGCGCTCATGGGGGGCTTCGGGGAAAACTTCGTCGGCGCGGGGCAAGAACCAGTCCTTCCCTAATTGTAAAAGCTCGTCGGGCGTCCGAGCTTCGCGCATGCACTTGAGAAAAATCCCATTCGGATCAACCGAAAGCCCAAGGAAATTCAAGTAGCCCTTCATGGGGCCTATGGAGGCGCAATTTTTTACAATCCAACAGAAGTAGTCGTAGGCATCGGCAAAGGTTGACGCCTTGAAGGCGCGGCCTTCACGAAGCGCGGCAGCTTTGGCGAAAATCCACGGATAGCGAATCGCCGCACGCCCCACCGAAACACCCCAAGCCCCCGTTTCTTTTACAAGTGTAAAACCTTGCGATGCCGTCTGGATGTCGCCATTGAGGATAACCGGGCACGGAGCCGCCGCAACAATTTGGCGCGCCAACTCGAAACGTACAGGGGCGTGGTAGCCATCCGCAACGGTCCGCAGGTGCACCGTACAGAAGTCAACCTGATATTTATCAAGGAGTTGCAAAACACCCTGCCAAGCGTCCGGCTCGCGGAAACCCAGACGCAATTTGACGCTCAAGGTCAAAGGAGGTGCTACCGCCTCGCGCAAGGCCGCAAGGATGCGCTCAACCGTCTCCAGCTCGCGCAAAAGGCCGCCACCTACATTCTGTTTGTAAATTTTCGGAGCCGGACAACCTAGGTTGAGATCAACGCCAGAAACAGGCAGCTTTTGCAGGAATTCAGCGCCTTTCTTAAAATATTCCGGTTCGCGGCCAATCAATTGAGCAATGATGCGACATTTTGTCCCATACTCCTCGATGAAGGAAAGCCAGTCCTTATCCCACGCGGTATGCTCGTGGACCCGAACGTATTCGATGTGAAAGAGTTCTGGAGCGCCAACTTGCGCGATATAGCGCCCGAGGCGCACAAAATCGCACATCGGCGCCAAAGAAAAAGGACTTTGCAGATCGAAGGGCGGCGGGCGCATTAGACAAAGCTTAGACGAAAAAAACGATAGCGGCAATTCTCAAGGACGCGGGCGCTTGAGAGTCAGCTTGTGCATAAGCGCCGTCGCATCCTCGACCTTCTCGAGAAGACTAGCGGCAGCCATGATCGGCTTGCCGGCATTTAACGCCAAAACCATCGCATCGGAAGGTCGCGCGTCCACTTCGACAATCTTTGTGCCCAGCTCGTTATCCATTTTGAGAATAATGCGTGCGTAAAAGGTTGTACCAAGCGCATCGTTTATTACCATGCGCTCGAAAGAAATGCCAAAACCTGCGCAAATATTGGTCATCAGGTCGTGGGTAAGCGGACGTTCCTTTTTGACGGTACTCAAGGCCAACGAAAGCGATTGGCCCACCGACGAATCAACATAGATGACGAAAATCTTTTTGGGCGCGCCCAAAAAGACCGCACAGCCTTCGGCGGCGGGTGCCACGGCTTTGATGGAGACTTCGAGCGAGTCGTTTTGCATGGAAAGACCTTAGCGGAATTTTAGGCGGAGGGCAAATAAGCATTGAGGCCGCAAAGGTGTTGGGCTTAGAATGGCTGGCAACGGACGGCTAGCTCAGCGGTTAGAGCATCTGCTTTACACGCAGGGGGTCAGGGGTTCGAATCCCTTGCCGTCCAAACTTCCAATATGCAAGGGACTCCGATGAGAAGCCCTGAAAGGGGTTTGATGAATTGCAGCAGCAATTCAGACGCGAGCCTTGGCGAGCGCTCGAAGAGCTCGGCCCGCAGGCCGAGTCAATCCCTTGCCGTCCAGTTTTTGCCATGAGTGACCCGCGTTTTGATTTTTTTGTGGCCAAATGCGCCTTGTGTGGGGTGGAGCCCTCAAAGCGATGGGTTTTTGTAAGCATCCAAGAGGAACGGCTGTACGCCTATGAAGGCGAAAAAATCGCACGAGAATTTGTTTGCAGCACCTCCGCCAATCCGCCCAGCTGCGCCTATGGCTCGAACGGCACGCCTCTAGGGCTTCATCGCGTGGCGGAAAAAATCGGAGAGGGAGCGCCAGAAGGGACGATATTCGTAAAAAGGGAGAATACGGGGAAAATCTTTGAAAAACCGGAGCCCGACACTCCCAATCTTATTACCAGCCGCATCATGTGGCTGGAGGGCTTGGAAGCAGGGAAAAACAAGGGAGAACATCGGGATTCGTACGCGCGTAAAATTTACATTCACGGCACGAACCACGAGGCAAAAGTGGGCACGCCCTTTAGCGGAGGCTGCATCAACCTGAAAAATAATGATGTTATCGAGCTTTTTGGCTGGGTCGGCGAAAATGAGTTGGTGCTGATAGATTGAAACTGCCTTAAAACTGTACGGCAGCGATCGCGTCGCAATGAGGGAAATTCTCGAGGGGCGTAAGCGTAAAACGCGCGGCGTCAAAAACAACCCAAGCTCCGTCAAGTTCCAACAGAAGCCAGCCTGTGGGCAACTCTGGCTGTAGCGCACGCTTTTGCTCGTCGGCAACAAGAATGGCCACCGCCGCTTCGGAAGAACGACGATAGCGGCGCAAAAGCCAAAGCGAAAGCTGGGTCTTGCACAGCTCGGCGTATTGCCGCTCGGAAAAACCGGGGGAGATCCCCCTTAAACCGCGCCCCTTGAGATAAGACGAAAACTCGGGAAGAAAATCCTCCGTGAACGCCCGAGCCGAAAGACCTTCGTAATTTCTATCGAAAAAACGCCACTGCGCCCGCGGGAAAAAGCGACGCAACTGCTGATAAACGTCGCCCTGCGCGCGTTTCTCGGAACAAAAAGCCGGCGCAGCCATAAAAAGCTGCGCCAGCATCAAAAACAGTAGCCCAAAAGAAAGTCGCACGCTTACTAATTCGACTTGGGCGCGCCTTTCTTAATTGCGGGAGCCGGCGTAAATGCCGAACGAGCCGCGCGGGAAGGAATATTCGGCCGCAAGAGCGCCGGCTTGGCAGGTCCCTTGGGGGCCTCAGGGAACATCCGCGGCTGGCCGGCTTCCGGAGCCGCTGCGGCTTCAAAGGAGCTCGTGAGCCCCCTTGTCCCGTAGACCTCCTCCTTAAGCTGCTCGACATAGCGACGGAGCTGGTCGGCCTGAGTGGAAAGCTGGGCGGCTGCACCCGCAGACTCCTCGGAAGTGGCGGCGTTTTGCTGGATGACTTGATCGAGCTGGCTAACCGCCGTATTGATCTGGTCGATGCCTGCGGCCTGCTGGGTGGAAGCCTGTTTGACCTCTTCGGAGTGACGGCTGACGTCCTCAACCTGGGTGGCAATGGTATTGAAAACCTTGGTCACCTCTTCGAAGAGTAGCGTTGCTTCGCCCAGGCTCTTGATGACCTCGTCGGAAGCAACAACGCCCGCTTTGGAGCTTTCTGCCGCCTGGCCAATAAGCTGGGTGGTCTGTGTAGCGTTGCTGGCGGAGCGCTGGGCCAACTGACCCACCTCTCCCGCAACAACCGCAAATCCCGCGCCCGCTTCGCCCGCGCGGGCAGCTTCAACCGCCGCATTCAGCGAAAGCAGGTTGGTCTGGAAAGCAATCTCGTCAATTGTCGAGGCCACAACCGCAACCTCTTTGGAGGATTGACTAATGCGACTCATCGCTTCGCGCAGCGCACTGCCAGCCTCGCGGATGAGCGTCAATTTGCCTTCAAGCTCGTGCATCTTGGAAAGACCTTCGCGGGAAGCCTTATTGGCCTCGACCGCACGCTCGCTGACCTGTTCGACAGCGGTCGTATTCGTTTTGACCATCGAGGAAATCTCTTCCATCGAAGCCGATGTTTCCTCGACCGTGGCCGCTTGCTCGGAAGAGGCTTCAGCCAAAGCCTGCGAAGAAGAGGCAATCTCGCCAGAGGCAGAGCCTACTGACTGGCTGGAGGTCGCAAGACCTTCGATGACAGTCTGGATATTACGGACAATGGAATTCGCCAAAAGCGCAGCAAAGATGGTCGCTATAATAACCGCAATGACTAGCACCGAAATAATGGAGCGCATCAATACATTGTTGCGCTCAACGGTTGATTTGTTGAGGGCCGCCTCGTCTTCTAAGGCGCTCATGCGCAACTGCACGCCAAGTTCCAGAATTTTGGCACCAACGGGAATAGTTGTACCATTGATGATTTCCCACTTTTCAAATGCGTGCTTCACCATATCGCCGAAATAGCCTTTGTAGGAGGCGTATTCGGTTTTGAAAGATTGAAGGGCTGACTCATGCCCGTGCTTTCCCGCATACTGCTCTCCCTTCTGCACCATCTCATCGACCTTTTTTAGCTCCGCAAGGGCCGCATCGCGTGTTTCAACCGAATTTGAACTCATGAACCGTAAAACGCCTATGCGAGCTTCTGCCATCAGCATCCGTAAATTGGCACAAGCCTCAATGTATTCGGGATCTTGAGAGCCCCTAACCTTCTCGACAAACAGACTTACAGCCGTCCAGACGGGAGCTCCCTGCTTAAACAATAATGCCTCGGACTTCACATACTCTGCCGTTACAAAGCGCAAGCGCGCCGAAGCATTCGTGTAAGTCTGCAAGGCCGCATGGATCTGGTCCAACTTGCCCTGATGCGCCTTGGCTTCAGCCATCTTTTCGACTGTTGCCAACGATTCGGCAACCACTTTATTGAATGATTCAACTTTTGCGGCTGTCGCGTCGTCGTTGGTCCTGTAGAAGGCCATATTCTGAAGTCGCGCGTTCAGAATATTGGATTCTATGGCGCTTGCCTGTTCAACGAGGCTAACATAGCGACCGTAGGTGCCAAATGCCTGCACGTTGTTCCAGAGGGCATAAATGCCGACGGCTCCAACTATCAAGAGAGCCGACAGCAGTATGGAGGTGTTGGTCCACAAACGAACCTTTAATGATTGTTTTGACATATAAACTTTGGTTTGAAACCTACCCGATCCTTCACCAAGCATTACGGGAAAATACATTCGTTGTTAAGAAAAATTTAATCAAGTTATTAGAGAAATCTATTGAATCCTAATTTCATCCAATTAATAATTTCTGGATCATGCGCGCAATACAGCTTAGTCTATTCTTCCGTGCGCAAATACTTTCTTAAACGCCTTTGCTTTATCCCCCTGACGCTCTTTGGGGTGACCCTGCTGGTCTTTGCGCTTACGCGGATGGTCCCGGGAGGGCCTCTCGAACAAGCGCTTATGCAGGCGCAACTGGGGAATACCGAAGGTCGCGCAACGACCCGCACGGGAGTCGGTCAGGCGGCTCTTTCGGAAGAACAAATTGAGCAATTGCGGTCGTATTACGGACTGGACAAGCCGTGGTATGCCGCCTATGCAAGCTGGCTGGGGAAAATCACGCGGGGAGATCTGGGAGAGAGCACGCGCTACAATGAGCCAGTCGCCGGCCTCATTGCGGCCCGGCTGCCCATCTCGGCCTTTTACGGAATTTTGACGCTGCTTATTACCTATGGGGTATGCGTGCCGCTGGGAGTCCTCAAAGCGATTAGGCACCGAAGCGCGCTAGACAAGGGGACCTCGGCAATTTTGCTTTTGGGGTATTCGTTGCCAAGTTACGTCATCGGGAGCCTGCTTGTGGTACTGTTGGCCACGCGCGGAGGGATGTTTCCTTCGGGAGGATTCGTCGGCCCTAACTTTGACGAGCTGAGCGCCTGGGGAAAGGTGGTTGATCTGGCGTGGCACGCCGTTTTGCCGATGAGTTGCTATCTGATGGGGGGGCTCGCGATGCTTACGATGGTCGTCAAAAACTCAACGATTGAGGTTTTGGCTGCCGACTTTATGCGCACCGCTGCGGCCAAAGGGATGCCCTCGCGCAAGGCGCTCTTCCGGCATGCGCTCCGAAACGCGCTGATACCTCTGGCAACCAACTTCGGCCAAAACATCACGCTTTTTGTTTCGGGATCGTTTTTTATAGAGACGCTCTTCGACATTGATGGCTTTGGGCTTCTGGGCTACACGGCAACGCTTGAGCGCGACTATCCTGTCGTCATGGCGATCTTGCTTATTGGGGCACTGCTAATGCTTGTAGGAAATGTCATTTCTGACTTGCTGGTAGCGGCGGTCGATCCGCGCGTGAGCTTTGAAAGGAATGCGAATGGCTAGCCGCTTTCGAGAGGTCTTTTGGAGGCAAGGGGGCGTGGCGTTTGTCCTCTGGGCCGCCATTACTGTTTTGTCGCTTTTTGCGGAACTGTGGATAGGCAATCGCGCACTTTTGGTGGGCTATCGCGGCAAGCTTTTCTTCCCGCTTTTGCAAGGGCAGCTTGCCGGGCGAAATTTTGGAGAGAATTACGATTATGAGGCGGACTATCGAAAGCTCGCGCAAAAGTTCTCCGAAGAAAAAACAGGATTCGTCGTTTTGCCGCTCATCCCTTACAACCCCACCGAAAATGCGTTGCAAAGCTATCGACCCGATGGCTGGGCCCCCACGCCTCCCGACTTTGCGCATCGGACGCTTTTGGGAACAGATCCGCTGGGACGCGATATTTTTGCGCGGCTTGTTTACGGATACCGCAACGCGCTTGTTTTTGCGGCACTCTTTTTGGCGGGGCTTTTTGTCTTTGGGACGCTTTTGGGGATCACCTTCGGATATTATGGCGGCGCTTTTGATTTCCTGGGGCAGCGCCTCATTGAAATCTGGAGCAATATCCCCTTTATATATGTGGTAATGATCGTGGCGTCGATCATCACGCCAAATCTTTTGTGGTTGGTCTTTATTTCGCTCCTGTTTGGTTGGACGGGCATCGCGGCTTTTGTGCGCACCCTCGCCTTTCGCGACAAAACCCGCGACTTTGTTCTGGCAGCGCGCGCGGCTGGTGCTTCGGATTGGCGGATTATCACGCGCCACCTGTTGCCGCAGCTAATGACGATCCTCTTGACCTTTTTGCCGTTTCAGGCAGTCGGAGCCATCACCACCCTCACGTCGCTGGATTTTTTGGGCTTCGGTCTACGCCCGCCAGAGGCAAGCTGGGGGGAGCTTTTACGGACGGGTTCGGCCGCCCTGCACGCGCCGTGGATTGTCGTCTCGGTGACGGTTGCGATGGCTCTTATTCTTATTTTACTCACCCTTATCGGCAACGCCCTGCGCGAAGCTTTTGACCCCAAAGCCATCTTGAGATACAAGTAGCCTATGTGTTTTTTGTGCCCAGTCATTCTTGCCAGCGCCGCGCTTTTGGCGGGCTGTGCGCCGCAGATGGTTCAAGAACCCAATGACGCATTGGCAGAAGCGGAGGCGTATTATCAGGCGCATCCGGAGTTTTTTATTTTTGCCGCGCCCAAAGATCTGCCCAAAGATTTGCGTTGGCAGCGGGCCGAAGGCGTTGCTCCTTGGGCAGACTCGCGAGCGGTAGTCGGAGGAACGCTGCGCGATTTTATCGCCGACTTTCCCCGTACGCTGCGCGTGGTCGGCCCCGACTCCAACGGCAGTTTCCGCAGCGTCATTTTGGATTCCAATGCGCTTTCGCTGCTTTCGCTCCACCCCAATGACCCGGAGGTGGCGCTACCTTCGCTCGCAAAAGAATGGGCGGTAAGTGACGATAAAACGACGGTCTATTTTCGTTTGGACCCTGACGCGCGGTTTAGCGATGGGGAAGAAATCACCTCCGCCGATTATTTCTTTGCGTTTTTCTTTTTCCGGAGCCCGCACATCCATGACCCGTGGTATAACAACTTTTACGCGACGGAGTACAAGGCCATCACCCGCTACGATGATTTTACCATAGCCATCACGCTTCCGCGCGCACGCCCAGACTTCTTGGAAAAGGCCGGAGGGTTGCGGCCGATGCCGCGGCAATTTTACGCGGAGCTTGGCGACGACTATCCCAGCCGCTATCAATGGAAGTTTGAGCCCACCACCGGTCCCTACGAGGTTCGGCCTGCGGATTTGCGCAAAGGGCGCTCGGTCACGCTCCGGCGCGTCAAAAACTGGTGGGCAAATGAAAAGCCCTTCTTGGCTCATCGGTTCAATCCAGAAAACCTCATTTTTACCGTCGTCAGAGACCCCAACAAGGCATTTGAGCTTTTCTTGGCCGGGGAGATCGACATGTTCTTTTTGAACTTGCCCGAGTATTGGTATGATCGTGCGCCAAAGGCTCCCGCCGTCAAAGGCGGCTATATCCAGCGCGCAACGTTCTATAACGATCTGCCGCGCCCAACGTGGGGACTTTATCTTAACGTGGGGGACGCGCTTTTAAAAGACGTACACGTCAGGCGCGGTTTGGCTGCGGCGCTCAACTGGGAACGCGTCCTGTCGTTTTTCTTTCGTGGGGATTATGAACGGCTACCCGGCTACGCGCAGGGCTATGGCAAATTCACCAATTCCCACATCCAACCGCAAAATTTCAACTTGGAGCTGGCAGCAAAAGAATTTGCGCTCGCGGGCTTTGCGCAACGCGGAAACGACGGGATTTTGCGAAGCGCGGACGGCTCGCGGCTTTCAATCACGCTCACCGCGAGCGAAGGACCCTTAAGCGGCGCGCTCATGATTTTGAAAGAGGAGGCGCTCAAGGCGGGCGTGGAACTCAATCTTGAAATCCTCGACCCCACGACCGCGTTCAAGAAAACCAGCGAGAAAAAACATCAGGCGGCCTTCATGGGATTTGCCGTCTCGGCCGAGCGCTTCCCGCGTTATTGGGAGATGTTTCACGGCGTGAACGCCAAGCCTCAAACAAACAATTTATGCAATCTCGACGATGCGGAAATTAACGCCCTCATCGAACGCTACGACACCTCCACGGACGAAGAGGAAATCCGGAAAATCTCATGGGAGCTGCAAGAACGCCTTGACGCGCAGAGCTGTTTTATCCCCGCCTTTATGCGGACGAATTATCGTATGGGCTTTTGGCGCTGGGTGCGCTTTCCGGAAGGCTTTGACGTCAAGACGGGTCTGGGAGCTTCGGATCTGCTGTGGCTGGACGAAGCCGCTCAAGAAGAGACGTTCCGCGCACGCAACGAGGGCCGGACTTTTGAAAACACTCCCCTTATTTTTGACCAATGGAAAAACTCCTCGAAATAGAAAACCTCTCGGTCGGCTTTGAGACGCCGCGCGGGATGATGCGCGCCGTCGAGGGCGTTTCGCTGCAAATAGGACAGGGCGAAACGGTCGGGCTTGTGGGCGAGAGCGGTTGCGGCAAAAGCGCGACGGCGTTTTCGGTCTTGCGGTTGCTACCGCAGCCGATCGGAAATATTTTAAGCGGGGAAATCCGGCTGTGGGATAAAACGCAACCGCGCGACCTTTTAAAGATGGCAGAAAAACAACTCTGCGGCGTCAGAGGCAAGGAGATCTCAATGATCTTTCAGGAGCCTATGAGCGCACTCAATCCCGTCATGCGCATTGGCGAACAAGTCGCCGAGCCACTACTGCTGCACGAAAAGATTTCAAAAAAAGCCGCGCTTGAAAAAGCAGAGCGAATGCTCGAACGGGTGGGAATCGCCAACGCAAATAAACGGTTGCGCGACTATCCGCATGAGCTCTCCGGAGGTCAACGCCAGCGCGTACTCATCGCCATGGCACTCATTTGCCATCCGCGGCTTGTCATTGCCGACGAACCTACGACCGCGCTTGACGCGACCCTACAAACGCAAATCTTGGAGCTGCTCGCGCAACTTCAGCGCGAGGAGGGTTGCGCAATTTTATTCATCACGCACGATTTGGGATTGGTTAGAAAATTTTGCGAGCGCACCTATGTGATGTATGCAGGGCAGATCGTCGAAGAAGGCACAACACATGCGCTTTTCGGATCGCCGCAACATCCTTACACGCGAGCGCTTTTAGCCGCGCGTCCCAGCGAACGCAATGCCCCAAAAACGCTTCTGCCAACGCTTCCCGGACGACTGCCAACCTTTTGGGAACTCACCTCAGGCTGTCGTTTTGCACCCAGATGTGTATTTGCAAAGGTAGCGTGTCAGGCCCCGCAAATGTTGCAAAACTGCGTTCGATGCTGCCGCAGCGACGATCTTGAGGAGAACGGAGGGCTTAAGTGAAAACACTTTTGAAAGTCGAAAATCTTTCGGTGGATTATGCCGGCAAGGGTGGTTTTCTTTCTGCGGCGGCGCAGCCTTTCCGCGCGCTCAAGAACGTCAGTTTGGAAATCGGAGAAGGCGAGACGCTGGGGCTTGTCGGTGAGAGCGGCTGCGGCAAATCCACGCTGGCCAAGGCCATTTTACGGCTTTTGGAGCCAACGGAGGGTCGAATCGTTTTTGACGGGACAGATATCACGGCATTGCGCGGAGCAAAACTGCGGCCCTATCGGCGCGAGGTGCAGATGATTTTTCAGGATCCCGCCGACTCGCTCGACCCCAAACATACCCTCGCCCAAATTCTTGCCGAACCGCTCGAAATTCACCGCCTTGGCAATCGCGCCGCGCGCATAGGCGAACTTATGGAACGTGTGGGACTGCCACAGGAATTCCTCGCGCGCTACCCGCACGAGCTCTCCGGCGGGCAACGCCAGCGCGTGGGAATAGCACGCGCGTTGGCGCTTGCGCCGCGGCTTATCATTTGTGATGAACCCGTTTCGGCGCTCGACCTTTCCATCCAAGGGCAAATCATCAATCTGCTCCTTTCTCTTCAAAAAGAGTTGCGCTTGAGCTTTCTTTTTATTTCGCACGATTTGAGGCTTGTGCGACATTTTAGTGATCGCATGGCCGTTCTTTATAACGGCGAACGAGTCGAATATGGCGAGGCCGAAGCAATCTATAGCCATCCGCAACACCCCTATACCCAGCGGCTTCTGGAAAATTTGATGCTCTCTTAGGACCGAGCCAAATCTCTTGCAAAAAGCTCGGCCGCATCTTAACCTCAGCGCATGTCGCGACGCATTTTGGTAGTTGGAGGAGCTGGATACATCGGCTCGCACATGGTACGCAGACTTGTTGCCGCCGGCGAAGAAACAGTCGTGCTCGACAACCTAAGCAATGGGCATCGAGCCGCGGTCGCAAAGGAAGCGCGCTTTTATGAAGGCGACTTGGGAAATCGCGAATGGGTCGCCAAACTTTTGAAGGCCGAAGGCATTACGGACGTCATGCACTTTGCCTCCTACATCAGCGTAGGCGAATCGGTCGGCGAGCCGCTCAAGTATTACGACAATAACGTCGGCAACACCATCCGGCTACTGCTGGCGATGCGCGACGCGGGGGTGACGCGTTTCGTTTTTTCCTCGACGGCGGCCACCTACGGCAATCCTCAAAAGACGCCCATCGCCGAAGATCACCCACAAGCCCCCATCAATCCTTACGGCGAAACAAAGCTCGTTATCGAAAATCTCCTGCGCGACATGGCGGCACAAAAACAAATCTCCTACGCGGCGCTCCGCTACTTCAACGCCTCGGGAGCCTCCTCGGATGCAACGATTGGCGAAGATCATCGTCCCGAAAGCCACTTGATCCCCCTTCTTTTGCAGGTGGCGCTCGGACAACGCGAAAACAATCCCATCTTCGGCGACGACTATCCCACGCCCGATGGCACCTGTTTGCGTGACTATATCCATGTGGAGGACCTTGCGGAGGCGCATTTGCGCGCGCTCAATCTTTTGAGAGAACCTGGGACGCGCCTTGAGCTTAACTTGAGCACAGGGAAGCCCTCTTCCGTCAAAGAAATCGTGGAGGTTTGTCGGAAGATAACCGGCCACTCGATTCCGATCGTCGTGCACCCGCGACGCGCCGGCGATCCGGCGATTTTGACCGCAGACGTCTCCAAGGCTAAAACAATCCTAGGGTGGGAGCCCCAGCATGAGAAGCTTGAGGAGATTGTTTCGAGCGCGTGGGCCTGGCATAAAAGCCACCCGAAGGGGTATAAAAAATGAAAATTCAAGCCACAATTAACCGTGTTTATGCCGACTGGTTCGCCGTTGAAATTCCGAACCAGGCTGTTTCCGCTTCGCTGGAAGTTTTTCGCAAAAACGTTCCTAATGCGGAGAAGCTCATCTCACAGAAGATCAAGCGCGACAAGAGCAAAATTCATCATCTGACGGTCATAGCTCCTCCGGAACTGAAACATTTAAAAGCGCGCCGGCAACTTCCTTCTCCAAACACTTATCAAAATAGGCTTTTCGAAATAGAAATGCTTGGAATCGGTTACGCCCGTTCCTTTTTCGCAAAAACCTATTTTATTGTCTGTGCCTCCGAAATGCTCCAAGCTTTCCGCAAGAAACTGGGCCTTTCTGAGGCGACCTTTCACATTACATTAGGTTTTTATCCACACGACATCTACAACGTTGCCAAATCAAAAGTTCTTTGGCCCTCGTAGCTACGCCACTCTTTCGCCAATCGGATCAACGACCTCGACAGGCATCCCCAAGGCTGCATAGCGCGCCTGAAGCGCTTCGGCATCATTGCATTGACGGCTGAGGTGCGCCAGATGAATTTGCCGCCAATTCGGATTGCGTTCCGTCGTCAAAAACTCAAATGCCTCGTCATTGGAAAGATGGCCGTGCCGGCCCTTGATGCGCTGCTTGAGAAAAAACGGGCGCTTGGTATCGGCCTCGAGCATCTCGGGGGAATAGTTGGACTCCAAAACCAAAATGGTCGCGCTACGCAAAACGGCCTTGATGGGTGCGCTCAAGTGGCCCAAGTCGAGCGCCCAGACAAGCCGCTCGGCCCCGTCATCGAGCGAAAAGCCGACCGGATCGGTGGCATCGTGCGGGATTGGGAAGCTCTCTGCCGAAAGCCCCTCGACCTTAAAACTCATGGGAGCCTCGATGAGCTTCCAATTGAGCCCTTTCGACTTCGCCGCGGCCAGCGCTGTTCCGCGCGTAGCGTAGATGGGCGTATTCAGAGCGGCAAAACCGCTAAGTCCCGAAACATGGTCGGCGTGCTCGTGGGTAACAAAAATCGCCGCGATATCACGAGGGGAAAGGCCCTCCGCCTCAAGAGAAAGCGAGATTTTTCGGAAAGAAAGCCCGGCATCGAACAAAAAGCGCGCAGAACCCGCTTCGACCAATGCGCAATTTCCCGTCGAAGAGCTGGCCAAAAATTTTACGCGCATGCAGGAGAGCCTAAAGAACGCATCCAGACTTGTCGATTTTTAAATTTTTTACGCGCGCGGCAAATGCTCCCAGCCCTTCCAGCTTTTTACAAATTCCTCCAGCACCACCACTGAACGCGCAGGCCCGTCCTCGCCGCGGACGCGTGGCATAAGGCCCTCGGCGGCGAGTTTATATTTTGGCGACTCTTCCAGCTCGCGAACGGCATCCGGAAGCCTTTCGGGCCAACGCGTTTTAGGAATTTTGACTCCCACCCCCAAACGACGCACCTCGGAAGCAAAGAAAGGCTGATCGGCAAAGTGCGGAACGACAATGTGCGGCTTGCCGGCAAACATGACGCTAGCCGTCGTTCCTGCTCCGCCGTGGTGAATGACGCATGAAGCAAACTTGAAAAGCTGGTCGTGCGAAACCTTGCCCACAATTTTGATCTCCGGACGCACTTCGGGAAGCGTAAGTCCCGCCCAGCCGCTTTGAAGAATGAACTTTTTACCGACCGGCCAATGTTTAACAAAACGCCGCATCACCTGCTCAACCTTCCCAAAGCTCACCGAGCCAAAGGTCAAAACAGGCACCTGTTCGCCGCCGCAAAAAACCGTCAGTTCTTTTTCCATCTCTGCGCTCTCAGCCGCCTGCCAGCGCAGGTATCCCGTAAAATGATAGCGCGGGTCTTCGATGCCGCGACGATCCCTAAGCACCTTTGAAACCGCAACGATGCCCAGAGGGGCCGGATCGGTAATCCAGCCTTTGAATGGAGGCAAGTGGCGCTGCTCGAGAAAAGGCGCTAGGGCGTTATTGACAATGCTATCGATCAAGTCGTTGGTGGCGGCCCAAGTGCGACGATTGTAGGCCTGTTTGAGGTGGGCCGGAATGCCGCGTGGCGCCGGAGGAAAGCCCTCCATCGGGAAAAGCTTGGTGGGAATAAAGTTATGGCAAAAGTAAAAGACCGCGAACGGTTTGTTTTGCTCTCTAGCGATAGCGCCAAAAGAGGGAAACATGTAGGACGTCACCATGGCATCACAGCCCTTGAGCGCTTCGCTAAGCCGATCGAACATCTCACCCAAGAAGGGCACCGCGGCCTTGTAAAGATTCCTTAACTGCAAGACCGGCAAGGGTGTGCGCCCCTGCTTGGCCATAAAATCCGAAAATTCTTCCTGGCTCCAGTAGGGCGGCACCGAATAAAACGCCAAGCCCGCTTTCTTAACCTCCGCCTCATAAAGCGGAGGCGTTGCGAAAATCACCTGATGACCGTGTTCCATAAGAGCACGCCCATAGGCAATGATGGGATACACATCCCCCGTGGAACCAAAAGCCGTCAGAAGAACTTTCATAAGTCTAGTTTAACACCTTTTTTGCATCGTCAAACCTTATTTTTTGACCGACGAGGATCCCCTTTCCCCTAAAGTCGCCGGACGGGAGCTCCAAGGCATAAATCACGGTTCGATAGCGCGAGACAATTGGCGTTTCGTCAAAAGGCTTCATCCGATGGATTTCGCGCAAAACGCCCGCCTGATCGAAAAAGCCCACCTCAAGCTCAAGAGGAGTGTTTTTCATCCAAAAGCTCGCCCTTTGCGGCTTGGGTAATACAAAAAGCATCCCATCAAAAGGAGCGACCGTTTGGCGCTGCATAAGCCCCCGCTCCAGTTGGGGCATCGTCCGCGCAACCTCTACAAAAAGTTCTTTATCGCCAACATGAATGCGAGCCTGCTCGAAGGAAATAGCTCCGGCATGCGGCTCGGAGGAGGGCTGCAGGTAATCGGACATGGGCGGCTTGGGTGTCTCTGCGCGCAAAAAAGCCGCGCAAGCCCCCAAGAGAAAAACCGTTGTAACAAAGCGCATACGGAGAGTATAAATAACTGTATGAGTTTTGCACGCCTAACTTATGCCCCCACCGAAAAGAACGCCGATGCGTTTTATATCGCTGGGATAAACGTCGCCGATGCCTTTATAGGGCTGGAATTCGGCGGCAAATTTTACGCAGTGACACGCTCGCTGGAGCTGGGGAATTTCAAAAAACACAGCCGCGTTTCGAGGGTTTTCTCTTACGAGGCCCTCAAAAAGGAGCTTGGGATCTCGGCGAGCTTGGGCGGAATACTCGCCAGAGTTCTTGAGAAAATCGGCGCTTCGGGCATCGAGGTGGGGCAGGATTTTTCGGTCGGGCTTTTTCAAGAGCTTCGCCGCAACGTCAGGGCACGCATCGCCAAGGGAGCGCTCTTCCCCGAACGCATCATCAAATCCGTCGCCGAACAGACCGAAATTCGCAAGGCCAATAGCATCCTCGCGGAAGGCTTCGCGCTGGTAGCCGAGACGCTTCGCAGCGCTCAAATTCGCAAGGGAAAGCTCTTTTGGAAGAGCCAAGCGCTTACCAGCGAACTTTTGCGCAAACGCTTACAGCTCTTCTTTTTTGAAAAAGGGCTCTTGCCGCCGTCTGATCTCATTGTCGCCGGAGGCGCTCAGGCATGCGATCCTCATTGCAGCGGCTTTGGCCCGCTCAAGCCCCGCGAACTTATCGTCGTGGATCTCTTTGCTCCGCTGCAAAAAACACACCTTTGGGGGGACATGACGCGCACCTTCATCAAAGGCACGCCCTCCCCCGCCCAAGCGGCCCTTGTCGAGGCAGTCGCCGCAGCTCAAAAGTGGGCGATCCGCTCGCTAAAGCCCGGCGCACGCGGTCAAAAAATCCATGCGGGAGTCGAAAGCCTCTTTGAGGCGGAGGGATACCACACCCGTCGAAGAGCAAAAGGCTACGAGGGGTTTTTTCACGGGACCGGCCATGCCCTTGGGCTTGAATGCCACGACAATAGCGGCTTTGACAATGGCCTTTCCACCCGCCCAAAGCCCCCCTTGCGCGTGGGTGAAGTCTTAACCGTCGAGCCCGGGCTGTACTATCGCGAAATCGGCGGCTGCCGCATCGAGGACAATGGCGTGGTAACGCAAGAGGGTTTTCGCCTCCTTTCCAAGGCCCCCTATGAATGGGTATTATAAAAACCCTTTAGCCTCGCATTCTCCAAATCCTTTGCCTAGTATAGGCTAATGGAGCCGGACCCTCGAAATCTCATAAGTCGCTGCAAAACAAATCCATCTGACGCAGATTGCCGCAAAAAGCTTTCCCTCTGGCTCACACAGAGCATACACAACAGGAACGCGCACAAGACCTCGCAAACCGACCGGATTGGCACACTCCTTCAGCTCCATACGGCCGGAGTCTTGGTCTTTCACAAACACTCCGAGGCATCCTCACGGCTAGGAAGCCTCTTTTTAAGAGATACGACAAAGGTTCCTTTTGAATATCGGCGGCTCTTTTTGGGGCTTGGACATTTTCTGCAAGGCGCCACACTCTCAAATTACACCCGTAGCGTACAAGAATATACGAAAGCGGCACGCCTGCCTGTTATCGAAGAATATCTCTCTTCCACGCATCATATAGCTCCCAACGCAGAGCTTCGTCGCGCGATGCGTCTGGGGCTTATTTTTGGCGCCGATGTTTTTTCCATCCAAGCGCTGGGCGCCGCACATTGGGCGGAAAGCGAATGGCTCGCCCAAAAGGGCGCTATTGCGCGCGCAAAATTATATTGGCATGAGCATAGCATTTTTTTAAAACGGTGCGGCCTGGCTGCGGAAACATACTTGCAATCCCCCGAAACGCTCCAGAGCCAGAAGGGCCGCTTGGAGGCAGAACGCGACACGCAATTCCGCCGCCTGCTTGGTGAAAATTTTCACATAGGCATGCACAAAGGCACTTTTGTCTATAAGCCCAAGCTTTGGGCACGGGACGTCTCGCGCACCGATGGCGAGCGAGTTGGCCCGCTCAGCAAAAACTCGGAACCCAATCTTTAGCTGTTTTCTTGCAGCAACCTTTTGAACGCTTCTTCGTCGAGAATCGCCACGCCTAGCGTCCGAGCTTTTTCGAGTTTGCTACCTGCGCGCTCACCTGCAATTACCGCGTCGGTGTTTTTGCTGACAGAGTCCACGACCTTGCCCCCCATAAGCTCCAGCCGCTCCTTGGCTTGTTCGCGCGTAAATTCGTGCAACTCGCCCGTCAACACGAACTTCTTTCCCGCCAAGGGGCCCTCGCCATTGCGCCGCACCTCGCGCGCAATTGTATTGACGCCATATTTCTTCAGTTGCACCAATAGCTCTTTGTTTTTTTCATCGGCAAAATACCCTGCAATGCTTTTGGCCATGCATTCTCCAATGCCATCCATCTCCAAAAGGCTCTCCGCCGCCGCACTGGCGAGAGAATCGAGGCTACCAAAATGTGCCGCGAGCTCTTGGGCGACTGTTTCGCCGACTTGCGGAATCCCCAGCGCGTGCAAGAGCCGCCAGAGGTCGTTTTGCTTGCTTTTTTCGATCGCAGAAAGGAGATTGAGCGCCGACTTCTCAGCAAACCCCTCAAGCGAAAGCAGTTCGCGAATGCCGAGGGCATAAAGATCCCCCGGCGTTTTGACAAGCTCGCGGCCGACAAGCTGCGCCACGACCGCTTCGCCCAGCCCATCAATCGCCATGGCGTTGCGGCTGGCAAAGTGTTCAAGCGAACGCTTGCGCTGCTCGGGGCAGTCGGGATTGGGGCATCTCCACGCCACTTCATCTTCAACGCGCATCACAAGGGCCCCGCAGCTTGGACAACTTTTCGGGAACTCGTAGGGAACGCTCTCCATCGGACGTTTTTGCAATACGACCGCCACAACCGCCGGAATCACCTCGCCCGCTTTTTCGATAACGACGGTGTCGCCCACGCGGATATCTTTGCGCGCGATTTCGTCGGCATTGTGCAGCGTCGCGCGCGCAACCGTGCTGCCGGAGAGCTCTACGGGGTCAAGTTCCGCCACAGGAGTCAGCACCCCTGTGCGACCCACCTGGATTGTGATGGCACGCAGCTTGGTTTCGGCGCGCTCGGGAGCATATTTATAAGCGAAAGCCCAACGCGGCGAACGCGCGGTAAAGCCTGCGTCAAGCTGTTGCGCAAAAGAGTTGAGCTTAATGACAGCGCCGTCCGTTGGATACAAAAACCCCTTCCGGAGCGCATCCAGCTCTTCAATTTTTGCCCACGCCTCTTGGATGCCAGCGGCTTTCCACCAATGCGCCTGCGCCGGAAATTCATGTGCGGCAAGAAACTCCAAAAGCTCGCTTTGCGAGGCAAACTGCTCGCGTCCCGCGCCTAAAGCGTAAAAGACCACACGCAACCCCCGTTGCGCCACTTCCGAGACATCGTCCTTGAGCTTGAGCGTTCCCGCAGCGAGATTTCGCGGATTGGCGTAGAGTTCCAATCCAGCCTCCTCGCGCTCGGCATTTATCTTCTCAAACTGCTCATGCGTCAAATAAACCTCTCCGCGCAATTCGACAAGTGATGACATTTTTTCGATTGGCCATTCGCGCGGCACACTCGCTATCGTCAAAAAATTTTGCGTAACCACTTCGCCCTCTTCCCCGTCCCCGCGAGTAACGGCGCGTACAAGTTTGCCATTCTCGTAAACCACCGAAATGCTCAGCCCGTCCACCTTTGGCTCCACCACATATTCAAGCGACACACCCTCGTGGGCCAGCGCGCGGCGCAATCGGCTATCAAACCCCTCCAACTCCTCTCGCGAGTAGCTATTTTCTAGGCTTAACATTGGCGTTTTGTGCCGAACGGTGGGCATCTCTCCTGTCAGGTCGCTGCCAACCCCTGCCGTTGGAGACGCTGCCGACTTGAGCTGCGGATGCGCCGTCTCCAGAGCTTCTAACTGTTTCTTGAGGAAATCGTATTCCATATCGGCCATCGCCGGACGATTTTCCTTATAATACAGCCGATCCATCTCCGCTATTTGCTCGCGGAGCTTTTTTATTTGGCGTTCGGGAGTCAGCTTGGCCATTAGAAAATCTTTGTTTGAAGCAATTTTCGATACCCCTTGATCTGGTAGAGTCCCCACGCAAGCGCCGCCCCTCCGATACCCCACAAAGCGTCATCCACGTTGGACGACCGCCCGGGAATCCAATACTGGACTACCTCAATAAGAACCGCGACGAGCGCGCAACCGGCCAAAACCGGCCACCCACGCCATTTTTGAGATAAAAGCGTCGCGAGCGCGCCAAGATAAATGGCATGCGCCGCCTTGTCCATGTAGGGCCACTGCATAGGCTTGAATTGCGAAATATCCCCCGTCGTCCCCGCAAAGATGGCCACCAACAGAACTCCCACCCATATCCAAAAACTGGCATCTTTGAAGTTCAGCATAGGGAAGGAGTTTAGCCCCATCGCGCCTCCAAAGCAATCTCCAAGCCCCTCCTCTTGCCGCCTCCGTGCGCGCAACCTTGACTTTCTATCTCGCCTATGCAATAATAGCTCTTCTTGCGGGCTGTAGCGTAGCCTGGTAGCGCGCTTGCATGGGGTGCAAGAGGTCGCGAGTTCGAATCTCGCCAGCCCGAAAATCTTTCATCTCTATGCCCAAAGAAATAAAGCTCGTCATTGAAATTAAAAGGTCAGCCTCAGACGTATTTCAGTTTACAACCAATCCGCAAAATACGCCTCTTTGGATAGATTCTATCGTAGTTGAAAAAGCTTCAGAGTTCCCGCCCAAAACAGGAACTGTTTACAAAAACAAAGGCAGCGAGGATGTTTGGAGTACCTATGTTGTTGTAGATTGCCAGCCCGATAAGCTCTTTGAGCTGGCCATGACAAATTCAGACTATCACGTCCGCTACACTTATACGCCATTGGACGCAGAAACCACTTTATTGGAATATTTCGAGTGGGTGGATCAAGGAGAGCTTCAAGCCCCCTTCACTAACGAAACACTACAAAAGTTAAAGAAAGTAATTGAAGCATAGCAAGCTTTCGAATCTGGGGCCTTGAGCTTTTTCACGGATGGAAAATAGGCATTGACGAGCCGCCTTCTGCGCGACAGAATATCAGCCATGGGAAAACTTAGCGATTTACTCTCTCCAAATAAAAGCTGGGGTGTCCAGACTGTGCAAGATTTTGTGCGCCTGCCCGGGCTCATCACTCCGCTTATGTTTGCTGCTCCGAGCTTGCGCCGCTCACTATAAACGATTTTGTAATGCTCGATTTGCTCCATGCGGAAGCACATCGCATCATTCTTTGGTGTGGAACCTCCGGCCAAGAAAGCGCCGCAATTGCCAACATTGATAGGGCTATCGGCAAATATTCCTTCGGCGGCTCAAGACCAAGCGATGAAATATTAAAAGTTTCTCGCTGGCTGGCTTGCAAAGATCCTAATGAGGCCAAGGCGTTCTGGGCCGACTTGTTCGCCAAAAACAGAGTAAACTTGAACACCCTTGAGGAGGACGTTGCCGCGAGAATCGCATCTTAGTCCTCAAGCTCGACTTCGCTGGGGACTTCCCCTACCCTAGGATGAAATGCCTCTCGTCCAGCAGCTCAGCCCCTCCAAAAAGCTTTCCATGCGCTTGGGAGTGCTTCTTTTCCGACTTCTGCTTTTGACTTTGCGCGTAAGGCTCTCCGAGAACGCCCTCGCCTTTAAAAATTCGAATCCCCGCCGATCTCTTATCCTCTTGTGGCACAATCGCTTAGCTTTGGCCCTCGCGGCTTTTTCGAGCCACGGCCCAGCGCTTCCCTTAACAGGACTCGTGAGCGCCTCGGCGGATGGTGCCATCCTCGATTTTGTCATGCGCGCCTTTGGCATCGAGACGGCCCGCGGCTCCTCTTCGCGTCGCGCCGTCGAGGCCACGCGGGAGCTTTTCGAGGCACTCGAACAAGGCCGCAACATTGTTATTACCCCCGACGGCCCTCGAGGCCCCTGCTATCAAGTCAAGCCGGGCGCCGCACAAATCGCCTCGGAACATGTCGAGCAAACCTACATTTTGGGCCTCAAAGTTTCGCGCGCGTGGAAGCTGCGCTCGTGGGATGGCTTTCTTGTGCCCAAACCCTTTGCGACGGTGACCGTCGATATTGCCGCCGCAGGCGAACGCACGCCCGAAGCGCTCAAAAACGCCCTCGACCAGCTCAATAACTGACAAAAAAGCCGCCAGCAAGCGCCGACGGCTTTGAAAGTTGGCTGCGCGGCCCTAGAATACCGGACGGAAAACAACCTTTGACCCCGCTTTGGCCTGGACATTGCTGCCCTGCTGCCAAACTTGGTCGTTGAGGAGGACCTTGAATTCGAGATTCTCTTTACTGTCGCTCGTCCATACCCACGTGCGGTTTTGATATTCCATCGGCTGGCTTTTCTCCCAGCTTAAGCCGGCCCCCTGCCCGCGGATGCTGAGGCTATTGCCATAGCCCACGTCGATCTGGGCAACCACTTGGGTGGCGCCGGAAGTTGACTTGGAGGCTTTCGGCGCAAACGGGTTCATTTTGGAAAAGTTGGACTTCTGCGATTGCGGTTTTTCGGGCAGTTCGGCAACAGCAATAGAGCTTTGGCAGGAGGATCCTGCTTGGGAGGCGCAGCAAGAAGATTTCTTGCTATTGGATTTTTTAGGAGCTGGCATAAGATTCTATTGGGTTTATCGTCTTTTAAACACCCCTACGGCCAATTTGGCAAGCGATTTCGAGAGATTTTCTTTGGGAAGTTCCGACCGGAGGGGGCTATTTAGAGCTTCTTGTATAAGTTTGACACAGTCGTATTTAAAACTTTTGCAAAAACAACAACCTCTCTATCAAGCACGTTTCTGAATTGAGATTCTATTTGGGCCATCGTATCGCGAGTTATATCCAGCCCATTTAGCTGGCATTTTACAGCCAACTCGCGCTGCGTAAGCCCAATAGCAATTCTATGCTTGCGGATTATCGGGCCGACAATATTTCGGTCTTTTTTCTTTTTCATAGCGATTCGCCAATGTTATCAGAGAATCACTATTGACTTGTGAACGTGGAATCACACAATGGAATTACTTCCAGCGAAGTATGAGTTTCATAACGGCCATAAAATGTATCGCCTCTATATTGTTTTGGAGCTTTATTGTGCTCCTAATTATAGCGGTACTTTTGTTTCCTTTCTATCTGATAGGATATTTTCACAAGGACGATGATTGACTTGTTTTTGGGGCCGACCCACGCTTTGCTTACCAGCCGCATTGACAAGATCTCCCCTTTGCCTTTAGGCTATTTATCTCTTTAGCGGGGTCTTAGCTTTCGTTGGTAGAGCGACTGGTTGATTCGGCCCGCCGGCCTCACCCCTTCGGGGCGCTCCGCTCACGCTGCGCGTCTGATGGCGTACTCGCCATCATCGCCAAGGCTCACCAGCCGCATTGACAAGACCGCCCCTTTGCCTTTAGGCTATTCATCTCTTTAGAGGGGTCTTAGCTCAGTTGGTAGAGCGACTGGTTCGCAATCAGTAGGTCAGGGGTTCGAATCCCCTAGGCTCCACAGAGCTTCTCTACACTTCCAGCAGGATTTTCTCGACCTTCTTCGCTTTGTTGCAGGTTCGTTCTACGCCCCTCGTCGCCTCATTGAAGCTTCTCTGATCTATTCCGAGGGCCTTCACCCAATCCGAAACACGCTTGAAGGGAATTTTACGGTCTAATGCTGCCGGAAGATGAATGCAGCTCGAACGCCCACCCGCTTGTACGGAAGGCAATTTACCAGCCAGCTTGTCCGGCAGCTGCAACCTTACACCCTTCCCTGCTGGAATAATCGCAACACCGAGGCTTCCCAAAATTTGTTGCACTCTTTCTCGCTTTATTTGAATGGGTAAGATATGCACTATTGTAAAGACAATTCTAGAGCTTTTTAGAAAAATTCTCTCAAATTCTACCCTACCCTCTCCGCAAGCCACCCCGCCAGCTCCTCAACGTTAATTCTCTCCTGTTGGGTTGTGTCACGGTCGCGAAGGGTGACAGTGCCGTCCTCCAAAGTCTGGAAGTCCACCGTCACACACCAAGGCGTCCCGATTTCGTCCTGACGGCGGTAGCGTTTGCCCACGTTGCCCGAGTCGTCGTAATCGGTGCGGAAACGCCCGCGCAATCGGGCAAAAATCTCCTCAGCCTTCTTCGTGAGCTCCGGCTTATTTTTAAGGAGCGGAAAAACCGCCACTTTATAGGGCGCAATTGAGGGCTTGAGGCGCAAAACCACGCGTTTTTCGCCATCCACCTCGTCCTCGGCATAGGCCGAGAGCAGCACCACCAAGACCGCCCGATCAACCCCCCACGAAGGCTCAATCACATGGGGCGTATAGCGGCGCTTTTGCGCCTCGTCAAAATACTCGATCGGCTTGCCAATTGCTTTGCCGTGAGCGTCCAAATCAAAACTCCCGCGCGCGGCAATCCCCATAAGCTCTTGTTTTCCAAACGGATACGCAAAGAATAAATCCGTGCAAGCTCGGGCGTAGTGCGCAAGCTCTTGCTTTTCGTAGGCATGTTCGCTCAAGCGCGTGGGGTCCACGCCTATCGAAATATACCAAGCCTTCGCCGCCGCAACCCATTCCGCGTAAGCCTTTTGCCAAGCCGCCTCCGAATCGTCCACAAAATACTCGATTTCCATCTGCTCAAACTCGCGGCTACGATAGATGAAATTGCGCGGAGTAATTTCATTGCGAAACGCCTTGCCTATCTGGGCAATTCCGAACGGAATTTTTACGCGCGCCGTCTCAAGAACATTCTTGAAATTTGTAAAAATCCCGCCAGCCGTCTCCGGCCGCAAATACGCCTCGGCCGTCGCATCCTCCATCGCCCCGACAAAGGTTTTGAACATCATATTG
The DNA here is from genome assembly GCA_964541905.1 of uncultured Verrucomicrobiota bacterium. Classification (GTDB taxonomy): domain Bacteria; phylum Verrucomicrobiota; class Verrucomicrobiia; order CAZIPW01; family CAZIPW01; genus CAZIRU01. The sequence continues at coordinate 64,154 of CAZIRU010000001.1, forward strand.
AACTTGCGGGCGGGGGTCAGGCTCCCGGGCTTGCCGGTGGCCGGCGAGGGAATAAGAGAAATTTGCTCGGGAGTAGCCTCAGTAAAGGGACGCAAGACAATCGGCTCAAGCGCCCCCTGTTTTTGGGCCTTGCGCTTGATTTTATCCGCCATCTCTTCGGCCTTGCCCTGCGCGTTTTCCTCGTCAAGCAGGCTCACATACCCAAGTGTCTCGCCAGCAACCACGACCGGAGCAAAGAAGAGCTGGTCCGCCCGAAAACGCGCCTTGGTTTCCTTGTCATCCACCATCGGATCGTTAAAATTCGCCAAGTGCCCCGAAGCCTCCCAAAGGCGCGGGTTCTGAATAATCGCCGAATCCAACCCCACCATATCGTCTCGGCTGTGGACAAACGTCCGCCACCAATGGGCCTTGATGTTGTTTTTGAGCTCAACACCCAAGGGGCCATAATCAAAAAAACCGTTCAGACCGCCATAAATTTCGGAAGCCTGAAAGATGAACCCCTTGCGTTTACAAAAGGAGGTGAGCGTTTCCATGCTCACGGGGCTTGTTTGGACGGCAGTTTCGGTCATAGGTGCGCATTATAGCGCACCCGTGGCCCCAACGTCAATCGGCTTGCGAAGGCACGGCGCGGTTCACGAGATTATACAGTTTCTTTCGTACAATGGGTTGCGCGCCATACAGAATATTAATTCTTTTTAGCTCATTTTTGACGCTTTTTTACAATTGTGAAACCCTGTCTTGACAGTTCGCCAGGTTGGGTGTATATAATAAGGAAATATGTTGGCTATTATAGTCCCTGTGCGTCGGGCTTCGACGCGCCTGCCCGATAAGCCGCTTTACCCGATCGCGGGCAAGCCCCTTGTCCTTCATGTAGCTGAACGCCTCAAAGCCATTGCCGGCGAAATCCCGACTTACTTCGCCGTTGATAACGAGGAGGTTATGTCAGTTCTGGAACAGGCTGGGTTCAAGGCCATCATGACCGATCCAGAGCTGCCCAACGGCACCTGCCGCATCGCAGCGGCCAACAAACAAATCGGCGCTACGCAAATAATTAACTGTCAAGGAGATGAGCCGCAAATTCAGCGTGTGCATATTGACCTGCTTGCCGACAGCCTCAAGCGCGGGGCTCCCATGGCCACTTTGGCGCTCAATTCTTTTACAGACGAGGAGCTCTTAAACCCCAACCGGCCGAAAGTCGTCGTGGGGGCTTCGGGACAGGCGCTTTACTTTAGCCGCTCGATTTTGCCCTACGATCGCTCGGCAAAGGATGGCGTCCTTTCAGCCGACAGCCGGAACCTTGCCATGGGGCGCATTGGTTTGCATCAGGGCTTTTACGCCTACACCTCCGCGTTTTTGGAGCAATATGTAAATTTGCCGGCAACTCCCTTGGAGCAGATCGAAAAGCTTGAGCAGCTCCGCGTGATTGAGCACGGCTATCCGATCATGGTGCGCTTTAATAATTTCCCGACGCAGGGCATTGATACGATAGAAGATGTGAGGGCCTACGAAAAAAAATTTGAACGGGTGGTAGTGGGGTAAGCGCTGCCGCCCGGGGGGAAAGTTTAGCACTAGCAAAAAATATCCCTTAGGGATAAGATGCCGCCATGACAGAAGTTGAAACCGAAGCGCCCCTTACAGATTCCCTTATTCCTCGATACAGCACACCCGCCGAAGTAAAGCCTGAGGATGCTTTTGTTGGCGATCTTTTCAACCGAAAACCTTTAGCAGAACGGCTTATCCATCTTATCGGAAGAATGAAAGATGGGTTTGTACTCTCGGTTGATTCAGGCTGGGGTTCAGGGAAAACGTATTTTGCCAGACACACGGTTGCTTTGATGAAAAAACAACCAGAGGATAAAAAAGACACCAAGACTAAAGTTGTCTATCTCGATGCTTTCAAAAATGATTTTTTAGAAGAACCGTTTTTGCTTATAGCGGCGGAGATTTTAAAAGCCATCGGTAAAAATGATGAAGCCGAAAAGGCTATTGGACGCATTATTCGTTCAGGGATGTTAGTTACTGGAAAAGAAATAGGATTACAGCTCGTCAAACATTGGACTGGCGCCGATCTTCAAGATGCTATTGATAAAGTTACAGATCAGATAGAAAGAGACAAAGATATAGCCACACAACTCAAAGAAAGATACGAAGCCGCAACATCAACCATCACGGATTTCAAAACCGAACTCAACAAGGCGCTGCAAGGCAAACAGCTTGTTATTTTCATTGATGAACTTGACCGCTGCAAACCCCCATTCTCCGTAAAACTTCTTGAGTATCTCAAGCATCTCTTCGACGTTAAGGGTCTTGTCTTCGTTTTAATGATTAATCGAGAAGCCCTCGTCAGTTCTATCGCAGGCGTTTACCACCTCGACAAACCAGCCGCCAGCGAGTATCTAAACAAGTTTATAAATCTAGATTTCAAGATCCCTGTAATTACTACAAGCAACTATAAAAACAAAGGTTCTGATGATTATATTGCTTTCTGTAGAGCTTTTTTTCAAAGAAATTTCAAACAGGACACCCAGGCAAAACAGCTAGATCATTTTATACAATCCTTTTCATATTTTTGTGAGTATTATAAACTTCCTCTTAGAAAAATAGAGACGGGAGCAATAAACTGGATCACAATCACTCCGCGTTTCGAAGAGACCAATAAGGGCGTTTGTGAAGACATTTGCTTTCGCCGAATAAGTCTATGTTCTTGGTTTGTCGCTCTAAAGCTACACGACATCGACCTGTTCAGTTATTTTGTAAATTTGGATCCGTACAAACATAAAGAAGCGGAACCTACATCACCCGAGATAGGCTTTAAACTCTCAGAAATTGCAGACATATTCGAAGATAAAAATGAACTTAGCGCCGACACTCCTGCTCGTCGTATAATTCAGGGTCTGGGCGCTGATATAAAAAAAGTAAAAGATCTCTTCGATAGGCACAAAGAACTATTCCCCCATTACAACCGTCCCGAAAACAAAACTGAATTCCCGAGAAACGCCGGAGAGGTTCGAGAAATGATCGACCGCTTCGGGCTAAAAGAATTTATAGACAATTCTGCATATCTAATGGGTGATAATATAGACTACATGCCGGCCTTCTGGGCTTTCTTAAAGCATCATGCTCAAATTGTAGATCTCTAAGAACCCATAAAAAGCTAAATTTCTCTCCTCGCGTATTTTGCACGCTTCTGCGCTGGCAATCTTTCCACTGCGTACCGCAAGGCAGTGCGGCCCATTTCGGGAGCGTGGGAGTTCAGGAAAGTTGTGAGAAGCTTCTCGCCGCAGCGTTTGCCCAGCTCGCGCAGCATCCAGCCGAGTGCTTTTTGCAGAAGATCGTGGCGTTCCACCAAAAGTATTTCGGCCAGCTCGAGCGTCGGGCGCGGGTCACCAAGGCCCAGAAAGTGAAAGGTCGTCACCATCGCAATGCGCTTTTGCCAGAGGCGAGACCGCCTTTGGCCTGCGACGCAAAGCGCCCGGCTTGTAGCAGGGAGAACGCCCTTTGGCCGCCTTTGCGGAGGAACTTTTTCAATCGGCGGCAGTTGGGCCCACATCCTCAGCCGCGGCAGCACCTGATAGCCAAGGCCAAGCCCCAAAATTTTGTAGCACGACAAATCCACCAAGTCCCAGTTGTTCGCAGCCGCCACATTCTTCAAATAAAGCCCCGCAATTTTTTTCGCCCGTTTTTTATCCCCCACGCGTACTGCACGCTCCACCTGATATGTCCAAATGATAAGCCCCAACAGCCGTTCCTCGTGCCACGGCGACTTGAGCAGCTTTGTGACCTCGGCGTCGGACAGCGCTACGAATTCCTTTGCGATCTTGCGAACCTCCGGCACACTCACGCCCAAGAAACGATCCCCTTCGCCGTATTCGCCGCAGCCAGTTTTGAAAAACCGCAAACAGCCCTCTGCGCAGACTTTGCTTGCACAGCAACGCAGGGCCTTGCGAGCAGAGGAGAGGACGGGCGGCTTCACTTGTGCCCCTCCAGAACTTCCAACGCACGAAGCATGACCGCTTCGCGGAAAGGCAGCGGCTCAATATAACGCTTGTAATCGTGCAAGCCGGCCCACGCGATCCGCGATATGGAACCTGCTGGATCTTTTTCGAAAGCCCCCAAACTCCGCACGGCACACAAATATTGCAAATGCGACTGCTGCGCTCCAGAAGCCGAATTTACTTTTTGAACACTTAAGGGCTGAAAGCTCAAAATTTCGCAATTCGCTTCTTCCCGGACTTCGCGCCGCAATAAATCTTCCACTTTTTCGCCTGGCTCGCGCGAGCCTCCCGGGATGCTCCAAACGTCCCAACGCGCATGATAGACCCACAGGAGTTTCCCGTCGCAAACGCAAACCGCATGCGCCTTGGTCACTTTTTTATCGTCAATGCCTTCAAAAGAATCCACGTCTTCATGAAGGAGATCGCAACTCTCGTCGCTAAAACGATAAACGTCCTTGAAAATTTTTTTCATTATCGGACAGACGCTCCGTAGCGCTTTTGGGCTTCTTCGGCGCAAACGCGCAGGTGCAGCTCCTTGAAAACGTCGATGAGCGCCACGCGATCAAGGCTGCCTTCGGTGCGAATGGTTGCGGGCAGTTCGCGGCGATGAAGGGTTGTGAGTTGACGATTTAAAAGCAACTTTTCGCGAGAAGTATAGACGAGATTTTGTTTGCTCTTGGGAGTGAGGCGCCCCGAATTATCCAAGACGCCTTCGATGTTTTTGTAAAGGTGCAGCCACTCGGACGCCGTTTTTGGGCCAACGCCCTCAAGGCCCAGAATGTTATCGGAAGTGTCTCCCATCAAGGCGAGGTAGTCCGCTATTTGCGAAGGCTCCACGCCAAACTTCTCGCGCACGCCTGCTGCGTCGATGCGCTTCCACGACTCTTTGGCATTCGCCGTCGGAGGGGGCTGCAAAAGATTGATTTTTTCGTTCACGCATTGCGCAAAATCTTTGTCGGCGCTTACGATAAGCACCTCCTCGCCTTTTTCCGCCAAATCGCATGCGCGGGTGGCAATTAAGTCGTCGGCCTCGGAGCCTTGTTCCTTATAAGAGGGCAGCCCCATCAGATTGCAAATGCGCTCGATATAAGGCAGCTGGGCCTTGAGCGCATCGGGCACGGGCTTGCGCTGAGCCTTATAGGTAGGTGAAAGCTCAGCGCGCATTTTAAAGCCCGCATCCCAAAAAACCTCCGCCGGCATACCCGCATAGTCATCGAAGAGCCGCCAGAGAATGCGGCAAAAGCCGTGCACTGCGCCAATTGGGAAGGCATCGCCCTCGCGCGTAAGCTCGGGCATACTGTAAAACGCCCGATAGGCGAAATGTTTGCCGTCGATGAGAAGGTGCATGGGCTCATTCTACGAGCTTTGCCGTCACGAAAACAACGAGGTTTTTCTTGAGAGTTGAGGTGCCGTCGTGGCGGAAGGCGCGCCCCAAAATTGGCAGGCTACCCAAAAGGGGGACCTTGTCACGCACCTTTACAGATTCTTCGCGCGTAAGCCCGCCCAACAAAACCGTTGAGCCATTCGGGATATTCACTTCGGTGGTCAGGCGTCGAACGTTGAAAATCGGCTGGAAAAAGCCCGAAGGAATGCTTTGCGAAGTCGAGCCGTTTACAATCACGCTCTCGCCTCCGTAATCGACAAAACGCTCAAATTGAGTCACTTCCGGAGCTAATATAAGCGTAATCGAGCCATCGTCTTCCACATAGGGGGTTACTTCCATCTGCACGCCCACATTGCGGGTTGTAAAATCAAGGGGTGTTGGAGCCGTCAAAATGGAGCCGGAGGTGGTGCCCGAACCTACATCGGTATTCACGCGGTCGTAGGACTGGGGATAGCGCAACTCCTGCGCAACGATAATAGCCGCGGTGGAACCAGAAAGAACCGTAAGGCGCGGGGCGGAAAGCAACTCGGTACCGTCCTCCTGTTGGAGTGCAGAGAGAATCCCGCGGATTTGTGCAGAACCTATGACGCCCGTGATGTCGGCATTCGCCGTGGTAGAGGAGGCCAGATTGACGCCATTGGGGATAGCGGGGGCAGTTGCGGAGGAGCTGGAAGTACCAAACGCCGAAGAAAGGGTACGCAATGTATCCGAACCTGTGGCACTGACTCCCGTCGTACCGGCGGCCTTAGAACCTGATGCGTTGCTCAAATTCCACTGGATACCCAGTTGATTGAGAGAGCCTTCCCCCACCTCCATAAAGCGAGCCTCGATTTCGACCTGCCGATGCGGCTTTAAGCGCGTAAGCAACTCGCTTATTCTCTCAAGCGTGCGGGGGGATTGTGTCACAATCAACTCGCCATCGGCAAAAACCATGCCGGTACCCTCGGGCCAAGTGATCCCAAGGTGCTCGAAGAAACTCTTAATGGCACCTTCTGCGGCACCGCGTTGGTAAAGCAAGGGGGCCTTTTCGTCGCGCGGGGTATCCGCAGAGGGAATTTTGGCCAGCTCCGCCCCCACAAGCCGCGTCAGAAGCGAATAGCTAAGCGGATAGTAGCGCGTCCGGAAAGCCGCGGGCGCGCTCGCCGGAGAAAGGAAAAGGGTCGCACCGCGCAGATCGCAAATCATACCGGCTGCCTCCGCAAGAATATTCACGGCTTCGGCAAAGGTTGTTTTTTTGAGGCTCAACGTCACCTCGGGGTCTTGCGAAGCGCTTACGACAAAATTCAAATCCGCCAATCCCTCGGGGGCTTGAGCAAAAAGGTTTTCGAGCGCTGCTGAAAGCGGGATGCGCACGATCTCGAAATTTTCAATCCTTTCAGCCTCCATCGCAAGCTGCACGGGCGATTTTGTCTCCTGACACAGCCGAGATGGACGTTCCACAACGCTCGCCTGCGCGTTCCAGCTCTCATCCACCTTGGAAAGGAGCGCCGCCTTAACTTCCTGCGGACGGGTAGGCGGCACAAAAGCGGTTGTTTCTTCGGCAAACGCCGAAAGCATGCAAAATAGAAAACAAATCGAGGCACAGGAAGATTTCATGGGTTGGCAACGGGGTTTGGAGAAGAAGAAAGTATAAGCGTCTTTTCAACGCCGTCTTTAGAAAGCGTAATGGAAGTCGGACGATTGGCTTGCGCGGCAATATTCGTCAAACGCCAACCATCGGAGGTTACAGCACCTTGGCGCAACATCTCGCTTTTGCCGTCAATCAAAATAACGCGGATCCACCACTCGCCGCTGCGTTTGTAATAGCCCACCCAGCGAGGAGCGAGGTCTTTCGGGGTTTCTGGAGCAGCAACCGCGGCGGCCTGCGTATGTATATAGCCTCTGGGTGAAAGACCTCTCCAGACCACCGCTTGGCGCGGGCCCGTCCACAGCGGCTCAAAACGCTCCCGCGCGAGGCCCAAGGGGAGCGCGGCTAGAGCAATTAAAGACGAGAGTAATGACATGACTTTCATGGTTGCGGCAACAGAGGAGGTGCGTTGAGGGAAAGGGAACCTCGGATGCCTCTGGCGGACTTTTCGCATTTCCAGCGCCTCCAAGTGAAATTTTCTTTCAAAAGCAAATTGCTCAAGGCCACAAAATTCTCTTCACCGCCCTCATAAGAAACCACCGCCACTCCTGCGCCTTCGCTTTTGATAAGAGCCCCCGCCTCCTGAATCGTCTTGCGCAAAGACCTCGCACGCGAGGGCGAGATCTCGCCCAAAGCTGCCGCCCATGCCGCCTCGCGTCGCGCAATTTCGTTGCTTAAACGCACGCGTGCCACACAAAGCGAAGCAAAAAGCAACGCTAGGCACAGGACGGTTATTCGCGGTACGACCATTGGCCCTCCCCCGTTTGATAAAAATTCTTTTCGCTCGCCTTGCGCAGAATGGCTTCGACTTCCGCCTCAACGGGAGCCTTAAGCCGCAAAGTTCCTCCTTGTGGAGAAAAATCAAAAGCCACAATCTCGGCCCCTTCGGCAGCCAACGCCTCGGAGGCCGAGTTGAGCAGCCGCGCCCAGCCCTCCTGAGGAAGCGAGGCTATCGTAAAGCTTGAGCTCCCTCTGCCCAAGGGCAAAAGCCCCGCTCGGTGCGTCAAAGTGGCGATTGCATATATTTGGATAAGTACTCCCAAAACAAGCGCCACGCCTAAACAGCCCAAAATAGTCCCTTCCACAAGCCGCCAGCGCCGCGCCCATAGTGTATTGCGAATCTTTTGCGGTATTAGCGGCCATTCGGCCTTCGGCTGCAGTTTTAGCTCTTCCCAATTCTTGAGGGGCAACGCCCGATAGCTCACGAGCAATCCCTCCGGCGTCCGACGGCGCGAAAGGATCTCATAGACTACATCCCCGCACTCCATTCGGATAGCCTCGTCCAAAATACGCGCGCTGACCTTCTCTTGCGGAAAGGCCACTTCCCTTCGCTGGACTGTCATCTCAGGGGATTTCATAGGCAGGAAGATCGCGGAAGGTTTCCGAAAGGGAATAAAAAGGTGTCTTGTAGTGGGGTAGAAGCGCTCCAGTCGGAGCGGTTTTTTCAAAAATTTGCCGAACAGAAGCGACTCTCAAAGAAGGGCTTGCGAAATAAGCCTCGCCTGAGGAGGAAGATATCTTTACTTCGTATGCGCTGGGACTGCGCGTCAGGCGATAGGTGCGCATGACCTCCGGCGGCAGATAGAACCGCACGCGGGCGGCATTTTCTATGGCGGAAATTTTTGCGTCTCCCCTCCAAAGCAAGGCCTGCCCGCGGCTGCGAAAAGAAAGCGCGCACGAGACACTCACATCGCTTACGGCCTCGCCTGAAGGCGCCCGCAAAAAGATTTCCGTCTCCAGCCAAGGATCGCTTTGGCCCGAAAGCCGCGCATTGTTAAAGCGTACCGAAACAATATTCACTCCGGCAGCTCCCGCCCAAGACGCGAGAGATACTAGCACCAAAAGACTCCATCGCCACGTATGCATGAGACGCCACCCACTATGGAACCGACCGCGCCACAAGCGCAACCTTATTTACATGAAAAAATTTAGAAACGGGCAAGAAGGGTTTTTCTCTTTTCTTCTACTTGGCAAAAGGCTGTTTTTTGTCGTATCAAGATGATATGGCTATTTCCAAGCTGCTCATGGACACTCTGGCGCAAAAACGCCAAACTGCGCTCGAAGCCGGAGGGGCGGACAAGCTCGCTGCGCGCAAGGAAAAGGGTGTTATGTCCGCGCGCGAGCGTCTGGATGCCCTCTTCGACGCAGGGAGCTTTGCAGAAACGGGTATGCACGCGGCTCACGCCTGCCATAACTTTGGCTTTAAGAAGCTCTCCATGCCGGGCGACGGTGTTTGGACAGGCTCGGGGTATGTGGATGGCCGACAGGTTGCAGCCTTTTCGCAAGACTTCACCGTTGGCGGAGGCGCATTGGGCCGCATCCACGCCAAAAAAGTCTGTGACATGATGGACTATGCGCTCAAGATGGGCATTCCGTTTGTCGGCATCAATGACGGCGCCGGCGCACGCATTCATGAGGCGGTCGATTCTCTCGCCGGTTACGGTCGCGTCTTTTACCAAAACGTCAAGCTCTCGGGAGTTGTCCCACAAATCGCGCTCATTTTGGGGCCCTGCGCGGGAGGAGCGGCGTATTCTCCGGCACTGATGGACTTCATTATCATGAAGAAAGACCTAGCGAACCTTTTCATTTGCGGACCCGAGGTCATCAAAGCCGCCACCGGCGAACAAGCTTCGTTGGAGCAATTTGCCACCGCCTCCGCTCATGCCACTGCCTCGGGCAATATTCACGTCGTTGCCAACGACGACGCCCACGCGATTGAGCTCTGCAAACGGCTACTCTCGTATCTTCCAGCCAACAACATGACGGATCCGCCGCACCGCCTGCATGAAAAACTCAGCCTCTACGCTGACGAAAAGATGAATGAAATTTTGCCGGAGGATCCCAAGATGCCCTTTGATGTCAAAGACGTTGTTCGCGCCCTGACTGACGAAGGCTCCTTCTTCGAATTGCAGGCCGACTGGGCTAAAAATATGGTCATCGGCTTTGCGCGGGTGGAAGGGGTCGTCTGCGGTATTGTCGCCAACCAGCCGATGGTCAAGGGAGGCTGCCTCGATATTGATTCCTCTGACAAAGCGGCGCGCTTCATTCGCACCTGCAATATCTTTAACATTCCAATTGTAACACTCGTGGACGTCCCTGGGTTTATGCCAGGCCTCGCCCAAGAGCGCGGCGGCATCATCCGTCACGGCGCTAAAATGCTCTTTGCCTATGCGGCTGCGAGCGTCCCGAAAATCACTCTTATTCTGCGGAAGGCTTATGGTGGCGCCTATTTGGCCATGTGCTCCGAGGACATGGGCGCCGATGTTGTCTTTGCGTGGCCCTCGGCCGAAATCGCCGTCATGGGAGCCGAGGGAGCCGCTTCGATTATCTTCCGCAAGGAAATCAAAGCCGCAACCGATCCAAAAGCCAAAGAAAAAGAGCTTATCGAAGAATATCGCAAGAATTTTTCGAATCCCTATCAGGCCGCCGAGTTAGGGATGGTTTCCGACGTAATTACCCCCGCCGAGACACGTTCGCGCGTGGCGCTGGCCTTGCGCAACACGCTCTCCAAGCGCGAATCCCGCCCGCAAAAAAAGCACGGCAACATCCCGCTTTAAGGTTATTGAATCGAGGAAACAAAGTCCTTTCTAGGCCACAATCAACACCCGCAAAAAGTGTTCTTTGTTTGTTTTGACGAAAGGGTTTTTTACACCTATCAAACGACGCTGTTCATCAATTAAAATAGGGCGGGATCTTCAAGTTCCACCTCTTTGACCTCCCCCGCGCCTTCGCCAAAAGTTATGCGGCCCTCCAGCTGCTCACCCGCTAAAACGCGCCGCATCCACTCCCGATCGGAAGGCCACATCTGCGCCCAAGGAATCTCGCTACAGGCAAACCAACGCGGGGCCATCTCCTCGCCCTCGGTAGGCACGCCAGCCCAATCCTCGCACAGATAAGTGTGCACCGTCTGGTCCCACTCTGGCTTTGGAGGAAAGTGGAAGTCTATGGCAGCTACCTTTTTTAGCGTTCCAAGTCTAACCCCAAATTCCTCCATCGCCTCTCTTCGCGCGCATTGCTCCAAACTCTCCGCGTCCTTTACCTTTCCGCCCGTTCCATTCCAGTAGCCTTTGCCAAAACCACGTTTTTTCATTGCCAGACACACTTGGCTTATCGCCTCCATCGCGTCACGCCGCACCAAAAGCGTAAGCGTTACCTGCGGCAAAACGCGCGACCCTGGCTCTTCGCTATCCATAGGCAAAATTTTGGCTCAAAATGCCCCCTCTGGCAAGCACTCTCTCCACGCCGGAAGTTTTTCCTGTTGCCCCCGCTTTCCATTCAGCCGTAATAACTATTAAGATGCACGCCACTTTGCAGAACTTGATTGAATCCATCGACACTCTTTTTATAGGGCTGGGGTTTGTCCTTTTTGTTTTGGCCTTTATTTATGCGCTTTGCGCCCTAGTTGGATCCTTCTTCATTCGAGCTGAAACCGCCGCCAACGCGCAAAAGGAAGCCCAGAGGGCGGGGAATGTACCAGCAGTCTCGCCCGCAAACAAGCACGCCGCGGCCTCCGTCGAAAAAGAAACCATCGTGGCGATTGCCGCGGCACTCGACCAAGTTTTGGGGCAAAGCCAATATCGCATCATCTCTATCCGCCCGCCCAAACATCTTATCTGGGTTGAACAGGGCCGCGTGGATATTTTCCGCTCGCATCGCACCCTTTAATTCCCATCTTTTAGAAAGCCATCCATGAAAAAATTCCGCGTCACCGTCAATGGCAAACCCTACGAGGTCGAGGTCGAACCCCTTTCTGACGTCAAAGAAACATCTTCACCTTCCGAAAGTGCACACGTAAGCGCCGCCGAAGTCGCGTCTGTCCCCCAAGCGCCCAAAAAGCCAACCGCCGCGGGTTCCGGCGACATATTAAGCCCTCTGGCCGGCAAAGTCGTCTCACTCGACACCAAAGTTGGCCAAAAGGTTGCCGAGGGCGAGAAAGTCATGACCCTCGAAGCGATGAAGATGAATACCTTTGTCATCTCCCCGCGCGAAGGGGTTATCAAAGAAATCCTCGTCACTCCCGGACAGGCCGTCGAAGAAAACGCTGTTCTCGCACGCCTTGAATAACTATGGAAGTCCTCCAAACATTGTGGCATAACATGGCCTTTGCCGACCTGACATGGCAAATGATCGTCATGTGGGGGGTGTGCATCGTCCTTTTTTATCTGGCCATATATAAAGGCTTTGAGCCACTTCTGCTTATTCCGATCGCCTTTGGCGCGCTTTTGGCCAACTTGCCCACCGAAGGGATGCTCAATCATCCTCCAGAAAGTCTTTGCGCCCCAGAGGCCGGCATTGTCGAAAAAATCCACGTCTCGACCGGCGAAAAGCTCACGATCGGCCGAGGCACCGCCGATAAGGTTTTCCCTCTGGCGGCTCTCGTAAAAACCGACACGGGCAAGCTCCTCGAAATCCGCGCTAGGGGTGACGGGCGCGTGGTTGGCCTTCCTGTGCGCGAAGGCGAACGCGTGGTCGCGGGGCAAACAATTGTCTCCTTGGGCGGCGAGGGCATTGGTGGGCTTTTCTACTATCTTTCGCTGGGCATCCTACTCGAAATCTTCCCGCCGCTTATCTTTTTGGGCATTGGGGCTCTAACGGATTTTGGCCCGCTTATTGCCAATCCACGCATGCTGCTTTTGGGCGGTGCAGCTCAGCTGGGCGTCTTCGCCACATTTTCCGGGGCTATGCTCCTTGGATTTACAGCACAACAAGCCGCATCCATCGGCATCATCGGCGGCGCCGACGGCCCGACGTCTATCTATGTTGCCAATAAGCTTGCCCCTGAGCTTCTTGGGCCAATTGCCGTCGCCGCTTACAGCTACATGGCGCTTGTGCCACTCATCCAGCCGCCGATCATGAACGCTCTCACAACTCCCGCCGAGCGCAAGATTCGCATGAAGAGCCTGCGCAAGGTTAGCAAACTCGAGAAACTTATCTTCATCCTCATCATCACGCTTTCGTGCATTCTGCTCGTCCCTTCGGCTTCGGCGCTTATTGGGATGCTGATGCTTGGGAACCTCTTGCGCGAAAGTGGCTGCACCGAGCGGATCCTTGCCGCCGCACAAAATGAGATCATCAACATCACGACCATTTTTATCGGCACTTGCGTAGGCATCACGATGAACGGCGAACGCTTTTTGACGCCTGAAACGCTCAAAATCGTCGTCCTCGGCGTCATTGCCTTCGGCTTCGCGACAGCAGGAGGGGTGCTTATGGCCAAGCTCATGAATGTTTTTGACAAAAAAAATCCGATCAACCCGCTTATCGGTTCAGCGGGAGTTTCGGCGGTTCCGATGGCCGCACGCGTAAGCCAAGTGGAAGGCCAAAAGGCCGATCCCACCAACTACCTGCTGATGCATGCGATGGGCCCGAATGTCGCGGGAGTGATCGGCACAGCGCTCGTCGCCGGCTTCTTCATTGCAATGATAAACAGATAGGGCTTGCGCTTTGATTCTTTTTATGGTAAGCTTGTACTTAAGCAAATGAATAGCAGCTTCTATTTCTGGTACTTTACCCCGGCGGTTTCGTCGAGGAAGGGAACCTGTTAGCAGAAGCTCACCTCCTCTTCGGAACCGCAGCCCAAAAGCTGCGGTTTTTTGTTTGCCCAAATTTTCATCTCCCAAATTTATGAACACGCTTAACCTCCAAACCCTCTCTCCTCTTATGACGTCCCATGAACTCCACGCGGCGTTGCCCTTGGGCAATACCGTCGAATCCGTCCGTCGCGGTCGCGAAAGCGTCCGTGCAATCCTCTCCGGCGCCGATCCGCGGCTTTTGGCTGTCGTTGGGCCCTGCTCGGTTCACAACACAAGCGAAGCCCTTGGCTATGCCGAACGTCTCGCGGGCCTCTCTGAAGAGCTTGGCGATCGGCTACTGCTCACGATGCGCTGCTATTTTGAAAAACCGCGCACGACAATCGGTTGGAAGGGCTTCCTAAATGACCCCCATCTCGATGGCAGCGACGACATCAACAGCGGGCTTTTGGCCTCACGCAAGCTTTTGCTCGGTGTAGCCAAAATGGGTCTGTCGGCGGCGACCGAGTTCCTCGATCCCCTGCTGGCCCCTTACAATGCCGATCTCATTTCCGTGGGCGCAATCGGCGCGCGCACGGTCGAATCGCCACAACACCGCCAGCTTGCCAGCGCGCTTCCGATGCCCGTGGGTTTCAAAAATGGTACTGACGGCTCGGTCAAGACAGCCATTGAGGCCATGATTGCCGCCTCCGCCTCGCACGCTTTCCCGATGCCGGATGCGCACGGCCGCGCTAGCATTGTCCGTTCGGCGGGCAATGCAGAAACCTTCCTCATCCTTCGTGGAGGCCGCAACGGCCCCAACTATTCCGCAGAGGCACTTGCGGCAGCCAGCGCGCAACTGGCGCAACAGGATTTCGCCTCACGCCTGATGGTCGATTGTAGCCACGGCAATTCCGCCAAAAACCACCTCCGGCAAAAGGACGTTCTACGCGACCTGCTTGGCCAACGCCGCATGGGCAATATCAATGTCGTAGGCGTCATGCTCGAGAGTTACCATTACTCCGGCCATCAGCCCTTTGCCCCACGCGAAAGACTTAAACCTGGCCTTTCGATTACCGATGGGTGCCTGGGCTGGGACGAAACTGAGGCGCTTTTGCGTGAGGCGCATGCTTCGCTTGGTAGCGCCGATGCACGCCGTTGCGCGGAGCCAAGGCTGGTTCTCGTGTAAAGCCTCCGCTTATTCCCCCCAACGCCAGAAAAGTGGCGTTGGGGGCGCTTTTTTATCATTTTTTCCTATCGTTTTCTGCCGTAGTGGTATATGAGTTATTGGATTGAATGACTCAATCCACGAGCTTGGACTATGCCCTTCACCCTTCCCGATTTGACAGCTGATGAGGCCGCTTCTCTTATCAAAGACGCGCAAGTGATTGCTTTTAGCGGTTTTACACCCGCAGGAGCCCCCAAGGCCATCCCGGCGGCGCTTGCCAAACGCGCCATCGCCGAACACGCCGCTGGACATCCCTTCAAAATCGGCGTTCTTACTGGAGCCTCAACAGGGGCCCTGCTCGATAGCGAACTGGCCAAGGCCGATGCCATCACATGGCGCACACCCTACCAGTCGAGCCCCGAGCTACGCAAATCTATCAATGAAGGCCGTACGGCCTTTTTTGATATGCACCTTTCCCATGCACCGCAAGCTGTTCGCTACGGGTTTCTTGGCAAAATCAACTATGCCATTATCGAGGCATGCGATGTGACAACTGAAGGCCAGATTGTCCTCACGACGGCTGTTGGGGCCGCTCCTACCTTTTGCGCCCAAGCCGATAAAATTATCGTTGAGCTTAACGCTTACCACCCGCAGGCGCTCTACGGCTTCCACGACATCTACGAACCGCAAAGCCCTCCCTTGCGCCGCGAGATCGGGGTCTATCATCCTTGCGACCGGATAGGCACATCGACCATCCAGGTGGACCCAAAGAAAATCATTGGAGTCGTGCGCACCAATGAACCGGATGGCGTAGGGGGATTCGATCCGGCAGACGCGCTCACCAACAAAATTGGCCAGAATGTCGCAGACTTTCTTGCCTCCGAGATAAAAGTCGGTCGCATTCCGCAAAATCTTCTCCCCATCCAATCGGGAGTCGGTAATATCGCCAACGCCGTTTTGGGCGCTATGGGCGCACACCCGGACTTGCCCACCTTCGAGATGTATTCGGAAGTCGCCCAAGACGCCGTCATCGAGCTCATGAACAAGGGGAAAATCCGTTTTGCCAGTGCCGTTTCCTTAACAGTAACACCGGAGGTTCTCGCCGACATCTATTCACGCCTCGACGACTTCCGCGGCAGGCTTCTTCTGCGCCCACAGGAAATTTCCAATCACCCCGAGGTCGTCAGGCGCTTGGGCGTCATCTCCATCAACACCGCGCTTGAGGCTGACATCTTTGGCAACGTAAATTCCACCCACGTTCTAGGCCGCAGTATGATGAACGGCATCGGCGGCTCGGGCGACTTCACGCGCAACGCTTACATTTCGATCTTCACCTGCCCCTCGGTCGCCAAAAAAGGAGCCATCTCGGCGCTTGTGCCGATGTGCTCGCATATTGACCACACTGAACACGACGTGCAAATTATCATCACCGAACAGGGCATCGCCGATTTGCGCGGCAAGAGTCCGCTTGAACGCGCCCGCACGATCATCGAGAATTGCGCCCATCCCGATTACAAAGAGGCGCTGCGCGACTATTTGAAGCTAACCCCCAATGGCCAAACCCCGCATTCCTTGGCTCACGCTTTCGATTTTCACCTGCAATTTCTGAAAACGGGCAGCATGAAGGGCGTAAGATTTTAATAACCACCCCCACACAAAATAACCCTTATTGGTTTCTTGCCAACTGTCGCGAAATTTGAAAGGAGAGCCGCTGCCAACGCCTCACCTCTAAGATTTTGGCGTTTTATTTCCTGCGGCACCCCTAAAATTTCAGCCAAAGAATCCGCTAGGCGCTGAGCAATCCCGGGCCCCTTCCCATACACCACTTTACTAAAATAATAAGACACTAAAACAGTTCGTCTTTTCTCTTGAAAAGAAACCTCTGGTCGAAATCCAACCTCAACAATACCCAGGAGCATCTGCACACGGTAGCGCGGATTTCCCGCTGTGCCATCCACCGCCATTTGAGCCTTTATGAACTCCAGTTTAGCGCGCCCCAATGCGTGTTTTGCTCTTTTTAACCTGCGTTCCGCTTGATTCGGCTTATCCTTCATGACAAAATATTAAGATAATTGACCAATTACATCAATTGTTAAGCTTTTTTGTATCTCCATGCCGCTCCCTCTTTCGCTTTTCGACTACGACCTGCCCCCTTCCGCCATCGCGCAACACCCCGCGCAAAAACGCGACCATTCGCGCTTGATGGTCGTCCGCCGCGCGACGCGCCAGGTCGAGCATCGCCATTTTTACGAACTTCCGGCCATCCTCGCCGCACTCCCGCGCAAAGCCCTCCTTTTTCGCAATAACGCGCGCGTCATTAAGGCCCGTCTTTTCTTGCAGCGACCCAGCGGCGGCAAAGTAGAGTTGCTCCTCTTGCGGCCTTCGACCTCGGGCTTTGCATGGTGGTGCCTCGCAAAACCTCTCAAAAAAATCACGCTCGGCGATACTCTC
Organism: uncultured Verrucomicrobiota bacterium; assembly: GCA_964541905.1. Taxonomy (GTDB): domain Bacteria; phylum Verrucomicrobiota; class Verrucomicrobiia; order CAZIPW01; family CAZIPW01; genus CAZIRU01. The sequence goes on from CAZIRU010000001.1 coordinate 81,288, forward strand.
CTCAACGCTTCCGCGCCCGCGGCCACCCTTCGCGAAAAATCCCCCTCCGGCGAAGCCCTTTTTGAATTCTCCCGCGACCCGCTCGCCCTTTCCGAAGAAATCGGCGCACTGCCCCTCCCGCCCTACATCGCGCGCACTGACGGCAACGAGCCCGAAGACAACTCCCGCTATCAAACGGTCTATGCGCGCGAGCGCGTGGCGGCCGCAGCACCTACTGCCGGACTTCATTTTACGCCGGAGTTGCTCGACACCCTTCGCGCTTCCGGCCACCGCTTTCTGGAGACCACGCTTCATGTGGGCCTCGACACTTTCCAGCCCATCAAGACTCCGACTATCGAAGAGCACCGCATCCACACCGAAACCTATTCTCTCTCACAAGAAGCCGCCTCAGCCCTTACCCGCCGCAAACAAAATCCCGCCGAAGCGTCCTCCGATCTTTATCTAGCCATCGGCACCACTTCTCTGCGCGCGATGGAAGACTACACGCGCAAAGGCTGCCCCTCCGAGCTCACGCAACAAGCGTCGCTCTTCGTTTATCCGCCACAAACGATTACTTCTGCCGACGCGCTCATTACCAATTTTCACCTGCCGCGCTCAACTCTTCTGTGTCTTGTCAGTGCCTTTTTAACGCCTGACTCGCTCGAAGGCATTGCTTGGATAAAAGACCTCTACGCCGGCGCACTTGCGCGTGGTTATCGCTTCTACTCTTACGGGGACGCAATGCTTATCCTTTAAGCTTGCAGCGTTTTTGCGCCCGCCGTCTTGCCCGAAATGGCCCGCGCCGCGTCCATGAGTTCAATGGGCACGGCCAGTACAACTGTATTCGAGGCCGTTGGCCCGAGCCCGTCAATCGTCTGGAGCGTGCGCAACTGCATGGCCCCGGGCGACTCCAACATCGTCCGCGCAGCCTCGGCCAAGTTCATGGCCGCGGCACGATCTCCCTCGGCTTTGGTAATGGTTGCACGTTTTTCGCGCTCTGCGGAAGCCTGCCGCGACATCATTTTTTTAAGATCTTCCGGCACATCGACATCCAGAATCTTAATATCCGAAACCTTCAAGCCCCAGCTTTCAGCCTTTTTCTCAATGATGCTTTCGATCTCACTGCCAATCTTCTGTCGCTCGGCAAGCAAGTCGTCAAAAGTAACGCCTCCGACTACGTCTCGCAAAGCCGCCTGTGCATACTGCGAAACCGCATAAAGGTAGTTTTGCACCTTGATGACGGCCGCCTGTGCATCGACCACCTGAAAATAAACGACTCCGTTGATCGAAACCGGAACATTGTCTTTGGTAATCGCCTGTTGTCGGGGAATATCAATCGTCAATATGCGCATATCCACGATCGTGACGGCCTCAAGCACGGGGATAATGACATTGAGCCCGGGCTGGACCGTTCGCGCATAGCGTCCCAAGAAAAACACAACCCCCGTTTGATACTGCTGGACGACCCGCAGCGAAGCGACCAAAAGAAAAATGGCCACGAAGATGATAAAAGGAAGCGCCTGCATACGCCCACCTTCTACTCCATGCGCCGCATCGAGTCAACCCTACCCGCTTTTCTTCGGAGTCTTTTTTTCTTCGGAATCTTCGCTTACAGCATCGCCCTTCAGAGCCTCCGGCAGCTTCTCGAGTTTGCCTTTGCCCTTATATTTAAAGGCCAAGGTCGAGTTGGGCGGCAACAAAAGCTCCACGTAATAGGGCTGACCGTCCCAATCCTTTTCAGGAACCTTGCCCGTAAGCCCTTCGGGATTCCCCTGCCCCGCTCCTCCATAAATTGAAGCGGAGGAGTTAAGCACCTCTTCCCACGCTCCAAGGAACGGGACGCCCACGCGATAGTTTTTGCGCAAAACAGGCGTATAATGTCCCACGACCAAATACAAATCCGTCTCTTTTTCTCCTTTACGCAGAAACGAGATGACAGAATTTTCCGCATCAGTACAGTTGATCCACGAGAAACACGTATGGCTAAGGTCGTGCTGGTGCAAAAGAGGCTCGCGAGCGTAGAGCGCGTTCAAATCCCTGACCAAATCCTGAATGCCCGAGTGATCTTTATATTGGAGCAAGTGCCAGTCCAAACTCGAGTCGTAACGCCACTCGCTGCTTTGGCCAAACTCGCTTCCCATAAAAAGCGTTTTTTTGCCCGGCCACAGCCACATCAGCGCATAAAGCGCCCGTAATGTTTGCGCTTTTTCGGGCATCCCCCACGAGCCCATTTTCAAAATCATCGGACCTTTTCCGTGTACCACCTCGTCGTGCGAAAACACCTGAATGAATTTTTCGGTATGCTGATAAATCATGCCAAAGGTCAGGTCGTTCTGATGCCATCTGCGATGGATGGGATCCTTCGAAAAATACACCAGAGTATCGTGCATCCAGCCCATGTTCCACTTGAAATCAAAGCCCAAGCCGCCCTGCTCCTGTATGGGACGGGTGACGCCCGACCAGGAAGTCGATTCTTCGGCAATCATCAACGCCCCAGGGTACGTCTTGTGCACCAGCTCATTGGTATCACGCAAAAAGTCGATGGCCCCGAGATTTTCTTTGCCACCAAACTTGTTGGGTATCCACTCCCCCGGGTTACGCGAATAGTCCAGATACAGCATAGAGGCAACTGCATCCACGCGCAGGCCGTCAATATGGTAGCGATCGAACCAGCTCAGTGCACTAGCCGTCAAAAACTCGCGCACCTCGTGCCGATCATAATTGAAAATATACGTCCCCCAGTCGCGGTGCTCGCCTTGGCGCGGGTCAGCGTGGTTGTAAAGATGCGTCCCATCAAAGTTCGCCAACGCAAAAGTGTCTTTTGGAAAGTGAGCCGGCACCCAGTCAATAATGACGCCGATGTCGTTTTGGTGGAGTTGATCCACTAGATATTGAAAATCCGCCGGCGCACCATAGCGATGGGTAGGCGCAAAAAATCCTGTCACCTGATAGCCCCACGAACCTGCAAAAGGGTGCTCACAGACCGGTAGAAATTCAACATGCGTAAAACCCATCTTCTTGACATAGGGGATGAGTTCCTCTGCCAGCTCACGATAGCTCAGCGGGCGATTCCCCTCTTCTACCTTTCGCTTCCACGAGCCCAAATGTACCTCATAAACCGAAAGGGGCTCCTTTTTCCAATCCGTTCCGGCACGCTTTTTAAGCCACACAGCGTCCTTCCAACGAAAGTGCGAAACATCGTAAAGGATCGAAGCGTTGTGCGGAGGCGCCTCATAGTAGGTGGCATAAGGATCGGTTTTGAGCTTAATATTGTTGTCACCGCCAATGAGCTCATATTTGTACTTCATGCCTTCGGTCAAACCGGGGATGAAGAGTTCCCACACACCGCTTGCGCCCATCGAGCGCATTTGGTGATAGCGTCCATCCCAAGCATTCCAGTCGCCGACCACACTCACGCGCTTGGCGGAAGGCGCCCAGACCGCAAACGAAACTCCTGCCACACCCTCGACCGTCCGGAAGTGTGAACCGAGCTTTTCATACACCTTGCGATCTTTTCCCTCGTTAAAAAAGTGCAAGTCCATCTCTCCGAGCGTCGGCAAAAAGCTGTAGGGGTCCACCATCTGGCGAATCTCGCCATTTTTTTGAAAAACGCGCAGTTGATAATGAAAAATCTTTGCCTCCCCTGGTATAAATGCCTCAAAAAAACCCATTTCATCGAGTTTTTGCATGGGGAAGCGCCGCTCGGGTTTTGCCTGAGCGTCAACAACTTCGCAAGCCTCCACATCGCGCAAAAAGGCGCGCACAACAAGCCCCTCCTTCCCTTCAAACTGGCAGGGATGCATCCCTAATAGGCTATGGGGTTGGCCATTGCGTGCTTTCAAAAGTGAGTCAAGTTCCTTGGGAGAAATAATCACAATCTTAAGCTAAACGGAAAGCACCCCCTCACGTCAAGTTGGGTTTGTAAAAAGCACAAAATAGCTGGGAACAAAAGCATTGCGACGCCTGAATTCTATCAGTCTTGACACCCACCCACGGCAAAAGTCATTCTCGTCTCATGCCAATATGGAATGAAATTCTCTCTCTCGAAATCTTTGGTCTGACCTATCGTCAGGTTCTCTTAGCGCTGCTTATTCTTTTGGCAACCATTCTTCTGCGCAATGTCATCGCCCACATTCTTTTTGCAGGCATCCGCCTTTGGACCTCGCGCACCAAAGCCACTTGGGACGATTTGCTTCTGGACGCCCTGTACAAGCCGGCTTCGGCCATCATCTTTACTTTGGGCGGCTATATGGCCATACAGGCGCTTGAGCCCTCCGCAGCGTTCTCGCACGCAGTCTTTTTGGCTCTCAAGAGCCTTATCACCATTTTTATTTTCTGGGCTCTTATCAAGGGGCTCAACGTACTTTCAAATATTTTCAAAAGCCACGATCGCTACAAGGGGCTTTCGATGGCAACCTTCATCCCGCTATTCAAGCAGATTCTCGTCATAGTCCTGATTATGATTTGCTTGGTGATGGTGCTGGATATTTTGGGCTTTTCGGTCGCCTCAATTATTGCTGCTTTGGGAATTGGCGGCGCCGCGATCGCCTTCGCCAGCCAAAACACGATCGCCAATCTTTACGGCTCCATCTCGATTGCACTCGATCATCCGTTCCGCGTGGGAGACTTCATCAAGATGGCGAACGTCATGGGCACGGTCGAGGCAATTGGCCTGCGTTCCACGCAAATCCGGACGCTCGATAACACGCTCGTTTCAGTTCCCAACAACACCGTCGCCGCCGAATCGATCGAGAATTTCTCTAAGATTACCCAGCGGCGCGTTCGCACCTACATCGGCCTTGTTTACAGTACCACTCCCGCACAAATCGAAGCGATTACGCGCGACATTCGCGCCGCAATGGCCGAGCTGGGCGACAAACTCCTGCCCACTCCACAGGCGGCCAATTTCATGGAATTTGCCGACAGCTCCTTGAACATCGAGATCACCTGCTTTATCAACACCTCCGACTATCAAAGGGCACTCGAGATCAAGGAGGAGTTTTTCCTCAAAATTATGAAGCTTGTGGAAAAGAATGGTTCGTCCTTCGCCTTCCCTTCACGGACGGTCTATCTTGCGAAAGAGTCGTAAACTTGACCATTCCCGCTCCTTGCTTTCGCCCCCGCCCGGACTTGAACCGGGATTAAAGGTTTAGGAAACCTCTGTTCTATCCAGTTGAACTACGGGGACTGGAAGGGTAATTTTAGCAAAACGCTCCCCGCGCGCCAATGTTATTTTCCTTCCTCTTTTCTCTCGCTTCCTCCCGCTTTTTCTGCTAGGATAGTCCTTTTCTATCCCTAAAAGGCCATGCGCAACGACTCCATCCGCAATATCGCCATCATCGCCCACGTCGACCATGGCAAGACGACGCTGGTGGACCGTCTTTTGCAAACGGGTGGCGTTTACCGCGCCAACCAGCAAGTCGAGGAGCGCGCCATGGATTCGATGGACCTTGAACGCGAAAAGGGAATCACCATCAAAGCCAAAAACACCTCCATCCGCTGGCACGACCGGACTCTCAACATTGTCGATACCCCCGGGCACGCCGATTTTGGCGGCGAGGTCGAGCGTGTCCTCAAGATGGTCGATGGCGTCTTGCTTTTGGTGGACGCCTACGATGGCCCGCAGGCCCAGACGCTTTTCGTCCTCAAGAAGGCCCTGCAAAACGGTCTCCAGCCGATCGTCGTCATCAATAAAATCGATCGCCCCAACGCCGATGCCGAGAGCGCTCACAATAAAACCCTCGAGCTTTTCCTTGAGCTGGGTGCCTCCGATGAGCAGTTCAGCTGTCCTTTCGTCTTTGCCTCGGGCCGCGAAGGCTACGCCATGCACAATCTCGCCGACGAGAAAAAAGACATGACCCCCCTTTTCGAGGCCATTTTCAAATACATTCCCGCCCCCGAAGCCGATCTCGACGCCCCCTTTAAAATGCTCGTCTCAAATGTCGGCTGGGACGACTACGTTGGCCGCATTGCGCTTGGCAAGATAGCTTCCGGCTGCGTCCGCGATGGCGACACGCTTTTTTGTGCGCGCACTGATGGCACCCGCGCGCGAGGCAAGGTCACCAAGATTTTTGAATACACGGGCCTCAAAACTCACGAGTCCGGTCATGGCGAAGCCGGCACGATCATCGGCATTGCCGGTTTTGCCGAAATTGACATTGGCGAGACCCTCATGGCCAGCGAAAGTGATACCGCCCTTCCCTTCATCCAGCTCGATCCCCCGCGCATCGAAATGTTCATTCGCGCCAATGACGGCCCGCTTTTGGGCCGCGAGGGCAAGCTGCTGACTTCCCGTCAGATCCGCGACCGTCTTTATCGCGAGCTGCGCACTAATATTTCCATCCAAGTCGAGGACACGCAAGAGTCTGGCGCCTTCCGCGTGAAGGCCCGCGGCGCCATGCAAATTGCGGTTTTGGTCGAAACCATGCGCCGCGAGGGTTTCGAGCTCCTCGTCTCGCGTCCGGAAGTCATTACCCGCGAGGAGAATGGCGTACGGCTCGAGCCCTACGAAACCCTTTGGGCTGAGGTCCCCGACGAATGCGTGGGCGCGGTCATGCAGGCCATCGCCAACCGCAAGGGGCAGGTCCAAAACATGGGCAAGCACTCGCAAAGCGGCACCACCATCGAGGCCAAAATCACCACTCGCGGGCTCATCGGCTTCGAGACTTTCCTCACCAACGAAACCAACGGCCGCGGCATCGCCTCCCATCTTTACGAAGGCTACGGGCCTTTTGTGGGCGAAATTCTCACCCGCATAACGGGAACTCTTGTCTCCACCGAAACAGGAGAAGCCAATTTCTACTCTCTCCAAACCCTCCAAGACCGCGGCCGGCTTTTCATCAAACATCAGGATGTCGTTTACGAGGGCATGATCGTGGGCGAAAACCCGCGGCAAATGGACATGCCGGTCAATCCGACCAAAATGAAGCGCGTCACCAATGTCCGCTCCCAAGGCGAAGGCGTCAGTATTGTCATCGCCCCGCCAATCGTTTTTACGCTCGAAAAGGCCCTCGAATACATCCAGCCGGACGAATATGTCGAGGCCACGCCCAAGTCGATTCGCCTGCGCAAAAAGATCCTCAAGGCCGACCTTCGCCGCAAGACCGCCCGCGATGCCGGCAAAACCGAAGAGCCCTTCGAGGAATAAGAGCCCATCCCGATAGAAGAGCGTAGGCGAGGCGCGAGGATTTTTGTTTTTTAGCAAGGCTTCGGAGGAGGAAGTGGGCTAGAAGCCCATACTCCGGGGGAGAAACGCCGCTAAAAGACAAAAAGACCGCGAGTTTCTCGTCCGCGCCAGCTAACCTATCGGAATGGGCTCTAAGAGCGTGTTTAGAATCTATTTGGCAGTATTGTTGGGATGATTTTGGCGTTTTGGCAAGGCAAGCCCCGATGAAATCGGGGTTCTTCGAGCGAGCAACACGGGCTAGAAGCCCGAAATGCGAACGAGAAACGCCGCCAAAACACAAAAGCGCCCAACCCGAAGGGCGCCGCTCATTATTGTTTATCAGCAAATTATGCGGCGCAATATGGCGAAGAGATTCTGAACACGCTCTAACTACCCCGAGACTTCAGCGAGTTTTGGCGCTTGCGCGATGGGCATGCTGGGATTTGCCAGCCTACTTTCAGCGATAGCCGAAAGATTTCCGGCGTAGGTTTCTATCGCGTGATCTCTAATTCCCTGCTTCCAATTCAGCCCCACACACTTGCGGAGTGTATCGGCTTCATTTCTAATTTGCGAAAGATCGCTTTGTATATAAAAGGGAACGCCATCGTGCTTATAAGTCGTCATCTGCTCCAGAAAAGCCACAATCTTCCCTTTTTCTTCCTTTGCTGCGTTTTTTGTTCGAGCAATAATCCTCAGGGCAATCCTCAAAACCCACCCAAAAATCCCATCGCCGCAAGGCAGCGCCGGAACAATATCGCCCATATTGACAATACGATAAACAGGCGTTCTCGCATCAATATCAAGATCTTTAGTCCCCACCTGCGGCGCCCCAAACGAATATCCCGCGGCTAGGAAACCGTTGTTTTCAAATTCCCTCACGGCAAGCGCGGCGAGTGCGCCGCCCAACGAATGCCCAGTGATGTACAAGCTATGGTCGTGAAGCTTTTCTATTTCTTTCTTAACATCATCTTTTACCGCGTTAAACGCATTTAAAAAACCGCTATGAACGGCGCCGCCGGCAGACGCCTCGGTCAAGGTTGCCCACAGATCGTGGATAATATCGTAAACTTCCTTCAACTCGCACTGAGTCCCGCGAAACGCCAAAACGGCCATTTTGTCCGACTCGCGCCGAGCAAGAAAGGCCTGGGTACACGTTTTGTTGAAAAACTTGACCATCTCAAAACCAATAGCCGACAAACTTTCGCGAATAACTTCGGGCTCCTCGTAGGAAAGCCGCGACATTTCTGCCAGTAACCAAGCCGTACGATCCGAGTATGCCGCGCGTCTAAGCGGCACCGACAAGAGCTTGGAATTCGAGAAAAACGCCTTCATATATCTATTTTTCAACCTACGAGGAATCTTAAACCGCTTGCAAATCAATTCGCGCGATGACAGTCCAAAGCGTGGGTCTGCCATCGGCGCGTCTTGCCCCACTGCAATAGAGCGTGCTCATAAGAATCATTATTTTGACAGTCTCTTCCTCATTTCGATAAGCAAAATAGTAATATCCGTAGGATTAACCCCTGAAATCCGCTCTGCTTGCGCCAAGTTTATAGGCCTTAACTCGTTGAGCTTCAAGGCACTTTCTTTGCGAAGGCCTGGGATGTCCAAATAATCAATCTCTTGCGGAAGTTTTACACACTCCAGGGACTCTTGTTTTTGAGCCGCCCTCTCCTCGCGCTCCAAATACCCTTTGTACCGAATTCGGTATAAAACCTCTTCCTGCAATGCTACGGGCAATTTTGTAAAACCCTCAGGAAGCGCGTCCAGCCGTCCCGCCCTCTGCATCTGGGCAAATGACCCTCCTTTCGTTTTTTCACCTTCAAAGCGGCGAAGCCATTCCTCCCAAAGCCCCCTGCCCTCAGACATCTTTTCAAGCCTTTGCTTCTCAACGACTTGAGAAGCTTTTGCCGCCTCCAAAAGCCTCAGCTCTGCACTCCCATGATTTAAAAGCAAACGATGCTCGGCACGCGAGGTAAACATTCGATAAGGCTCGCGAGTTCCCTTTGTCACTAAATCATCTATCAATACCCCAATGTATGCGGTATGTCTTTGTAAAACAATGCTTTGCAAATTTAGCGCTTTGCCGGCTGCGTTAATGCCAGCCATAAGTCCTTGAGCAGCAGCTTCTTCGTAGCCGCTCGAACCATTGATCTGCCCCGCGCAAAAGAGCCCTTCCACTACCCTACTCTCCAAAGTTGGCAGCAATTGCGTTGGCGGCGCAAAATCATACTCAACTGCATACGCCGGCCTTAAAATTTCGGCGTGTTCAAGCCCCTTCACACTCCTGACCAAATCGACTTGGACATCAAATGGCAATGAAGTTGAAAGACCGTTTATATACCATTCGTCTGTATACCGGCCCTCGGGCTCCAAAAATAGTCGGTGCTGGCCCTTATCTTCAAATTTTACAAATTTATCCTCAATACTTGGACAATAACGGGGACCAACACCTTGAATCTCTCCGCCGTAAAGAGCCGAACGCTTGATATTCTTTTTTACAATTTGCTCTGTTTTTTCGGTCGTATTTGTGATCCAACACGACATTTGGTTCCAGCCAGGCGGCCAACCGCAAAGATATTCTTTTAAATGTTCCACATGGAACGAATCTTTTGAACAACGGGACTTCACATCGACTTTAAGCAAATCCATAATCAGTTTATCTGAAAGCAGATTGTTCCACGTAGAACCGCTGTCTTTTTGAATTTCTTGGAATTTTCGCGAGTCAATCCCGCGCGATTCATAAAAAGCAAAGAGAGTAGGGGACTCATCTCCTTTTTGATCAACAACTTGTGAAAAATCTATTGAAGCGCCCAAGATGCGCGCAGGCGTGCCTGTTTTGAGACGTTCAAGTTTTATGCCTGCATCTAACAAACTACCAGACAATGTTTTAGCGCTAAAGTCTCCCAAGCGGCCGCCTTCGTTTTTATTTGTGCCGATGTGCATCAAACCACGCAAGAAAGTTCCGGTTGTGAGGACAACGGCGGGGGCATAAAAATCTAAATTGAGATTGGTTTTTACTCCAGCAACGGCGCCATTCTTCAAAATTAAACCCGTGACAATCGCTTGAAATAAATTCAGATTTTCTTGAAGCTCAAGGATATGCTTCATTCTTATCGAGTACGCGCGCTTATCACATTGTGCACGGGGCCCTTGAACTGCCACGCCTTTACTGGCGTTGAGGAGTCTAAATTGGATGGCTGTAAAATCGGTATTGAGCGCCATCGCACCGCCAAGCGCATCGATTTCGCGCACGAGATTGCCCTTCGCAAGCCCGCCAATTGATGGGTTGCACGACATTTGGGCAATTGTTTCCAGGCTGCCCGTAAGCAGGAGGGTTCGTGCGCCGCGGCGTGCCGAGGCCAACGCGGCTTCGCAGCCGGCATGACCGGCGCCACAAACAATGACGTCGTAGGGATGGGAAGGGCCGAAATGCATAGGCTAGAGGAGGGCATTCGGCAAGGCTTCCACCACTTGCACAAGCGTGCATTATACCGAAAATCAACGCGAATGTAAAGGGCGCACCATCGTAGCTTTTACGGATGCGGGCTTGTCCGCGAAACCGTCCAGCCCTTGCCCGTGGCGATCGAGTCAGTAGCGGCAGTCGTTGCGTCTCCGCCCACATAAAGCGTTCCACCACTCGTCGTTGGCAACGCATTGTAAAGCCCATTAAGATTCGTCGCGTTGGCATATAGGTTCGTCCACTGATGGACATTCAGCAGCGTAAAGCCCGAGCATGTCGCGGGGAAGGAAATCGAAGTGATAGTGTTTCCCTGCAAGCGGGCCTCCTTGAGGGCCGTACAGCCGTTAAAGTTCATTGTCGTCAGGCCGTTACTCCAACAGTCTATATTCTCAAGCGCCGTGCAAGTACTTGCGTTCAAAGAGGTGACGGAAGTCCCCGAAAACGAAAGAATCTTGAGCGCTGCGCAACCGGTAATCGTTAGAGAAGTTAGCGACGATTGCCCGTCGCAATAAAGTTCCTCCAATAGCAAACAGCCGCTTACATTCACGGAGGTCAAGGCGTTGTTGTAGCAGTAAACCGTCTCTAAAGCCGTGCAGCCGGTCAAGTTGAGCGTCTGCAGGGCATAGTTGCCAGTGCAAAGCACATAATAAAGGTTTGAGCAGCCCGTACAATCTATGGACGTCACTGTGGTTGAGTTTCGGCAATCAAGAGATTCCAAATTGGAACAATTTGTCAAATTCAGTTCTGTAAAAGCATTTTCTGAACAGACCAAGCTCGCAAGCGCGGTACACCCGCTAAGATCAAGTTCTGCAATCTGGTTGCCGCCGCAATATAGCGTCGTTAAAGCTGTTCGATTGCTCAACTCCAACGATGAAAGCTCATTGTTTTGACAAGTGACGGCTTTCAAGTTCATACAACTATCTAAGCTCAAGTCACTTATATTGTTGTTGTCACAATAAAGCTCCTCCAGAGCGGTGCAGCCACTCACGTTGAGTGTTTCGAGGGTGTTTTGATAACAAATCACATATGTCAGGCTGGTCAATTTGCTCAAGTTGAGCGCCGTTGCATTGGCGGGATGTGAATTTCCCCGTGCATCTATGTAAGTAATATTGCCTTCGGGAGTGCTATCGGTTGCACTCTTGCAGGACCAAAAGGTCGCGTAGCGCCCCGTTATGCCACTGGACCAGTTCCAAGAGAAAATCGATGGCTCCTCGGCGTTCTCCGATTGAATGGCCCAATAACCAGTTGAACTTAAAGCGCTTATATAAATGCCTTGATCATCATTGACGGTAATGGAGCCGACTCCCGCAGCCAGATTTTCACCTTCCTACTCCTCTTCTTCGCCTCCAGCGGCCGCCGCCTCGGCTTGATAACCGTTATAACCGCTAAAACGGAAGGTCGCGTAGTTGCCCACGACCTGCAGACTCCGCGCAGGAATCGTCAGCGAGTTGTTCAAAAACTGGTGCACTTGCCCCGTCCAGTTGATCGGCGTTTTGAGCTGCCGGAGTACGCGGCCGATGGAGGCCCCGATGGTCAGCCCCGCCGTGCCGCCCCCTTGGGTTTTATAGCGCGTCAGCGCCTCGTTGAGCGTCGAAAGCATCACCTTTTTGGCGGTAGTTCTGGTCTCGTTCACATAGCCGACGATAAAAAATATAGCCGCCGAAACGATCATCGCAATGATCGCAACACTCATCATAAGCTCGATCATCGTAAACGCACGCCCGTGGCGCTTTACATCGCTCCCCGTCGTCAGGCAAGTATTAAACATATACTTCACATCATCCTGCCGCGCGCTCGTATTTTTTGCAAGCTGTTTGTGCCAAATAACAACTCGTGAATAACTCTCGCTTGTCTTTTGGGTGGGTTTGAAACTAGTATCGGTTCATGCCCACGCGCGCCTCTTCGGTCAAAGTCACCCGCACTCAGGTCTCTTCGCGCCAAGCATCTTCGAGGAACGGCGCCTCGACGCGCGAGGCTATCTCCAAGATAGCCTCCGACGCCGGAGCCGATACTTCCGCGTTGGGCCGCACGCTCCCGCACAATCTCGAGGCCGAGGCGGGGCTTTTGGCGTGCCTTTTGATGGATGGCGGTCAGGAAATCATCGCCGATTGCATTGCCGAACGCCTCAATGCCGAAGCCTTCTTTCATCCCAATCACCAAATCATCTTTCAGGCCATCCTTAATCTTTACTCCAACAACAAACCGGCCGATCTGGTGCTTTTAACCGAAGAACTCAAGTCAATGGGCCAGCTCGAGCAAGTTGGCGGGGTAGGGGCGCTTTCGGATTTTACGCGGCTGATCGAAACAACTACCCATGCCCATCATTGGCTGCAAGTCGTTCGTGATACGTATCTTCTGCGAAAACTCATCCGCACCACCACCAACGTAGCCGAGCGCGCCTATAGCTATGACGGCGAACTGCCCACCTTCATCGAAGAGGTCGAGCAGACGATTTTTTCGATCTCCGAAGAGCGCTTGAGCGATGGCGGACACCCTGTCGGCGAGGCCGTTGATCGAGCCAGCCTCCAAATTCAGCAGCTTATTCAGGGCCGCGGCACCATTCAGGGGCTCGTGACCGGCTTTACCGATATTGACCGGATGACCTTCGGACTCCACCCGCAGGAGATGATTGTCCTGGCCGCACGTCCCTCGGTGGGTAAGACCTCGTTTGCGCTTAATGTCGCCGAGAATGTCGTTTTGCCCGCGCGCGCCGACCGCGCCGCCACACCCACCCTTTTCTTTTCGCTCGAAATGGGCGCCGACCAGCTGGCCATGCGGCTTTTGTGCTCGCATGCGCGCGTGCGGATGGGCCGGCTGCGCGACGGCTTTATCGACGGAGGCGAGCAAAAATCGCTCGCCCAATCTGCGGCGGCCCTCAAGGCGGCCCCTTTGTGGATTGACGATTCAGGTTATCTTACCATCCTCGAACTGCGCGCCAAGGCCCGCCGAATGCACGCCAAAAACAAGGTGGGGCTTATCGTTATCGATTATTTGCAGCTCATCTCCGGTACCGATCCGCGCGTCCCCCGCGAACAACAGATCGCTGAAATTTCTCGCGGCATCAAGGCTATGGCCAAGGAACTTCATATCCCCGTCATCGTGCTTTCCCAGCTTAACCGCGAGAGCGAGCGCGAAAAGCGTCGTCCGCGCATCTCCGACTTGAGAGAGTCGGGCTCCATCGAACAGGATGCCGACGTGGTAATGCTCCTTTCGCGCAAGGTGGATGACGGCGAAGGCGAGTTTCAGGGTGAGGATAACTCTCGCGAGCTTATCATCGCCAAACAGCGCAATGGCCCGATCGGCACCGTGCCGCTGACGTTCCTGCCAGACCTCACGCGTTTCGAGAACTTTGCACAAACGACTGGCGAATAGGCATTTTCTTTAAACTTGCCCCGCGACTACTTTTTGTTTACAGTTTGCTCTCATGTCGCTTTTCGACAAGCCCCAGTATACAAAGGTTCTTATCAAAAAGAAGGACCTGCCGCGCAATCTTTACACGCGCTGCCCCATCTCTGGAGAAATCGTTTATACCAAGGAAATAGAGAAAAACTACTGGATTGTTCCCAAAAGCGGCTACCACTTTCCGCTGGGCGCCGACCGCAGAATTGAACTGCTTATCGACAAAGACACTTGGAAGGGTTTTGACGACAATCTGGTGTCCTCGGATCCACTTAAATTCAAGGGACTGGCTACCTATGCCAGCAAAATCAAAGATTACACAGCAAAAACCGGCATGAATGACGCCGTTTTGGCAGGCGTTGGCGAGCTTGACGGGATGGAAATCAGCCTCGCGGTGATGGATTTCCGTTTCCTCGGGGGCAGCATGGGAAGTGTGGTCGGCGAAATTATTACCCGCGCTATCGAACGGGCGATTGAAAAGGAAATACCCATGGTCATTGTCTGCAACTCGGGTGGAGCACGCATGTATGAAGGGATTCTTTCACTTATGCAAATGGCCAAAACCTCTGCAGCTCTTGCGCGCCTCGATGATAAGCGTCTGCCCTATGTGGCGGTATTGACTGACCCGACCACCGCAGGAGTTTCGGCAAGTTTTGCCACATTAGGCGATGTTATTATTGCTGAACCGGGAGCGATGGTCGGCTTTGCGGGCCCCCGCGTGATTAAAGAAACGACCAACGAAGAGCTGCCTGAAGGCTTTCAAACTGCGGAATTTTTGCTTGATAAGGGCCTTGTCGACGCCATTGTACCTCGTTTGGAAATGAAAGCATGGATTAGCCACTATCTTCACGCGACACACAAGGGCCGCCACCCTGAAGAGCCCAAGAGCGAGGCCAAGGCAGAGGGGTAGGGGGCTTAAAGGGCCAAGGCGCAACGCAATAAGGTAATATTTTCTGAAATACCGGCGGATGCGTCAATTTCCACAACGGGATAGCCGTATTTTGCCACTTCGGCGCGTATAAAGTCGTTAAAGACGAGAACCCACTCAACTTCCTTTTCTTTGATGGTGTCGTTGTAGGCGCTGGGTTCCGCCCAAAGCCCTCGCCGGAAAACCACCTCGCGGATTTGTTCGGGATGCGTGTTTATTAAAAAGCACGCCCGTAAATCCTTGTCGCGCTCCAAACGCGCAACCATTTCTGGCAAAATCGCAACTCCTTCTATTACAAATGGTTGCCACCCACGCGTCTCGTCAATAATCGCCTGTACGCCGCGCCAAACCTCCGCACTTTCGGCATTTTGATCTTGGACGATTTCCTGCGGCGTCTTGCTCCCCAAGTAACGCAAGGCCTCAGCGCCCGAGTTGTCTTCAAAAAAGAAGAGCCCCGGATAATCTTCGCGCCGAACGAGCTTAAGCATCTGTGCTCTAACAACATCCGTCGAAAGCCACGGATAGCCAAGCTCCCGCGCAAGCTTTTCTGCAAGGAAGGTTTTGCCGGAGGTGGGTGAACCACCCATAAGAAGTGTTTTTGCAGACATAGGATTGACGGGAGTGTTAATTTAATTAATAATTATCCAGTTATGGCGCAAGAAAATTCTTCCGCAACGCTGGGCTGTCTTCGCCCCAAATGTCTTCTTTTGGGCGTGGACCTCAAGGGAACCCTGACGCTAATGCCACCGGGCTTTGCGCAAAAGCTTGTCTGCGCGGCTGAACAGATTTTGGGCGCCGAAAATACGGCACTATTCATGGCAACATCCTATCCTAGAGAAACTTACGAGCGCTATATGGGCCTTTTGCTCCGGCCGCTAGGCAATATAGATGCCGGTGCGGGGAACGTTGATTTCAAAGGAGAAGGAGAAAGGCAGAAATTCACGGCTTTAGTTCAAAGCCATTCCCCAGTCATAGCAGTGATAGATGATGAGTCTCAAGCGGGCTGGAGCAAGGTAGCGACTTTGGGCAAAGAAGCTTTCGGAAAATTACAGCGTCCGGATAACAATGCCATTATTCTTTACAATTCGCAAAAGAGCGTGGAGGATTATGCCGCAGTCTTGCGGCAGCTTGTAGAGAAGACGGCCGTCGCGGCACCAGCCATAACCGAATAGGGCCTTAAATTGCCGTTTTTAAAATACCGCCCGCACTCAATTGTAAAAAGCCTCCCCGACAAGAAAAGACGCCTTCTTTTCTTGCCACGCTCTGGTGGTGCTGTCATCCTTTTTCTTGTCCAGAAAGTCTTAAAATTATGTCTTCCGCCACTCCCTCCGTCAAAGTCACCAAAACGGCCGTCATGCAAAAATCCGCCGCTTCGTCGAAGTCTTCCGCCAAAACTATCAACGATCTCGAGCTAGCTATCGCCGCCGTCAATCGCCAGTTTGGCGAAGGGACGCTCATGAAAATGGGCGAACGCTCGCATCAAAAGGTGCCAGTCATTTCGACGGGGTCGGTAGCGATCGACTTGGCGCTGGGCATCGGCGGCCTGCCGCGCGGCCGCATCTGCGAAATTTATGGACCTGAGTCCTCCGGCAAAACAACCTTTTGTCTCTCGCTTATTGCCGAGGCTCAACGTCAGGGCGGCAATGCCGTTTTTGTGGACGTCGAACACGCCCTTGATCCGCGCTATGCCAGAGTGCTCGGCGTAGATTTGGACAATTTGATGGTCTCGCAGCCCGAGAGCGGCGACGACGCGCTCAATATCACCGAGACGCTCATCCGTTCGGGCGCGGTGGATGTGATTGTCATCGACTCGGTGGCGGCTCTTATCTCCAAGCAAGAGCTCGATGGGCAAATGGGCGACGCAACGGTTGGTTCGCAAGCGCGACTCATGTCGCAGGCTATGCGGCGCCTGACGGCCGCCATTTCCAAAACAAACTGCGTGTGTCTATTTACCAATCAAATCCGCGAGAAAATTGGCGTGATGTTCGGCTCACCCGAGACACAGCCCGGAGGACGCGCGCTTAAGTTTTTCTCCTCCGTGCGACTGGACATCCGCCGCATCGGCCAGCTCAAGGACACCACCGGCAAAATCGTAGGCAACCGCACGCGCGTCAAGGTTGTCAAAAATAAGATGGCTCCTCCCTTCACCGAGTGCGAGTTTGACATCATGTTTAGCGAAGGCATTTCGCGCACCGGCTCCGTAATCGACTTGGGCGTCGAGTATAAAATTTTGGAGAAACGTGGTTCCTACATTGTGCACGAGGGCCAGATGCTGGGCCAGGGCCGTGAGGCTGCAAAAGATTATCTCCGGCAGAATCCAGAGCTGATGAATAAGCTTTCGGAGACCATTTTGAGCAAAGTGCAGGTCTCGGGCGGGGTATCGCTTGGCAGCAACGAGGAAGCTCCGGCCGAAAACGCATAATTTTGAGACTCCGTAAAAACGGCGCCGCTTGAAAAAGTGGCGGCAGGTGGTTTTCCTTCCGGAAGCCATCCGCAGTTGTAAAAATTTATGCCAAAGTACGCCATCCATATCGTTCAGATCGGGTCGTTTAAAGCAGGCTCCAACGCTCTTTACGAGCGGTTGCGACTGCTGACAGCCAAGGCAAGAAAAGCAAAACTAACGCCGCAAGAGCTTCCGTCACAGCCGTCTGCCGGTTTGGGGTTTGCAGTGGAAACGCCACTTCCGCCGGAGAGGTTATCTAAGATTTTTGAAGGGATTGATGTTTCGATTTCGAAAATAGAAGAGCCGGGCGTAGCGGGAATGAATTAAAAAAGCCCCGAGTTTTTCGGGGCTTTAGTGTTTTAAAAAACTTGTCAGGAGGACTATTTCTTTTCCTCGGCCTTCGCTGGCGCTTTCGCATCTTTCGCAGGAGCCTTGGCGTCTTTGGCGCCTTCCGCAGCCACAACAGCCCCATCAGCGGGCTTGGCTTCGCCTTCGGCCGCAGCGCCTTCAGCAGCGGCAGTCGGCTTGGTCTCTTCCTCGACTTCGGGCACATTGCAAGTGATAAGCACCTGATCGGCCTTCTCGTCATAGACGACTCCGGAGAGAGCCTTCAGGTCGCGGACGAAAATAGCCTCGCCAGCATGGAGATTGGCGACATCCACTTCGACAACCTCGGGTAGATTCTTGGGCAAGCAGCGCACGGCCACCTCGGAATAGACAACTTCCAAGAGCGCCCCTTCCATCTTGACGCCGATACATTCGCCAACGGTGCGGATAGCCACATGGGCACGCATCTCTTCATTGGCCTTGACCTCGACAAAGTCAAGGTGCGTGAAGGCGTCCGTAAGACGATCGCGCTGGGCCTCTTGAAGGAGCGAGAGGTTCTTTTGGCCCTTTTCGTCCTCAAGTTCCAGAAGCGCGGAGCTTCCGCCAAACTGCTTGTAGAGTTTGACGAACGTTTTGCTGTCTATCATGAGTCCGCGGGGTTCCGATTTGCCGTAGATGACGGCCGGAATCTTTCCCTCACGGCGCTGCGCGCGTGAAGCGCGGCGACCGGAAGTTTGACGGGACTCTACTTTCAACGAGTATTGTTTCATAGAGACGGTCATCTTAGCACGAAACGCAGCGCCAAGGCAAGTCCAAAGACTAAGGCGTTGCGGCTTGGGCTCTTAATGTTTCGAAGCTCGTGGGGACAAGCTTCCCCTCTTTCACTACCCAAAGTCCTCCCGAATCGATACTCATAAGCCCTTGTGGGCTAAAGGAAAGAGGCCCGAAGGCGCCGTCGATTTTGGTTGCTCGCAGGGCTTGAGCAAGTTGCGCGCCGGACGGCTTTTGCCCGCCATGCTCTCGGGCGAAGTTTTCACAGGCGGTAATAAGCGCGAGACAGCAGTCGTGCATATAGGCCGCGTAATAGCTATTCCTGATGGCGGGGTTTTGCGCGCAGATTTTGGCTTCAAACCCGCTCTCAAAAAAGTGGGGCGAGACCCAACTCATCCAAAGGCCTTCAGCAACAGTAATATCGTGGATGGCCGAAAGCCAGCCGGTTGAGGCAATTTTCAGCGGTGAACTGATCTGCTTTTTTTGGATAAGCGCGATGGAGAACTCGGGATCGAGGGCCTGCATAAGAACCAGATCGGGGTGTTTTTCTTCCACGCGCAGCCAAAGAGTCCGAAAATCGCGTTCGCCAAAGATGAATTTTTCATCGGCGACAATCTCGATGCCATAGTTGGCGGCAAGATTAAGAACTTCGCCGCGATAGACCGCAACCCCTTGCTGCTGGAGCGAAAACAGCGCGAGCTTTTTGACGCCAAGCGCACGCGCGGTTTCGAGGAAGAGTTCCACGTGCAGCTTCGCATTGACGGCACTCGTAAAGCAAAAAGAGCCGTTGGCAATATTCACATCGGAGCCGCAGACAGCCAGCATGGGAATTTTCGCCGGTTCGCAAAACGTTTTGGCAACATTTCCGCCAACGGAGCCGAATTGCAAAACAGCATCAACTTTTTCGCTCCGGATGAGTTTTTGTACGGCGACAGCGGTCAATTTGGGGGCCATCTGATCATCTTCGACTACCCATTGATATTCAAAGGCGGTACTCTCGGGAGGGAATTCCTCTTTGATGAGGGAGAGTGCTGCCATGCATTCTGTTCCCGCAAGAGCATTAGGGCCCGTCATTGGCAGAACCGCGCCGAACTTGATAACTTCCTTGGCGCCCAAGGCCAAGTGTTATAAACAATGCGCAGGCCAGAACAAAAATGGGCTTCATGACGCCAAGCCTATGCACGGTAACGGGGGCGTTCAATAAAAAAGCCCCGAGGCGCTCGGGGCTTTTCGTAAAATGGAAAGGCTATTCGGCCTTGGGCTCTTCGGTCGTCTCAGCTTTTTCCGCGTGAGAGGTGCGGCGGGCCTTCTTTTTGGGCTCCTCCTTTTTCTCCTGAACTGGGTTTTCGCTTACCACATTCACCTTCAGTTCGGCCACCACGCCTTCATAGACGCGGACTTCGACAACGTGCTCGCCGAGGGTTTTGATCGGCTCGCCAATCTTAATGTCATGACGCTCGACGGAGATCTCCTGCGCAACGAGGGCCTTGTGAATTTCCATATTGGTGATGGCGCCATGCGGCTTGCCATCGTCACCGGTCTTGACGGCTATCGTAAGCGCCAAGCCACCGATGCGTTCCGCCAAAGCTTTTGCCTCTGCAAGCTCGCGGGTAAGGCGCGCTTCGCGGCGTTGGGCAAGGACCTCCAGCTGGCGCTGGGTCGAGCGGTTCACCGGAAGTGCGATATCTTGCGGGAAAAGGTAGTTGCGGGCATAGCCAGCCTTGACCGTGACCGCTTCGCCTTCGTGTCCGAGGCCCTTGACGGGTTTGATGAGGAGTACTTGTTTTTTTGCCATAAATTTAAAGTTGAAAGCCCATGCCCTTGAGGAGAGCCTTGTAATCTTTTTCGCTGGCGCCAGCGGGAGCGTTGCCGCTTTCGTCTCCGGTTTTCTTTTCGGACCTTGCCGCGGGGATTGCCGTCAGAGTCTCGACAAGCGCTTGGGCTTTTTGAAGCTTGTCGTCAGGGGCGCGTCCGGCTGAGGAAAATCTTTTTAAAATCGCTTCGGCTTCGTCTGCTTTTTTGGCGTCCGCAGTCAGATCGATATCAATCGAGCGATAAATCTTCTGCCGCGCGCGCACGGTGCCGATTGAGCCCTCCTTGACTGGATGTTGCGAAGCCATTGCGGGCAAGGTTTAGAAGGGGACATCGTCGTCGCTGGTAGTTTGCGGACGACTCTGGGGCGAGACATCATCATAGCTGTGCGCCGTTTCACCTTCGGCCTCGCCGCGACTGCCCATGAATTGGAAATTTTCGGTGACAACCTTCAAGCGCGAACGCTTTTCGCCATTTTTCTCCCATTGGTCGAGCTTCAGACGGCCTTCGACCATCAAGGGGCGGCCCTTGTTGACGTATTTTCCGATAAGCTCGGCTTGTTTGCCATAGGCTTCCACGTCCACAAAGGTCACCTCTTCGCGATCCTCGCCACTTTCGAGCTTGTAGCGGCGGTTAAGCGCAAGGCTGAACGAGCAGACGGACTTGCCATTGGGAGTCGTACGCGATTCTGGGTCGCGGGTGAGGTTCCCAATGAGGATAACACGATTGAAGGAGGTCATGGATGGTGTGGGTTAAAAAGCTAGGCGGGCGCAAGGGCCTTTTCTACAAAAACCTGCTTGACCTCTTTTTCCAAGCGGAATCTTTGTTGAATCTCGGCATTTATGTCGCCTTTGGCGGTAAAATTGAAGGCCAAATAATGGCCATTGGGATAGGCTTTGCGGGCGGCGTGGGCAAAATCGCGAAGGCCGAGATCCTGCGTGGAATCAACCTTGACGCTCATTTCGGCGAGCACGCTCTTGATCCATTCGGTAAGGGCGGGTATATCGCGCTTGGTTTCGCTGGGATTGATAATGAAAGTGGCTGTGTAAGTTTCCATGATTTAGATCCGTTGATTCAAACAATTTTGAGCCAACTCCGGGCCTTTGTCAACGATAAGCGAGAGGGCCTCGGCGATTTTTTCGGACTTGAGCCACATTTGCCCCTCTTCGGAGAGCTTTTCAAGCACCCAATCGCTTAAAGGGATTTCGGTCGTCTTGGGGCCGATTCCCAGCCGCAGCCGCCAAAAACGCTCGTGTCCAAGCCCCGCGATAATGCTTTCTACTCCATTATGCCCGCCGGAGCTTCCTCCAAAACTCAGCCGCAACACACCCAAATCAAAGGCGGCCTCGTCGTGAATAACCAGTAGCTCCTCAGGCGCAATTTTGTAAAATTGTAAAAAAGGAACAACGGCACGACCAGAGAGATTCATGAAGGTAAGCGGCCGCAAAAGCCACGCGCGCTTATCTCCTTGGGCGGCCTCCGAACGCAGGGCGCTAAATTTCTTGTCCTCTTTCCAGGGGGCAACCGCTTGGGTTTGCGTCCAAGCTTCAAGCCCCAACCAACCGGCATTGTGCCGTGTCAGGGCATACTCCTGCCCGGGATTCCCCAGCGCGGCAATGAGCTTGATCATGCCCACAGCTTAACAAGCCTGTGCGGGTTTTGCGAGGGCTTTTGCAGAGGGGGTTAGATGCCAATCTCGCCAATTTCTTCGTTAAGCGTAGCGCGCGCAATGTCGCCCACAAGCTTAAGTCCGATTGCGCGGAAGCCGGCATTTTCAGAGCTTGTAAGGATATGCAAGCGGTCCTGTATGTTGCTAATGCCGTTTTGCTGGCCGTGTGCGATAAAGACCGCAAGTGCCGCCGGATACTGCCGGGCGGCAACTTGATCAGCATATGAAAGCTTCGCCTCCATTGCGCAACGCACGGCTCCCACGCGGTCATAGGCGCAACCAAGGGTATTCCCTTGATCGAAATCCTCCGCTTCCTGAATTTTGTCCATGTATCTTCCATAGGCCTTTTCGGGGCCTCCCTGAAGTCGTTCGATTTGTCCCTTTTCGTATTCGATGAGGCTTTTGGCTTTGGGGCTGAAATCGGCCGGGCATTCTCTAGATTTGTCCAATATGCCCTCAAACATCTCTGCGGCAAAATCCGAGGGGTTCTGAAAGGTTCGGCATGAAACGCTGCCGCCGAGTATCACATAGCAGTTATCCGGCATTGTCTCGAAATATTGCTTACCGAGCAACTGAACGCGCTCTGGCTCGCTCGTAAGCGCCTGCGGGCTATCCAGAAGGCTATTTAGCGGATTGGCCTCCGCCAACCTCCGCGCAAATTCCAGCAAACACACCTTTGCATCATTGTAGGCAACCAAATTTCCCTCGTCGAGCGCTTCCTCAGCCATCCAGCCCACCAGTGCAAAAAGCCCGCGCCGCCGTTTGGCAACGGTTGTGTGCACCCACTCGCCTTTTTCAAAGTCGGGTCTTGCCACTCCCGCCGCTTCATGTCCGCCCGCGATCAGCGTGCGCATGAGAATATTTAGTGGGCCGCTTTGCCTCTCGGGGTTGTTGGTATCCGTAAGCGTCAAATCTTTGACAGCCCCAGCAACTATTTCTTTGCCAAAATAACCGATGGCGGAGGGCTGCTGGTCAATAAAGGCGATGTATTTTTGTACAATTTCTTCGTGCATTCTTCAATTATACCCCCGAACGGCGCTTGCACAACATTTTTTGCCCCTTTCACCAGCGACTTTTGCGCCGTTTGATGGGTTGACAGTTCCTGCTTGCAGGGAACATCTTTTTGCCATGTCTATCCTTCTTAACAAAAACTCACGCATTGTCTTTCAGGGCCTCACTGGCAAGGCGGGCGGCTTTCACGCGCAGCAGTGCCTTGAGTATGGCACGCAAGTCGTCGCAGGAGTCACCCCCGGCAAGGGCGGTCTCATCTGGGACGCCAAAATAGCCGACGTTACCAAGCAAACTTTCGATACGCACACCCCCTGGAAATCCAGCGACAAAACGCTCGTCCCCGTCTTTGATACCGTACGCGAGGCAGTCGAAGCGACGCGCGCCGACGTCTCCTGCATTTTTGTGCCCCCGGGGGGCGCAGCCGATGGCATTTTGGAAGCGGCAGATGCGGGGGTCGGCCTTATTATTGTTATTACCGAAGGTATCCCCGTGCGCGACATGATGGAGGTGAAGGCCAAGCTCAAGGCCTGTCAAAACGATCGCTCCTGCAATTGTGTGCTCATTGGGCCCAACTGCCCGGGAGTTATTACTCCCGACGAAGCTAAAGTCGGCATTATGCCAGGCTATATCCATAAAGACGGCCACGTCGGCATTCTTTCGCGTTCGGGAACCCTCACCTACGAGGCGGTCTGGCAGCTTACACAAAAAGGTATTGGACAAAGCACCTGTGTGGGAATTGGCGGCGATCCAATTATCGGCTCCAGCCAGCTTGAAATCGTCAAACGCTTCAACGACGATCCGGACACCCACGCCCTTATCATGATCGGGGAAATCGGCGGCCAGGGCGAAATCGAGGCGGCCAAATATATCAAAGAGCACGTCAAAAAGCCGGTCGCGGCCTTTATCGCCGGAGCTTCGGCCCCGGCAGGGCGTCGGATGGGGCACGCGGGGGCGATCGTCTCGGGAGCAAACGAGTCGGCGGCGGCTAAGGTCAAGTTTTTGGAGGAGTGCGGGATCTTCTGCGCGCCCACCCCTGCGACTATGGCGGAGACGCTCCTGCACGCCTGCGAAGCCAAGGGTGTCAAAATCGCATAACAGGGTTTTCTTCGTGGCTGGTTTGTTTTACAATACTTCCATGAAGAAGTCTGCGAACGAACATCAACTCTTATGCCGCATTAAGGAGGGTGTGGGGACGCCCTTTCAAAAGGAAGTTTGGTTGGAAATCACTCAAATTCCTAAAGGAGAGATCATTACATATACAGAACTGGCGCGGCGCATAGGGCGGCCCGGAGCGGCTCGAGCCGTTGCAAACGCCTGTGGCGCAAATCCTTATGCGCCAGAAGTGCCGTGCCATCGTATTATTCGTAGCGATGGAGCTTTAGGCGGCTATTCCGGCAAGGGCGGAGTTACAAAAAAAGAGCGGCTCCTTCGCACTGAAAGAGCCGCTCGATAAAACTAAAGCCTCTAGCGATACTGCATCTCAGTGGTCGCAGCAGCCAAAAGTCCATTCCTCGAGTGTTGATGAACAATAACTTTCTTAACTTTCAAGGAGGTGAACATTTCAGAGCCGAGATGAATGGCTGTTGATGGCGACTGAGGCTCATCGGAACGCATGCTTTGGGGACGCTCAACCAGCAGGTCCGGATGTTGCATCAGTTCGGCCATCCCCTGATCCTCGGAAACATTAGCCCCTCGCAAAATGCTCGAAAGCCTTTGCGCCATATTTTCATGCACGCGCGAAGTTTGTTTTGCCTCACGGATCCTTCTAAGGGTCTTTGAGCGGCGTGAGCTTTCGGGAGAAATTCTCCCAATTTGATTTTTAAGAGTTTGCGTCATACGAGTTATCAGTACACTATGCGCCTAATTAATCAAGTAAAAATTTCATAAAAATGTAAATTTTCGTGGTTCAGGGGGGCTTAGGCTCTATGGTAAAACCTTCCAATCGCCGAAGCTATTGACAATGAAAGCCTTAAAAACATCAAGCGAATCGGACAAATCGAGCGCAAGGGGCCGGAAGTGTAAGCAAAAAAGCTCTTTTGGGCCATTGTAGGTCGTTTTCCCTGAAGTGCTTGTAGAATAAAACGGCCCCTCCATGGCTTATCAGGGCCTATGGCATGTGAAAGCAAATACCCCCCAGGCGCAAAATCCATTCCCTCGGGCCCGCAGGTATTTAAGGCAAAATCCGCGCAAATGAGCGCCATATTGAGTGCATCTTGATCGGTGGAGCAGAAGAGCTCCCAAGCGTGCCCGATTTTTAAGTCCGTATGTTTTTGGGAAAGCAAAATGATCTTCTCCCACAGCTCAATAAGAGGTTGCTGCTCTGGGCCCAGCCCGATAAATCCGCCGGAATAATAGCGATCCATCGGCCGAAGGCCCTCGGCTAAATGATGCTGCGTTAGCCAATCCTGCCAAAGGAGCCTCAAAGGATGACGGGGCGGGAAATAACTGTTTACATCTTCACAGAGCGCCACGCCCCCGCGCGCCCATCTTTCGAGCAACTCCCAAGGGCATTTTACAACAATATCGGGATCGAAATAAAAAATTTGCTCCGGGTGGTAACGCTCCAAAAGAGCCTTCAAAAAAGTCGGTTTGTAGGTTGTAAAATGCATGGAGATTTTGAGCTCTTCAAAACAGAGCTCGAGCCCCTCCGCGACAGAAAGCCGCCAAAGGCCATCCGGCGTACCTACCGCATCCTTTGCAAAGGGCGGCAAGGGCCCTCTAAACCCACAATGCACAACCCCGCGAAAGCCTCCCGCATAAATGGAATTCACAAGCGCGGCAACCCCATGATAGTGGTCTTTTTCAAAAAGCGTGCAAACAAGCGATGGCATGTAAAATTAAAGACTGAATTTAGGCCTTTGCGGCATGTAAAATTTGATATATAGGTTGGGGGTGAGCGTACCGCATATCAGCATTTGTTTGCCAGCCTATAAAGCACAGCAGTATATTGGAGCGACTCTGGATTCGATTGCAAGTCAGACCTTTCAAGATTGGGAATTAATCGTGGTAGAAGACGGCTCTCAAGATTCAACAGAAGAAATTTTGCGCACCTGGGCCAAAAACATCACCCAGTCGATTACCTTCCACCGGCACGAGTGCAACAAGGGATTATCCGCCGCCCGCAACACGGCTATTTCTTTGGCAAAATCGAATTTCATTGCATTGATTGACGCTGATGACCTTTGGCTTCCTGCGCACTTGGCCAGCCTGGTAAAGATTCAGAATACTACAAATTGCGATTGGGCCTTTGGAGGTGTATCGCTTTTTGATAGCGATAGCGGCACGCATCTGTATGACCGCACGCCGCCAATTTGCACGGGGAAGGAAATCCCTTTAAAACTTTTCAATTGCACCTATAATATCCAGCCCTCGGCCACTCTTTTACGAAAATGCTGCGTCGAGGCCGTGGGCGGCTTTGATGCCTCTTTGCGAAGCGTGGAGGATTTGGATATGTGGATTAAATTATTTAGGCGAGGATATAAACTTGCATACTCAGGCGCAGTTACTTGTCGCTACCGACAACACGCCCAAGCAATGACGCGCAACGCCATAGCTATCGCTGAAGCCTTGGCCTTGGTGCAAGAACGCAACTTGGACTGGGAGGGCATCCCCCTAAATGCATCAAAGAAAGAGACGGCAAAGACAAGACTGGCGGCCGCACGCATGTTATTAAGAAACGACCCCTCCCGCGCCCTTCTTCATATGCAAAAAGCATTATATTTTAGACCCATTTGGCCCCGTTTGTGGATCTACATGTGCGTTGCACAATTTTTAAAATTGCTTAAGCGCTAACGCGCTTGGGAGTTGATGAAAAATCAAAAAAACGGTATATTAGGGGTTTCCCATGAACCGCGTATACATCAAAACGTATGGGTGTCAGATGAACGAGCGCGATAGCGAAGCGGTTGAGGCGGCCTTGCGCGCAAAAGGGTATAGTTTTGTTGAAAACGAGACCGAAGCTGACATTATACTCATAAATACTTGCTCGGTTAGAGACTTAGCAGAGCAAAAAGCCCTCGGCAAAGCTGGAAGGCTGCAGAAGCTCAAGCGGATGAAGCCGCAGCTTATTTTGGGAATTATGGGTTGCATGGCCCAAAATCGGGGGGCTGAGCTGCTTGCGCGGCTGCCGGATTTGGATTTGGTCGTGGGAACGCAAAAACTGCACCGCGTGCCCGAATTTATCGAAAAAGCCATTAAAACAAAAGAAGGGCTCGGGCCAAGACAGGCGAATTTGCCCAAAAGCGAGCGGAGGGGGCTTGGTTTTGTGGAGATCGGAGAGGAAGCTGGTTCGCAAAATGAGCTACGCGATCATCCCAAGTCCTTTTCAGTCAGCGCTTTCATCAGTATCCAGCAGGGCTGCGATATGCGCTGTGCCTATTGTATTGTGCCCAAAACACGCGGCGATGAACGCAGTAGGCCTATTAAAGATATCGTGCAAGAGGTGCGCGAATTAGTCGCAAATGGAACGAAGGAGGTTGTTCTACTGGGACAAATTGTCACAAGCTATGGAAGAAAGTTGGAAAGCTTCTCTGGAGGCAAGAGCCCATTTGTAAAATTGCTTGAAGAACTCAATGATATTGAGGGGCTTGCGCGAATTCGGTTTACCTCTCCGCATCCGCGCGGTTTTAAAGATGACCTCATCGGGTGTTTTGGGAGATTGGAAAAACTATGCGAGCAAGTACATTTGCCGCTGCAAAGCGGAAGCGACCGGATTCTGCGGCTAATGAATCGGCCGTATGGACGGGAGCGATATTGGGAAATTGTACGCGCATTGAAGGAAAAAGGTGTGGCTCTAAGTACGGATATCATCGTCGGGTTTCCGGGAGAAACGGAAGACGACTTTGAACAAACGCGGGAGCTTTTTGAGCGGGTAGGGTTTGACATGGCGTATATTTTTAAATACTCCAAGCGCAGCGGTACGGTAGCGGCAGAAATGCAGGAACAGGTCGCAGAGGAGGTGATGGAGCGGCGCAATCAGGTTTTGCTCGAGATTTTGGAGAAAAGCTCGCGGCGGCAGGGCCAAAAGCTGGTCGGAACCACGCAAGAGGTTTTGGTTGAAGGATTTGCGAAAAGAGGCGGACGGCTCGTGGGTAAAACGCGCGGCGGCAGAAAGGTGGTTTTTGATGGGGAAGAAAAGCTAATTGGGAGGCTTGTTAAAATCGAAATTCAAAACTCAAGCGTGGCGGCACTAGAGGGGCAGGTGGATTTTGGTTTGCCCGCACGGTAGCGCTGAAGTAACCTTGAGGGATGTTTTATCCGCCTCCGCAGAAGACCATGCCATTAGGCGTTGATGAATGTGGCAAGTTTGCTTCTGACTACGGCGTGATGTCGCACCTTGCGTGCGCAGCGCAAGGAACCTCGGGTTTACCCGTGGGGCTCCATTTAACGATAGCGACGCTTGTTTTGGCGGTTATTTTCCTGCTTAAAGGCGCGTTTCTTTTGTGGGGAAGTGAGGCTTCGCACAAGCGCGCGATGGCCCTTTTGTATAACCGAGGGGCTAGCATAACACTATGGGCAGTAGCCGTTGCGTGGGTACTATGGGAAACGCTTAAGCTGGGGCCGGCCGATTTTGGCGACCTAAAATGGCCGCTTTTTACACTCTTCGCAGCGCTCGGGATTTCCAGCATCTGGATGCTCAAAGATTATCTGATCGTGCGCGCAGGATGCGTCTTGTGGCTGCTTTTGGCGTGGAGGTTCCTCAAGGCGGCCTTTTTGAGGCCGGAAGGCTCGCGGCTTTTGATGGTAGGGGTGGTTTATCTGCTGATTGTGGCGGCGCTTTATCTGGCTGTGGCCCCGTGGCGCGCACGCGATATTTTGGAGGCCCTCGCGCCCGGGAAAAAGCTTAGGGGTGTCGTCGGAAAAATCGTTTTTGGCGTGGGCGCCCTGCTGATGCTCGCCGCGGCAACGTATCGCTGGGCGTAGAAGGATAGACTTTTGGGGCCAGAGTGCCGTAAGAAGAGGCATGGAAGAAAATCAGGTGTGGCTGCTTTTGAGCGGGCCCAGCGGAGTGGGAAAAAGCACGCTCATTGACCAGATGGTGGGGTTTTTCAAACCCGCGTTGGAGGCCGTCGTCACCACAACCACTCGCGCGCTCCGCGAAGGCGAACGCGAAGGGGCCCCCTATTATTTTCTGAGCGCGGAGGAATTTGAAAAGCGAAAGGAGCAGGGCGCCTTTGTGGAGACAACGCAACGTCACGGCATCGGCTATGGAACTCTAAAGGAGGAAATCGAGTCGCGGCTTTTGAGTGGGCGCGACCTGATCATGCAGGTGGATTTTTTCGGCATGAAAGAATTTAAAAAGCTGCGCGAGCGCTGGGGCAAAATCAGAATCGCAAGCATATTCCTAAAACCGCAAAGTCTGGATGCGCTCCGAGAACGCTTGCAGCGCCGAGGCCGCAACAGCCCGGAAGAAGTGGCCGCGCGCTTGAAAATAGCCGAGGAAGATTTGTCGCACGCGGGAGCTTACGATTATTGCTTTGAAAGCGGCACTTACGAGCAAGACTTTCAACGAATGCGCGGAATTTACTTGGCCGAAAAAGCGCGGGTAATGTGAGGAGCCGAGAACGAAGGCTTGTCTTGCGGCGCGAAAAAGCCGTAAGAAAAATGTATGCTGCATGACCCCAAAAAGCTGCTTCTGGTGGCTGGCCCTTCGCTTTTGGAAAACAAGCTTGCGGTCTTTAAAGTGGCAGAGGCCCTCAAAGCTCTTTCGCAAAAACATGCGGAAAGCTTGACGGTCGTTTTTCGCAGCTCATTTGACAAACCCCACCGCGGCACGCTCTTTAGCGCGAGGGGAAGCGGCCTCGAAGAAGGGCTGCGGCTGCTGACGGAAGTCAAAGATCAACTGGAGCTAAAAATCTCGACGGATGTACACGAGCGGCAACAGATTGAGCCCGCCTCGCTTGTGTGCGACGTACTGCAGATCCCTTCGCTTTTGTGCCGGCAAAATGACCTGATCACCGACGCGGCCAAAAGCGGATGCGTGGTCAATCTGCGCAAAGGCGTGGCGCTCTCGCCGATTGACGCTCTGCAGCTCGCCGAAAAAGTCGAGTGTGCGCACGCAACCGAATTTTGGATGACCGAACGCGGAAGTGCGTTTGGCTATAACCAACTAATGTGTGATATGCGGATCTTTACCGCGCTCAAACATACGGATTGTCCGGTCCTCTTTGATGCTTCGATCACAACCGAGTTGCCCGAAGGCGTGGCCCAGCGGCTAAAAAACAGCGCTCGGGCCTTTTCCCTGCCGCTGGCAAAGGCGGCGTTGGCGGCCGGAGCTGCAGGGCTTTATTTGGATGTGCATCCCGAGCCGGAAAACGCTTTGGTCGATAATGCAACACAGCTGCCTCTTAAGGAGCTGGACGGGTTTGTCGCACAGGCGCTGGAGCTTTGGCAAAAATTGCACGCCTAGGAAGGTTGGGTCGGCTTCTGCAACGTATCAAAAAGGAGAGCCTCAAGGCGTTCGGCCACCGTTGCTGGCTGGAAGCGCTTTTCATAACTCGGACGGGCAGCCGCACGCAAATCGGAGAGCGCGGAAGGCGAAAGGGCCGCAAAACGCTCGAACAGCTCCCGCGTACCTTTGAGGGTGTCGGCGGCTACGAGCGCGCAACCGTCGGCAGCAACGTCGCGAGCGAGCGCAACCTTATCGGAGAGCAAAACGGGGGTCCCCATCGAAAGTGCCTCGGCCACGACCATGCCAAAATTTTCTTGGTGCGAGGGTAAAATCAAAGCCTGAGCCGCAGCAAGCGCGCCCCACTTGACAGGGCCTTCCAAAAGCCCCGTCCAAACGACCTTTTTGGAAGCGGCGAGATGGCGCAAGCGGGTGTAATAAAAGGTGCACTCCGGAGGCCCTGCCATAACGAGAGCCGTTGAGGGAGGAAGCGCCCTGAGGAGCAGATGTGGGGCTTTTTTGGGATGAAAACGCGAAAGATAGAGGAAGAAGGGCGTTTGCGCGAGGGAAGGGAAGGCTGCATAAAAAGCCTCGCGGGCCTCGGCGGCTGAAACGGGAGAGCTGCGCAGGCCAAGGCCGACGATCAGCTGGCGGCGTGGCGCAAAGAAAGGGAAGGTGTGCTGGCTGGACTCGAGCTCTGCGGTTGTGGTGTAGAGGAGCGCGGCGGCGTGATTGAGGGTGTGGCGTTCAAAGAGCAGATAGTAGGCGAGCTTTTTAAGATATTTGAGGGGAAATCGATTGAAATAGCCATCCAGCATGCCATGAGGAAAAAGAAAGTAGGGGATTTGCCCGCGCAGCGCCCAGCGCGCAAAAGGAGCGGTCGAAAAAAGCCAAAGGCCATTCAAAAAAAGAGCATCTGGCCGCGGAAGGGCGGCCAGTTTGCCATCAAGGTCGGGGACAAAACCGTGCAAATTTTTGGGCGGACCGAAGGCATGAATTTTGACAAACGGAGGCGCTTCGGCTGGAGGCGCCCCATCGAGGGTAATCAAATCAACCGCATGGCCGCGTTCGGCAAGCGCTGACGCAAGTTCAAGCGTAGCGGAAGCAACCCCGCCACTTGAGGCATTTAACGTATGTACGACGAAGCTTAAACGCATGATTCAAGTGCATTAAGAAGGCTCTCGCGGAAAGCCTCGGGCGTAAAACCTTTAGCAAGAGCCAAACCCTTGGCAATTAGTGCAGCGCGCTCTTCGAGTGAAGCGTTGAGATAGGCAAGGAGCTTGGGGGCGTTGGCTTGCGCCCAAGTCTCAATTTCGTCTGGGCGGGGCGTCTCGAGGATAACGGAGGCGCCCGTGGCAAAGCAGGTTTTTAGCGAGGAGTTGTCGGTAATAATAAGGGGCGTGGCGCACGCAAGCGCTTCCAGCGCCGGCCAGCCAAAACCCTCATTGAAGGAAAGAAGCAGGAAGGCTTCTGCCCCGCAATAAAGTGCCTGCATCTCCGCGTTGGAAACATCTGGAAAAGAATAAACCTCAACGCCACCCTTTTGGGCAATCGCAAGCTCGCTCGCGTCCATCGCAGTCCCCGCAAAAACAAGAGCCGGTGGAGTCGGGGTTAATTTTTTCAATTCTGCGCACAAATGAACGATCCCTTCGCGGTTTTTGTACCAAGCCGAAGAACCCATGTAGAGTAAATACGCCCGAGGAAGGACGCCCTTTTTGCGCCAGAGCGCTTCCTGTCGAAGACGCAGCTCCTCCGGCGGCAGGGGCGCGTAAGGGTAGTTTAGGCAAAGAGGAGCCACGCTAACGCGCGAAGCAAGCTGGGGCAAAAAACGCTTGGCATCAGCGGCTGTCGCTTCGGAAGGACACACGGCACAAGCGCAATTTCGCAGGCCGGAAAGATTCATCTGCTGGGAAAAACGTTGGCCAAAAGTGCTTTTGGGAAGACCGGCAAAATCATCCAGCGTCACGCGAAGCGCCGTGAGGTCGCTGATAAACGAACAAACACGGAAACCCGTCAAGGCGGTAGCCAAAAATCCGAGAGACTGATCGCTTAAGAAAACCACAAAATGGCGTTTTTCCTTTTGCGCTTTCTTGCGCAAAGACGAAAGCTTGATGCGCAAAATAAGCGAAGAAAAAAAGAGCCTCTCGAAGAGCGCCACCGCACGATGAATTTGGGGAACGCCGA
Source organism: uncultured Verrucomicrobiota bacterium (assembly GCA_964541905.1). Classification (GTDB taxonomy): domain Bacteria; phylum Verrucomicrobiota; class Verrucomicrobiia; order CAZIPW01; family CAZIPW01; genus CAZIRU01. The sequence goes on from CAZIRU010000001.1 coordinate 113,826, forward strand.
GGGTTAAGTCCCCTAAAAAACTTGGGGGCGTCACGTTTATCACCTCGACGGGAGCTCCCGAGCGGCCACGGGAAAGCTCTTCGGCCATCAGGGAACACAGCAGCCTAATGCTGCGGAAAGGCTGGTACTCAAAAGGCTCAATCAAGGCGACCGTAAGCGACTTCATCGGGTAAAGCATAAACACACGCACAAAATTTTCCAAGCTTGGACTGGCGGCCGGAATATTAAAGGGAGCGCATCAATGCACGGAAGAGCGGATGGTCCTGATAGGCCGGACGCGTTGCCGCCAAAATAAAGCCAGCCCCCAACGAAGCAAAGCCTAAAATCGTCGGCTGACCCCAGCCTCCGCTAAAAACCCACGGCAGAATTGCGGCGCAAAGAAGCCACGGCGTGGCATTGCCCTGCTGTTTAAGCGCTCGATAGCTCCAATAGAGCAAATAAAAACACAAGGCCACCCGAAGGCCAATTAGCGCCACCCCCAAAATGAGCCCGCTCTCGCGCAAAAGACGAGTCCACTCCACTTCGCCAAGCGCAAAAACACGCTGGCCCACAAGCAAAGAGGTTCCCACATTCGTGCCGGCTCCCGTGCCGGCTCCCGTGAAAGAAACGTCGCTAAGAATCCTAAATGGCTCCATCAGCTCGCTATAAATACGCTCGGCAATCCCCATCGTCGGAGTTCCCATCGTGTCGGCCTCGTCAAAGCGCGCCGCCATCAGCGAGCTTCCCCACTGGAAAAGCGGCGTCAGGCTGGCCAAAAGGCCCAACAGCACCACGCTGGAAATAAAAAGAAGACCGCGCTTGACCCGTGAGGGATTGAGAAAGAAAACCAAAACTGCTCCCGCAAGGACTAGAAGGCAGGCAACGACGGAACTGCGGCTCAAGGAACATGCCAACGCGAAAAGAAGCGCTATGAATGAAAGAGTGCGGAGAAAACGTGAGCTCTTTTCAAAAAACGCCGAGGCGATAAAGGCACACTGAAGCGAAAGGAAAGCTGTTGCGCCAATCACAAAAGAAAACGTGGCCGCCGGACGCACGTGATCGAGGCTGGCTTGCATCTGCGTGTAAGTGCCACCCACGGCAATATTGAGAATATGCCGCGCGGGCAACATAAACTGCAAAATAATAAGAGCCGCCATCGGCAACGATACCCATAAAAGCGCCTTGCCAAAAGCGCGCACATCGTCCTGCGAGAAAATTCGAGGGATGATAAAAATAAGCGGCAGATGGAGAAAATTGGCGCGCAACCCGAAGAGCGCCACTAGAAGATTGCCGTGTCCCCACAAAAGCGCGGAAATAAAAAGCAGCACCGCAAGAATGGCCGAATAGCCGATAAATCCATTTAAAGGGAACTGTCGCCGCGAAGCCGCCAAAAGGTAAATCAAAAGGACAACCGGATCGCGTATTAGCAGGAGAGGGTTTGAATAGCCCGGCAAAAACCATTTGCGTAAAGCCCCCTCAAACAAGAGCAGCCAAAAGTAGAGCCAAACCAAACGGCGGGCCCAGAGAATTTCCGGATTGCGGCGAAGAGCGTCAGTTTCCATGTCGGGTAAGCTCTTTTATAAGCGTTTGCTCATAAACTTGCCAGCTTAACTGTTGCGCGCGCTGATAGGCGGCTTCTTGCATGGCCGCAAGCGCCGTACGGTTTTTGATCATCCAGGTGAGTTTTTCGGTGATGGCCACCGAAGAGCGAATGGGAACAATAAAGCCCTCATGCCCATCGGTAATAAAATCGGGCGCTGCCGTGTTCGCCGTGGTAATGACGGGCAACCCGCAACTGAGAGCCTCCGTCAAAACGAGCCCAAAACCTTCGAACAACGAGGGAAAGATCAGAACGTCGTGGCGGCGCATCTGCTCGAGGATTTCGGAGTGTGGGAGGCTGGCTTTATGCGTGTGCGCTGCAATGGCCTTCTCGAGGGCACCGCAGTGCGAAACGGGGGGGCGCCCAATTACGGTCAGCGTCAAGTGATTGTGCAGCGAAACAACGGCGTCGAAAAGATAGCTCAAGCCTTTGCGCTGCGTAAGCGCTCCCACGTAGAGAACCTTCAACTTTCCAGAGGTATGCCGGCGCTCCAGAGGTCCCGGCGGTGGCGCGCCATAGGGGATAACCGAAAGGGTTTGCTTAGGCGAAATGAGTCCGGCAAGCGTATGGGCCGTAAAAGACGAGGGGACAAAGATGCGGTCGGCCATCGCCAGCTCAACGTCTTTGCGGACCAGTTTCTTTTCGGAATCGCGCAAGCCTGTAAGTGTGGGCGCCCACGCAGGATTGAGGAGCGCCTCATCACGAAAAAGCTGCTGGGCGGCCTTGTGATGGCCGATGGGCAGCTCGTAGAAAGTTTGCAAAGACAGCTTTTTGGCGGCGAGAAAGGTCTGGGAGGCCCCATCTTCGTAGCAATATACCCCCTTGAGTTTCCCGTCGCGAGCCAAGCTGGGCAAATCGCGCGCCAACGCCGCATCCAACCGGCGGTACACCTCGTCTATGGAAGGCCCCACCTTGCCAGGCAGCAAGAGCCTCATCAGCTCGCCCAAAGGATGGGGGCAGATTTTTGAATAGGAGATGGGATAGCTGCGGCGTGCCGGAAGCGTTCCGAAAAGATTACCCAGCCAACGAGGCCAAGCCAGCGTCGTGTAAAAACTTTGCAGAAGCCCAGCTGCGTCAAGCGCCGCAAGCGCATGGCGCACGTTGGGATTGCCGGTAGGGTGAGAAAGAATCAGCATGAGAGAAAATTATAGCGGTTTATTTTATTTGCGAGCGAGAAGCTTCGAGATCTTTCATAAAAGAACGTGCAATCTCTGGCAACAGCATGGGCGACGGCATAGCAATGGTTTCTTGAAGCAACGCGGGGGTTAGTTCTCGAAAAACACCTTGCGGAAGGGGTTCCTTCTTCGATATGCCGTCGTCCGAGAGCAGAAGAACAGGCAAGCCGTGCTCGCGCGCAGCGGCAATAGCCCCGCTTTTTTGCCAAAATGCCGGAGAATAGCCGGAAAGAAAAATATCCAGAGAAGAAAGATAGTAGGAAGCTTCGCGCATCGACATGAAGCCCAACTGTTCCACCTGCAACCGCCCGCGATACTTCTGAGCAAGCCTCTGCCAACGCACGACAGCTGCATTGGAAAGAGAGCCCCCGGAAAGCAGCGTCAGCTCAAGACCTGTTTGGGACTGTATCTTTGCACAACTTTCAAAGAAAGGCTCCAGCGGCGTTGCGGCCGAAATGGAGCCAAAAAAGCCCAAGCGGCGGTGATTTCCGCGCACAGGTTTTCGCGAGACTGACTCGACAGGAATATTGCCGAACAGCGGAAGCAGTCGGGGGGCAAAACCCTCGATTTTGAGAGTCTCGGCATAAAAAGGAAGCGCCACATGCAAACAACAAGGCTTGAGCGCGCGGAAAAGCGAAAGAATAAGGCGCTTTTGCAAGAGCGGCCCCAAAATGCGATATTTGAGTGGTTCTCCACGCCGATTAAACACCCATAGCTCGTGCGCAAAAATATGAACGGGGGCCAACTGTACAAGGCCGCGAAGTTCCTGCTGAAGGGAAAAGGGGAAGCCTCGCGCTTCAAAGGCAAAAGGCACAAACTGGAGCGAAATGAAATCGGGTGCAAACCCCGAAAGAAAGTGGCGCAAATGCGCGCGCTTGGCGCTTAGGGGAAGGTGGCGAGGCAACCGCAGAGAATCCTCGGAGAAAACAGGTGCCCCCGAGCGCTCCGAAAGAGAAATAAAACGAGACTCTACGCCCATGGGCTTAAGCGCCTCGGCCAACCGCAATGTATAATCCGCAACACCGTCATGCTCGCGCGAAAGAGACCCTGTTATAAAGAGAATATTCATCGCAGCGTCCATTCGGCAGGAATCAAAAGCGGCCCATCCGCTGAAAGGTAGCGCACCGCGCGGCCGAAGAAAAGATGCGGGCGGATATTAAACTCAAAAACCGATGACAATTCATCCACAACGACATCGTCCCGCCGCAGCTCAAACGACACCGTATAGGGTCCGGGCACTAGACTGGGAAGCGTAAATTCACTGCGGAGCGTAAACTTATCTCCGGTGACTTCAAAATCTTCCATTGCAGCTTGGGTGCGGAGCGCGAAAAGAGTCGAAGAGCCCGCACGCGCAAAACGCAAAACGAGGTTGAGATGATTGGCAGAACCACAAAGCGCACCATCGATTTCGATCGCCACACGCTCACCGGTTTCAAAGTCGTGCGGACGAGAGCCGTCGGGCCGCAACATCCTCAACCGCCGCAAGACGCACTCGCGCCCCGCCGTACGTTTGAAATTATCCAGCGCCACCCCATCGGCCATTTCTTTTGCGACGGCTGCGTGTTGGTAGCGCTCCAGAACATCTTCCAGCGGGCCCCACATCGCTTGATGGCCGTTTTCGAGCAAAAGCCCCTTCTGGCAGAAACCCTGCAATAGCGCTGGATTGTGACTGACAAAGACAACCGCACGTCCGGCACGGCCCACCTCGCCCATTTTGTCGAGGCATTTTTTTTGGAAACGCTGGTCGCCCACCGCCAACACTTCATCCACGATCAATAGCTCCGTTTGCAGGTGCGCCGCGACGGCAAAAGCCAGTCGCACATACATCCCCGAAGAATAACGTTTGACCGGGGTATCGAGAAATTCTTCGACCTCGGCGAAGTCAACAATTGCGTCAAAGTTTTTGAGAATCTCCACGCGGCTCATCCCCAAAAGAGCGCCGTTAAGAAAGATATTTTCGCGGCCCGTCAATTCGGGATGAAAACCGGTCCCCACCTCTAAAAGAGACCCCACGCGCCCGCGTAAGATCATACGACCATCCGTTGGCAAGGTCACGCGGCTGATGACTTTAAGCAAGGTGCTCTTGCCAGCGCCGTTACGCCCAATCAGGGCCAGAGTCTCTCCAGCGTTAAGCGTAAAATTCAGATCCTTGAGAGCCCAGAATTCCTTGAGACTCTCATTGCCAAAAAATGAGAGCGGGTTTCGAAAAAAACGCTCCACTACATAGCGCGCGCCTCGATCGGCGCTTCGGCCGAGCCAAAAACGCTTTGAAATATTTTCGACTTCCAGTAGGGGTTCGCTCATATTTCATCCGCCATGGAGGTTTCGGAGCGCAGAAAAAGAGCGACTCCAAGAAAAAAGAACAAAGTGGAAATAACCATGCACCAGAGCAATGCCTGCAGCGGAAAAACCATTTCCGGCAAAACCGCCCAGCGCATCCCCTCAATAACGCCTACCAATGGATTGAGCATAAAGACCGCGCGGAAAGCCTCCGGCACAACCGCCATCGCATAACCAACCGGAGTAATAAACATTCCAAACTGAACCGCAAACGGCAGCAAAAATCGCAAGTCGCGGTAGCGCACCAAGAGCGCTGCCACTACTAGCATCGGCCCCAAAGTCGCATATGCGCCTAGCAAAACCCAAATCGGCAAGGTAAAAAGGCGAAAACCCCATGCGCCCCCGGCCAAGGGAATAGCCGCCAAAAGCAAAAGTAAATTGAGCGCCAAGTCAACAAAGGCCACCCATAGACTTGAGATGGGGATAATCATTCGGGGAAAATACAATTTTGTCACCAAAGGAATATTCCCCAGCAAACTTGTGCCGCCCGTTTGCAGACCAAATGTAAAAAGCTGCCAAGGGATCATCGCCGCATAAACCGAAAGGAAACTCGAACCCTCCAACCCCGCCACACGACCAAAAACAAAGGAAAGGGCCCCCACGGTCAAAAGGGGCACCAGAAATGCCCACAACACCCCTGCAACGGTCTGTTTGTAGCGCACCGACAGATCGCGCCCAGCCAGAAAGTAGAGCAGCTCGCCATACGCGCGCAGGTCCGCCAAATAACGCGGCAAAGAAAGACGGGGGGTGATAACGGTCACACGTTGCATCAGGAGGACTATTATACAACCTTTTTAGGCTTAACAGCCATCCAAAAATGTGAGATTTTATTAGGTGTGCTGCACAATCGTAAAGTTGGGATCCTCGCGCTCTACGGCGCCTGCGTCAGCTTGGGGCTTCCTCTTTGGTTTATGGCCTACTATTTCGCCTACTCGCTTTTGGGAAGCGGGCTGGTCTGGGAGGGGGCCAAACTGGAGCTTTACACCGCCTCACTCCTTTTGGGAACGCTTAGCTATTTTGGACATTACCATCGCTTGGGCTATCGTCGGCACGGGGGGCGTTTACTGTCAGCCGTCCAAGTTGCCGCATTTCAAACCCTTATTGCCGCACTTGTGCTTTTCGGCGTGGCTTTTGTCGTTCATTCCTTGGCGCTCAGCCGCATATTTGTACTCTCTTTTTTGGCATTGAGCTGGGTTGGCTTCATTCTTTCCAACTATTTTGGTCCCTCATGGGTCGCGCGAGTGGCGCTTTGGCATGACGCCCCGCTACGGACTATTTTGATCGGGTCTTCCAAAGCCGCAGCGCACTTGTGGGGCTGGCTGGAAGGGCAAAAGGATATTGGCGTGAATACCATCGGACTGGTTACCGAAGAGGAAGCCGATAAGGGACTTATCGGATTGCCGCATCTCGGAAAAGCTTGGGAACTCGAAGAGGTACTCAAAACGAACTCTATCGATCAGGTTATCTTACTGGAGGGGATGACTTCGACTGAGCGCTCGCGCAACATTTTTCGGCTTTGCCAGCGCAAGGGCGTGCGAATTCTCATTTACAGTTATTGGGAAGATCTTCTGAATTACCCACTCTGCCCCATTAGTGAAGGAGAGGCGACCTTTTTTACCTTGGGTGAAGAACCGCTCGAAAACATCGTCAACCGGTTGCTAAAACGAACTTTTGACATCATCGTGTCTGCTGCCGTTTGCGCGCTTGTCCTGCCATTACTACTCCTGTGGGTTATGAGCCGACAGAAAAAAGAAAGCCCCGGGCCTCTTTTTTTCAAGCAACTGCGCGCCGGCAAAAACGGGCGGCCGTTTGAGGTACTGAAAATTCGCACGATGCATGTGCGCACAAACGATGCAGCAGACGTTCGTCAAGCGACACAGGGGGATGAGCGGGTTTATCCATTTGGAGAATGGCTGCGCAAAACAAGCCTCGACGAGCTGCCGCAGTTTATCAATGTCTTGCGCGGACAGATGAGCGTGGTAGGGCCACGCCCGCATATGCTGGCGCATGACGCGAAGTTTGCGGAGTTTGTGGACGTTTATCGCTCGCGCTTTTTTGTAAAGCCCGGCATCACGGGGTTGGCGCAGGTAAATGGCTATCGAGGGGAAATCGAAAACGCCGAGCAGCTCGAAAAAAGAATCAAATATGACATCGAATACATCACCAGCTGGTCGTTCTGGCTGGATGTGGTCATCGTTTTAAAAACAGCGTGGTTTGTCCTCCGGCCTCAAAAGAAAGCGTACTAAAAATGGCAACCTATCTTTTTTTCACACAGGGCGCAGATGCGCAATGGATGGAGTTACTCAAACATTTTGCGGCGCTCCACGACAGCGAAACGCGCCTTCATTCGGCCCTAACCGCCACGCAGGCTACATCAGCGCTAGGGGGAGAAAAGCCAGCGGTTGTCGTGTGTTTTGAGGATTTCACCCAACGTGTGGCGGTAAAGTACAAGCACGCCTCACGGGCAATTGTCCATGTGGTGCGTATTCGAAAAACCGGCGAGCAAATCGCAAAAACGGCCGAGAACAAAGCCTTTCACTGCCGCGAGTGCTCGATCAATTTTTTCTATGACCGCCAAGGTTACGAAAAAAACTGGGCGTTAAAAAGAGAGCGGCGATTTCTGGCGCTGGACAATCCCTTCTGCCTCGAAAGCCAAAAAGCAAATCGGAACGTTCTTTTTTCATATGCGCTTGAAGCGCTCCTTCGGCCTTGCGCGTGCCCGACAAATGAGCAGCTAAAAGAGGATTTTGGCCATATCGAGCTAAGCTACGTCACCCATTTTTATTTCAACCAAAAAAGTCCGAAAAGTATTTTTGACTTGCTTGAGACATATGCACGCTACGACCGATCGTTGCGCGAAAAGATTCTTTTTGTCCTCGTCGATGACGGCTCGAGCGTCGAGTACACCGTACCAGAACTTCCTCTCAATATCTTGTGGCTAAGAATCACTCGGGATATTCCATGGAATCAGGCCGGCGCGCGCAATCTTGGCATGACCTACGCCAAGTCGGACAAGGTCGTTTTGACGGACATCGATCATATTTTCCCCGAAGAAACCCTGCGCGGTCTAGTGAAAGCGCGACCCTGCGGGAGACGTTTTTACAAATTCCATCGCAAAACGGACGAAGGAAAGCTCCGTAAGGGACACCCCAATATTTTCTACCTTTCACGCGGCCGGTTTTTTGAACTCTTCGGCTACGACGAGGAATTTGGTGGGGCCTATGGCGCGGAAGATTACCGTTTTGTTAAATATCAGAAGGCTTGCGGCTCGTGGCAGCGCTATTTTCCCAAACGCTATTTCATCCACGAGAACAAAGTTGATCGCGAAAAGTCGTATCACACACTTACCCGCGACTTGAGCCTCAATACGCCTATCGATTCGCGCAAGCGCGCCGAAATGGAAACTTATGGGCACAAGCTTGGCCACAGCCGAATGTTTTTGAATTTTGAATGGCAACTGGTAAGCAAACAGTTTTTAAGGCCTCGCGAAACCCCAAAGATTGATAAGACGTGGAAGTACCTTTCATGGGTGCGGACACTTTTCCCCACCAAATAATTATTCATAGCGTAGTGCAACAATGGGCGAAAGTGCGGAAGCTTTGAGCGCAGGCCAAAGCCCAAAGACAATACCAATAACGAACGAAAAACTCGTCGCCAGAATGACTGCAAAAAGCGAAACCGAGACTGCCCAGCCCAAAACAACCGCCATCAGAACGGAGACTCCGGCGCCCAAAGCCACCCCAAGAAGGCCGCCAATAAGCGAAAGCAGAACCGACTCAAATAAAAATTGGAATAAAATATCTCGCCGCGTGGCTCCCACAGCCTTTCGCAACCCAATCTCTTTCGTGCGTTCTACAACCGCCACCAACATAATATTCATAATTCCAATGCCGCCAACTACCAATGAAATAGCAGCAACCGTTCCCAAAAGCGCCGTCATTGTATTTGTCATTGAAGAAAGAGTCGCTTTGATATCAGCCATGTTGCGAATTTCAAAAGCGGAATCACTACCAACGGTACGATGCCGGCGATTAAGAAGCGTTTCTATTTGTTCTTGTACCGCATCGGAGTATTTTGCCTCCGCAACGTCCACATAAATGCCATCTAAAAAATCCCGCCCTAAAAGCCGCCTCATGCCCGTCTTAAGCGGGATGATAATTACATCATCCTGATCGCGTGGACCGCTGACGCCGCGTACCGGCAGCACGCCGATTACGTTAAAGTAGGTCTCGTTGACGCGAATGGTCTTTCCCACGGGATCGGCCCCACCCCAGAGCGTTTTTACAATCGTTGCGCCCAAAAGCGCGACTTTGGCTCCCGACTGCTCCTCTTGCGGCGAAAAAAACCTACCCGTCAAAGGCGTCAAATTGCGGATTTTTTCGTAAGGCCGTTCAACAGCCTCCACGCTCGTGTTGGCATTTTGGCCGTCGGCTATAACCTGCACACGCGACGTAACTACTCCGCTAACGCCGTTGAGATGAGGAATCTGAGTCCGGATGGCAAGGACATCCTCATCCGAAAGCCGTGTTGTCGAACCACTCTCAAGCGCAACCCCTCCCGCGCGCGATGTCCCCGGGCGCACCAATATCATATTGGATCCCAAAGAAGCCAGCTGCCTTTGCATGGTGGCGCTTGCGCCCTCTCCCAGCGAAAGCATGGCAATGACGGAAGCGATGCCGATAAGAATCCCGAGCACCGAAAGGAACGAACGCGTGCGGTGACTCCAAATCGAAATAAGCGCCTGTTTGAGATAATCCAGAAAGTGGATCGCCTCTCGATTTGGGGGAGAAGGAGCGGCGGCCTCCTTGCAGACATTGGCCGCAGGCGCCGAATCGCTCAAGATTTTGCCATCGCGCATGACGATAATCCGGCGCGCATAGTGGGCCATTTCCTCTTCGTGCGTCACTAAAATAATCGTTTTCCCCGCCTGATTGAGCGCGCGAAGGTGTTCCATGATTTCGACTTTGGTGCGGCTATCGAGATTGCCGGTAGGCTCATCTGCAAAAATAATCTGTGGATCGTTGACAAGCGCGCGGGCAATCGCAACTCGTTGCTGCTGTCCTCCCGACATCTCATTGGGTTTGTGCGCGGCCCGCTCTGCAAGCCCCACGCGCTCTAGAGATTCGCGAGCCTTCCGCGCGTCGCGGGAGTTGCCGCTATACAAAAGCGGAAGCGCCGCATTCTCGAGCGCAGTCAATTTTGGCAGGAGAAAAAATTGCTGAAAGACAAAGCCAAAATAATGGCTACGCAGGCCCGCCAAGCGCCGGCTGTCTAGGGAGGCCACATCTTCGCCAAAGAGCTTATAGGCGCCCGAGCTTGGTGTGTCCAAGAGCCCCAGAATTTGCATGAGCGTGCTTTTCCCCGAACCTGACGCACCCATGATGGCAACAAACTCCCCCGGGCAAATCGAAAGCGATACTCCGTCAAGCGCCCGGATTTCCTCGGCCCCGGGCGTATATATTTTTCGGATATCGCGCAGTTCTATCATCTGGCCTTCGTTATTTTTTCCCTCCGCGGAACTCCGGCATGAACGGATTTTTGCCGCCCGATTCTGGGTTGAGGTTAAGTTGTCTTGAGCGCGAAACCACCCGCGAGTTTTCGCTCAAGCCCTGAAGAATCTCCACGCGATCATTGGTGATAATTCCCGTCTGCACTCCCACGACTTGCGGCTTCCCTTTTTCATCCAAAAGTGTAACTGTTGCGGGGTCGCTGGCGAGTTCGACGGCCTCGAGCGGCAATGTAAGTGCCCCTTCCTTGCTAAGCGTCTCAAAAGCAATCTGGGCGTTCATTCCCGAGCGGAAAAAATCAGGCGCGTCAACAGGAAGCAAATCCACCTTATATACCGTCACATTGCTGGCAACGGTCGATTCATAATAGATATGCGAAACAGCAGCCTCAACTCCCGCTTTCGGGAAGGCATCAAGCGTTACTATCGCGCGCTGACCTTCGCAGATGCTGCTAATATCGGTTTCGTCCACTTGCGCCCGAACGATCAGCTGATCTGAAAGGACGACAATGGCGTCCGTGCTGGCCACTACTTGTCCAGGTTGGAGCGTCGCGACAATAACCGTCGCTTCCATCGGAGAAACCAGCTGAATGGGTTTGTAAACTTCCTCCCAATAGGCCAGCTCCTCGGCCCCCTGACCCTGCGCCGCATCAATGAGAGTGGCTCGATCGGTCGAGCTCAAGGTTGCCAGCGGATCGCCTTTTTGGACCTGCTGCCCCTCAGCAACCAACATCTGCTCCACGCGTCCGGCCACAGGAGGACGTATTTCCAGCCGATTCCGCGGGGTCACCACACCCGTAGTGGTGAGCGTTTGGGTAAGCGTCATGCGCAGGGGGGTAATCGTTGCGTTGCCGCCGCCGAGAGCAAACAAGAGGCTACTTGAGCACAACCATACTGCGAGAATTTTTTTCATAAATTAATCTCCGGCAAAGGCACGCCTTTGGCTTGCTGCCACACCGCCTCGGCTCGGAAGGCCGCCGCACGCGCATTAAGCTCGGCTTGTTTGGAAGAAACAAAATTGTCTTCGATGATCGTCCAGTTGTCGTAGGAAAGAAGACCTACGCCATACTGCGCCTGCGCAATGCGCTCTCGCTCGGTATTTGCCTCAAGGAAAGCCTTCTGCACTTCCGCCGCGTCTATTGCGTTTTGGAAATCCTCATAGGCACCTCGTAAAGCCGTAAAGAGGGTATTATAGGCAGAGCGCGTCGAGGCCTCTGCGGCAATGATCGCCGAACGCGCCTTTTGCACCCCCGCTTCGCGCGCAAAACCATCAAAGAGCGTATAGCTCACGCTTGCAGAAGCCGAAAGTTGATTGTCTTCAGGGGGAATATCGTTGGAAGAGCGCCCCACGCCGGCTGAAACGTTCAAGCTAGGCCAATAGGCAGCTTGCGCCTGCTTGAGACCCTCCCGCGCCGCGCGTTCGGCGGCAAGCGATCTTAAATAGGTGGGGTGGACTTTTGCCAAAAGTTCAAAGTCTGGCGACTCAGGAAGCTCGAACGCACTTGAAATTGCCTTTACAAAAAAATCACGCGTCAGCGGCAACCCCATCGCCTTGCTCAGCGCCACTTGCGCCTGGCGGAGATTGCGGCGCGCCGCCGAAAGATTGGCGCGAGCTTGCGCGGTATTCGCGCGCGCCGAGAGGAGCGCCCCGCGGTGCTCAATCCCCGATTCATAGCGCAACGAAACCAGTTTTTCGTTGGAAAGGCGCAGGTTCAAAATCGACTCGGAGAGCACAATATTTTCCTGCGCCTGCCAGAGCGTCACAAAAGCCGTGCGCAGCTCGTAACGCAGTTGCGCCGAGGTGACCGTGTACGCGCGGCGCTGGACTTCCCGCTCGGCTTGCGCTTGGCGCGTTTGCGAACGATTGGCCCCCGCATCAAAGAGCGTCATCGAAGCGTTTAGTCCCACCGACGAAGCATTTTGCGCGGCAGCATCCCCGCGTTTCGTGCGACTAAGGGAAGCTTCGGCGGAAAGTTGCGGAATCTCGCTGGCACGCGTTTGGACAACCGTAGCCTCTGCTTGCGTAATACTTTCCACGGCCACGATCAAATCGGGATGATAACGCGCCGCCTCAGCCAAGCACTCCTGCCAATTCATTTCCTCAGCACCCCACAATGGAGCCAAGCCAAAGATAAGCAGTAGAATTCCCGCACGCTTCATTTCTTCCATTGCATCTCAGCGGCCCCCAAAAGGCAACCTTCGAGCATAGAACTTTTGGGCATCACGGCCATGCCTGAAAAAACTTGGGCGGCCAAGGGGATTTGAACCCCCGACCCCCAGATCCACAATCTGGTGCTCTAACCGACTGAGCTATGGCCGCCGTAAAGACACTTATTATACCCTCCCGCACCTTCAAAAGTCCACCAAAAAAGAGGGCGTGGAGGACGCCCTCTTTCTGTTTGCGATTGATTTCATCCCGCCAGCGAACCGATCGTTGGCAAATTGCTTTTAGGTCTCGGGGAGATTTTGACCATCTTCGGGCTTGGGAGCGGCATTGTAATGCCCATCCACCACTAGCTTGAGGTTGCCAATATCGGCTTGAATTTGGACGGTATTAACCCCCGTTCCCTCGTTGACGCCAACGGCCATCTTAAGCGGAATGTAGGGCGTCACCTTAATGCCGCGCACCGAGAATTTGTTTTGCTGGTTATCAGCCAGCTCTACCACCAGCGAGGTGATATACTCCGCCAACCGAGGATCGGCCAGCTTCGACTTCAAAAGCGCCTGCCGTACTTGTAGATAGTAGAAAAAGTAATGCGATACATTAAGTTTTTCCCCTTGTTGCTTGAGTTCCTCAAAGAGCCGCCGGCTATCCAAAAGCGGCTGGCGCAAGTTTTGATCCGAAAGGATCATGCCGAGGTCATCGCGCGAAACTAGACTTTTTCCAAACGCTCGGTGGATAAAAGCGACATCCGCTCCCGTAAACGGACCGCTCGAGTTATAGTGCTCCTCGTTAAACTTCATTTGTCTAGGCCTCCATTCCCAGTCATGTAGATAAAATCGGAAGCCTAGCCTTAAAATTCAGTACACCAAAAGCGCTAAGTGCTTTTTATTGAGATTTTTACGGCGTGTAAAAAAACGGGCGTTTTATTTCCGTTTTTTACAAAACGAACCGCGAAAAACCGCCCCTAGCTTGTTAAAAAGCTACTTTGCAATCCCTATTTAAGCTTAGGCGGCGCGCCGATCGTACCATTAAGGAAGCGGAGATATTCAGGAGAAGAGGCTTCTTCGAATTTCTTCTGACAAAAGCTCAGCTTTGCCTCCCAATCTCCTCGCTGGGCCGGATTGGCTTCCACGTGCCTCTTAATGGAGGATAAATGGCGCCCCCATAGGGCCGCATCAATCTTTTGCTTGGCCTCCAGCCGCTCCTGATACCAGCGACTCTCAAGCATACTGCTCAAAGAGAACAACTTACGGAAAGTATCGTCGTTGAGCGTCGCGCCTTCATAGGAGCCCCTGGCCATAAGCGTCAAGAGGGCTTTTAAAGGCGGCACCGCCAGTTCGATGGAACCATCGGCAAAGTACAGCTCCGCCACGCGCTGATGCGTATCGGTGATTGTCTGGACGGAATCGGCAAAGAGGCCCTTGTCCTGCAGCTCCGGCCGCAACATTTCGGGAGTTAAAACCACCCCGGGATTGTTAAAAACTCGTCCGAAGAATACCCGCTCGAATTGCGCCGTCATGCGCCACCCTAAGCGGCTTGCTGGGACATTTTTACCATTGTACTGAAAATCGCGGCAGCGCTCAAGATGGCCGTTCTTGATAAGGAAAGCCGGATCGCGCTCAGCAACGCTCATCCGCGAAAAAACTTCTGGAATTAGGAGCGATATGTCGTGATTAACCTTATAATGTGGCCCCACATACGCCGTCGATGTCACAAAGGTCGGACATTGCGTCAAAAGGGCGCTCACAAAGGCCGAATTGAGGTCGATAATAGGCAAAAGCGCGTTAAATGGACCTTTCGTCAGCGCTCCTTCGGAACCCGCTCCCGTCGTTGAAGGGGATTTGCCCGTCATCGAGGAAATAAACTCCATGAAAAGCTCCGGCAACTCCATGTAATGGATGGGGTTATAAGAGCAAAGCGCAGGCGAACCCTTTTCCGGAGGGTTATTCCGACGGCCAGGGACTATAAGATTGACGGGGGTATAGAGCGGACTTGCCGGCTTTAGCCGGCGCGAAAGCCGCATGCCGACTTCGGCCAGATAGCGCCCGCGCGGATTGAGCAAATCGGGGCGGTTTTGTAAATAACGCGGATTTTTAGAGGGAGCCCCGTCCACCAAGCGAGGATTGGCGGAGCTCACGACAAAGGCTGGGCCCTCTTTTGACTCAGCATGAGCACGCAAAAGCTCCTTCATGGCGGGCGTAAAGTAATCAAAACGGATGGCGTCATCCACCATTGTCTGGGCGTCAGCCTTCGTAAGCGGCTGAAAATTGGATATAAAATTCCCATTTCCGGCCATATCTTTTTCGGCCTGCTTATCATAGCCGCGCACAATGGCATCGTCTGGACGTTGAAAAAGTCGGTACTCGCAGTTGCCAACAAATTTGAGACCCACGACATTTTCCGGAAGTGGCAAATTCGAGAAATCGCGCGCCGGCAAGACAACCGAAGCCGTAATGTCATCTTCCATTTGGATCTTCGTAGCGGGGTAAAAGTCTTTACGCGTCCCCAAGGTGCGCCAAGCGCCATCGGGCTCGTAGCCCACGCGGAGGAAATTGGTGCTCAGTCGCGCATTCTTGTATTTTAACTCGTGTCCGGGCATTCCGTTTATCAAATCCACGCTAAAGCGCTTTTTCCAATCTGCTTCCCAGCTCGGCTTATAGTAACGCTTGATCACCAAGAGCATTTCCAGAACGTGCGACGGGATCGAGCGGATAAAATCATTATAACCGTCCGTATACTCCTCGGAGTGCGTAAAGAGCTTGATCACCGAACCCAACGAAAACTTGGGCTCCAAAATGCTCGGGTGGCGCTTGGTGCGGCGGACGGGGTCTCGATAGATTGTCGAATAGTCGAAGTTCAAGAGCATATCGATTTGCTCCATGTCGGACTTGAAGTCCATGACAAAGACAGAACCGATAATGCAGGCATCGTTGATGGATTTGGAGATCTCGGATTTGCCGCCGCCCGAAACGGTCGAGGGTTTGTGGCACAAACACGGCTCCGCCACGGTGCCAATAATGCGCCAACGGCGGTTTTCAGCAGGCTTGAGCATCTCAATCTTGTAGCCGGAGGGCAGAACGTAAGTGGTGTTGGGCTTCAACCGAATGGAGTGGGCGGCGCCCAAACTATCCGACCAGCTTATCGACTGGTCGTAAAGCCTGAAGCGCACATTTTGCGGAACATAAAAAATATTATCATAGCGTTTATCGGAAGCATACCCTTCTGGGTGCGCATCTGCCAGCGGCCCCAGACATTCCAAGGCCTCGGCATAGTTGTGATCTTCGGGGGTATGCACAACCTCATCCAAAGAAAATTCCTCGCCCAAGTCGTAGGCAGCAAAGGTTAGCGCTCCGCCGGCGTGCTCTTCCTCGCACATCCCAAGCAAGTTCGCCGCATAGCTAAGCTGGGTCTTGACCTCTTTTTTGCAATAGCCGAAATAATTGTCGGCGATGACCGTTACGATCACGCCGCATTCGTCGCGCGAGGTCAGCTTGAAGGCTTTTCCGTCATTGTAGAGCTCCTTTTCGTCTTTATAGCACATACCATCGCGCCGCTGGCGTTCGGTAGCTTTGTCAAAATGGGGGAGCCCAACCTGCTTTTTGGTCAAACAGGTCAGGTGGGGCGCCAAGATGATGCATCCCGTGTGGCCGCTCCAATGTTCAACGTCCAAGGCCGCATTATTTTCGCGCGGATTGCCGGCGTTCCCAAAGACCGATTCAACAAAATCGAGGTTGCAAACCAGGCTCCCGGGAACAAGGAAGAGCGTTTCCATCGACTTGGCATAGGCAAAGCCTGGCACCTCGGGCGAAACCATCGGCCTCAAATACAGCGACGCCCAAACGGAAGCCCCCGCCGCCTCAGTAGCAGTATAGGGCAAGCGCAAAAAAGACGCGGGGGCATTGAGCGCCACTTTCAAGATGGCCGCGAACGTCTCAAGCGGCACCACCTTCTTGTCGCCCGGTATAGGCAATCCGCCTTCGGCCACATGGAAAACGCCTTCGGTCGTACGGCGATCGCTTTTGGGATTATGCAAAATACCCTGTTTTAAACGATAACTTGTGACTGTCTCGCTCTTGTACTCATCCTGTGTTGCGGGCAACGAAAGCGTTCGCGAAAGCCCAAACAAATCCATGTCGAAACACTGGACAGGCAACATCGTTGTATCCGCCCCCAAAATTGATTTCAGATACTCGTTGATGCGGCCCGCGATGGGGGAGGGCGACGCAAGGGCCTTCAGCTCCTCCAGTCGCGTGCGGATGATCGCCTCAAGCTCAGCTGGCGGCGGCATCCAGTTCTTGCCCTCTTCGCAATCAAAACCAACTCGTCTCTTATAGTCAAAAGCCATCACCTACAAAGAAAAACGGTTTTGCGCTCCAAGACAAGCGCTTTGTTGCAGGAAAATTTTTTAAGATATTGTCACGATGCGGTGCTTGACGCAAACCCCTCCGCCGCCCTAGGCTCTTGCCATGGCTCTCAATCAAGCGGACGTTAAACGGTTGCTGGAAGATCACGACTTGGGGCTGCTCCTTGTGCGCATTGCAATGGGTTGCACGATGATGGCGCATGGAATCCCCAAGTTTATGGGAGGGCAAAGCACGCTTATTCAGGTGGGGCAGGCGATGGGCTATGTAGGCATCCATTTTGCGCCGCTTATGTGGGGAATCTTGGCTGCTATTATCGAAGTGATGGGAGGTTTTATGATTTTGCTGGGCTTTCTTTTCCGCCCCGCAGCCTTCCTTTTGATGATCACGATGGCCATTGCGACGACGATGTTGGTTAAAACCGGCGCCGATTTTCTTCAAACGACGATCACACCTCTTTCATACTTCGGCGTTTTTTTGGGCCTTCTCTTCGCCGGCCCAGGCAAAATAAGTATTCAGAAAAATTAGGCTCAAGCCCCAATATAGGCCAGCTCCGCAATCTTCCGGACCTCTTTGGGATTCCCTGCGATGGATATACGCGAAAGGCCGTAAGCGGAAACAACAGCCTCGCGTTGAACATCAAACCTTCCCACGCAAGGCCCCTGCACGCGGGCATCAAGATTTTGAGTTTTAAGCAAAGAAGCGTCCAGCTTTACCGAGCCATCCAGCGCCAATAGGTGACTCGACGCAATACCAACCATCTTTAAAACGCCAGCCCCTTTAATTTCGCTAATAATTTTTGCGGCAGAAAAATTCAGAAGGCCATCCACGCGTCCGTAAAACTCCAAGCAGACCTCTCTTGAGACGAAACAGGCGGGACTCTCAAGAACCAAATGGCCTCGCCCATAAATGGACTCTATTTTTTCCACCCAGATTTCTATCTCCAAATCGGCAACAGCCAAGCGTTCTATCCGTCCACAAAAAACATCCAATACACCATAACGATTAACGCCAACACGAAGTCTTTTAAAAACAGGGAGGGGCGCGCGGATAATAATTTTGTGTTCGCCCGAAGAAACGCGCAGACGAACTTTCGCATCCGCGCAAATGGATAGGCTTCTAAAACTTTCGAGCGGTATTGTTTTCTCGGAAATCGCAAGCTTTGCTCTGTGCTCGTGAGCAAAGATTTTCTTTAGCGCCTTAAACATTCGTCCACCTCCCACCCGCAAAAATCCTCCCCCTTTTCGGTCCAACAACCTCAAAATCTATACTCCCTAACAACGGAAGCAGCCGCTCGCCTACTGGCAGAGATCCGAAGGCGATCGGAACGCAAAGTGCGTTTTCGCCACGGCACGAGAGTAGAACCTCAATATAATTCATTAACAACAATATGCACATATATATGCATTTTGTCAAACATCTCGGCTAGTTTGCGCGTTTCTAATTGCATTTTCTTGCATTTTAAAATAAAAATGCATACAAATGCAGTAAAGAATATGAGTATGAACAAAATTTGTAGTGCAACGGTTGGGAATCTGCTTCGCGACCTAAGGAGGGCGGCTGGCGTTCGAAATGCAATCCATCTGGCAAAACTTATGGGAGGTAAATATAGCTCGTCTGGAATCTTGCGCCGCGAAGAAGGGCTCTTGAAAATTGATTCGGATTATGTGGACCTTTTTTGCAAAACAGTCGGAGTTGCGGGCGCACAAAAGGATGAAATTTTGTGGCAACTCAGAGTTGAGGTTTTGAGAAAAGAAAACACCCCCGAACTCTTGGAGCTCGAGTTCTGGCAAAAAAGAGAACAGTCCAAATGTATATGCACGTATAGCGCGTGCTTGATTCCTTCTGCACTCCAGACCTTCAACTATGCCAAGGCCATCATTGAAACGTACAAACACGTCGCCAATGTTGAGAACTCCGCCCTCAAAAGAGTGCAAACGTCCATGCGCTGGCTAAACACTCCGGACAAAACTATCCGCATCATCTGCAGCGAGACGGCTCTTTATCTCCCAACCGGCAACATCCATGTGATGGTGGATCAGTTGCGCCGGCTCCGTCTTTTTACAGAAAACAAGACTCTAGATTTTCGCATTTTCCCAAATAATGTTTTTGTGGGCGTTCCTCTCTACGCTTTATTTACAGTGTTCGACGAAACCTACAGTATTTGCGAAACCCGTTTGGGCGCTTCTACATCAGAAGATCGCTCAGACGCTCAAACACTCCTTAAAGACTTCGGGCTGCTTTGGGAGAAATCTGCATCCAACAAAGACCGCAATCAACTTATTGACCGAGCATTAACGTATTACGAAAAGGAATATCCTAAAAACTAACGATCAGCCTTACTCCGGCTCCATTGCTTTGATTTGCAAAGCACGGCAAAAGTCGTCATAGGTCATCACCGAAAGAGCCCCGTCCATCTTTTCGACCACGCATGTCAGCGACTCCACCCAGTCGCCGGAGTTCAGATAATGGATCTTTCCAATCTGTTTATTGGCAGGCGTATGGATGTGCCCGCAAATAATCCCCACACACCCGCGCTTGAGGGCCAGCGTTTCCACACGTTCCTCAAAGCGGCTCAAATAATTAACGGCTTCCTTGACGCGCTTTTTGATGAGCTTGCTGAAAGAAAAGTTTTCCATCCCCATCCAGCGTCGAATGCGATTCGTCAGACGGTTGATTTTCAAAAGCGTTTGATAGCCAACGTCCCCAATATGCGAAAGGATGGGGTATTGATGTGTGACCGAGTCAAAAACGTCTCCGTGCACCACTAAATAGGCCCCCTTGTCGGTATAGTGGATGCAATCTTCGACAATTTGCACAGCACCGAAGGAGAGGGGAATAAAGCGCGCCAGTAAATCGTCGTGGTTGCCGCGCGTGTAGATAATTTCGCTTTCACGATCCTCCATTCGGCCCAAAATCAGTTTTACAAAACGGGTATGCGCCGATTTCCAGCCGCCACGCCGCCTTAAAGACCAGCCGTCGATAATATCGCCATTGAGGATGATTTTGGGGGCTTTGACGTGTTCCAGCAAATAGTTAACCTGATCAATTTTGCACTCCTCCGTCCCCAGATGGACATCGGAGATAATCAAGGTTTTGTACTCCAGGCGAACGCCTAGAGGGGCTGTTTGAACTTCAGACATGAGCGTCGGGCTTCTTCGGCTTCAATCCTAAGAGGTCACGCTCATAGCTGGCGACAATATTTTCCCAGGAAAGCCGTTCGGTAGTTTCTCGCGCCGCACGCTTGATAGGCCCCCATTCTCCACGCCTGTCCAAAAGGTCCTTAAAACGATCCAAAAACTCCTGTTCTTTGCGGAAGGGAGCTAAAAAGCCGTTTTTGCCATCCACGATATGCTCACGTCCGGCGGCATAATCATATGCCAAGACCACGAGCCCGCTCGCCATCGCTTCCATCACCACATTGCCGTAAGTCTCGGTAAACGACGGAAAAATAAATAGATTTGCGGAGGCATAATGCTCGGCCAATGACGTTCCCGAGCGCTTTCCCACAAAAACAAGCTCCGGATGCTCGCGCTGGAGTTTGGCGCGCTGCGGCCCATCGCCGACCAAGACCAGCTTGGCCGTAGGGTTCGTCCGGCGTAAGCGATGGTAACACTCCAACATCAACGTGAGGTTTTTTTCAGCGGCGATCCGCCCCACGTAAAGCATCACCAAATCGTCCGAAAGGGCGCCCCAAGCATTGCGCAAGTTTTCGCTATAGCGTGCGGGATTAAAAAGCGCCGTATCTACCCCGCGCGACATAATCGCGAGGTTTTTATATTTATAGCCCTCCACTTTTGTTTTGACGCTCTGGGAAGGAACGAAGGTTTTGAGGGTTGCGTTGTGAAGCGCGCGGAAATACTCGAAACCGATCCCGCGCAAAAACCCCAGACCATAGTAGCGGCTGTAATCAAAAAAGTTGGTGTGATAGCTGGAGACGACAGGCACCCCATAGGCATAGGCCGCGAGCACTCCCGCCAGTCCTAAGGGCCCCTCGGTTGCAATATGGATAAAGTCCGGCTTAAAGCGATGAATATTGTGACGCAACTGGCCAAAGTAGGGAAGCCCCAACCTCAATCCCTTATACCAAGGGAAGGCGATTCCCCATACGAGCGTCGAGGAGGGATTGGCCGGATATTTTGCACGGCGGTCGTGTCGGCCTTGCTTTGGACGCACAATGTGCACCTGATGTCCGCGCGCGAGCAAGCCTTCCGCGAGTTTCGAAAGAGTTGTCGCCACGCCATTAATGTCCGGCGGGTAAGTCTCTGTGATGAGCATCCAGCGCACGAGGGCATCTTCGCAAATATGCGCCGCCTTGGCAATAGGTTTAAAGCGCTCAAATTTGACCCAAGAATTTGGCTATTTCACTCCCTTGAGGCGCTTAAGTTCTTCCAGCGACACTTCGCGCCCCAC
This sequence comes from uncultured Verrucomicrobiota bacterium, assembly GCA_964541905.1. GTDB lineage: Bacteria > Verrucomicrobiota > Verrucomicrobiia > CAZIPW01 > CAZIPW01 > CAZIRU01. Next base: position 135,364 of record CAZIRU010000001.1, read on the forward strand.
GCCATTTTCGTAATAAATAAGCGCCGCACGCGGATGAAAAGCGCCGTGGGCATCCTGATGAACCTCACCCATTTGGGTATGGATAGTTTTCATTCCCCGCAACGCCGCACAGACCGCTTCCCCTGTCGGCTTTGCTTGTCCATCTCCGGCTCGCTCAAAAGCTTCGGCGATGATGGCGGGCAAGTCGTAGGCATAAGGTGTATAAACCAAAGTCGGAAGCACTCCTTTTTCCTTCATCTTGGCGATAAAAGATTCTCTTAGCGGAGGGCATCCCGCAATCCAAAGGCCTTCTATGAAGGCCTTGTTTTCAACCTCGTCAAACGTCTCTACTGTCGTAATATTTTCTATACCACCCAGTTCACGAGCCTGTTTGAAAAGAATATCTATAGCGGGAGGGAAGGCCCAAAAATGGTAAAAGTCTGGATTAAGTTCGCGAGCGCGAAGCAGGTGCGCTCGATAATCTTTGGAGTCCAGAGCATTGAACCAAAATATCTCCTTATAATTCAGCCCCCAAGCCTGAGCGTGCTTCCTTAATTCTTTGTCGGCGCGCACGGCGCCATCTTGCTTGCATGCGACTACAACACAACTTTTTAAGCCTAGCGCCGCAGCTGTGGCACACGACAGCTCCGACACATCACCGCTTGTAAGGAAATACGAAAAACACGACTCGCCATCCGCACAATCCTCATAAGAAAGCGAAACTTGCGGCACTTTGGCGCGACGCACCAGCGGCATTGTAATTTTGGCGCTCAAGGATGACGTTGGGGCCAGCACATCCACTTTATCTGTAAAAAGCAGCTTTGTTGCGGCCAAATGCGTTGTCTTGGGGTCAAATTTTGAGTCCTCAAAAAGCAACTGATATTCGTATTTCGTTGCGGGGTCCTCGTTGATTTCTGCGGTGCGAATTTTTATTGCAGCCACAAGTTCTTGAAAAAGCGCCCCTGTATCGCCACTCATTGGGATAACCACTCCAATTTTTACTACCTCTTTTGCCGGAAGCAGCGTAGCAAAAAAAAGCAACAGTAGCCAGAAACGTTTCACTCTAAAATAAGCGTTGGGCTAGCGCTATTCGGTTACAGCAGGCGTCGGCACGGGCGCAACAGCAGAAGCTTCGGGAACTTCCTCGCTTTCGGCGGGGCTCTCTTCCGGCTCGGCAGCCTTGGGAAGGATCTTTAAGAGCTCGACTTCAAAAATGAGCGTCGAACCCGCGGGAATTGGGCCGGCAGCCTGATCGCCATAAGCGAGGGAGGCGGGAATATAAAGAGTCGCCTTGCCGCCCTCTTTGAGCAGTTGCAGTCCTTCGCTAAAGCCGGGGATTACCCCAAAAAGCGGCAGATCGATCGGCGCGCCGCGCTCGACAGAACTGTCAAATACCGTCCCATCAATGAGCTTGCCGGTATAATGGAGCGTTACCATATCGCTTGCGCTCGGCGAAGCGCCAGCTCCTGCATTCTCAACCTTGTAATACAAACCGCTCTCGGTTTTTTGAACACCCTCTTGAGTCGCCACACCGGCCAAAAATTCTTCGCCCTTGAGCTCGTTGCTTTTTGCTTCTTCGGCCATCTTGACCGTCATCTTCGCGCGATAGGCCTGTTCTTTGGCGCTAAGATATTCCTGCATTTTCGGGAAAAGTGCTTTCATCTCGACAGGGGCAGGATTGCCTTGGGCGGCATTTTCAATTCCGCGCAAAATAGCAGCCTTTTCTTCGCCGGTAAAATCCATCTCAAAGCCGGCCTGCTGACCGACCATCCAACCGTACGCTTCGAGACTAGCAGTAATCTCTTCATTCGTTAGCGATACCGAAGCAACCGGCTCGGCGGCTGTGGTAACCGCAGAGGTTTCCGCGGGCGTGGCAATTTCTTGCGCCTGAGCGACTTCAGCCTTCGTAACCTCGGCATCGGCAGCTTGAGGTTTTCCACCGGTTGAAAGCGCAACAATGGCTGCGAGCACCATAATTGTGCTGAAGGTAAGTACAAACTTGCTAAAGGGAACTGCTTTTCTGGTCATGAGCACCATCCTGTTGGATTTTTCCATTTTCGTCAATGCCATTAAAGTTGTTTTGCTTTGCGCTTGATTTTAACAAAACACGCGCCAAGACTGATACGCATTATGAAGCGTCTCTCCTTTTTTCTTTTGGCCCTCGCCGCCCTTCTTTCGGGTTGCGCCCGTTCCGCCCTCAGCAACCTGACGCCTCAACGGTTGCCCGAAAACCCCTCGGGCATCTACACTTTTACGCTTAGCAGTGGTGTCGATCTCCATCGCGTTGTTGCCGGCTCCATGAAAGCCGAAATTGTCATCAACGGTCGCGCGACGCCTATGAATCAAGCCGCCGATTCTCCTACGCTTTTCGATTTTGATTTCCGCATGCCCCCGGGCCAAACGGAAGTACGCTATTTTTACAAACTAATCTATCAAACCAACGAAGCGGGAATTATCCGGGACTATGAGGAGACCAGCCCGCTTTACAGCGCCTTTTTGGTAAATCGCTATGTGCTTTCGCTGGAGAGCGATCGCGGGCCTGTGGGCGCAACAATCGCCGTCGTTGGCCGCGGGTTTAGCCCTTACGACACCGTAGTGCTCGGCGATACGGAGGCTCCTACGCGCTATTTCTCGCCAAACTCGCTGCAATTCACCGTTCCGACCGTTGAAGGCGGCCGCCGTTATGATGTGTATCTACGGACAGGAACGGGAGATCTTTTGATTGGCAGCTTCCGCGTGGATGCATCGACGCTTCAGGTTTTGCCCAGCTCGCTTGAGTTAGTCTCGGGCGGCCGCACGCTGCTCGTGTTTTCAACCCCCAAGGAAGCTCCCTCGAATGGGCTGTCCATCTCTGTGGTAACAAACGTTCCGGCTTCAATCATTATGCCAGAAGTTATCATTCCTGCCGGAGCGCGTTCGGTCAGCGTGACTGTCGAAGGTGGCGTAGCCGGAACAGGAACGGTTGTCGCCTCGGCCCCGGGCTATCAAGAAGTGAGTATCCCCGTCATCGTCCGCTAGGCGGGGAACCAAAAGGCCAAATTCGCAAACTGCTGATGGATAGTGGCTTTATGTTTAAATGAGGGTCTGTAAGCTTTTTGGTAGACAGAAAGAGCCTTCGCGTGCCGTAAAAACCATGCTGGCCATGAAGATCTTCCTTTATTGCGACGAGAGCGACAATACCCCCTTGCGCAAACGATTGGAGCGCCATTTTGGGAAAACTGCCATACACCAAGTGGAGGCAAAAGCCATTTGCGCAGGAATCTTGGCCTCAAAAAAGCCCGATTTACTGGTTTTCGGCGGCGGAATGACGCAAAATTTCTCCAAATCGTTGGAGCGCAAGGGGAACCAAGCTATCCGCGACTATGTTCACGCGGGGGGATGTTACTTGGGCATTTGCGCGGGAAGTTACTACGCGCACGCCACAATTGACTGGTTGGCGGGATTCGCGGGGGCCTTTGAAGGTTTTGCCGAAGAAGAGGCGGCGCTTGGCCTTATTGAAGGGGCCGTGGCGCGCGGCCCTGCTCTTATCGAACGCGACGCGCCGCCGGCCTGCGCCTCGGGTTGCGTACAAGTCATTGACGAAGAAGGTGTTTTTCATAGCGCTTTCTACCACGCAGGGCCCCTCTCCGACCTCTCCGCCTGCGATCCGTCAAATGTCGCCGGAGTCGCATTTTTCACGGAGATGACAGAAGCCCCCGCCATTGTTGAGGCCTACTATGGGAGGGGTCTCGTGGTAGCGAGCAGCCCGCATATTGAATATGAAGAGGCTTTGTTGCGGCAAATTGTAAAAAACGGAAGGATCGTCGCGCCCAATGGTGTTTCTCTCCAGGAAAGCGCCCAAGCGGTTTTGTCGCGCGGATTGCAAAATTTTTGCAACAATCCAAAAAAGATGCTGCGTTTAAGCACTATTTTAATAGAGAAGGTTTTTGAAAGGCTCGAAACCTTTGTAACTCTTTCAAAAAAAGAGACCTACGGGGTGCGCGTGGCAGACCAGCTGGGCACTCTCCCGCCATTTATCCACCGACAATCCACCAAACTACGGCGACAGACCTTGCCCCCGGAGCTTAGCTGAGCTTTTTTTCCACCTGCGGGGCGTTAATTCGGACAAAACCAGGCAATCCGCCATCAAATGGAACGGCAACTTCTCCGGCAATTAAGGGCGCGGCATATTTGTGAAACTGGTAGTTCAGCGAAATGCCATCTTCATTAATCCATTGCAGCGGAAAGGGTTTCACTTGATTCGCAATTTCCTTCAAGTCTGCCAAGCCCGTTTCGCAGTGATATTCGACGGTCTCAGATCGCAAAAGTGTAACCATTTTGCCGCTTTCTCCAGTCACAGCCGCCTGAACAGCCGCGACTCCGGCCATATACGCCTCGTCGCTATCGGTCTTGGAGGCACAATGCGCCGCGCAGCGTTGGGCATAGCCTAATTTGGTAATTTTTGAGCTAATTCCTGTCGCTTGTTCAATAATACCTTTCAAATACTCGGCGTTGCCGCCACCTGCAAAAACCGCATGGCCAAAGGCATCCGTCTTGGTGGGGGCGGAAACGTAATTGCCACTCTCGTCCACGAGCCCTTCGGCCACAATAACCATGCAATATTTTTCCGTTTTAAGGACCGCCTGAACATCGGCAATGAACTTTTGCGCATTAAAGGCAACTTCCGGCATCAAGATGATGTGGGGGGCATCATGGGGGTGATCTTTGCGTTTGGCCAAGGAGGCTCCCGCGGCAACCCAGCCCGCTGTGCGACCCATGACCTCGACAATGGAGACCAGATCGTGGTTGCCCATGCCCTGATGGTCGCAACTTAGCTCACGAATAGTGGAAGCAACATATTTAATAACGCTGCCATAGCCTGGCGTATGGTCGGTAATCGGGAGGTCGTTATCCATCGTCTTAGGGAGCCCAATAACGCGCAGAGCGTAGCCCTTGGCTTTGGCGAGCGCGTCAATTTGCATGGAAGTATCTTGGCTATCATTGCCGCCGATATAGAAAAAATAGCGGATATTGTGGGCCTCAAAAACCTTTAAAAGCGTATCGTAATCTTCTTGCTTTTTGAGCTTGAAGCGGCAGGAACCCAGCGCCGGCCCCGGGGTATAGCGCAAGCCGCGCACAACAAGCTGGCTTTCTTCTGCCAAATTGACGATATCTTCACTTAAAATGCCCTGGATGCCATTTCGTCCTCCGTATATTTCTTCTATTACATCTTCATGGTTAAGGGCTTCTGTAATAACACCCGCCAATGTTGCATTAATAACAGCCGTTGGCCCTCCGGATTGGGCGACCAAACAATTTCCTACAAGGTTTTCAGACATGTTTTGATTCCATCACAAAGGACGCAGTCTTGCCAACTTAAAAAGTTGGCGATACGCTGTTTATTTTATGGCAACCTCTGCGGGACTGCTCAGCGTTTTTTGTTTCGCACTCAACGACTTGCTTTACCGAGTGCTTTCCCCGCAGATGGGTGTTTGGCCTTTGATGCTGATTGTAAATGTGGGCCTGTTTCTTTTGGTTGCCGCATGGTCGATTTGTAAAAAAACATCGCTTTTGTCTTTAAAATCACCGCTGTGGGTGGGCGGCTGGATCCTTTGCAGCCTCGTCATCCAAGTCTTTGCGTTGCTAAGTTTTCGTTTTTTGACCGTTTCGCAGGCGTATCTGGTTATTTTTTCTTACCCCATCCTTACCGCGGCGCTCGATGCTTTTTACAAAAGGAGTTTTCCCAAGCGCTATATCGCAGCCTTTGCACTCGCGGGACTGGGAATTGCGCTCGTTTTTGGAACACGAGGGATGGTCTTGAGCTTTGGCGTTTGCGCGGCAGGGATTGTTGCGGCGGCGATTGCCGTCCAGATTTTTATTGCCGCACGGATGCCAGAGGAAAGTCCTCTTAAAATAACAGGGCTTGCGGCGCTTGCGGGAGTTTTTTTAGCCCTTGGCGGCGGAATGCTTTCGGGAAAAGGAGGAGATGTAAAATCGGAGCTTTGGCCAGCCTTGGGGGGGCTGTTGGCCGTTTCGATCGTTGGAAATATCACAAGGATAACAGCGTCACAAAAGATGTCTTCGGCGCGCTATGCGCTCATGTGCTATTTACAGGTGCCCCTGGGCGTAGGCTTGGCTTGGCTCTTCTTAAAAGAGGAAGTCTCTTTGAGAGTAGGGGCGGGGGTAGCCCTGGTGTTGATAGGCAGCTTCTTTTCGCAAAAGAGGCGGAAGCTCAAGCCAACGAAAAATCTCGCTTCGGCTGAATAATTTTTACAAACTAACATTCATGATTACGGCTTTTCAAAAAACCTTCCAAAAACACGCGCGCTGGGTCTTTATTACCCTTCTGGTCATCATGGTGATTCCCTTTGTCTTTGCCTATGCGCCCGGATCAAAAGCTTCCTCACTACTTCCGCGCGACAAGGGACGTTTATTCTTGGGGCACGATCTCTCGGATGAGGCGCATGTACGCGAGCTGGGCCGGGCCGCTTCACTTGAGCAATGGCTCACGCTTGGCTATCCGCCGCAGTCTTCCGAAGAATTCCAGCGGCTTATTTTTGATCACATTATCCTATCGAACCTCGCCGACAGCCTCACAATCCCAACTCCATCCACCCAACAGCTTTCAGAATACATTGCCACACTACCGCCCTTCCTCGACGAAAATGGCCGATTCAGCCAAGAGCTTTTCACTCAGCTGCAAGAGCGTTTTACCGCGCAAGAAGGTTTTGCCAAAGAATATCTGGGCGCGCGCATTGCTCAAAGCTGGAGGCTCTCCCAGCTTTTCAAAAATCAGGCCGCCTTCTATTTACCCACAAGCCTCCAGCGCGAATATGGGCTTTGGGCCGCTAAATACACCACGGCCGTTGCAATGCTAGAGCCGCACATAGAGGAACCCACGCTTTCGCAAGAAGAGCTGACCGAATATTTTGAAAAACATCAGGCCAACTATCGCACGCCCGAGCTGCGCAGCGGCATTGCTTATGCAATACCCGCGGGAAAGTTTCTCTCGCAAATATCCGAGCCCAGCGAGGAACAGCTGCAGCGCTTTTTTGATTCCATAAGCTTCCGTTTCATCGAGTGGCAAATGCAACAAGACGGGAAGCCCTCAGCTGAACCCAAGGCTCCCGCCTTGGCAGATCATCGCAAAGAAACGCTTGAGCTTTACAAGACACAGAGAGCCGCGCGCACAGCAGCTGAAGCGGTGGATGTGATTGTGCAAAAAATATTTAAAGAAAAAATCGTTCCCGGCTCCAAAGCTTGGGAAGAACTGTTGGAGGCCAGCGGCGCACAGTTGATTGCGCTTGATGCCCTCGCGCGCGACAATCCCGATTGCGATGAGAATACCTTGAACGCACTCTTTGAAGCGCAACTGAATGTACAGCCCTATAGTGGCGCCTTTGCAACCGAAACGGATGGACGCTTTGTTTTACTCAAGAGCGTGGAGCTCTCGAAGGACCAACCACTCGAAGCTGTTGAGGAAACGGTCCAAGCAGATGCTCTTGCTGAAAAAAAACAACGCGTAGCGCTCGAGGCGATGGGGAAAAAGGTTGAGGATCTTAAATCGACCTTTTTAGCGCAGGAGATGAGCCCTGACGTGGAGGGCCCAAGTTTTGAAGCGCTTGCACGCGAGATGGGGTTTGTCGTCACCACTCCAGAACCCTTCACGCTTTCGCGGCCCGCGCTCGAGCTGCAGCGCAATTCGCAAAAGATCCTGCGAGGCCTTTTGGCTACAAGCGAAGGAGGTTTTGTTAGCGACATAACCCCAAAACAGGCCGTCGTTGTCTGGGTGCGCGCAAAGGACATACCTGTATTTGAGGGGGGAAACCCCGAGGCGTTTTTGCTACGCGGCAGGCTCGAAAGCATTTATAAAAACTTACAAAAGCTCTCGTGCTTGGGCGAATGGGCTGCTCTTAACGGCAATAAAAAATAGGATCAATCGAAAAGGGTTTGCGCGTCGGGTTTATGATCGGGGCCCACGAAAAGCGTTTTTGAAACCGGAAGCTGCTTAAAAAAAGTGCGTTGCTTGCGCGCCAACGCAAGCGTATCTTGTACAATGAGCTCAAGAAGCGCTTCGCGTGAAGAAATCTCGCCGCGCAAAAAAGCCAAGACCTCGCGATAGTCGATAACACTTGCAGCCTGTGGATTTTGCGAGAGCCCGCTGGCTTCCAAACGGCGAACTTCTTCTAAAAGTCCTCCATTGAGCATTATTTCGGCACGCAAGCGGATGCGGGCTTTAAGGTCTTCATTTTCGCGCATGAGCATAACGACGCGCTTTTGAAAATTCGCATAGGGACGCGGCTGGTTCCGAAACTCTTCATGCAACTCACGAAAGCTCTTTCCGGTGGCACGCACGCGCTCAAGCGCCTTGATCACTCGGCGGGGATTCCGAGTGTCCAAGCCGGTCAGGTCTTTGCCGCCTCTGCGACGGAGTTCTTTCAGAAGCCCTGCGAGGCCCTCGTTTTTGAAAAGGTTTGCCACTTCGTTAACAACCTCTTCACCAACGCCTACCCCATCGGTGACATTTTCAAAAAAGCTTTTAAGGTAAAAGGCGCTGCCTCCGGCAACAAGGAGCACCTTGTCCCGCAACTGAACGTCAGCAACGACTTGGCGTGCTCGTTCAATATAGTCGGCTACCGAAAAGCGCTCGGTCATAGTTACATAATCTATCCCATGGTGAGGAACGGCACGCCGTTCTTCGGCTGTCGGCTTTGCCGTGCCAATATCCATACCCTTGTAAACCAGCGGAGCATCTGCACAAAGAATTTCCGCATCATGAGCTTGCGCCCACTCAATAGCGAGGGCAGTTTTACCTACAGCTGTTGGACCTATAAGGAAGAAAAGCTTCATGCGCAGTCGCATTTTAAGGGCACGGGCACATTTTTTCAAGAAAGAGGACTTGGCAAATGGGGGGCCAACTGAATTTTCTTGAGCCCCACCTTTATCGGCCACCAGAAGTTCCAAGCCAATTGCACCGCCCACAACCAAATAATCATACCTGTCACACCAAAGAGCTGCAGCGCACCAGCTCCGCCTAAAATCGCCAGAACGCCGCTAAGCACGTCATATTTCCAAAAAGGAAACTCGTTGAAAGCACTCACCAGCGTCACAAAATTGTTGCGGTGATTTTCGAGGATAAAAAAGGCCATGAGCGCGGCCAGCGCAGAAAGTGGTAAAAGGTGCGTCTTGGCGCTCAAAAGCTGTAGCGCCCATGGGCCCGCCGCCAGAAGGCTAAGCGCAAAAACTGTGTGCCCCAAGAGCGTTTGACGGATCTTTTTTAAAAAAAGAGAGCGTAGCGCAGCAAGGTCCCCCGAAGCCGTCAGTGCGTGCAAATGGGGAAGTACCGCCACCATCGGAATTTGTGCCAGCGCCGTCAGAAATAAGCCAACTTGAACGCTAAAACCGTAAGGCCCCGCCAACTCAACGCCCAAAAGGCGCCCCATCAAAAGCGTTGGGCCGTGATAAATAAGCGCCTGCCCCAATCTCGAGCAACCCGTGCGCCACGAATTGGGCCAGAGTTTTTGAAACAAATCTCCACGCCACACGCCTCCTTTGAACCGCCGGCAGGCGACTGTAAAAAGAATATATTGCAGCAACCAGCCCACCGCCAGCGCACTGCAGCCCCAAAAAAGCGAATGGGTGATAAAGAGCACTACCGCCGCAAGCCCGAAAGTCAGCAAGATGCCGAAACTAAAAAGTTTTTGCGCACCCAAAAGGCGGCCCGCCCCTTGTAGATAAGCATAGCGCTGCGAGACCATAAGCTGCAATCCAGCCGCGAAACAATAAAACCACCAAGCGACATACACGCCTGCTGTACGCTCCCACTCGGGCAAAAGCAAAAGACCTCCTAATCCGCCTCCAAGCAAAATCAAAAAACCAAGCGCTGCATACAAAAAAGAGGTTGTCGCTAACAAATCTTTCAGGCCGCGCCAGTTGGGCCCCGAACCCTCCACTTCACAAAGCCCTTGAGGCCGCAAGTCGGCCACTCCAGCCCAGAAATGGCTGCTGCTGCGCAAAACTGCCGCTGAAAGCCCCACATCCAAAAGTTGCACCAACGCACCAAAGCTCGAAAATAAAAACCACAAGCCGGACGCCGTCTTATCCAACGCGGTTACCGCAGCCATCGTCAGAAAAAAAACGCCAAACGCGCGTGACGCTAGGGCGCTGGCCGTCCAAAGAGTTTCGCGGCTCATTCGTCGAAACCTTTTTTTTCAACGACCGGGATCTTCCGCCGCACACCTCCTCCTTGGCGCAGAAAAAGCTCCGCTAGGACTCCGGTCCCAATCATTTGCGCGGCCAGTAGAACGCACATTATGCCAAAAAAGAAAAGTGGCCGCCCGTCAATATAGTTGCCGAAAAATTGATTGATCCAAAGATAAAGAAGCGTAAAAAAACCGATCGCGCCGACGATAATTCCAACCCCCCCGAAGAAGTGTCCCGGGCGCGCGCCGAAGCGAGTCATAATCGTCACGGAGAATAAATCCAATAGCCCCTTCACAAAGCGCCCGAAGCCGTACTTAGAACATCCGAATTTGCGCGCGTGATGTTCAACGGGGATTTCTGCAACGCGAAAACCTTCGGCGTTTGCAAAGACGGGGATAAAACGGTGCATCTCACCGTACAAAGGGAGCGTCTCCACCACCTCGCGACGATAGGCCTTGTAGCCATTGTTGAAATCATGAAGCTTCACGCCCGAGAAAAAACGCACCATAGCGTTAAAAAGAAGGGATGGGAAGGTTTTATCTATAGGATCGTGGCGAATCTTTTTCCAGCCCGAAACCAAGTCGTAGCCTTCGTCGAGCTTAGCGATAAACCGCGGCATCTCTTTCGGGTCGTCCTGCAAATCTGCATCCATCGTGAAAATAATTTCCCCGCGAGCCTCGCGAAAACCAGCGGCAAGTGCCGTCGCTTTGCCAAAATTGCGGCGCATCCGTAAAGCCCTGACGCGCGATGGATTTTCTTCCACAAGGGCTCTCATAACCTTCCACGACCCATCCGTCGAGCCGTCATCCACAAAAAGCACCTCCCATTCGCGCCCGAACTCGGCGGCGTATTGGGAGACTTGCGCAAACAACTCTCGCAAGGAGAGCTCCTCGTTGTAGGCTGGAATAACCACACTTAAAAACATTTCAGTCATTCAAACGGGCGGATGCCTTCCGGTCAAACAGGTTTTGCCAGCCCGAAAGCGCTTCTTGGGTCGCCTTAACGCCGTATTTATGGATCAAAAGCTCTCTTGCGGAAGGTTCTCCAACGACCGCCAACGAAAGCTGCACAGGAGTCGAAATAGCTTTCCACTCGTTAAGGCGAAGGATCTCCTGCGCTTCGACCGGCCCGGTCAAAAGCAAAGCCGCTAGCGCGTTCTCTGTCGCCGCATTCGTAATGGGTGAAGCTGCGACAAGTTCTCGCCATGCGGAACGATTGCCTTCGAGCTGATAGCAGCACAATCCGGCAATAAACCTTGCCTCGGGAGAAGGCATGTGGAGTTTGCCAAAAATTTCAAGCCCTTCTCGGCACCATGCGCGGGTAGGGGTTTCGCCGCCTTTTAAGAGAAGATTGTACCGCGCTTGCAAAAGCCCCTCCCAAATCTCAGAGGAAGTCTTTCCTTCATCTGCAAGCGCTTGAAATTCAAGAGCGGACTGATGATCGCGCCCCACTTTTAAAGCTGCCTGCGCTCCAAGCAAACGATCCGCCCGCGTTGTATCAACGCGGCCAACTCTCCAAAACGGCAGCGCGCTCGCCAAAACAAAAACAAAGAGCGTCAGGGCCCTTGCAAAATCACCCTGCGACATCGCGTTTCTAAAGCGCTCGCGCAACTGCACCCAAGCCCCCGTCGCTCCTCCACACAAGACGCAGGCAAAGAGTACGAGCGGCGACCGAAAACGATCCGAAGGATAAAAAAGCGCGGCACCCAAGGCATAGACAACCGCAAAAAGAGTTACTACCCTCCAAGTTTGGGGTAGGGGCCGAAAGAACAAGACCGAGAAGAGCGCGACAGCTGCAACAAGGGTAAAATTTAATGGGTTCTGCGCCAAAATCGGATTCTGGGCTTTCTGGAACGAGTAGGTTTTGTTGTTATAGCCTTCGTGAACATTGAAAAGCGCGTAAAATTTACGAAGATAACCCGCCAAAAATTCAACAGGATTTGAAAACACTTGCTCTATAAAACGCCCTTGCCAGTAGCGCTCCACCTCAGCATGCGAGGCCGGAGCGCGTCCAGTCTGTTCTTGATATAAAATTTCGGACTCCGCCCGCGCGGGATTCACGCCTTCTGGCAGCGCGGCTATATCCAACCTTTGCGAAAAAAACTCCCGGCCTGCCTGATTGGCCACGTAGAGATTATAGCCACCTTGTTGCGGCAACAAATAAAACCTTCCCGTTCGCGAAAGCTCCGTCCCGATAAAAACACCCCATACCAAAAGCAAGCCGAGGCCAAAAGCAACGGCAGTGGGTTTTGCGCAGCTCTTCTCTTTCCGCAAAGCGATTGCCAGTAAAACGATAGCCGCCAAGGTCACGGTTAACAGTTGCGGCCGCGTCAAGGTCGCAAGCGAAAGGATCATCCCCGAAAGCAAGCCCGCTCTTGTGGCATTCTGCGTTTTTTGCTCAATTGCTCTCAAAAGAAAATATATGCCCCACGCCAAAAGCGTCTGGGCCAAGGTTGCGTCCAGAAGGTCTCCCGCTAAATAAAGGGCCACAGGATAAAACCCGTAAAGGCCCGCCGCCAGAAGCGCACCGCGTCGATCCTCCCATAAAAGGAGCGCCGTTTTGTAAATTCCAAGAGCGGTTAAAAGATGCAAAACCAGATTGGCCAGCTGCCCGAAAAACAAAACCCCAGCATCTCCCAACCCTAACTGATAAAAAAGAGAAAGCATCCACGCGTAAAGCGGCGCACGATAGAAAGGCTCCGGCACAAGTGCCCCCTCGGCAATTGTACGCGCAAGGAGCTGTTGCTCGCGTGCATCCAATTGCGCCACCTGCCCCGAAGGCGTCGCGCGGTAAGCCACCCAAAAGGCAAGCGCATAGACACCTATCGCCACCCACCACAGAGTTTTTATGCGCCTCCACTGCATGGGTCTATTATTACAATCATACGCCCCCCTCGCAAGACTCCTGCCTCAACTTCGCGCCTTAATGCTTGACTATAGGCGCATACGGGGGTATGATAAACTTTCCTATGCAGGGTGGAGCAGTCTGGTAGCTCGTCAGGCTCATAACCTGAAGGTCCTTGGTTCAAATCCAAGCCCTGCACCGTTTTTTGGGGCTACCTTTACCAATCTTTTTTTAACGTGTCTTCGACCGCCGCCTGCTTAAGCAATTCCGACGCTGTATCGTTTTGAGGATCGTTCTCCAACGTGGCGCGAATCACCCCTTGCGCCTCCTCTATTCGGCCTTGTTTGAGATAACACTGTGCAAGCAAGACCTGCTCGTGGATAGCTTTAGGCTTGAGGGTCACCACCGATTCCAGCGAAAGCGCCGCCGTCCCCCACAACTCGCGAGCATAGGCCACTTCCGCAAAGGCCTGATGGGCCGTCACGCTATCTGGCGTTTCCACTAAAATCTGTTCCAGACGATTCAGGTAATGCATCGGCGCGTTCACCAGGGCATAATAAATCCGCCAGCAAAAGGTTAAAAGGGCCGCCACCAAGCGCGATTGGCGATGCTCGTTAAGGACAACCACCGTTTGCCGCAAAAGTAATCTCAGCTCTGGACAATTTGGATAGCGCCGCAGCAAACCGAATAGCAGCGACCGCGTATAGTGAAAATACCCCCCCGACATCGCCTTCTGGGATTTTTCCAGCATCAGGCGTGAGGCAGTCTCGAGCTCCGAAAGGGAAATTTCTCGCACTCTGGCTTCCTTTTTATAGCAAAAAATTTTCCTGGCAAGCTAAATATGCCTTTTTATTAAAAAGAATACGGGCGGATGTTGCCTTAAATTAACATTTAACGGGCACGCTCAACTTTTCAAGACCCGCTCGTGCGCGTTGGTTTTGAGGGCCTCGACGAGTTTCTCCAGCCGCGCCTGCGCTCTTTTTTGCACAGCCAGGGCCATCTCGTCCACCCCTAGGGGTTCCCAGACAAAGCAATAAAAACGAACGCTGGGCTGGGTTCCGCTGGGCCGAATGCAAAAACGGCCTCCATCAATGTCGCAAATGATCATAGCCTCCGGCGGGACCGTCTCTCCATCTGCATCCAGTATTTTTTCGTGCAGAAAATCGCGCACAGATCTGATCGCGCATTCACCTACGCTCTTCGGTGGGGACTTAATATAGGAGTCCACCAATTTTTTAAGTTTTGCCGCCCCATCAGCGCCTTCAAACGACACTTCCACCATTTTATCCTGATGGACGCCGTATTTGCGATAGAGCTCCTCTATGCCATCGGTGATCATTTTGCCTCGGCTAGCTAGGCGTGCCAACATTTCCGCAAACATCAGCACGGCGGCGTTAGCGTCCTTGTCCCTTACGCAATCATAACCTAAATATCCATAGCTTTCTTCGCCTCCAAAGACGAAATATTTGCTATACTTCAGCAAAAGCTCACGGCGTTTTTCAAAAGACGTTCGATCATAATCCAAGCCCACCCCATCTTTTGCCAACACGGCTTTCAGGCGCTCTTCATACATTCGTACCCGCCCGCATATCCATTTAAAACCGGTCAATGTGTTGATACAAGCAAGCCCATGCCGCTGGGCTATTTGGTCTTGCATGGGGGTCGTAACAAAAGTCTTTATAAAAACTGCGTTAGGGTGTCCCTCAGCTGGAAGTTGCCCAAGCTCTTTCATTTTACAAAGACGATCCTCCGCGATAAGGGAACCGATTAAATTTCCATTCAGGATCTTCCAGCCACCATCCGGCAACCGAACTGCCGCTCCCATGCGGTCACAATCCGGATCAGTAGCCAGCACTGCCTCTGCGCCGGCAACTTCCGCCTTTTTCATTGCAAGCTCAAGTGTCTCGGCATGCTGGGGATTGGGATATTTGACCGTCGGAAAGCGGCCATCAAAATTATTCTGCTCCTCTACCAGCAAAACCCCTGTTCCATATTTTTCGAAAGCGCGCGGCACCATGACCCCTCCGGTTCCATGCACGGGGCTGTAAACCATCTTCGGGGGATATTTCTTCAAGATCTCCGGCTCTAGGAGCGTCTCGCCCAGCGCAGTTAGATACGCTTCGTCAACGCTTGGGGGTAGAATTATTACTCTTGAAAGGTCCCTTTCCAGCAGCGCGAAGGTTTCGTTAAGGCTGATTTTTTCGACCTCTTCAATAATCTTTCTCTCAGGTTCACCAGAGATGAGCGCCCCATCGCCAAAATAGACTTTATAACCATTGTCGTGCGAAGGGTTGTGGCTGGCGGTGATGGCGACGCCAGCAGTGGCCCCCGCATATCGGGTTGTGAAGCTTAATTGCGGCACAGAACGCGGTCCTTCAAAAAGAAGCGCCACCCCTCCCAGCCTGACCCAGCAAGAAGCCGTCAACTCCGCGAAGCGCCTGGAAAAATGGCGGACATCGTGGGCAATGACAAGCTTTGGCGGTGTGAAGGTATGAGAGGTTTGAGCCAAATAATCCTTGCAATAACGGAAAAGCCCCATTGTCGCGCGCAAGACGTTAAAGTCGTTCATCATCGCCGAGCCTAAAGCGGCATGCTCGGGCACTCCCCACGAATCAACACGCGCCTTTTCCGCTTCGGTGGAGGTTATCGCTATGGTTCGGCCGCGTATTCCCGAGGTCCCAAACCTGTTGCGCTTGTAAAACCTATTATTAAATTCGTCGGCCATCTCTGGGCGCGACAGCTCTTCCAAACTGGCATACACCCAAGAAGGAAAGCCTTCTGTCTCGATATAAGGCCTTGCGTTTTCAAAACTTTCCGGAAGGATTTTCCCCTGATCCTTTAAGGCGGTCAATCGTTGCAATATTTGCGCTGGGTTTATTTTCTCGGGCATAAAAGTCTCCTAAAGCCCTACGGCTCTTTTTGTCGAAGCTTTTCGAAAAAGAGTAGGAATGAAAACCGCTCAAACGAGCACAAGGCCTTCCGTAACCTTTTCGGGCACACGACCTTCGGCGTGGCGAACTTTAAACTCTTCTAGGGTCTCGGCAAAGAGCGGTGAGATTTCAAAATTCACCAATGGAACACCGTTCGCATCGCAGGGAATCTCAACTCCCACGCTTTTGAACCAAAATGCCCACAGCTTAAGCTGGTCCTCGCGGCACGAGACGGCTGAGTCCACGCCTTCCGCGTTTTTAATAGGGCTAAACTCCTCACGCGTGGTTGGTGTCACCATGCTATTTTCAGCCATAGGAATCGCATCGAAAATAAATTGTTCGAACTTTGTCGCATTCGGCTCAGCCGGCGAGACAATCTTTTCGCCATCCCAAAAGGGGACTTTTTTATAGGCGCGATGATAGGGAAGGGCGGCCGTCTTGGCGATTTGCCGGATAAAGCTCACATCAATCGCGTGGATGGCGATACTGCCCTGATTAAAACGCAACTCCCCCTCGCTTGTGCGTTCATTCGCCAGCGCCTCGGGCATATCCACATACTCAATGACACTCACTCTGCCGTCTCTTCTCACAAAATTGCCGACCTTTTCCATCGGCCCACGCTTGGGAAGGCTCTTGGAGCTAAATTGGCTGCGTAAAATCTTATGAGCCCCTAAAAAGACCGGGTCAAGAATACGCACAAGGGGGTTATCCACTTGCCAATAGCTTAAAGTAGCCACGCTGCGCCGCTGCAGCCAGTCCAGCGCTCCCGAATTTTGGAGCCCCTTGATGGCGCCACCATGTCCATCGGGATTTAGAGCAAGGCTTGTGGGCGAAGCCAAAAGCATCTCGTGCGTTTTTGTATCTACCGCAGGCATGGTCCCCTGCTCAAAAAAGAAAATTTGCTCCTCTTTGAGGCCAAAAAACTTTTTCTCCCAAAAGTATTCGACTGTTTGATTATTATTTTGCGGGCTTGTCATGATGATCCAGGGGATCGTCGCGCCCGAACGACACTGCGCCGTGAGGATTTTCTCCGCAAAAACCTGAAAAAGAG
The DNA here is from genome assembly GCA_964541905.1 of uncultured Verrucomicrobiota bacterium. Classification (GTDB taxonomy): domain Bacteria; phylum Verrucomicrobiota; class Verrucomicrobiia; order CAZIPW01; family CAZIPW01; genus CAZIRU01. Next base: position 152,350 of record CAZIRU010000001.1, read on the forward strand.
ATGCGCGCCGCACGGGGGTGGTCGGAAAGCAGCCCTTTGGACCCTCGAACCCCAACCGAGACCCTTGACCGCCCGCGACCACAAAAAGCGCCACTTGCCCGGAAGCAATCATATCTTCGCCTATTTCACGGGCTGTCTTTTGGTCAAACGCCGCCAGCTCCACCGGCTGCAACTTGTCTGTTTTCACCTTTTCCGCGGAGGGTTTTTCCTTCAAGAGCCTCTTAAGCGCTTCAAAATCAACGCTTTCAAGCTCAGCAAAAAGATCGGCTTGTTGTGGCGTCGCCAGGGACTTGAAGTGCGCAATGAGCTTCTTTTGCCCCAGTTTTTCAAGTACGGCAACAACTTTATCGCGCGAAATGGAGAATTTGTTCGTTGGGATAGGCATAACCAATTTTTTCTCGGATGACATGTTTCTGAAATTCCTTGTTGTTTTGCAGCGCCGCCAGAGTGGTCTTTTGCGCAGTAATATCTTCACGAAGCTCCAGCAAACGAGCTTGTGCGACCCTTTCGCGATCTGAAAAATGGCCATACTCGCGGAAACTCTGCAAACCAAAATAAATCGAAAAGACAGTTGCGCCAATTAAAAGCGCTCCCAAAAACCCCAAGAAAAATTTTCCACTAAGCGTCACGCCTTCTATTCAGAAGTAAAATTTATTTTTTGCAAGACAGAAGCAAAAAATTTTGAGAATTTTTACGAACTACCCCCAGACAACCGCCACTTCTGAAGCTCCAACAAAAGCCGCCGCTTCTGTTTCCGCAGCCAAGATCTCCATAGCGTCGGCCCAACGCGCATCCATGGTTTCGGCCGGCAATCCGTCAAGAACGAGCCTCAAAGAATTTTGTGCGCCCGTCACAAAGATTGCCGAAGCTGCGCCCGATTTTACAAACCATCCCAGCAAAACCGAAAAAAGGCGCCAAAGCGATGGATCGGTGGCTTTGATTTCAAAGGCAACACACTTCTCCTTCTCGAAACGAAAGCGCTGATCATAAGGGAGCATCAAATCCATTAGATCTTTGTTCCCAGCCAAAAACTCGACAACATTGCGATGTGTACACTCTCCACCTTGAGCCATAAGGGTACGAATACGCCTTTGAAGCTGGGCTGACTTGCTACTGGCGTGGATGATCAAATCCAAATGAGGATCCAAAACATCTTGTTGGGCCCCCTTGAGGGTCTCGGCTAAGGTGCCAATCCCAGCCAAAGCATTATTAACCTCGTGGATAAAGCCACGATAAAGCGACACTTGCGCCTCAAGGATTTGCTTTTCCAAAAAAAGCGCAGCTTCTTGAGTTTTTAAAGAACTCAAGCGTTGAGGCAATTCCGCGTCCATTATTCAGCTGACTTGCCTTCTAGAAGCGCCAATTCTTTCTTACTCACACGGCCAGCGCGATTATTCGGCACAAAAGTACCTTCAGCGCGATACTGACGGATTTTATTGCGAAGAGTGCGCAGGCTGACGCCCAAGATTTGGGCAGCGTGAGTACGATTACCGCGAGCAATTCGCAGTGTTTGCAAAATATGCTCTTTTTCGACGGTCGCCAGCGTGGGGACTTCCTGGCGGTTCATGGGCTTCCAGACAATCTTGGCATTGTCTATGACGATAGAGGGGACAGTGTCGGGGTTGTTCGAAGTAACAGGGTTTTTCATATAATGTTTATTTTACTAGGGTTGTTATTTTTTGTCAAGAATTAGGGTAATCCTTTATGGAAATTTACAAATGTCAATACCAAAACAAAGTTTTTTTTACAAAAGGCCATTAATTCCGTATTTTACAACTTTTTTAAATTTTTATACTAAACACTCGTGCAAATTCTACCGATAAGAAGGCGTCGGATGAGAAAAAGCCCTCCAGTTCTCTCACAAAGAGTCCCCGCAGGGATCAGGCGGCGCATGCGCGGGCGCAGTACCGCTCGAAAAACACGCACACAAGTGGTCGCGCGCGGCAGAAAACTTATCAAGACGCCCGGCTATCCTCCGCGCCACATAGTTTTACAATTGGCAAAATCTTTTGCCGCCCAAATTCTATCAGAAAGAAACTAAGGGAGCCGCATCTGGGCCTACGGCATTTCGCGGCGATACTTCGCCAATAGCGGAAATAGCCGCAATGCCTCAATATAGCGCCGCCCGGGATGCACTCGCATCTGCCGTCTTTGTGCCCGCGGGGTAAAAAAACTCCGGAAAAACCAGCCCAAGAACAAGCTATCTGCCCAATCAGGCACTTGTGTTTGCGCACCTGTTAAAAGATCTATCGCTCCTCCTGTGCAAAGAATAAGGGGGTGGAATGCTAGATTTTGCTTCAGATATTGTCCCACTGGTTCCTGCGTGCCTCCCCCTAGGTTAATAACAATAGCCTGCGGTTGGTGCTGTTTGGCCATACTTAAAAGGGCCTCATCGCGGATAGGCTGTGCCTCGGGGTACATTGGCGCGCAATAGTGTGAAGAAAGTGCTGCCGGAAATTTTTGATCTATCTCTAAAAATAGAGCGTTGCGCTTTTGTGCGGCAGGGGAGGGGTGTACCCATAAAATTCGGTTATTTTTAGGTCCGCGCAAAAAATCCTTCAAAAAACGCAGTCCGGAAATTCGTTTCAAGCGCTCGCCGCTTAGTAAAAACCAGCTTAAGGTTAAGAATCCGCTATCTACAAACCGCACATCCGCCGCCAAAAGAGCCTCACGGTACCGCGCATCACGGTCTAGTGTCGCCAGGCTTGGTCCTGCTGGAAACACACATAACCCGCGCGCCCTTAAGACCGCCTCTTTGGGGTCTCCGTCATAAAACTCAAGCCCCAGAATGCGCATAAATAATTATATTTATGGCAAGAGGCGGAATCGAACCGCCGACACAAGGATTTTCAGTCCTCTGCTCTACCGACTGAGCTATCTTGCCGAAAAAGCCATTTTCTCAAAAAACTCCTTTCGAGTCAATCTTGAAGCATTTCTAGTCTTTAAAACTCTAAACTCTGCGCATACATAGTCGCGTATAAATACACGCTCACCGCCTTGCCGCTCAACTTCTCAAAGGCCGCCTTGTATGCCAACATTTGCGGTTTGTAAATTTCAGCAATCTGCTCAAGGGGCATTTGGTCCGTTTTCCAATCCACCACACAAACGCCCTCTGGCGTTTCCAAAAGCAAATCCACGCGGCCCTCCAATACCATCCCGTCAATTTTTGCAAAGAAAGGCACTTCCGTTGAAGCGTTGCCGGAAGCGATTTTTTGCCAAAGTGAATGTTTTTTTAAAGCCTCAAGCTCCGCTTTCAGGCGCGGATATTTGAACCGCTCCACCTTTTTAACAAACTCGATTCCACGCGCCCATAAGCCATGCCACGCGTCCCCATATTCAAGACCACCCTCTTCTTTTCCCTTTCCTCGGATCGCCTCTTCATCCACAAAACTGGTTGGAGAGCGCACCGGACAATCTTGCGGTGTTTGCCATTCCACGGGGGCGCGCGCTTCTGCTTGCTCACAAACTTCTCCCCAATCAAAACCAGGGGGCCCCAACTGCTTAAAAGCTTCTTCAAAGCAACCTCCCGCTGCAATGCCAAGCCGCGCTGCTGCAGAATTGGTGGCTGTTTTGTAATACTTCGCATCATCCACCAAAATCAGCGCTTCTTTTGCGCGCGTTTGCGCCACGTACAAAAGACGGTTCAGGTTTCCATCTTCCGTTTTTTCATCGTCTTGCCACAAAAGCTTTTTACTTGAAAGGTCCGGGTAGGGGTATTTTTCACGTCCATCATTGTTGGGCCTGTGCAAAAAAGGAAGCACAACAATGGGCCACTCCAAACCCTTGGCTTTGTGAATGCTCATCAGCTGAATGGCACCTCTCTCAACAGCAAGCTCTGCGCGCTCTGTCTCCATTTTTTCCAAAAGCTCCGCGGCCGTGTGGCATTGTGTGGCTAGACTAAAAATCCACATTTTTGTCTGACGCCATTCTTGAGCAAAGCCAGCTCCATACACTCCACCGAGAGCCAGCATCTTTTCATCCAGATTTATCGCCGCTATAATTTTTTTGAGCGCCTCAATGAGCGAATCCTTTCGCCCCCCAGCCCAACTTGCGCGCAAGGCCAACATCTCTTCCCTTAACGCCACGGGCATATCCTCCGGCAGTGGCGCACTTTCCATAAGCGACAAAACTTGTGGTGTATTTTTAGTCACCCGCGAAAGCTCAAGGTCTGAACAAGCCGAAATTTCGCGCAGAAGCCCTACTAGCTCAAAACTATCAAAGGGCCTCCATAGAAGATATATGAGGGATTGAAGGGTTTTATAAGCTGCCGACTTGGGTCCGGCAGGCGCGTGAATTTGCACGCGCAAACCTTCCTCTATGAGCGTTATTCGTAGCTTGTGCAGCCATCTTTTTTGTAATGCCAGGACTGCAATCTCGTGCGCGCGGCCCTCAGGAATTTTGAGCGCCATAATTTTTTTGGCCACCTCTCGTGCCACCGCCCAATCACTTTTTTCAACCTCAGGAATTTCGCTAAAACTCGGCGCCGGCAGCTTCCAGCGAAACACTCCTCCCTCCGAAGCATCTTCTCGCGCTTCCAGCTGTACATACTCCGCTTGAGCCGCTCCACCTTGCAACAACGCAGGGCCCACTTTATTCACCCAATCCACCACCTCTCGCGAACAACGGAAGGTTTGCTCCAGTGTCAACGCCTCAACCCCCTCGTCTCTTTGAAGCTCTTGGTGCATTTTCAAGTAATATGCGATTGAGGCGCGTTCAGGGAAAATCGTCTGTTGAGGATCTCCGACCATTGTAAGTTGTATTTTCCGCTCTTTCCGAGCGGCCAGCGCACGCAGTATTTCCATTTGTTTAGGGCTGGTATCCTGCGCCTCATCCAAGACAATATTCCAAGTCCCCGCTTCGCTATATTCCCTTATTTTTTCAAACGTCACTGCAATAAGGTCCTCAAAAAAATAAATACCCTTTTCGCGCCGCCAACGCGCAAACCTCCAGGCAATATGCTGCGCATACAACATGCCTTGCTGGCCCTTCCATTTTTCATAAGGCTCAAAAAACTCCCTAAAAAACGGATAGGCCTTCGATGTTTTTTCTGGATACTTCGGCAGCTCTGGCATCACCCACTGCGAATCCTCGACTGTTTTTTTGAGCGCTTCCGCATAAACCCGCAAGCGCTCTATAGGCTTTTTTGCAGGGCCGCTTATTTGGCACTCCTTAATTTTGTGAAAGGGGAAGGGGGGAGCTTGTGTAAATTCGTTTTCAGCAATTTTTCGCGCATCAACCAACTCCAACAACCCTTCTCTAAACATTTCAAAATGCCGCCAAAAGCGTTTTTGAATTTCTGTTGAAAAATCATCCAGCGGATTGGGTTCTTCCGCTTCAAAACTTGCGTAGACTTTTTTTAAATTCGTCGCTAATTGGATATTTTGCGGCAACGCCCATTTTTTAGCGTTTTTTTTGATTAACTCATGGCAAAAAGAATGAATCGTCCCGATAAAAAGCCCCTGCGCCGGCAATGATTTTTTATCCGAACGCAAGCGCGCCTCCAACCGCTCGCGCATTTCTTGCGCGGCTTTTTTAGTGTAGGTGACGAGCGCTAAAGGTGTTTTTCCCGCCTGCAACATAGCCCTCACGCGGCCTATGATAGCTCGCGTTTTGCCGGCTCCCGCGGGCGCAATGACGCTAAAGGGTTGCTCTATCTCGCCTTCAAAACGCGCGCGCACCTCTCTATCAGACATGGCGCCTCCTTTCCATTAAAACAGGATCCACAGCCCAAGCCGCTTGGGGTAATATTCCCGCTTTAGCGTAAGGCGAGAAAACTCCACCCTGTTGCCCCAAGACACCGCTTTGGGCTTTTTGGGCCATCTCTTTTTCGCACTCAAAAACTTCTTCTTCGCTGACTATTCTTTGTATCGAAAAGCCGGTCTTTTTCGAAAAACGACACAAGCCCCACCTGCCACCCAACAGCCTTGCGTACAAAAGCAGCTGCAACCCATCCGCTTCTTTAAAATCGCTGATTTTTTTGGAACTTCCGGTTTTGAAATCCACTACTACGCGCTCCCCGTTCACCTCCACAAGCTGATCCGCCACGCCCACAAGATCAACACCCAACCAAACTCCTCTGAGTTTTTTCTCAATCTCCAAAACACGCACGCCCGAGAGAGCTTTCTGAAAATCCAACGCCAAGCGTTTTGCTTGTGCGCGCGCGCAAAGCCATCTCAATGCATCCGATGAATTATCTTCTTCAAAAGCGGATTTTCTTTTTGGGGTTGAGGCCCACACCGCCAGCGCCTCGTGAACCCACTCGCCTATGATCATTTTTTCACTCCAGTCTTTTGGTAAAAGCCCAATAAGTTTATACCAGCACACCTCCGGTTGTGTGAAAATTTCCTCCCATGTTTTCGCGCTCGCGCGCAATGGAGGCTCTAGCGCATAATCATTTGGCCCAAAAGGATTTGCTGCATTATTGCGGGTGGCGTGTTTTTTTTGTAATTCCTCCGCAAAGCTTTTTTGCGCCTTGTATATTCTTTTTTGAACACTGGGAAGCTCAACTGAATTCGCAAGTTTCGCCCATGAACAATTTTCTTTTGCCAACTCCTCCATTGCAAAGAGTTCCTCGGCATTGTCCGTTCGCGCCCACATACGCGGGTCTTTTTGTTCGAGATTCCACCGCGCCAATTCAGCCGCAAGCTTTTCTATTTTAACCTCCGGCGCACTTCTTCTACTCCAAAGCACCAATGTCTCATTATCAAAAAGACCTTGCGCGCGCTCAAAAGGCACAACGCTTATTTCTTCGTACGCGGCCGTTTCCTTCTCATCCATTTGTTCCAACCCCTCCAAATACCACTCGCGCGAAACCTCCTTGGGGAGCATTTTTTTTATTAGAGATAGCCTTTTAGTAAAAGATTGTGTGCGTTCGGGGAAAAACCCCGCGCAAGCTGCCGTAAATTCCTCTATTGAACCTTTTGGAGGCAGACAAAAAGCAGGCTCTATGGCCACGAAGGCGCCATCCTTTTTCCACTGTTGTTTGCGGTTTATCCGCAACTGCTCTAGCGCTTCTTTTTCTTCAAATTTGTTTGCGATGGCACTTTTCATCCATTCTTCATAGAAAGCTTTTTCCTCTAGTGTTTTTCTACAATCCGCCAAAAATGCCCGCTCCCACCAGCCTTGTGTTTCATTTTTAAAAAGCGCTGCCACTATTCCTAGGGCTTCGTCGCCAGAATAAACCACTCTGGAGAATCTTCTTTTCACTAAACATTCTTTTGTGGCCTCCAAGAGATCTCCCGCGGTGTCGGTTTCTATTAGGATTTGTTCTATGGCGCCGTTCATCTCGCACACCTCTTGTTCGTATGCAAATTTTTTTTCCCACGTTTCTATCGCGCGCGCTTGGGCCGCTGAGGGTATCTGCCCCGTCAAAAAACCAATCCCCAGCGATGGATATATACCCATAATTCGCGGATCAAACCCCACCGCAACATCTACCCGCAGCTCCACTTGCCAGGCTGCCCGAAGCCCCAGCTGGCGCATCGCTGAAAAAACATTTTCCGAAAGCTCTCTAAGGATGTTTTCTTTAAAGAAATCTTCCGGCACACCCCCGGCAACACCAATTTCCATCAGCGCCTCAGCCCACTCATCAACCCCAACCCAATCATCCTCCCAAGCTCGGCCTATCATTTTTAACTCCCAAAGCCCCAAACTTCCCTCACGGCGCTCCAACTCACCCCGCGTAATAATATCCCACCCCCAAAACCCTCCTATTTCCTCTAAAATATATTTTTTTATTGTCTTTTTTTGCTCCGGGGTGGCCACAAGCAACACTCCGTTTTGCTTTTTTTTTAAAAGCGCTTTTAGCCAATTTTCCCAATGTTCTTTTATATTTCGCCCCAGCCAAATCATCTTAATTCCAGTCTATTGTATTTTAACAAAATTAACACAAAAAACTTGTCGTTGGCCGCTTTATTTATGAGAATACAGAGGTGTATCAGGTTTTTTTTAATGAAAAAAGCGCGTTGGTTTTTAAAGGTTTCTCTCAACAACGCCAGTTGGAGATTATCAATGCACTCAATACAATTACTCCAGATTCTTTAGCGCGCCCAGAAGAACCTTTTGGGTGTTTTAAACGAGCAGATACTATCTATTATCGCTACCGTTTTGAAGATTTGCGTTTTTATTTCACACTCAAAGGGGACCTTATTCACTGCGTCTATATTCTTCAAAAAAACACCTGGGGGGATTTTTGTTTACGCAGTAATTTAGAAAAAGTTTCTGATATTGAAGTTGAGTCCAAACCTCATTTTTGGGAATTTTTAGAAAACAACTGATTTTAAATTTTTTTGAGGATGTGGATGGAGCCCCACAGGGTGTATTGCAAAAAACCACGGGTTTAATCATAGAGCTCTATTAACACCTAAAAGTGTGGTTTTCTGTGGAAGTGAGAAAGGCTTATTAAAGCCTTTTTTAATATTAACTGTTTTATAAAGTTACTTGTTTATAACTTTGTAAATATATTTATATCAAATATTTAATAATGTAATAAAATAAACAACTTGCGAATATTTAGATGAATAAATTTTTTCTCCCCACTTATCTACACTACTTCCCTTATCATGTTTTTTATTTCACCCTTTAAATATTACATACTCCCTTTATTATAAACATATTATAAACTTTTTCACAATTTCACAACCTATAAGATGATGAAGATTATAAATATAAATACTCTTCTTATACAAACACTCTCATTTACTTTTTTATTGTCACGCCACCCGTAACGCCTTTAACTAATCTTATGAAAATCAAAATCCATCGTGATCATTTTATCAATGGACTTAATCAGGTCTTAAATGTTGTTGGAACAAGAGCGACTATGCCTATTTTAAGTAACGTCCATATTGAAGCTCGTCCAGATGGTATTCGTTTAACAACTACAAATCTCGACTTAGGAATGCGCTGTTCGATTAAAGCTGAAGTTATAGAACCAGGAGCTATCACCCTTCCTGTTAGAAGACTTGCTAGTATTGTAAAAGAACTACCCTCTTTAGATGTGCGGCTAGAAAGTACACAAAAATATCAAACAACACTTGTTTCAGGCAGCTCACGCTTTAAAATCATGGGACTTTCTCCCGAAGAATACCCTCCTTTGCCAACATTCAACGAAGAACACTCTATTACCCTCTCTCAAAATGATTTACAAAGACTTTTAAAACTCGTCTCCTACGCAGCCTCAACCGACGAGAGCCGCTATCAAATGAATAGTGTTTTTTTTGATTTTACCCCTGGAAAATTAACCCTTGTGGCTACGGACGGCCGCCGCCTGGCGCTTGCTTCACACGACGTAGCAGTAAGTGAAAAAAATGTTGGCAAATTAATACTCCCGCTTAAAACCGTTGCAGAGGTGGAGCGCGCCCTAGGTCAAGGCGATAACGTAAAACTCACCTTCAACAATCGCCAAATTGCCTTTTCCTTTGAAAATAAAAACTCAGAGATGGGCTTTATCGACCAAATCCATCTCGTCTCAAAACTGATTGAAGGAAAATATCCAGACTACAACCAAGTTCTCCCCAAAGAGACCTACAATCGCATTAAACTTGATCACAACCTCTTTACTGAGAGCGTAAAGCGTGTTTCCTTGGTCACAACTGAAAAAAACAATTCGATCAAAGTTATTATTTCTCCTAAAAATATCGAAATTAGCGGTTCATCCCCCGACTTTGGCGAGGCGCAAGAGTCTATTGGCGGTGTCGCATACGAAGGTCCGGATGTCAGTGTTGCCTTCAACCCGCAATATATTCTCGAACCAATGCGGGCGATTACCGAAGACGAGGTGTTTTTAGAGTTTAAGGACGAGGTGAGCCCGGGTGTTTTCAAAACACTCAATAAATTCACCTGTGTGGTAATGCCCTTACGTCTATCATAGATAGGTGTAAAAATTTACAGGAACCTTACAACATCGCGCCTAGTCGTGCTTTCGTAAAAATTTCGAAAGCGTCACTTCTCCCGATCTTAGGCTCACAACTTCTTTTCCCGTCTTTACACACAGCGCTCCATCAGCATCTATTCCCAAAACCTTTCCACGCCTAACCCCTTCTTTATTTTCAAAACAAATATTTTTTCCCGTTAATCCATCATAACACAGCCAAAGCTCAATCATCTCCTCTAAATATATTCCCGCGCAAAAGCGCTCAAAACTCTCCGCCAAAGACGAACACAAAAGGCTTCGCAATCGCTCCAAATCGAAGGTCTTATGCGCCTCGAGTCTCAGTGAAGTTGCGCGCAGTCCTGCGGGAAACTTTATCGAATTTACATTTAGACCCACGCCTAAAATCAAAACCCGTCCAACCCCACTCACAACCGGCGCTTCTGCCAAAAGCCCCGCGCATTTCTTTTGCCCCACCCACAAATCATTGGGCCACTTGAGCCACACCCGCACCCGAGTCTTTTTTGCGATCGCCTCCGCAAGCCTAAGCCCCGCATAAAGCGTGAAAGTTGGCAGTTCTTTTAGCGGTACCTCCGCCTTGAACGCGGCTGTACAATACAAATTTCCCTCGGGCGAGTGCCATTGCCGGCCCATGCGCCCCCTGCCGGCGGTTTGATTTTTTGCACTCACAAAAATCGGCGGGGTCTCCTCCGTCAAAAGCCGCAAAGCCTCATCATTGGTGCTGCCGAGCGTGTCGTACTCAAAACAAGTTACTTTGCCCGAAGGTTGTATTTTAGAAGCCATTCCGCTATTATAAAAACCGATGGAGAATCTTTTTGCAATGGTGATCGTGGGCGTTTTAGCGCTGATTTTGGGTGGCGTTCTCGGCCACATATATTCTCAAAAACATGCAACACCTCCGCCCTCCGACGATCTCTTGCGCGAGCGCTTCAAGGCGGCCGCCTCCGAGGCTATGCAAGTCTCTCAAGCGGGTTTTCTAGCTCAAGCCAAGCTCGTGGTCGAGAACGCGCGCGAGGTGGCTACGAGTGAATTTCAAAAGCAGGGGCTTACGCTGCAAAAAAATCTCGAACCGCTCCGCGCCTCTCTCGAAAAACTCGAAAGCAATATCTCCTCCTTGGAAAGGGCCCGCGTGGGCGCTTACGCCGGCCTCACCCAGCAGCTCGAAAATCTTTCTTTGGCGCAAAAAGATCTTCGCTTGGAGACTTCCGCCCTTGTTCAAGCCTTGCGCGATCCAAAGACGCGAGGCAGTTGGGGCGAGTTGCAACTCAAACGAGCAGTGGAGTTCGCCGGCATGTCGGCCTATGTGGATTTTCAAACCCAGGTGAGTGTCTCCAATTCCGACGAGCGTTCTCTGCAGCCCGACATGGTCATCCGTTTGCCGGCGGGACGCCATGTGGTGGTGGACGCCAAAACGCCCATGCGCGCGTATCTCGAGGCGCTTAACGCCACCACTCCCGACGAAAAAAAGCGTCTCTTTTGCGATCACGCCCGCCAGTTGCGCGACCACTTCAAAAAGCTCGGCCAAAAACAATACTGGGCGCAGTTTTCCCCCTCTCCCGAGTTTGTTGTTCTCTTTTTGCCACAAGAGAGTCTGCTTTCGGCGGCGCTTGAGTTTGAGCCGCAGCTGATCGAGGACGCCGTGCGCGAGCACGTGATTATCGCCACCCCCACCACTCTTATCGCGCTTCTCAAGACGGTCGCTTATGGCTGGGGGGAGTTTCAGGCGGCCGAGCGCGCCCGTCACGTCGTCTCTTTGGGCAACGAACTTATCGACCGCTTCTCAACCGTTTTGGGCTATTGGAAGGGCGTGGGCGTCGAGCTCAAACAGGCCGTCGAAAAATACAATCAAGCGGTAGCCTCGACCGAAGCGCGCCTGATGCCGACGGCACGCGCGTTGGCGGGCGAGAAAAAGCTCGAAGAGCCGGAAGGCGTCCAAGTTTTGCCTCGCGAGATGGCTGTTGCCGAAACTCAAACGCGAGAGGATTAGCGCTTAAATTTACTAAACCCCAGCCCGCTTAAATCCTCTTCCGTGTAGATCGCAAAAACCTCACGCTCGCGTCCGTTCTCAAAGATTCTGTAATATCTGAAGTCCGCCCGCGAAAAGTCCTCCAAGCTCCAGCTGGAAACTTTCGCCTCATACGGATTTTCACCAAGTGCCTCCGCTGGAGCTTTTTCGTCAAGCGCCTGCCAGATGCCCAGCAACATCCCTGTTTTCTCGCGCATCTTTTTTATCATCTGCAGCCCCTTTTGTTTTTCAAAAGAAGCCAAAAGGTCAAAACACCACACAAAGTCATAAGAATGCAGCTCGTCAATGAGCGTATAGGCGTTGCCGACGAAAATTCGTTTATACATCGCGCGCTGATAATCTTGCACCAGCGGCGCATAAATTTCGATTCCGTCAATCTGGCTTTTCCACTGGCGCGTGAGCGCGCGACCCTCCCAAATATCCGTGTACTCGCGGAAGAGAAAGCCCCACTTTCCGCTACCGACACCCAAATCCAAAAAGCTCTCCGGCTTGAATTTCAAAACCAGCTCACGGGTAATTTCCGTTGCCCTAAACGCTTGCGACATACCGCTATTTTGCAGCAGCTCAAACTGATAAGTCAATTCACTCTCCGCTCTTGGGCAAAAAAGCGCGCCCTACATTTCCACCTTAACGACAATTTTTTTAACCTCACTAGTCGCCTCCGCGCGCATTCCCGGGGCATGGGCATCCCAAGGGAAAAAGATCGCAAAGGCGCCCGCGCGAAGCCGCAATTGCAGTCCTTGCGCTACCGCTTCTTTATAAAACGCGAGGTCTTTTTCTTCGTCAAAAACGCCCTCCGGCGTCAACCCCTCTACTTCGCGCGCGCCCAAAAGCTCCTCTCCGTGAGCCAAAAGCTGGATGTCGGCATAACGCCGATGCGACTCAAATTTCCCTTCGCTTGGGGGTTTGGGCGCATATTCCTGAACGCTTGCATAGACGCGCGTTCCGTCGATCTCTGTGCGCCCACAGGCCAGCGCCGCAAGATCGGCTTTTTTGAGCCACGCGAAAGCTGTCGCAAAGTTTGCGCTCAAGCCATTGTAGGCTGAGGTGTTTTTTAACAAGTCGAATATCATAAAGTTTTTACGCCTTCGGGCAAAAGCTCCAGCCACTCCAGCGTCCGAAGCGTAGCCCCCCGATTTTTCTCAAAGTAAGCGCGGGCCGCTTCTCCCATTGTGCGGCGATAATCTTCATGAGCGAGCAAATACGCCAGAGCCTCTTCCAGCTCCATAGCCGAACCCACAAAAGCCCCGCCTTTAGCCTCTTCTAGCTCTTGAGCGATCTGCCTAAAGTTGCTCATGCCGCGGCCCATCAAGATAGGTTTGCCAACGGCGGCGGCCTCAAGAGGGTTTTGGCCGTCTTTATGTGGCGGGAGGCTTTTTCCAATAAAAACAAGCGCACAGAGCTGCGTCAAAGCCGCCAGCTCGCCGGTCGTGTCAGCCAACACCACCTCTGGGGCTCCGTTTACCAGCCCTCGGCTGCGCATATGATAAGTGCAGCCGCAATTTTTTAAGAGAGGCTCCACTTCGCTCCTGCGTTCGGCGTGGCGCGGCACAAGTAAGAGCCGCAGCTTCTCGTTTTGCGCCTTGAGCTTCAAAAAAGCGTCGAGTAATATTTTTTCCTCTCCCGCCCACGTCGAGGAACCTAAAAGGATAACCGCATCCTTCGGGAAACCCAGCGAGGTCCACAGTTCCGTGCGAGCTGCTTCCGGCAGAGGTTTGGGATTGACTGCGTCAAACTTCAAACTTCCCAGCTTTGTTAAAAGCTCCGGATTGGCGCCCAAGCGCAAATAACGCTCAGCATCCTGCTGTGTTGCGGCCAAAATACCTGAGACCTTCGCTAAAAGTTGCCTCGTCATGCCCTTAAAGCACGAAAAGCGCCTAAAGGACCTGTCCGAAAGGCGCGCTCCGATGATATAGACGGGGATATTCTTTTTTCGCGCCTGCCAAAGCAGCTCCGGCCAAAGCTCCCCTTCCACAAAGATAATCCGGTCTGGATTGAGCCGTGATAGCGCTTTGGGCGAGAAGTTGTCGATGGGAAATGTAAAAAGGTAAGTGTAAAAATCCTTAAGTTTGTTCTCAGCAATAGCGCGCGCGGTGGTGGTTGTTACTGAAAGGCACACTTCCACCGCCGGATTATTCTTAAGCTCCCGCAAAAGAGGCCCAATCGAATTAAGCTCGCCAACCGAGACGGCGTGGAGCCAAAGGCGCTCTACGCCGGCTTTGCGCGCTGGAGGGCGGATAAAGCCGAAACGTTCCCGAAGATGCCATTTGCCGCCGCGTCTCCAAAGTCGCAACATGTAGTTGGGCAAGAGGATAAGGAAAAGCGGCCAAAACAAAAGACGATACAGCCAGATCATAAGCTCTCCAGTTTATCCCTTTTAGAGGGGTTTGACAATGCCGGTCGCCGTGAAATTTTTTGCGGTTTTTGCGCAAAAGAATCTGTTTTTTTGCGCTTTTTCCGCAAAAAAGGTTTGTAAAAAACCTTCTCCAAGTAAAGGCCGCAAGCGGGGGCTGTTACAATTTCGTGTGTCCTTTTTTTACTTTTAAAGATTTGTTTAAGGCGCATAAGCGGGAGTTTCCCGCGCGCAACCTCAATGGCCGTGCCGACAATGCTGCGCGCCATTTTGTAAAGGAACCCACTGCCTATCAAAACGATAGTGATGTTTTTTTGACGAATGGAGGCGCTGCATTTAAAAAGCGTTTTTTGCTGGGTCTCCTCTTTGAGGACATTTCCCGCCAAGGCCGAAAAATCGTGCCGGCCCTCGAAGCTTTTTAAAGAATCTTTAAGTAGTTTAATATCAATCGGATGCCTTATGCTCCAAAAATAGCGGTTTTCAAAAGGGGTGGCGGGAGCGCATTTTATTTTGTATATATAGCGCTTGGCCTGCGCGCAAAAACGGGCGTGAAAATCTTTCGAAGCTTTTGATAGAGAACAAATTAAAATTGTTTTTGGCAGGTGGGTTTGCAGCGCGTTTTGAAGTTTTTTGCAAGAATATTTCCATTGCGCGTCAAAATGTCCCACTTGCCCCTGTGCGTGGACACCGCTATCCGTCCGGCTGGCTCCATGTAGGCGAATGGGCTCTTTAAAAACTTTCCTAAGTGATTCCTCTATAGCATCTTGCACAGCTTTACCATTAGGCTGGCTCTGCCAGCCTTGAAAATCCGTGCCATCATAGGCGATGATCATTTTAAAGCGCATAATGCTCTTATTCAGGATGTTGTGCAAGATACTCCTCCAAAAGAAGCGCCGCCGCCTTGGAATCAACCGTTCCATCGCGCTGAGGGTGCCCTTTTTTGATCTTTGGCTTGGGAAGCGTAGATTCGGCCTCGAAAGAGGAAAGGGTTTCGTCAATCGTTCGGATGGGGATGTTGAGTGAGGTTAAGATGTTTTTTATAAATGTCTCAACTTCAATTGTTAATGGGCTTTTATCGCCGCTGGGTAGAAGAGGAAGGCCCACCAATATGAGGTTGATTTTACGCGAAACAAGCGTTTCTTTAAAATACGCAAGTCTTTCTTCAAAATGTGTTTGCGTTGCTGCCGGAAGGGTAAAAACAACGCGCAACTCATCACAAAACGCCAACCCCCACCTTTTTCGGCCGTAGTCGAGTGCTAAAATTCTTTTAAAATTTTTGAACTTTTCTTCAACCATTCGTGTCTAAGAGTATAGAAATTTTTCGCACAGGGCGAGAGAGTTTCTCATAGGTTTTTAAGGCCGCTCGAGTTTTCTCGGGCGGCTTTTTTGTCCGCCTCCGCAGAAGACCACGCCTTTCGGCGTTGAATAAGGCAAGAGGGCTTCTGACTACGGCGAGATGTTGCGCCTTGAGTGCGTAGCACGAAGGACCGCGGGCTTGCCCGTGGGGGCTCCATTGGAAAGGTGATTTTTTTGAATATTACTCTGAACCTTTTGCAAAATTTCTCCGTCTAAGACTGCGTAAGAATTTCAAAAAGGGCTCAAGGAGTTCTTCATAGGTTTTGAACCGTCCGGTTTGCGCCGGACGGTTTTTTGTTGGGGTGGTCGAAAAATTCCATTACGATAGGGCATGCGTTTTTGGGGCAAAGGCAAAGAGGTGGGGGCGTGGGTGCCCTTAGGGAAGGAAGAGGCGCATCATGCGCGCGTGGCGCGTCTGCGTCAGGGGGAGGCGGTGGAGATTTTGGACGGGGAGGGAAACTTTTGGAAGGGAACCTTTGAAAAAGAGGGAGTGAAAATAGGAAGCGTGGGGGCCGCCGAGCGTGAGGCGCGACAAATTGCGCTTATGGTAGGGCTTACGCAAGGAGGCACGTTTGAGATGATCGTGCGTCAGGCGGCGGAGCTTGGCGTGGCGCGGGTCGTGCCGCTTTTGACAAAAAACAGTGCCCCTTTTGGGGATGAAAAAAGGCTGCGCGCCAAACTTGAGCGCTGGAAAAGAATTTCAGAGGAGGCATGCAAGCAAAGTGGGAATTATTGGTGCACAGAAGTTGGCGCGCCCCTGCGTTTTGCCGAGGCCCTGAAAGAAGAGGATGGTGCACTTAATTGCGTGGCCTCTCTGGAGAAGGGAGGCTTGGGGCGCCCGCAACTACCCAAGGACGGGCGTGTCTGCGTATGGGTGGGCCCCGAAGGAGATTTTGCGCCGGAGGAATATGCTCAGTTGCGTGCGCTCGGAGGGGCGGAGGTGAGCCTTGGGCGTAATGTGCTCAAGGTTGAAACGGCATGTGTGGCGATTTTGGCTATAGTGAGGGCTTCGTGAGGCCCCATCGGGCGCCGCTCGCGTTATTTGCTTTTTTTTCGACTGGTCCTTAGCCATAACCATGCTCCCACAGGCAGCATGAAAAGTGAATAGAAGACGCCGCGGGAGAGCCCAAGAATAAGAGAGGCATCCGGCTCGCGAAAACCCTCGCCCACGATGCGCACAAGCGCATAAAGGATGAGAAACTCTGCCGTCAGGCGCCCTGCCGGCTGAAGGCGCGTCTGGCGCGCGCGCAATTGCGTGTAGAGCAAAAGAAAGAGGCCCTCAAGCGCGGCTTCGTAGAGCTGGGAAGGGTGGCGTGGCGCGATGAGCGAAACGGGAGTGCCTTCAGGAGCGCTTTTTGGGAAGATGACCGCCCATGGGACGTAGGCGATTTTGCCCCAAAGCTCCCCATTGATAAAATTGGCCAGGCGACCCAGTAAAAGCCCCGCGGGGGCCATGACGCAGGTTGCATCCGCTAAAAGCCAAAAGGAAACTTTACGCCGCCGCGCAAAAAGAAGGCTCGCCAGAGCGCTGCCGAGAAGCCCCCCGTGGCTCGACATGCCCCCCTGCCAAAAAAAGAAAAAACGCAGAGGATAGGCGATGAAAGAGCCGAAGTCGTAAAGGAGCATGAAGCCAAGCCTGCCGCCAATGATGATGCCAAGGAGCTGGTAGAAGAGAAATTGCGCGCGCGCGTGCGCGTCGAGTGGAAGGGCCCCGCGCTTACATAAGCGGATGAGAAATGCCCACGCAATGAGGAGCCCCGCTGCATACGCAAGGCCATACCAACGCACGCCAAAGTTCTCGCCAAACTGGAGCGCAAAGGGGGAAAGATTATGAAGCCAGTAGGTCATGAGGAGGGGAGAGGGGTTTTCTTGCGGCCAAGAAGCGCACCGAGGAGGTCGTCCATCGTGATAAGACCCAGCGTCTGTCCGGAGGGGCCCTCAAGCAGACAGAGCTCTTGGCGATTTTTGACTAGCTGCTGGAGAACGTCTATCGCGGAGAGCTCGCTTTTGACGATAAGAAGGGGCTTCATAAGTGAGCGGACGGTTTGATCGTGGCGATCGAGGGCGCTCGCGTGCAGGAGATCGTCGCGCAGCGCCACGCCGATAAATTTGGCTCCATCATAGACGGGCAGGCGGCTGAAGTTGCCAATGTGACGCAGGACGCTCGAGACACTTTCGTTGGCAGGAAGTGCAAGGATGTTGCCCAAAGGGGTCATTAGCCTCGAAAGAGGAATGTCGTCCAGCGCAAGCGTGTTTGAGACGATTTCGTGCTCGGTCACCGAAAAAATGCCATCCCGATGCGCCTTGTTCATCAAAAGCAAGACCTCCTCGGCGCGTTCTTCATCGGAGATGCGCGTGCGCGGCGGGAGTACGGCTGTCACGAAACGTTTGCAGAGATTTGCCAGAGGGCGCATGAAGAAAACAACCATATCCAGAATCCGCGTAAGAAAAACCGCCAGATTGCGGCGAAAAAGTACCCCCATGTTCTTAGGCAGAATTTCGCAGAAAAGAAGCAAAATGAGAGTAAGAATAACGGTCAGTATGGCTACGCCTTGAGCGCCAAAAAGCCTGCCCGCCAGATAGCCTGCGAAGGCCGAGCCTGCCGCATTGGCTATCGTATTGAGCGTGAGGATGGCGGCCGTGGTGTGTTCGATTTGGGTTTTGAGAAGCTCAAGGCGCTGGCCAATGGAGGGGTGGCGCTGCTTGAGGGCTTCAATTTCGGCCGTGGAGATGCTGAGGATGAAACCTTCCAAGAGAGAGCAAAAGAAGGAGATGCCTAGTGTTAGCGCGAGAATGGCCAAAAGGAGTGTCATATCAGGAGCGCGGCGGCGGAAGGGTTTTTTTGACGGCCAGGCCAAATGCCGCGCCAAAAAGAGTGCCGAAAAGCATGCCCGCATAAAGGTCGCTCAAACGATGGCGGTTAAGCTGAAAGCGCGCCCACGAGACGGCCACAGCCGCTCCCAACACGGGTATGCCTACCGGAGGGGCCACAATCAGAATGGGCAGCGCGGTTGCGAAAGCAGTTGTGGCGTGGCCCGAAGGAAAGGATTGGTAGCCGTAGTCGAAAAAGACAAAACTGTTTTTACCCGTCTTGAAGCGCGGGCCGTAGAGACCATCGGGAGCTTTTTCAGCAGGACGCGGACGGCCGCTTAAAACACGGATGCCTAGCGAGAGAACTCCCGCACACAGGGTGGCGTAAAGCATGGCGAACGCCAGAAGCTGCAAGCGGGGCTTTTTTAGAAAAAAACCAACGGCAAAAAAAACGACCATTAAGGCGGCGCAACCATTGTAAAAATCGCCGCGCAGGCTGATGAGCTTGGCGAGGTGATGCGCGGAGGTATCGTTGGGGAAGCGCCACAGTTGCAGCGTCAGATCGTCAAAGGGGATCATCAGAAAGAACGGGACGAGGACGAGAAAATACCAAGGACTTGCGCGACGGCAAAGGATTTTCCAAGCGTTTTGCCAAAGGGCTTGCGCGCGGGAAAATTGCGTTTGCAGAAAAGAGCGAAAGGCGCAAGAGGCCTTTGCTTGGCAGGCGGAAGGAATTTTAGTCATGGGAGCAGGCCCTTTTCTATCATAAACTCGCGCAAGACCTCAACTCTCTTGCGTTCTTTGGTCTGGGCCGAGACTTCTTTACGGCTAAGTGTCTCGTCGTCGGAGGTTAAAAGCCGACGCAGCTGCACTTGCGCTTCGGTCTCGATTTGGCGGACGCGTTCGCGGGTAAGCCCCAACACTTCACCGATCTTATCGAGCGTCAGCGGCGGGATACCCCCCAACCCGTGGCGATAGCGCAGTACGGCCGCGGAGCGCTCCTCAAGGCGCGAAAGCGCGGCATTGATACGCTCGGAGGCCGTTTTTTGCAGAAGCTGGCGGAGGGGGTCTATTGTTTTTTCGTCACTTAGGGTCTCTTCAAGCGGGATGCTGCCAGCGGCAGTAACAGGCGCATCAAGGGAGATGGTGGAAGCGAGAATTTCACGCAGCGAGATGATGCGTTTTTGGCTAAGATGAGAGGCCTTGGCGAGTTCGGCGAGGGTAGGTTCTCGCTTAAGCGACGCTGTCAACTCGGAGGTCGCACGACGCAGGCGGGCGATTTTTTCCACGACATGGAGCGGCAGGCGGATGAGTTTACCTTGATCGGCCAGGGCTTTTTTTACATTTTGGCGAATCCACCACGCCGCATAAGTGGCCAGGCGTCCTCCCCGATTGGAACGAAAACGATCTATGGCCTTGATGAGGCCCAGGGTGCCCTCGCTAATGAGGTCAAGCAAGGGGACTCCCATGTGGGAATAGTCGTAGGCGATTTTTACAACCAGCCGCAAATTGGCCAAAATCATTTTGTCTCGGGCGGCCTTGTCTCCACGCCGTGCCTTTTCGGCCAGAGCGAACTCCTCTTTTTCGGACAAAAGTGCGGCGCGGCCGACCGCCTGCATATAGCGATCCAAAAGCGCCATTTCGGAGAGGTTTTCGCTCATACTTCAAATCTAACGCGCGGGGGGTATAAGTCGAGCCGTCGATGGTCCCTTTTGCTACTTTGGCAAAAGAAAGTTGCCCGAAGCGTGCAGGTGTGCTAGGATAATGCTTCTGGCCCAGGTGGCGGAATTGGCAGACGCGTCGGACTCAAAATCCGATTCCGTGAGGAGTGTGGGTTCGACCCCCACCCTGGGTAGCTTGATTTTTGTCAAAAATAGGTTAAAATTAAGCTGTGGCGATAACAATAATACAGCCGGAAGAAGTTAGGACTTATTTGGACTCCGAAGGAGCGGCGTTCAAAGAAAAGCCGAAGCTGCATACGCTTTTGGGTAAGTTGACTCAGGCAATGGAAGTCTGTGCCAGATATGCCGGGTCTCCCCTCAAGGACGCGAAGACGCTCCACTTGCCTGCCTATCATCATGATACCGAGGAGGAGCGCTGGGATTGTCATCAGTTGATGGCGGACAACGGACATTATCATCCGCTTATGATGGGCGTGAGCCCTTATTTGCCGATGGCAAGCAAGGAAGAGATAAACAAGGTTGTTCAGCGTGCGCGACGCGATGGGACGGAAAAGAATTTTTTAATTTTTTATTATTTCACCACTTATGGAATGATTTACCTCCGAGAAGAGGTCGCGTTATTCAATGAGATGGGGGACTGGTACAATGACATCAAGAGATCGGGCCAGATTAAGGAGCTTGATCGAACTGAGGGTATTATTAAGCTGCATGTGGACACTCTTTACATCAACAGGCAGCCTTTTATTGCGGGAGGGGAACCTAGCGAAGCCGATTTCCACTTTTTTGACAACGGAGCTTCGCGGAATACCAAAGATTTGGATAGCTTGGCGCAATGGCTGACTACGTTTCCGGAAAAAGTAACAATGGATCTTGTAATTGAAGAAATTCCGTCTCTTCTTTGGGGTTTCCTTAACAGGCCCAAGGAACGCACTTCGGCCTGTTTGCGGGTCATCAAAGGATATGAAGCCACTGGGCTTCTTAAGCATGTGCCGTCGGAAATTATGAAGCAAATAGCCGAGCAGGAAATCGCTATGATGCGGGAGGGTAAACTACCCCTGCGGATGTGGCCCGATCGCGACAAATGCGGAGGGTTAGATATTGAATAACTTGTGCTATAATAGGAGAATATGGAAGAAGAATTTAAGAGCTACCCCGATTACATAAAAGAATGGCCCGATAAGTTTATTGATGCACAAGCTATAGAAAACGATGCGGCCGAGTTGAAATATATAACTAAATCTCAAGATAAGATAACTCTTGAAAACTCTCGTTTAGTTTTTGAGGCCATTCATAAAAACGGCTTAGAGCCTCTTGGAGAATTATGCGGAGGCCTTAATCCAGAGGCGTTCCGACGGATTTATCTTGGAAGTGATTGTCGAGATTATGTAAAACCGCATATTGATGGGCAGAATATCCGGAGCAAGGATTTGGACTTTCGTTCCGGTGCAAGATTCTTGAGGGCGCTGGCGTTGTTTTTGCCACAGTTCGAGATCAAGAAGGGAGAGGAAGACGAGGAAAAGCGCGTGAGATTCATTATGAGAGAACCTCGGGTTTGGGGAGATGAACCTGTGAAGATTGTGCTTCCCGAAATAGACAAATTGATGGTGCAGACGGATGTTTCAATACCCGTGGAATCTTTCCCGACCATTCCTTATGTGGATGAGCAAGGCGGTGTCCCCTACGAAGTCCTGCAAGGGGTGTGCACAACGGAACAACCCTACGGGAAAGAGGGGCCGCAGGTTCGCTTGATAGATCCGATGTCCATAATACTTGCGAAAATGGGTGCCATTCAGGGAGGTGTTCCCTATCAGAAGAAGCACAAGTATCGCTGGCACATGAGAATTTGCGCGCTTTGCGTCCCGTATTACCTAGAGGAGAAAACCGCGCAATTTAAAGAAGGTAAGATTGATCGAGACCCTGCAGTAACAGCGCGGCGACTTTTGGTGGATTTGGACAGGTCAGATTATGAGTATTACTTGATTTTCGACAACAATCGCAAAGCGCTCGATGCCCTCAAGAAAGCACTCGCGCCGTATGCGCGGGGTGTGCAAAAGGAAATTTATGGGGCCGACGATATAAGGCCAATTCGCTAAGCCTATTTTGCAACGCGGCGGCAAAATTCCTTGCCCCATTCGGGCCAGATGCCCTCCCCCCAGTAGCGGAAGCAGGAGGTCTGGGCGCACAGCAGATTGAAAAGATCGGCGTTCTCGAGCGGGTTGGAAGGCAGCGCTTCGCCATATTTCTTGTGGAAGGCCACCGAGGCGTTCTCCATGTCGCCCAGCAAACCTTCGTAGCCCTTGACCCAGCTAATATTATTGGTCCAAGTTCCGCCGTCCATGTGGAAACGATAGTCTGCACGTTTGCACGCCTCGATAGCGGCGGATGCATCGCCCTTGTATTCGCGGAAGAAGGCGGCTTGATGGATCGGCTGGCAGGCGGGCAGCATTTCAGCCTGCACACCCATCTCGCGAAGTGTGCCCAGATACTCCGTGCCGTTCATGAAGCGCGTGGGGCCGTCATTGTGGCCGAGGGTACGCACAACCTCCATGTATTTGGAGGGGAACTCATTCATCATGACGCCGCCGTTTTCGCCGTCGGCGATTTGCGCTGAAATGGGAGGGACCCGCAGCGTGCCGAGTTTGGCTGGCGAGAGCGACAGCGCCTCGAAATAGGGCTGCATCTGCGCCACAAGCTTGGTATCGGAGCCCTGCGTTTTGATGATCGCCATGATGGCGGCCGTCTCGCCCTTGGTATTGCGGCAAACAAGCCGATGTGGAAGATAGCGCTCGCGCAAAGAGCTGCCGTCCTCAAGTTCGACGGTGTGCTCTTGAACAATAACCCATACAAAGCCTTCTTCGCGGAGGGTTTTGACAAATTCATAGGCGATATCGGGATGGTTGGGCAGCGCCATTTCGGAAGGCGAAAAACCTTTGACGCGGGAGAGCGCCTCATCACCGAAGAGATGGCGAAAGTTTTCTTTCCACGCGCGCACGTGTAAGCGATAGTCTGCCGGAGGAGTAGAAGGGGCGACGGCATGGCCCCAGGCGGTGCCAAGCCACTCGACTTCGAGGGGGTAGTGATGGGCGAGCGTGCGGAGCTTTTCGAGAGATTCGGCGCACTTCATTTGCTCGAGCCCCCAAAAGAGATTGCCGGAAAAATCGAGCATTACGCGCGGGGAAGCGCCCTGGCCGACAAGTTGGGGAACAAAATCGCCCATACGCTCGTAACAACGCAAAAAAACGGGCGCATTGTGATTGTCGCCGATCGAGAAATTGTTCCACATGTGCTGGAGGTTGGAGATCGGTGCGCCATCGGGGCCAGCCGGAATGATCGGCTGGTGCATGTGTAGAGAAATGGCGAAAGCGGAGTTCATAGCGTGTTATTCGGACTTTTTCAGGTTAAGCTGAAGGAAAATGCAGAGGCCAAGAGCTTTTTTACGGGCCAGCGCAGCTCAAAAATGGCCCGAAGCGGCTCAACGGAAGGGCCGGCCAGAAGCAGATGCAGGCGATAGATGCCAGAGGCGGAGAGCTCTTTTTTAAAAAGAGAAGGGAAGGTGAGCGTCATAGGAGCCCATGTTTTGGCGCCGAGAGTAAAACGAAGAAGGTCGGCGTAGTGCTCCATCCCTCCAAAAAACTCAATCGTGGCTCCATGAGAGAAAGCCCAGTTAAGAGGAAGCGAGTCGTCGCAAAGAAGCGTGCGAGTGCCTTTGACGTCTTGGCGCTCAAGACGCGTCAGGAAGAGCCGCGCGGGGCCCGCGTTGGCGTTGGTCGGATTACTGACATGCGCACGGAGATAGACTTCTCTGGATTTCCCGGAGGTGAAGATGCAGCCGCACGTGGTTGTGTCGGTGGGAACAAACGCAAATTTGAGTTGGGCGCCCATGCGAGCGTTATAACAGACGCCTTGCGGCAATGACAAGGGATAAAAAAGCTCCGCCAAAAGACGGAGCTTTTTAAAAGATAGATGGGAGTTATTTTTCGCCCTCGACTTCGATTCCCATGTTTTTTGCCGTTCCGACGATGATGCGATAGGCTGCTTCATCGTTTTTGGCATTGAGGTCGGCTTTCTTAATTTTGACGATCTCTTGAATTTGCTTTTTGGTGACCTTGCCCACTTTTTCCTTGTTGGGTATTTTGCTGCCCTTCTCGACTCCGGCTGCTTTTTTGAGCAGAACGGAAGCCGGAGGGCTCTTGAGGATAAAGGTAAAGGATTTGTCGGCGTAGACGGAAATTACAACCGGCAAAATCATGCCATTTTGATCTTTGGTCTTCGCATTGAATTCTTTGCAGAAGGCCATAATATTGACGCCTTTGGCACCCAAAGCGGGGCCGACGGGAGGCGCGGGATTGGCAGCGCCTGCGGGCAGCTGCAAACGAATTTCTCCAACAACTTTTTTAGCCATAGTATTTATGTGTTTCTCGCCCGCCAAAGTTGAGGCAATCCAATGCGGACAAGGGCTCTAGACTAGCACAGCCGGGCTCGCAGAGGCAAGCAAATAAGTTAGAGCGTGTTTAGAATCTATTTGGCAGTATTGTTGGGATGATTTTGGCGTTTTGGCAAGGCAAGCCCCGATGAAATCGGGGTTCTTCGAGCGAGCAACACGGGCTAGAAGCCCGAAATGCGAACGAGAAACGCCGCCAAAACACAAAAGCGCCCAACCCGAAGGGCGCCGCTCATTATTGTTTATCAGCAAATTATGCGGCGCAATATGGCGAAGAGATTCTGAACACGCTCTTAGATGGGCAGCAGAACCTCACCGGCAATTTGCCGTTCGGGTTGAATGAGGGTTGCGGGCTTAGATCAATTTGACGGCGGCGCGTTTGACCCACTTGAACATCATAAGACCCACGGCCTCCAAAACAAGAATTGCCGCAAGTCCCATAAAGGCCCAAGTTTCGTTAATCATGTCACGAGGATTGGCCACCAGTGGCGAGAGATTGAAGCTCATGCGGATGTAAGAAGTGTAGGCGTCGAATGCGTTCATCAAGCAGGCAAAGGCGAAAATAAAGAATGCCAAACGATAGAGGGTTGCTCCATTGAGGTTTATGGAAGTCTCAGACATGAACGTTAAATACAAAACAAAAGGGACAAAGTCCACTTCTTTTTTGGTGACTATTTTACGCCGCCTTGAGCTTCGGAGATAGCTTTGCGAACAGCGTCAATGAGGGTTTGTGCGGGGCAAGGCTTGCTGAGAATATCGCCGATGCCACACGCTTTGGCCTCTTCGGCCTTAATGCGCTCGTTATAACCAGAGATGAGAATCGCAGGGGTAGAGATGTGCTTTTCGCGGATTTTTTTAACCATCTCAATGCCATTGAACTCGGGCATGGTAAGGTCAGTGATGATCAGGTCGAAAGCGTTCGGGTCTTTTTCGAGTAGGGAAAGAGCCTGGCGAGGATGGTTGACGGCCTGCACCTGATAACCCATTTCGCCGAGCAGCTCGCTACCCACCGACGTGATTAGGGGCTCGTCATCGACGAGCAGGATACGTTCACCGCCAGACCGTGCTGGGGAAACGGAAGACAATTCGTCTTTTGTAAGTTGTTTTTCCACGATAGGAAGAAAAATTTCGAAAGTTGAGCCAACGTTCTCTTTGCTATCAAAACGGACATACCCCTCATGACGCAAGACGATACCATGAACAATCGCCAGTCCCATCCCAGAGGTCTGAATACCTTCGGCCGTAGAAGCGAAGGGTTCAAAAATGCGCGGTTTAAGGGCCTCTTGAATGCCGCGACCGTTATCCCGGATGGAGATTTTGATGCAGTGCACGGCGCGCCCGTGGCCCTGGGCGACTGCCGAAGGAAACTCTTGCCAGGTTTCTTCGACAAAAACCCCCATCTTCGGATTTTCCCGACCGTCAAGCGATTGAAGAGCATTTGTAAAAAGATTCAACAGCATCTGATTGATTTCGTCGCTAACAATCATCACGACAGGAAGCTGCTCGGGGATATGGGTGTCAATCTGAACGGCGCGCGGCGTGGCAGACCGGATGAACTCAACCGCGTGGCGGACAATGGGGCAAATATCGATGTGCTTTTTCTGGCCTTCTCCGCGTTTGCTGAAAGTGGACATTTGCGAGACGAATTCTTTGGCCTGAGTCGTGGCTTTAAGAATTTTTTGAACGCGATCCGCGACCTTGGGATTGTCAGAGCCAATCATGCCTAAAATTTCGGCATGTCCCATAATGGCCGCCAGCATGTTATTGAAGCGATGCGCGATGCCGCCAATCAGCGTGCCAATAGACTCCAGCCGATGCATGGCTTGCAGGTGGCGCGCGATGGTTTGCTCCCGGGTGCGGTCAATGCCCACGCCGACGTAGGCGACTAATTTTCTTTTGGCGTCAAAAACCGCGCTTACGGAAGTCTGAAGGTCTAGAATAGCTCCCGTTTTTGTCTTAACTTGCAAAACTCCGTGCCAGCGTTCCCCAGCCTTTACGAGGTTAAGGCTATGCTCCACCCACTCGGAGCCATCCATGAGCTGAATGAAGTCCAGGGTTTTTCCAAAGACTTCCGTTTCGGAAAAACTGGTTTTTTCGCAAAAAGCGGCGTTGACACTTTGGACGTGCCCAGAGGGGTCCACAACAACGACAAGCTCGTGGGTCAAATTGACAACCTTCTCGAGAGTAACAGCCCGCAAGTCTTCATTGCGCTGCGCGCCGAAGAGGTTGGGAAACGGAGGGTGGGTGTTCATGAGCGGCTTACTTCAGATTGACAGGGCTGGGCATACTTTTCAAGCATGAAAGACCTGCGATATCCCCACGGCGCCTGCGTTCAGCTTTAATTAGACACAACCAGTGTTATTTCGCTTGGATGAGGTTGTAGACGTTAATGTAGTGCTGGACGAAGTTGCTCCAGGAGAAATTATACTTCATACCTTGTAGCGCCAGTTGTTTGTAATATTCCGGCGCGTCCAAATAAAGCCCTTTGGCGCGGACAAGCGCGCTTTCGATGGCCCAGTAGTCTTCTTGGTGGAAGACAAACCCATTGCGCTCTTCGCGGGGATGTGCGGTGTCGTTGTCCCAATCGAAGACAGTATCGGCAAGCCCGCCCGTGTAGCGAACAATCGGCGGAGTGCCATAGCGCAGCGAGATCATCTGGACGAGCCCGCAAGGTTCGAAAAGAGAGGGAACCACCAGATAGTCGGCGCCAGCATAAAGCAGGCGACCAAGTTCATTGCTAAAGCCAATGTGTAAATGGCAGTCGCGATTGCCGCTGAGATGATTTTTAAGGTGCTTGAAGTGTCCATCGATCGTGGAATCGGAGGGCGGCCCAACCAGCACAAATTGGCAGCCGTTTTGGATGCTCCAGAAAAGCGCGTGGCGGATCAGATGCAAGCCCTTTTGATCGTCGAGCCTCCCGACATAGGCAAAGATGGGCTTGCGCAAATCGCGATTGAGATTGAAGCGCTCTTGCAGGGCCTCTTTGTTCTTGAGCTTGCGCTCATAAGTCTCGGCGGTGTAACCAAAGGGGATATGAATGTCGTTTTCGGGATTCCAACGTTCCTGGTCGAGACCGTTAAGGATGCCGCCGAACTTATCCTGATGTTTATCGAGGGTATTGCCCAGGCCGTAGTTCAAGGGTGTGTGGCGTACCTCCCAGGCGTGATGGGGAGAGACGGTATTGACGTAGTTTGAAAAAACAATACCACCCTTCATGTAATTGATGCAGCCTTTGTTGAAGTCGTCCTGGAGGCGGTCTTTGGAATAGAAAAAGTCCGGACGGCCCAGCCCTGTGGCGTTGAGCACGGCGGCGGGAGCCTGTCCTTGGTGTTTGAAATTGTGGATGGTATAGCAAACCCGTTGCTTATCCAAGCCCGCGTTTTTATAGAGCTCGAAAAGCATCACCGGTAAAAGGCCCGTCTGCCAGTCGTGGCAATGAATGACATCCGGACGGCGATTGGTCTTGAGCATGAACTCGAGCGCGGCCTTGGAGAAAAACGCCCAACGCATGTAGTCGTCATTTTGGCCGTAGTAGGCAAAACGATTGAAGAAGAGGTCGTTACTGTGAGCGTCGATAAAGAGACATTTGACGTGATGTACTAGCCCCGAGAGCACCGTACAGTGAATTGAGCCGCCGTACCAAGGAACCCACAGATCGTTATAGACGGGAGTAAGCGCGTGGATCTGGTCATAGCGCATACAGTCGTATTTGGGCAGAATAACCTCGACTGCGTGGCCGTTGCGTTCCAGCTCCCGTGAGAGCCCGTAAACAACATCGCCCAAACCGCCGACCTTCGCGACAGGATCCATTTCAGTGGCTACTTGAACGATATACATGGCAAAGGGGTTTGTTATTCGATTTTCCCAAGAATTTCAAGGGATTAATTCGAATACATTTTTGGACGGAATTTTTTGGAGCGGAATTTAGAGTTAGTTGGGAAGTTTTCTATCCAAAAGTGTAGTAGCCGAAAAGCATTTTTTTTGCCAGAAATTTACACGCATGAAATCGCCAGCTTCTTTTAGAGCTTGAGCGGGTTGAAATCAGTCTGGCGATCGAAGAAATCTTCGCCCTCAAAGCGCTTGACCGCGCGGACGAGAGGAATGGTGATCGGTAGCGCGATGATTTCCCAAAGAACTTTCAAGGCCCAACCAGAAGCGGCCAAGAGTAGTAAATCTGTGAAAGGCAAAGACCATCAGAAGTTGCGCGGCAATGCCTGTCCAGAGGATCCTGCGGGTAGCCGCATAGCCATAAACCTCCGTCAGGATATCGCTGAAAACGTAGGCAAGAGGGAAAAGAATAATGCCAGCCGCAACGGTCAGTGGGCCTAGCGAGATAAGTTTACCTGCGATAGTATTCGAGATGAGCAGCGTTGCTACAAATAAGCCGGAGAATACCGGAAGGAGCTGGCTTTTGCATCCAGGCATGAGCAAATCATTGGGCCTGCTGCAAATTTACGCAAGGATATACCCCTATGGATTCACTGCGTGCTTCTTCCCTGAGTTCACTTGCTATCCGCGTAACGCTTAAGCCCAGTTATGGTGTAGCTCTGGCCGCCCACGGAAACACTCTCGCCAGTGCGTTTGCCCAAGAGGCCCTGCGCCAGAGGCGTTTTGTAGGAGAGGATGTTTTTCTCGGGGTTGCCATCCCAGGCGCCCAAAATCGTATAGGATGCCTTGCCGGAAGAAGTTTGCAGCTCAACGATCGAACCGACGCCGACCATATCGGTTGGGCAGTCGATAAAGTCTGTCCCGCGTGCGATGCGCAGCTCGGCCTCCATTTGCGATTTTTGAGCCATAAACGTGTCTTGGTCCTGGCGCGCCATTTTGTATTCGGAGTTTTCCGAAAGATCTCCGTGTTCGCGTGCAATGGCGATGTCTTCTTTGTTTTTAGGAATCTTTACCGTGACCAAGTGCTGATAGTCGGCCTTGCGTTTTTCGAGGCTCTCCCACGAAACAATAAGCCCATCTTCTTGAGCGGTGCTCTCTTCGGTCGAGATAAGCGACTGGATTTCGGGGAATTGCTTGATAAAGCGGGCCAAAAGCGAGCGCTTAGTCAATGTTTCGAAGCCTTGGCTCATCAGCAATGTATTGGCTAGATCTCGAGCCATCTCGGGGGTGGCCGTCGAAAGTAACTCTCCGACCAGCTCGCGGTCCTCGGCCAGCAGTTCTACCAAGCTGATGCGCTTTGAGCTGGCGTTTTGGATGGCTTCGCGGTCGATAGCGTAGAAAATGGCGCTAAAGAGCCGCGGCGAAATTAGCGGACTGAGCATCGTGGAATAGCGACGGACATTGCGATTCTTTAAAATCCACGAAATGAGAGGGGCTTTTAAGAGCTGCTCGTCCAGCCACTTATTTAGCATCTCGTTGAGGGTGGAGCTTTGATTGTTATCAAGCAGAAAGCTGACGCACTCTTGCGTGAATTTGCCGGATGAGTTTTTAAGCAAATCGAAAAGAATGTTGGTCCAGTCATTGGGATGAGCCTCCATAAGCGCATTGAGCAGGCGCGCTTGATATTGAGAGGGCAGCTTCTCCGCCAGCTCCTGCAACTCGCGGCTTTCTCTGACAATAGCGGCTGCAGAGGGCTGCATAGACGAACCGTCGATTTTGGCCAGATGCGCCAGATCGTCGCGGACCCATGAGCCCTGCAGCTTCTCACTGGGGGTTAGGATGCGGGATTCAGAAAGGGCTGCATTCAGCTCAGAAATGAGGGTCGGGAGCTTGGAGATGATTTCTTGCGAAAGACTTGTCTTCTCCAGCAAGCTTGAGGCAAGCTCAATCTTCTTTTTGACATTTTTGGTTTTGTAAAAGGCCACAAGAGCTTCGTCTTCGGCTGCAACGGGCTCACTATGCAGCTGGTAGCGATCGGTTTTCTTTTCAGGAAAGGTGATGCGGCCGTCTTTTGCGGCACGCTTCTTGGCGGGAGAAAGCCACTTTTTGTAATTTTCGCCCAACAAATACTGGAGGGTCTCTTCCATCTCAATAACACTCATCGAGCCGTCGGGGGTTTGGGAAAGAATAAGCAAAAAGACTTCGGCGGGATTAGTGTCCAGCAGCGCTTGGATCTCAGCGGGTTCGCGGCGGTGACGCGCGATGATGTGGTTTTCTGGCAAAAGCGTGAGTTTGGATACAAAAAAACCAGGGTCCATTGAGCGAGGCTCACCCTGGTTCTCGAAAGCGACCATCAGCTTGCCGGAGCTTTCGTCAAAATCGGTGATACACCCGACTCCCCAGGCGCGATGAACGCAGTAGGAGCCTTTTTTGAGCTGTTTGAGCTTGTCTTTCTGGCCAGTCAAAGAGGGGTTTGTTTTTATAATTGAATCAATAAGGGCAGCTTCCATAAAGAGCGCTATTGTAAATAAAAAACCCGCACGGAGTCAAGGGTCTGGCAGGGTTTGGCAACTTTGCTTTTTTCGCTTGCTTTTAGTTTTCAATATATGGTAGACTGTCTTTTCTCCATGAAAGCGATCATCCAGACTCAGGGCCGCCAGTTCACTGTGAATGAGGGCGATATCCTTTTTGTCAACCGTTACCCCGATACCAAAGCGGGCGATACCGTTACAATTGACAGCGTTCTTGCCGCAGGCGAGGGCTCCGAGATGAAGTTCGGCACGCCAACGCTCAAGGGTGCGACAGTCAAGGCCACCATTCTCGAGAACAAGCGTGGCGAAAAGGTTACTATTATCAAAATGAAACGCCGCCACGGCTATCGCCGCAAGCAGGGGCATCGCCAAGAGCTCTCCGTTATCAAAATTGAGACGATCAAGGCCTAACTAAATTTAGAAAGAAAGACTTACAATGGCTCATAAAAAAGGACAAGGAACATCTTCCAACGGACGCGACTCCCAAAGTAAGCGCTTGGGCGTTAAGGTTCACGATGGTCAAAAAATCTTGGCAGGCGGCATTATCATGCGGCAGCGCGGCAGTCGGTTTCATCCGGGTGCCAATGTCGGAGTCGGCCGCGACTGGACGCTTTTTGCCCTCCGCGAGGGCAAAGTCAAGTGGGACGCTACCCACCGCAAGGTGAATGTTTTGGAGGCCTAATAGCCTATTTTCAGAAAAGCCCCGAAAAAATCGGGGCTTTTTTATTGGCGAGGGGGCTGGTTGGGCGCGTTGCGCGAGGAAGCAGGGATGTCTTTCGCGGAGCTTGAGGGGCTGCGGCTAAAAAAGCGTTTGATGCGGGGCGGTTTTGATAAGGGTATTTTCCTTGAAAGCACGGAATAGCCTACGGTTATTTGCCCGCTCCCGTCGGGAGTCGAACCCGAATCGCCGGCTTCGGAGGCCAGCATTCTATCCATTGAAATACAGGAGCCTTACAGATGGCTATTCTTGCAGAAAAACACGCATGGGTCAATGCGCGGCTACCGTTGGCGCTCGATGACCTTTCGGGCGTAATCCAAAAGGTCTGTTTCCATGGCGTCATTTTGCTCAGCGCTTATGAGAGAAAGCTGGAGCGTAGAGCGGGACGGAAGGCGTTTGTGCTGCAGAAAATCCTGCCATCTGTCGGCGTGCTCCATGCGGTCACGCGTATCGGTGGGGTCGGGTGAGAGGCGGAAAAATAACAGCGTCGCAAACTGGCCCGCTGGATTTTTGAAGCGCGAAAGGGTTCCAGGGAGCGAGGGCTCGGCGGGTTTTTGACCCTCCAAAAAGACAGACCGCGAGTCGAGCATTTCCCAGCCTACGTTGGGCAGGCAATTTTCCGGATGGTGGCTGGCGCTCCCAAGGCGCGAAAGGCGCGGGGAGGCCCATTCGAAATAGAAAAGTTGGTACAGACCTTTGGTATCTTTCCAGCGCCAAGACTCTCCCTTGGAAAAAAAGAGCGACGAGCGGAAGCGTGCCGCATCGGGAGTTACAACCGAGGCCGGGAGCCTCGCGTCTTGCGGTTTCGCAAGAGTATAGCCAGAACTCTCTTCGTGAGGATAGTATAGAGGCGTCAGTAGCGGTCCTGCAATAACCAACCCTAACACGCTCAGCGAAAGCCGTAGGGGCAGCGGAGGGATCGCCTGCCGTGTAAGGACCGTCGAACCCGTCTTTTTGCGCGGCAAAAAAGTGGCAACGCCATAGAGTGCCGCAAAGCTCAAAACGAAAACACTCCAGCCGGCCGTATCGTGCAAAAGCAGAGGTAAGGCGGCTCCTGAGGTTGCGGCTGTCAGTATAAGCAAAAGCGAGCGCAGCAAATTGAAAACAAGTGAAAAGATTACCGAAAGAACAAACAAAAGCCCTCGAGCGTGTCCCCTCAGGCGAAAGTATTCGCCAAGCACTCCCGCCGCGAAAAGATTACCCACGAGCGAACGAATGCCCGAGCATGCTTCCTCCACCCCAACGACCGTGCCATTGCCCAAAAGGATGAGGTTCCCCATGGCCCTTGCCGAAAGCCCCAAAAGGTGCGTGATGTCCACGGCTGCAAAAGTAAGCCCCTCCTGGAGCGCTCCCGAAACAGCCCGCATAAAAAGTGTTGGCCAAGGTACGCACAAAAGGGGCAGAACCGCAAGCGGCCAAAACCGGCGCAGCATCGGCGGCCCGCCGTAGCGGTACGCGAGCGCGCAAGTAAGCGCTGCGCACAGCAGGGCCTGCGCCCAAATAACCCCGCGCCAATCGGCGTTGGCCTCAAAAAGAAGGTGTAGCGGCACGCAAAAAATTGTCCCCAGAAGAATTGTCGCCTCCAACGCTTTTCTCCGCGTTCCCATTGGAGCCGCCGCAACATCGGCAGCAAAGTCCCTTGCGCGTTCATAAACCAACAGCCCAAGAATAATGGGCGCCAAAAGCGCAAATTCATACAGCGGGTTGTGGGCGTATTCCGTGAAAAGTTCCGAAAAAAAGAGTAGCCAAGGCGCACACAAAGCGGCGATACTAAGACGATGCCTCCACGAGGGCTTTGCCGGTTCTTGCAAGGAGCTTTCCATGACACCTATGTTAAAAATTCTGATAGCCGAAGACGATGAAATTTCGCGCAAGCTGATCTCTACCATTTTGCAGCAGCTGGGTTATGAGGTCGAGGCTTTTGCGGATGGCGAGGCGGCCTGGGAATATTTCGCCAAGGAGCCCACCTCCATCCTTATTACCGATTGGCTGATGCCCAAGATGGACGGTCTTGCGCTCACACGTCGCCTTCGCGCGCATCGGGCGGATGCCTACACCTACATCATTTTGCTCACGGCCAATGTGCAGAGCACCGAAAACTATTACGCCGCGATGGAAGCGGGGGTGGACGACTTTATCGAAAAACCGCTCGACCGCGAAAAGCTTTGGAGTCGCCTGCGAGTAGCGGAACGAATTTTGAGCTACACCCATCGCATCGGCCGCTTGGAGGCGATGATGCCGATTTGCAGCTATTGCAAAAAAGTTCGCGACGGCGCGGAGTATTGGAAACAGGTCGAGGATTATATGCAGGAGCAGACCGGCACGACCTTTAGCCACAGTATTTGTCCCGACTGCTACGAGAAAATTGTCAAGCCCCAGCTCGAAGAGATGGAGAGGAAGAAGCATGGAAATTAAGAAAGTCCGGCTTATCAGTCCCTCGCAGATGTATGCGGCTTTCCCAATGTCTGGGCGTCAGGCCACCTTTGATTCTATCTATAGGGCATTTCCAAAACTGGAATTGAGCATGGGCTTTCTAAGCGGAGAGGAACACCCTGCTGGCCTAGATGTTTGCGGCGAATGTGCAGGAACTCCTC
This sequence comes from uncultured Verrucomicrobiota bacterium, assembly GCA_964541905.1. Classification (GTDB taxonomy): domain Bacteria; phylum Verrucomicrobiota; class Verrucomicrobiia; order CAZIPW01; family CAZIPW01; genus CAZIRU01. Next base: position 186,582 of record CAZIRU010000001.1, read on the forward strand.
AAGAGCGTCTGCGAGAGCTCGATGAAGCTCTTCTCGACCCGACTGTGGACGCCGTGTGGACGACACGCGGAGGACATATGCAAATGAGCCTTGCGCGTTTGTTGCGGAGGTACCGACCGGCCAAGAAAAAACCCATCTTTGGTATGTCCGATAACACACTTATATTGGCGTGGGCTCATAAGCAGGGTATGCCTGCCTTCTATGCCCCGGGCTTCAACGATTTTTCCCGCGAACCGGGTAGGCCAACTTTCGAGAGCCTACGCAAAGTCTTCTCCGGGGATTTCTCCTGGTCGCTAAAGCCCTCCCCGGAATATAAAGACTGGGTCGGAGAGCAATCGCAGTGGCAACCAAATCCAGGAGCATGGATTTTGCAAGAGGGAAGGGCTCGAGGCGAAACTATTGTAGGGCATATGGGGCGCCTGTTGTGCTCAGCAACCCTAGGCTGGCTGCCGAATCTAAAAGGGAAACTGCTTTTTGTCGACGATACCAGCACTTCAGCGAAGGTTTTTTATGCAGAGTTGGACCACCTTCTGAGTCTTTGCGGCGCTGACAAAATCCGCGGCCTTTGTATCGGTCGTTTCGCTGGAGCTCCAACCATAACGCGCGAAGCGCTCACTCAGATTATCGCGGCGCTCCCTGAGCTCAAAAACAAGCCTGTTGTTGCCAACCTCGATTTTGGCCATACCTATCCGATTGTCACACTTCCTTTTTCGGGACGCGCAACACTCGTTGCTGAGAAAAACGAACTTTTTTTGGAAGGCTGCGCCCGATAAAACTTTTTCAAAACTAATAAAATGCGATTCTTAATTATTGGCGCGGGGGCTTGGGGAACAGCGATGGCGGTGCACTTGGGGCGCGGCCGTCACGAGGTGATTTTGGGCTGTCGCGACGAGGCGCAACTTGCAAAAATCAATGCGACTGGCGAGAATGTGGATTTTCTCCCAGGCGTGAAGGTGGCCGGCGTTGAGTGTGTCGTCTCTCAAAACGCGCGCGGGGCTTTTGATGCCGTTTTTGTGGCGCTACCAAGCTATGCTTTTGAAGAAGGTTTGCGTGACGTTTCGTTGGATGCCCGCCGTTGGATAAATCTTGCGAAGGGTTTCGACATCGAGACGCTCGAAAGCGGCGGCGAAAAGCTCGAAAGGCTTTTGCCCGGGCGAATTGTCATGGCCTTGAGTGGTCCAACCAATGCGCGGCTTGTGGCCGAAGAGACTCCTTGCGCGATGGTGGTTTCGGGCCGCATTGACGAAACTACGCGCGCGCTTCAAGAGGCGATTAGCTCGCCAGCCATGAGGCTTTATACTTCTGCCGATCGGCGCGGCGCAGAACTGGGCGGGGCTCTCAAAAATGTTTTTGCGGTGGCGGCGGGCGTTTGCGACGGCTTGGGCCTAGGAGATAACGCCAAGGCGGGGCTTTTGACGCGCGCAGTGGCCGAAATGGCGCGGCTTGGGATGGCGCTTGGCGGACAAAAAGAGACCTTTTGGGGGCTTACGGGAGTGGGAGATTTAATGGCAACTAGTTACGGCGTCTGGAGTCGCAATCGTCAACTGGGCGAGCGCGTTGCGCGCGGCGAGGACCCAAGGTGGCTTACAACCGAGGGGGGGCTAACGGCCGAGGGTTATCGCACAAGCCTTGCGCTTCGCAAACTTGCGCGAGGCAAGGGAGTTGATGCGCCAATTGTCGAAGCAGTTGCGGCCATTCTTTATGAGAATCGAGCCCCGAGAGATATTGTCTGTGAACTCATGGGAAGGACGCTCAAGGGCGAATAGCGCAGGAATAATCTCGAGTGATTCAAGGCAATCTTGCTCTCTGACATTCTCGGATTACTTCCCTATGGCTCGAAGCACTTCTTCCATGAAAGCTTTGGCGTCGATAGGTTTTTGAATGAGACGCGTGACCCCCATGTTACCCAAGCGTACAACCTCCGGCAGCTGGATGTTCCCGGTAACGATGAAAATCGGCAACGCTGCGTCTGTTTGTCGCGCTTGCGCAACAAAATCTACGCCATTGATTCCTGGCATGCGAAAATCGGTAATGATAAGGCTAAACCGCTCCTTTCTCATGGCTAGAAGCGCTTCGGAGGGGTTGTTAAGCTTTAGGGCTCCGAGTTTGCAGCTCTCCAGCAAATCCACTACCATTTGCGCGTGCAGATCTTCGTCATCGAGCACTAAAACCCGCGCAGGAGTTTTTGCGTCTTTGAAAGGTGTTGAGCTGAGGTGCTTAAGCGCTTTTTGCACGCTGTCGGGGTTGTGAATATGGCCCAGTCCGGCAATCTTCGGCAACTTCAATTCTAGATTCCCTAAAAAGAGGTAAAATTCATCATCAATAGCCTTTTCTTCATAGAGGGCATCCAATTCCTTGTTCAGGCAAAATAAAAACCGCACGTTGGGAAGTTTTTCAAAGGGCGCCTCTTTCTTCGCGATTCGGTAAAAGAGTGTTCGTTCGGCTTCCGAAAGCGCCTCGATGCGCTCAACAAGAAAAAGGGTCGGCGAGGAACCGACTGCGCGTAAGAGCCCTTCCTCGCGCGCATAATCCGCTTGCCATGGAAGAAGTTTCTCGCCGGCAGCGCTGTGCTTGGCAAATTCTTCGGCTACGGCTCGGAAGGGGCTGGACTCGTCGCCAATAAGTAACAAGGTGCCCCTAAAATCTACAAGCGTTTGGAGCTTTTTAAAGAAAAGCTCGCGGCTGACCGTTGAGCCGAAAGGCGTTTGAGTAAAACCGCGAATGCCCGGATCGGGAGTGGCCAAACCAGACGCCTTTACGCTTCCGTTGAAAAGCTCTTCCACTCGTTTGAGCAGCGCAAAAATATTGAGTGGTTTGAAGAAGATGCCCGAAACCCCCAAATTCACAAATTCTTGCGCCGAGTCGTGGTCCAAAAAGCCCGAGATTACAATGACAGGAAGGGTGGAGTGCTTCTTTCTAATCTCGCGCAGCAGCTCAACTCCGGTTGTTTCTCCAAGGCGCTGATCTATCACAAGCAAATCATATGCAGCCTCGGCTAAAAAGGCCGCGGCCTTTTCCGCTTTTGTGGTGGAGCTGACGCCGTAACCTGCTTGCGTCAGAATTTCCGTCAGCAGACTGACAAAGTCGCCATCGTCATCAATGATAAAAATATTTTGAGACTGCCCCACGGTCTAAAAAGCTATCGCAAGTGCCCCGTCAAAGCAAGCCCCGCACAGGCTCAAAGCGCTCATGCAAATCATTTCCATTGGAGCCTCAAGCGATGGTTTTCGATAAACAGATCGGATATTTCTTGCCACGAATGAAGAAGTTCTTCACTCGAAGGGTCTCCAAATATTTTCCAAAAAACAGCCATTATAGCAGGTTGAACAATGGCGTGCGGGAGGGGAAGGCTTCCCAGATAGGATTTTTGCGCGCTGAAATAAAATCCTTGAGGCCCGAGTTTAAAGGCGCCGCTTGTTTGAAAAACAAACGCTTGTTTATTGAGCGACGCGGGATAGCCCATCACCCCAATCTGGAAAAGCCCCGGCAAAATACGGACATTGGAGGTAAAAAGCGGCGCTTGACCTTCTTTTGTTTTTAAGCCCTCCCTCAAAAAAGTGTTAAATTCGCCCTCGGAGAGGGTGAGGGTGGAGGAGCGTCGTTCTGCCATTGCGGCGATTTTTTCTCTCCACGCGCTGCCACCACTTTCGGTGCCGGCCTGATAGAATCTTTTTAGGGCTTCCGGCTTGGAGGGGAGCGTTTCGACCACTTCGACGGGCCTCAGGATTAACTCGGCCGCGCCCAGACAAAGGCCCAGTCCTAAAGAGATCGTGGAGGCGAAAAAAAGCCCCCAACGAGAGCCTACCGGACTGCTGCGCTGTGCTTGCATAAGAGTTTTACTAACGGAAGAAATGAGCTTTGGCGCAAGGGCTGTTTAAGTATAACGGAGATTCCGAATCGTAAGGCTCAAGTGACAGACCATTAGGCTGGCTCCCAGAAAATAACTGGCTCCGAAAAGATAAATGCCGCCCAAAGCGATAAGCCCATAGCAGCTCAGGGCGGGGAGTATCCAATGACGCCGCAATTTCCACCACTGGGGCAATACTTTCTCGAATTCGAGCCCGAGGAAAAGCCGCTCCGGATCGTCCTCGACTACGACTAAGGCCAAAGAAGAGAGCGTTAAAGCCAAAATCCAAGCTAACCCCCACACAATTGGCGAGATAAAGTCGAGCAAGATAAGTTGCAGTAGGTTGTCAATGCCATATCCCAAGAACAGCGGCGTGAGAAAGTAAAAAGCTCCCGTTGGCAAGGCCGCAAAGGTTTGTTTCACAAAACGTGAGTCAAAGTGAAACTCAGGCAGCTCCAACTCGGCGCTCGAGCTTGCCAGCTTGGCCAGATTGCGCAGATAGCCAAAGCCCAAAAGGACAGTGCACATGAGCGCCCCAATAAGGATTTTGTGCCAAGACTGCGCGCGGAAAAAAAGTTCTCGCAAAAGTCCCTCAAGGCTGGTCAACATAATGGAAATCTGCCACACTTCGGCCTATGAGGTCAATGTCGTTTGAAAAACAATACGCCGCGTTTCAGTCTCCCGTTGAAGCGCTTATCAAAAAATATCCATTCGGAGTCTCGACCGTTGAGCGCGGCGCCCGCTATAGTTTGGAGCTTCCCGGCAAGCGCGTGCGCCCCGTGATGCTCATGGCGGCCGCTCGTCAGACGCGCAAAAAAGGTGCGCGTAGTCTTGGTAACCCCGTCTATGCAGCCGTGGCGCTCGAAATGGTTCACACCTTTTCGCTTATGCATGACGACTTGCCTTGCATTGACAACGCGACATTGCGGCGAGGTAAAAAATGCGTCCACAAGGTTTTCGGCGAGGCGCAAGGGCTTTTGGCGGGAGATCTGCTCCTTAACGAGGCCTTCCGCTTGGTTTCGCAAAGCTATCCCGCTGAGCTGGCCGGAAGGCTGGTAAAAATTCTCGCAGCCGTCGCCAGGGACCTCATCGTTGGCGAGGCTTGTGATGTCGAGGCGGATTTTTTGCCTGTCAAAAAGGTGGACATTGGTTTTATTTACCAAAACAAAACGGCGCGCATGATTGGTGCGCCAATCGCCTTAGGGCTTACCTTGGCTGGCTGGCGCGAGGCGGCTATGCGCGAACAGGTCTTGGCCGCCGAAAAGATCGGCATTGCTTTTCAGTTGGTGGACGATCTTTTGGACGTGCGTTCTTCCGCGAAAAAGTTAGGCAAGGATGTCGGTCAGGACGCGCGCAAAAAGACCTTCCTCAAACAAAAAGGAGCGGCCTGGTGCGAAGCGGAAGCGCTGCGGCTTTCAAAGGCAGCGATGAAGACCTTTTCGAGGCTGCCGCGGCCAGAATTCTTGATGGAGCTTGCACAGCGTCTTATCTATCGCCAGTCTTAACGCCTATCTTGTGGGCGGGCGGCTCCAGCTTGGCTTTTTTGAATTCCGCCACGACCTCTTTGGGCGATCCCGACATCCGGACTCCCCCGTGTTCAATCCACAAGACGCGCGTGCAGAGATTCTCCAAAATGTCGAGGTGATGCGAGATAAGCACCATCGTTTTGTCTCCGTGGAATTTTTGTTTAAGCGTTTTTTCCGACTTTTCTTGAAAAGCGAAATCCCCCACGCCCAAAAGCTCGTCCAGTAGAATAACATCGGGGTCGCATTCCATCGCAACCGAAAACCCCAGCCTCATGACCATTCCCGAAGAGTAAGTGTTTACCGGATATTCAAAGAAGTCTCCCAGCTCGCTGTACTCTTTGATGGCCTCCACCCGCTCGAGCATCGTCTGCCGCGACTTTCCCAGCAGCATTCCGTTGAGCACGGCATTCTCTCTGCCCGAAAGCGAGCCTTCAAAGCCGACACCCAGCGAAAGCAGCTGGACGTGAAGCTTTTTGTGCCACAAAAGTTTACCCTCAGAGGGTGCGAAAATTCCGGCCAGCATTCTCATAAGCGTACTTTTGCCCACTCCGTTGCGGCCCAAGAGCCCCAGCTTTTCGCCCTCAAAAATTTGGAAGTCCAAGCCCCTAAGCGCCCAAATTTCGCGCGGCTTTTGAAGAAGTTGTTTGCGCAGGCGATAACAAAGGCCAACGTTTTGGGCGCTCAAAATTGCCGAAGCGGGCGTGGCGGTGTTCATAGGTTTACCTCCTTAAGCAGTTTTTTGTCGAACTTTTTGCAGATGCTCCACCCCAATACCATGAGCCCCACTCCCCAAATTGCGGCATAACCCAGCAGCCCTAGGCTGGGTGCGGCGTGCCGCAAAACCACCGCTCGATAGCTTTCCAAAAGACAGGCCATCGGATTTGCAAAGAACGCTCCCCGCAGGCCCTCCGGCAGTAAATCCGGTGCAAAGAAAATTCCCGAAAGATAAAACAGCAAGCGCGTGCAGGCCTGCGAAATTTTCGCGGTATCTTCATTATAGGCCACAGGGATGCTCAGCGCCCACGCCAGCCCTGCAACAATCGTCAATTGTACCGCCACTATCAAAGGTATCCACAGCCATGTCCATGAAGCTCCCGCCCCCCAGAAGACATTAACCAGCAAAATCAGCGCGAGTACGCAGATAAATTTCCAGGTGGCCGTCCCCACATGCACGAGCGGGAAAAGTTGTTTAGGTAAGGGAATTTGCAGCAGGATGTGCAATTTCGATTTTAAGCCCATCATTCCTTCGTTGAGCGCCGCCTCAAACCATTGCCAAGCGATCATGCCGATAATCAAAAACCACAGATAGTCCGGTGATTTTGTGTTCAGCAGCACTCCGAAGACGAGGAAGAAGATACCCGTCATCAAGAGCGGATCGAGGGCAAACCACAAATAACCCAGATAATTCTGCCGCGCCTCGCTTTTGAGCTGTGCCCAAATGCGGTATAAAATAATATCTCGATAGCGTCCGAGGCGGGAGAACATGGCCACACGAGAATAATCGCTTACCCGTTTTCTGACCAGAAAAATATCGACGGGGTTCCTTAAAAAGTGTCAATATTCCCGTGTGAATACCCTGCTGTATTTTTTCAAGGTGATCGTGGCTCTTTTTGCGATTGTCTCGCCGCTTTCGACGGTGCCGACATTTCTGAGCATGACTCCCACGAATACGCCTTCCGAGCGACTGCGGATGGCGCGCTTGGCGTGCATTGTGGCGGGGGCGGTGATTTTTATTTTTGCGCTGATCGGCGAATTGATTTTTCGCCTAATGGGGATTACGCTGCCGGCCTTTCAAGTGGCGGGCGGGTTGCTGCTTTTCGGAATTGGCTATGACATGCTGCATGCGCGCGAGAGCGAAAGCAAAATCTCCCCCGAGGAGCGCGACGAGGGCGAGAAGCTCGACAACGTCGCCATTACCCCATTGGCCGTGCCTCTTTTGGCGGGGCCGGGGGCTATTTCCACGGTTATCTTGCTTATGGGCGAGGCGGTGGGTTGGTGGCAAAAGATCGTCGTTTTGGGTTGCGTGCCGCTGACGGCAGTCGTCTCCTATTACATTTTTAAAATTTCCGCAGAAGGCGCCACCTGGATCAGCCCGATTGTTTTGAAGGTTATTCGGCGGTTGACGGGGCTTATTCTTGCGGCACTTGCCGTGCAATTCGTTGTCAACGGCTGGCAGAGCGTGATGATACGCCTCTAAGCGCGTTGGGCAAGGCCTTTTCGTCGAGGGGCAGCTTGAGTTTTTTGAGGCGTGCGGTTTTTCCCGAAACGATTTTTATCGCTTGCGCCTCCAGCTTTAGCGTTTTTGCTAAAAAGCGCACAAGCGCCTCGTTGGCCTCTCCTTTTTCCGGGCAGGCCGCCACGTCCACATAAAGGATACCGTTTTCGTAACGCTTGATAACGTTACAGGAGGCATGCGGGCTTACCTTGACCGAAAGGATCATTGCTTTTATTTTACGCGCAACTCTCCCGCGCGTCACTTCAAAACCCGCATGCGCGTTAAAGATTGCCAAGAAATTTATTTATTCGTAGCGTCATTTTCGATGATAAGACTCGCAGACGTTGCTGAAGAGATTCGGGCCAAGCAAAAGGCTTTGCGCCGCAGCCGCGTGCTGGTGGGCTTTGACGCAACCGTTGATAAAATCGTGGAAGCGGTGGACAAGCGCTTGGGCCTGGGGGAGGCCTACGCTCCCATTCCTTCGATTACGGCCTTTGGCGGTCGCGTCAGCGCGGCGGCTCACAAGAGCACAAATATCGAGCTTTTTCAAAAAAGAGAAAAGATCGGCGGCAATGCGGCTATCATGGCGGGGGCGTTGGCTTCGTTGGGGGCGCGCCCGACGCTATTGGCCGACTTGGGCCAAAAAAAGCTGCATCCGGTTTTTAAGCCTCTGCGCAAGAAGGCCCAGCTCAAGCGGCTTGGCGACCCGACCGAAACCCACGCTCTGGAGTTTTCCGATGGCAAGATCATGTTTTGCTACACCCGCAACCACGAGGCGATTACCTTCACTAATATCCGCCGCAAGCTTGGGGTTGCCTTCAAGCCGACCTTCCGTCGCGCGCAGCTTGTAAGCTTGGTCAATTGGACGATGACGCCCGGGATGACGGAGATTTTGCGACGGCTGGCCCGCGAAGTTCTTGAGCCCCTCTCCGGCCAGACGTTTTTCTTCGATCTCGCCGATCCCGAAAAGCGTCCCACCTCCGAGCTGCGCGAAGTTCTTGAGCTTTTGCCAACCTTTGAGCGGTTTGGCCCCGTCATCTTGGGACTCAACCTCAAAGAAGCCGTGCAAGTTTGCGAAGTGCTCCACGTTGGGCTTGTTTCCGAAGAAAGCGAGGCGTTGCAAAAAACAGCGCAGGCCTTGCGCGAAAAGCTCAACATCCATTGTGTTATCATTCACCCTTCCGATTTCGCGGTTTGCGCTACGCTGGAGGGTGCATTTTTTGCCCAAGGGCCTTTCATCAAGGCGCCCAAAATAAAAACGGGCGCGGGAGACCATTTCAACGCGGGGTTTGCGGCGGGAGTTTTGATGGGACTTGGTACGCAAGGAGCCTTGACCTTGGGGGTTGCGGCCTCCGGCTACTATGTGGCCGAAGGAAAAACGCCCAGCCTCAACGAAATAATTGCCAGTCTTTCTGCCGGCTGGTAGGCTAGGGCCATGGCGGGGCTGTTGATTAGTTTTGAGGGCGGCGAGGGTGTTGGCAAGGGGACTCAAGTTGCTTTGCTCAAAGAGGCGCTTGAGACTGCCGGCTATCAGGTGGAGCTTACGCGCGAACCCGGAGGCACGCCTATCGGCGAGAAAATCCGCCATCTTCTGAAGTTCGACGAAGAGGCTCGCAACATGAAGGCGGAGGCTGAGCTTTTACTTTTCGTGGCCGCGCGCGCGCAGAATTTTGCCGAGCGGATTGCTCCGGCGTTGCAAGCTGGCAAAATCGTCATCTGCGATCGCTTCATCGATTCTTCCGTCGTTTATCAAGGCATTTGCCGTGGCCTAGGGGTGGAGTTCGTCGAGCGCATCAATAGTTTTGCCACGCGTGGCCGCAAGCCCGATCTTACTTTCCTTTTGGATCAGCCCGCCGAAGTTGGGTTGGCGCGCGTGCGCAAAATTTCGCAAGGCGAGCAGCTAAAGCTGAATATTTCCCTGCCGCAACAAGAAGCGCGCGCCCAAGACCGGATGGATGTCTTTGGGTTAAGCGTGGCGCAGCAGCTCCGCGAAGCTTATTTACAACTGGCCTTGGGCGAGCCGGAGCGTTTTATTGTCGTTGATGCCCATCGCGACGTCCAAACCATTGCAAAGGAGGTGTTTGCCCATGTCCAAAATCGACTGGCCGCAGCTGTTGCAAGATAGTGCGGCGGCCCGTTCTCTGGAGCGCGCGCTCGAGCAGGGGCGGCTGGGACATGCGCTTGTCTTCGTTGCCAACGATGTAACTTTGGCCGATGGGGCGGCGCGCGCGCTTGCGCAAGGACTTTTAGGCGGGAGTTATAATACAGACTACGCCTTTGCCTCTCCCGAGAACAAAATGCGCCAAATTGGCGTTGACGCAATGCGGGGCTTGCGCGAGTTCCTCCAAAAAAGCACCCATAGCGGCCGTAAGGTCGTCCACATCAGCCAAGCCGATCGTTTGGGGCGCGAGGGAGCCAATCTTTTCTTGAAAATCTTTGAAGAGCCGCCGGAGGGCAGCACAATTATTCTTACAACTTCCGAGCCGGCAGCGCTTATGCCGACCCTCCTAAGCCGGGCGATGCGCTTTCGCTTCGACACAACTGCACGAGCGGAGGCTTCCGGCTCGCTGGCTTCCTTTTGCGAACATTTCCGCGCGCTTTTACAAAAGGGTGCAGACCCGCTTTCTGAGGCTTGTGTGATGCATGAGGCATATCAGCTCCTGCAGCAGGCGGAGGAGGATGCCGAAAAGCAAGCCAAGGCGCTTGCCAAGACAAGCGAAGACGAAATCCCCGAAGAGCAGCTCTCAGCGCAGGTCGCGCAGCGTCAAAAGGCCTTTAAAAAGGAGCTTTTTTCTGCAATCGAGCGAGAGATTATTGATTTTTACGAAAATCAGCCATCCAAAAGCTTTGCGCTTAAAAAGGCGTTGGTCTGCGTTGAGCGGGCTTATCGGCTGACGGTTTTTAACCTCAACTCGGCTGTAGCCCTCGAAGCCGCCATAGGGGGAGCTACCCAAGCGTTTGCCGAATGTAAATAGTAGGCAAAATAGTTGACAAAACAGGCCTCTATCCATAAAAAATCTGCTATGTCTTTGCGGCCCGCCATTGGAATCACCTGCGATACCACGCAAATAAATGGACAAGTTCGCTATATGCTGCGTCCGGAATATGTAAAAGCCGTCAATAAGGCGGGCGGAACGGCCATTATCTTGCCTCATACTAAAGAGGACATCCCAAGCCAACTTGCTCTATGTCATGGGTTTATATTGACTGGCGGTGACGATCCCGACATGCGAGCCTACGGCGAGTCCAATCACCCCTCGACCAAAACAATGGATCCGCAACGTCAGGTCTACGAGGAAGCGCTCATAGACGCCCTCAAGCAAACGCGACATCCGGTTTTGGGCATTTGCCTAGGGATGCAACTCATGGCGCTTCGGAATGGGGGCAAACTAACGCAACACCTTGACGAGAAATCGCTTTTAGTGCATTCTGGGCAAAAAGAGCACATTGTAAAAACGACTCCAGACGCCCCTTTCCCTTCCGACGGCGCGAGCGTCCTCTCCAGTCATCATCAAGCGCTTAATACCTCGGGAGCTTTGGCAATTTGGGCCAGGGGTCCGCACGATATTATCGAGGGGGTTTGCGCGCCAGAGATGCTCAAAAAAGGGTGGCAGGCGGCTTCCTGTCGTTTTTATCTAGGCGTCCAATGGCATCCAGAAAGAACTCAGGATAGAAATCTAGGCTTGGGACTTTTTGAGGCCCTCGTCGCTGCGGCTACTCGTTTCAGCGAGGGGCCAGAGTCTATTTTAACTTAAAACCGATTAGCTTCTGCCCATTTTGATGCCTTTTCTGCCAAAAGCTGTGGAGCTTCAATATGGGCGTTATGGCCGCAGGGGAGCGCCTCCATTTTTGCCGCCGGAAAATGCTCATGTATAAGGGACAAATCCTCCGGCAGCAGATAACGCGCCTTTTCGGCTCTCAAAAAAAGCGCAGGAATATCACTTAAGTCGTTCTTATCTAATGGATTATTAGCCAAAAGCGGCAGGTCTCTCAAAATAAGCTCGAAATTACAGCTCCAGCGAAACCGCCGGCCATCCTGCCGGAGGTTCTTTAGAAGTAGTGTCCGGAAAGTCTTATTGGGAATATATTGCCTTAGCTCTTCTTCAGCCTCGTTTATTGAGGTGATTTTGGCAAGGTTTAACTCTAAACATGCGCGCAGTTCCTGTTGATAATTAGGTATATAAGCCTTCGGAGCTATATCTACTGCGCAAAGCCCGCATAAGCCTCCTTGGAATTCCTTGGCGTAGCGGGTGGCCAAAAGCATGGCCAGCTTTCCGCCCAAACTATGCCCCAGCACGAAAAAAGGTTTTTTGCTGCCCGAGCGCCAATATTGTAAAAAATCTTCTGCGAGTTCCTGATAATCAAGTTTTTGGCTCCAAGGGCTTTCTCCGTGGTCGCGGAAATCTGGGATTTCGACACAAAACCCCTTTTCGGCCAAGATAGTGCCGACCGGCAACCAGTCGGCCGAACTGGAGCACAGGCCATGCAGGATAATAAATAGCGGCCTATCTTTCTCTCCCAGAGTGCGAAAAAAGAGTTTCATGCGTATTTGCTTGAGACCATAGCCCTCTGCGGAGAAAATGGCAAAACATGTCTTTTGCCATTGAGGCAGTCGAGCTTTCCAAGAACTACGGTCCGATTCAGGCTTTGTGCAGTCTAACCTTTGCCGTGCCCCAAGGGGAGATCGTCGCCTTTTTGGGGCCTAATTCGGCGGGCAAAACGACGACCCTCAAGATTTTAGCCGGCATTATGCCCGGCAGCCGCGGCTCGGTGACGGTGGCGGGCTATTCTGCCGCCTATCAATCCCGCGAGGTCAAGCGCCATGTGGGTTATATGCCCGAGCACAATCCCCTTCCGGAGGACATGACGGTCGAAGAATATCTTTGTTATCGCGCGCGCTATAAAGAGCTGCCGCATGATTGCGTGCGCGCACAGGTGCAGCATGTCGCAGAGCTTTGCAATCTCTCCGGCAAGATCGTCAAGCGGCCCATCGGCGTCCTTTCGCGAGGAGTGCGCCAGCGCGTGGGGATTGCTGATGCGCTTTTGCGCGAGCCCCCCATCCTTATCCTCGACGAGCCGACGATCGGGCTCGATCCGCACCAGGTCTTGCTCTTGCGCGATTTGATAGCCTCCATGCGCGGAACGCGCACCGTGATTCTTTCCACCCACATTCTCTCCGAGGCTGAAATCATGGCGGACCGCGTACTCATTATTAATAAAGGCCAAAAGGTCGCTTTCGGGACTCCCGCCGAGCTTAAAAGTGCTTATGCCGAGGAGTGTGTATGGCAGCTGCGAACGGCGCTTCCCGAGCAGACCTTGCGCCTTTTGGCGGAAGGTCTGGGGGGCAAGCTTGAAAAACGCGAGGCTCTGCGGCAGGACGCGCGTTATACCGTTTCGCTGCCCAACGAAGCGGCCGCAGAGGCGCTTTTGAAGAGAGTCCTCGAACATCCTAACGCGGCGCTGACGGAATTTGTTCGCCCCTCGCCGAGTCTTGAAAATATCTTTATGGAGGCGACGTCACGGAAAGAGGAGGGGGAAAAATGAGACAAGTTTGGACCGTCTTCAGCGAGGAATTGCGTCGAGCTTTCCGGAGCCCGACGACGTTCGCGTTATTGTCGCTGTTTTTTCTAATGACCGGCGCGCTGTACCTCTCCGCCTTTTTTCAGGCCAGTACAGAGCCGCTGCGCGTAAGTCCCTTGGCGCTCTTTTGGGAGTTGCAATGGTTGCCCAATCTGGTATGGGTGCCTCTCTTGACCATGCGGCTTTTGGCTTCGGAGCGTCGCGCGGGACTTTTGGCATCGACCTTGGCCACACCGATAACGCCCTTCGGGGTTGTTTTTGGGAAGTATCTGAGCGCTTTGTTTTTTTACATCTTGGGTTGGCTTTCGGTTGGGCTTTGGGGGATTTTGACCCGCTTTAGCGGGCTTTCTGCGGCGGAGCTTGCGCTTATTTTTTCGCCTTCGGCGATCGCGGGCGGAGCGCTCTTTTGTTTTGTAAGCGGCTGCGGTTTCCTTGCTTTGGGACTGTGGTGCAGCAGCCTGACGCATAACACGATTTTGGCGGGTGCGTTGACGATTTGCCTGATGCTCCTTTATATGCTGCTGCCGACTTTTTTTTCATCGCTGACGCCGGGGAGCTTCGGCTATTTAAAGCCCTTTGCCCATCTGGAGAATCTTTCCGAATACGTTTCGGGAGCCTTGCCCCTTTCGGTCGCGGTGGCTTATATGATCGTGGGGATGGTCTTTTTGTTTTTATCGGCGCTTTCGCTTGAGAGGAGGGGCGAATAAATGCGCATCGTCCGTTTTGAAAAAGCCGAGCGTTTTCGGGCGCTCAATCGAATGGCGCAGATCGTCCTTTTTGCGACGGCGTGTCTGATGACTTTTCTGCTTTCGTGGAAGCGCTTACCTGTTCTGGACATCACTAAAGAGGGGCGCTATTCGCTGACGCCGGAGACGACAGCGTATTTGCGTGCGTTGCCCAAAGAGGTCGAGATTGTCGGCTCGTGGGCGCTTGGGGAAGAGTCGTCATTGGGCGTTGGGCGATTGCGTGAGCTTCAAAATTTAACGATGGCTTATGCGGCGATGAGTCCTCGACTGAAAGTGCAGTGGGTGGATGCCTTTCGGGCACAGGCTGAATTTGGCTTTAAAAATCCCTATCGCATACTTTTGCGCAGCGCCGATGCGCAGGTCTGGGTTTCGCCCGAAGAGCTTTATTTTACTCAGGATGAAATTTTCTTGGGCGAACGTGCTTTGACGAGCGCTCTGTGGCGGCTTTTGCATCCGGCGCGCCCCAAGGTGGTTATCGTGACGGCCTCCGAGCGTTATAATGCCGATGGCAGCTGGGGCTTTCGTCTTTTGGGGGAGTTTTTGAGCGCGCACAATGCCGAGGTGAGCTATTTGTCGCCAGATGAAGTTTCCCGAGGTATACCAGCGTGCGAGGCGATTTTTGTACTGGGAGGCGGCGAGAGCCTTTCTACTGAAGCGTTATCTGTTCTCCAGCGACTTTTGAATGACCGCAAATGCAATTTGCTGATGGCTTTCGACGAGGCCGCTTCCGAGCCGCTCGTGCGCTTTCTGTATTACAATGGGGTTGTTTGGTCGGGCCTGCGCGTGGAGGAAAATGAGATTTTGCAGAAAACCCCGCTGGGCGAAGCTCTGGTGCGCGATTTTGCCCCGCACCCTGTCACGACGGCACTCATCCGTGACGAACGAATGGTTTTAAGCCGCGGGCGTTTTTGGGCTTTGGAAGCGCGAGGAGCCACTCTTTTGGACGCGACGGTCAAAGGTCTTCTTCAAAGCTCGGCAAAAAGCTCGGCATCTGAGGATGCCCGCGTGGGCCCGTTTATGCTGATGATGGCTGTGGAAAAAAAGTCCGCGCAGGAGGCGGCTTCGCGCCTGTTGGTTTGCGGCAGCAGCGATTTTCTTGCCAATGCCTATCTTTCCTATCGGGGCAATCAGGTGCTTATGGAGGGCATTTTTAACTGGCTGGTCAACGAAAATAAACTCCTTTCGATTCCGCCTCGCACGCGCGCGGCGCATCAGTTGGGAATGACTTCCGTGCAGCTGTGGCGGTTGGGAGCGGCAATCTTGGGTTGTAGTCTTGTTCTTTTGGTGATCGGTGGGTTAAAATGGATGCTGCGGCCACGCTAGAAAAATATGAAACTTCGATGGACATTTGTTTTATTCGCAATCAATGCGCTGCTGTTGTGGGGCGTACTTGAGCACTTGGCAGTGCCGGCTTCGGAACGCGCTTTTGCCGCTCAGGCCAAATCTTTCCTGCCTTTGGGGCGTGGAGAGTGGTCGGGACTGGCAGTCAAACGCGCGGATGGGAGCTTCTGGAGCGCACAAAAAGATCGCTGGGGCCGCTGGTGGCTTAAGGCCCCTTACGAGTGGCCGGCAAAAACCTTACCGATTTCGCAAATAAACGGTCTGCTTTCTTCGCTTGAGGTCGAGTCCGCGTTTGCCGTCTCGGAGCTTTTGAGGGTGGGGCAAAACCTGCGGTCTTACGGCCTTGAAACGCCGCGAAGTATCCTTGAGGTTAGTAACGCTTCACGTCGGCTTTCCTACAAAATTGGCAACCCAACGCCCTTGGGCGGGAAGCTTTACATCCTCTCTCCCGACGAAAAAGAGGTGTGGGTGGTGGATGCCAAATTGGAAGAATGCTTAGCCTATACGCCGGCGCAATTGCGCGAGGCGGGAATGTTCCCTTTTAGCGTGGTTGAATTGGAAGCGCTAGAGGTAGAGCAGGGCTCGAAAAAAATTCGCTACGAGCGAAAAACGGGAGAGAATCGCTGGCAACTAAAACTTGCCTCCGGCATGCTGCCTTTGGATGAGGGACGTTGGGATATTTATCTTTCACAGATGAACAGTGCCGAACCTCTCGAGGTCTCTCAAGAAGCGCTCAAGCAAGTCTTCTGTCGGTTTGGTTTTCAGATGCTTTATGGAAGACGGAATCTTATCGTGGGAGAGAAGACGGCTGATGGGCGGGGTTATTTGGCTGCTTGGGAGGGCTCACAAAGCGTTTTCGGACTTCCGTCTGAGTTCGTTTCGGCGCTTAATCCAGAGAATTTCCTCGTTTCAAGACCTCTGCCCTTCAATGTCAATGAAATCCTTTCTTTAGATTGGACTGTAGGCGAAAAAACGCTGGCCTTGCGGCGCCTCGAGAGTGGGCAATGGGTGATCGCTTCTGCCGACAATACGCCCGCCGACTCAAAAGAGGTTGAAAATTTACTGGAGCGTCTTTGCGCGCCAGAGGGAAAAATTCAGTTTTTTCAAAGTTCGGAGCTTCCGACACTTTCCGAAAAGCTTCGGCTTCAAACCTCCGGATGCAATGTCGAGTTTCTGGTCTGGCGCGATTCGGATTCGGTAAAGCTTTTCCATCCGTCTTCCGAAGTTTCCTATCAATTGCCCGCTTTGCCGGCAGCTCCGCCGGCAGCTTCACTTGCGGATAGGAGGCTTTTTATTCCGCCACTTCCCGAGCCCGAAAGTGTGATCTTTCGTGTGCTGGGCGCGCCGCCCGCCGAGAATGTGTATGCGGGAGCCTCTCCCCAACAGCAGGCGCTTTGGGCGCTTTTGAAAGCTCAGCCGCGAGCCAAACATTGGGTCGAGCCGCCGTTGGCGAATCCCACCCATCAGCTGGAGCTTAAAGTTGACAAGCAAACTTTCGTCATGGATTTTTGGCGGCAGGGGCCGACTTGGATTGGAAGGTTTTCCGGACGCGCGTTCGAGTTGGACGAGGACTTTGGCGCATTGCTGGATACTTTTCTTTCTTTATGAGAAAGCCGCTTCGATTTTTAGCCGTTGGACTGGGGCTTGGCTTGGGGCTATTTTATTGTCTGCTGCGCTTCGAATGGCCGTTGCCAACGATGGCCCAGACGGCGATAAAAAAAGAGCTGCAAAAGAAAGCCATTGAACTGGACTTTGCCTCTGCTCATTTCGATCTTACCGGGAATATTCGCCTGCAGGGAGTAAGCGGACGCTGGAGCGGGCTTTTGAACTTTTCGGCCGAGCAGCTCTTGCTTCGTTGGGCTTTTCCCTCGCAATGGCGTTTGGTTATCGATTCCGGGCGGCTTTCCACGGCTTTTCTGCCGCTGCCATTGCCGGAAAACATTCGTTTTTGCGGCGCGCTAAGTTTGCGCGGCGACGAGGTTGAATTTAGATCGTTGCGCTTGAGTACCCCAAAGCTTTCGCTTGTTCTCGAAGGCCGCATGCGCACCGCCTCCAACAATGGAAACGTCTCCTTGGGGTTGTCGCCCCTTTCGCTTATGAGCCCCGCCCCAAAGGAGATTGCGTCGTTACTGGGAGCGTTTTTTTCTTCGGATCAACCCTGGGCGGCCACGCTGCGTTTTTTGGGAGAACGGAGCTTTTTGACATTGTCGGGCAAAGAGCTCAATTTCCAAGGCGCGCGTCTTTCCGCGCCGGTTGTAACGTTGTTGTTGCCCTCCTCTCGTTTTTTACTTAGCGCCGATTCCCTTGAGGTTGCCTCGGCGCAAATGAAAAAGGTAGCGCTTTCCTATACCGCCTCCGAAGACGATCTTTGGCGGGGTTTTGTACAGGAGGGTTCCTATTCCAATATGGTGGCTCGCCAGATTTCCTTCCAAACCCATTGGAAAGTTTCGCAACTTGCGCAACCTTCTGCGATGCGCGATTTGCAAGGACAGTTGCAGCTACAGGATGCTGCGCTATCTTTTTGGCAAGGGTCGCTCGAGCCGCTCCAAGCGCAGCTTCGCGGGACTCTGCCGGCCGGTTTTCTAAAGAATTTTAGAGTGAAGATAGAGGCGCCTAGCCACGTGGAAGCCAAATTCGCCAATGGTGAACTCTTCTTTCGCGCGCGTTATGCCGCCGGCGATTTCTATTCCCTTCCTTTCCGTTCTTTGATAGCAGAAGGGAAGCTTTCCAAGACGGGAGCGGACATTTCAGGCTTTGTGCTCGAAGACGGTCGTTCGTCGGCCTGCGGGAGTCTGCACTACGATTTTGCGACGCGGCGGGCGCGTTACGCTCTTTTGGCGCGCGCCGATCCGCTTTTGCTTCCTTGGTTCGGCAAAAAATGGACGCAGGCTTTCGAGCCCGTAGGCGCCAGTTACCCTTTTTCGGCCCTGTGTTTTGAGTCTGTTCCGCGCGGCCCCTTTTTCGCTTCTGGCGTTGGACTTTTACGCGATCACAAATATCGTTCGCTTTCGTTGGATGAAACGGCTTCTGCCTACTACGCCCGGGAAGGAAAGGCGCAGGTCTATTTAAAAACCCGCCGCGGAGCCGAAGCTCTCGAAGCCCAATTGCATTTCGATCCCGACTTGACGGCCACGTTTAAGGGAAACGCAACTCCTGCGAGTTTGGCGGGAGCCTATCTCAATGTGGTGCCGCCGGTCTTGTTAAAATTCGCTTTTTCGCAAATTCCATCGGTTGAGGGGAATATGACGTGGAATACGTATAACATTTCTTTAAAAGCTCCGGGGGCTACAAGGTTCTATTCTCTCGAGTTTAGCGATGCGCAGGCAAACGCTCACGGAGAAAAAGAGCGATTTACATTAGATTCCTTGGGCTTTGGTTTTGCAGGAGGGCGGGGGAACCTGACGTTGCAAGTGGATGCCCTGGGCACGGGAAGCGGAAATGTAAAAATTCGCGATGCCGCTCTGGGGGAATGGTCGCTTTTGGGGCCGCTTTCCGAGCTTATCCGCACCAAGTGGCTTTCGTTTGCCGAACTCAAACTCAACGCTGCCGACGCCTCCTTTGACTTAACTGCGCAGCGCGTGAATGTTCCCTATGTGAATCTTTGGGGTCGCGAGCACGCCGTTTCCGGCAGCGGTTCCATAGACACGACAACCCAAACGCTCGACTTTACCGCACGCCTAAAAATCCTTGGCGGCTCCAGTCCTTCTTTTGGGATTCTCGTTTTTCCGG
>CAZIRU010000002.1:0-131649 GCA_964541905.1 uncultured Verrucomicrobiota bacterium
GCCACGCAGCGGCCTCCACAAACGCGTGCCTCCCAAGGCGACGCGTGGCTTATTTATACTTCCCAGCCTGCTTGTTGCAGGACTTCTAGAGCTTTCGTTAAAACTGTTTCCTTTACCAAAACGTAGTCTGTCTCAAAAGTTGAAACGGTAAAAATGCTGATTTGCGCTTTGGCCAAAGGCCGTGCGATTGATTCCAAAACTCCGATAAGCCCAAAATCCAAAGGCCCTCTAACCTTCAAAAGTCTCCATCCCTTTTCAGCCGGAATATTTTTGGGGAGAAGCATTTCTTCGCAGACAATTGAAAGCTCGTCGGAGTTGCGGCTGATAGAGGAAAAGGCTCCCGTTTCGGCCCAAGTGGGAATCTTTTCAGCAGGAGGAAGTTTTGCCACGGCAAAACGTTGGGGTTGCAACTCCAGTTTCATAGGGCTTCGTACCTCCCGTCGAGACGTTTGGTGATGCTGCCTTGCAGCTCCATTTGCAGCAAAAGGCCCATCAGTTCCGCGATTGGGCGACCTGAGCGCTCGGCAAGCTCTTCAAGCTCAAGGGCCTCGCCTTCTGCCAGAGCTGAGAGCTCCGGCGGCAAGACGGCCTTGGGCGTTGATTTTTTGGGGGAGCGTTTGAGTTTTGTTTTTGGCGGAGTGCTGTTTATGAGAGGGAGTTCCTCTTGTTGTGTTTCGTGGAGGGCGCGGTAAAAATCCTCCGGAGAGGTGATAAGCGTGGCGCCCGTTCGGATAAGCTGGTGCGGCCCGCGGGAGGTCGGTTGGTCCACTCTGCCGGGCAATGCGAAGAGGCGCCGTCCCATCTTCCGCGCCAGCTCCGCGGTAATCATCGCACCTCCATGATCGTCGCTTTCGACGACCACCACCGCGCGCGAAAGAGCGACGATTAGGCGATTCCTCAGCGGAAAGTTTTTTCGCTCCGGAGGCGTGCCTGCGGCGAACTCCGTCAAAAGCAATCCTCGTTTGGCAATTTCGTCGAAGAGTTTGCGGTTTTCCGCCGGATAGGCCGTATCGAGGCCCGTCCCCAAAACCGCGACGGTGGCCCCGCCATTTTCGAGCGCACCCTCATGCGCGGCCGCGTCAATCCCCAGTGCCAGACCGCTCACGACCGCAACTCCGCGTTCGGCCAAAAATCCAGCCAACGCCTGCGCAAAACGCTTGCCGTATTCGGTGGGCCGCCGCGTCCCGACAATCGCCACGGCGTTTTCAAGCTCCGAGAGCTTGAGGGGCCCTTCGGCAAAAAGCTGTTTGGGGGCTCCCTTCATCTCGCGCAAAAAGCGAGGAAGCTCCTCATTATCAATAAGATGCGCCTTGAAACAGTCGCGCTTTTCGCCCAAGGGGAGTACTTTAGTTTCCACAAAGAGCCTCCTTTGGGGTGGAGCTGTTGTGCCAGAGCGTATGCGCGGTGGGGTGGCGGTTTTCGCCCACAAGGTGCAGCTCTTGGGCGAGGACAAAGCGCAGAGCCGAGTCGATAAGATAGCGTTCGACTCCCAAGTCCAAAAGCCGCGTGAGAAGTCCTTCTGCCGTGCCGGTGTGGACGCTTGTTAAAACCAAGTGCCCCGTCAGGGCTGCTTGGATGGCCAGCCGCGCGGTTTCGCGGTCGCGGATTTCTCCCACAAAAATGACATCCGGATCGTGTCGCAAAAAGGCTCGCAGCGCATCGGCAAAAGAAAGATTTTCGCTCACCGCGACCTGTTGAACGCCCGCAAGGGTGTATTCGATGGGATCCTCGACGGAGAGAATTTTGCGGCGCCCCTCCTTGAGCAGCTCGCGCACGCAAGCGTAGAGGGTGGTGGTCTTGCCACTGCCAGTTTTGCCAACAACCGCCACCATTCCGAAAGGAAGGCTCAGCGCC
This sequence comes from uncultured Verrucomicrobiota bacterium, assembly GCA_964541905.1. Classification (GTDB taxonomy): domain Bacteria; phylum Verrucomicrobiota; class Verrucomicrobiia; order CAZIPW01; family CAZIPW01; genus CAZIRU01. Next base: position 1,855 of record CAZIRU010000002.1, read on the forward strand.
TTTTTTATTTCCGCCACCGTTTGGGGGTCGAAACCCAACGCCTCGATGTTTTTGGGAGTGCGCGTCGCGTCCAAAACACGCAGAACCAGCGATGGCCCGTAAAGTGTGGGCAGCACCGAAAGCCGGAATTCGACAAGCCCGCCCCCCAAATCGAGCGCAAACTTGCCATCCTGCGGAAGCGCTTCCACCGCTATATCGAGGCAGGCCAAAAGCTTCAAGTGGCGCACCAAGGGAGCAAAAAGACTGTTTTGCGGCGACGAAAGCGTGATGAGCCCCCTTGGTGTGCGCAGGCGAAGCTGAAACGAACGCTCAAAGGGCTCGATGTGCACGTCGCTGGCATTCTCCAAAACGGCCCGCTCCAAAAGAGACTGGCAAAAAGTTTCGACCGGAGACATGTTCCATATAATAAAGGAGTCGCGCGCGAGGGCAAGACCGGCTGGGGAGGTTGGCTTTGTGTTTGTAAAAGGGAGCGCGATGCTTCAAGATAGGATTATGCGGAGGTTTCAGAAGGTCGAGAAGTGTGACGTGCTTGTGGTGGCCGGAGAGGTCTCGGGCGATGAACATGCCGCCGCGCTCGTGCAGGGGCTCAAGGCCAAACACCCGGCGCTTAAAATCGCGGCGCTCGGGGGCCATCGTCTGGCGGACGCGGGGGCTGTGATGCTCGACGACCTGACTGCCCATGCCCGCGTGGGAATCTGGGAGGTCCTAAAGCACTTGCACACCTTTATGCGGCTTATTCGCGAGACGATCCGCTGGATTGCCGAAAATAAACCGCGCCGCGTGATCTTTGTGGATTTTGTGGGCTTTAATCTTGAGGTGGCCAAAGGGCTCTTTAAGAAGAAAATCTCGCGCAAGGGAGGCGGAGAGGTAAGCTTGTATTTTTACATCAGTCCCCAAGTCTGGGCTTGGAAGGCCAAGCGGCGCTTTAAGATTGCCCGCTGGATCGATTCGCTGGGGACTATCTTTCCCTTTGAGCCCGCCTGTTACAAAGACACGACGCTGCAGGCGGAGTTTGTGGGTCATCCGTTCTTGGCGCAGAGTTTTGAGAACCCCCTGCGCTATGATAGCGCGGCGCCGATCCTGCTTTTGCCGGGTAGCCGCACCGCCATTGTCAAAAAACACACACGGCTCCTCTGGCGGGCCTTTTTGCGCTATCAGAAGATCTATCCCGCCGCGCGGGCGATTGCCTATTACGCCAACGAAAAACTCCGCAAGCTCATGATAAAAGAGACTTCCGGCAAACTGGCGCTTTGCCCCGCCGGTGCGCCCATAAAGGCTTCGGGGGTTATCACCACTGCCGGCACGATTTCGCTTTTGTGCGCGCTTTCGGGGATCCCGGGTGCGGTCATGTATAAGACCGATGCGGCCACCTATGCCTTTGGCAAAAGTGTTTATAAGAAAAAATATTTGGGAATGCCGAACATCCTCCTCGATAGGGAGCTGATGCGTGAATTTTGGCAGGAGCGCGCAACCGAAAAAAATCTTGCCGATGAACTTGTGCGCTTGAGAGAAGATCCTTCGGCGATTATCGAAGCCGCTAGAGGCGCGACGGAACTGCGGGCAATACTTTCTTCGCCGCAGAGCCGCGATGCGGTTGCTTGGGCGGGCGAGGGGCTGTAAAAACGCGAACGGGTGGCGACGGAAAGAGCGAGGAGGACTCTGGGCTTTGTTGGCAGGGACTACCTCGTGAGGTCCTTTTGCGAAAGCACCCGAATCCCGTGATCCTGCAAGGCGCGTTTGGCGATGTCGTTGTCATCGAGGTGAATCGCCAGCGCGTACTTACCCTCGGGACGGTACAGAAAAGAATAAATGTAGGAAATGTTGATCTCGGCATTCGCCAAAATCGACAAAAGCTCCGAGAGCTGGTCGCTATTTTCCAGCTCAGCGCAAGTCATCTCCCCCGCGCAAAACGCAAACGCATTCAAGTCGAGGTGCTGGCGCGTGGCCTCCGGATCGTCCACGATGATGCGAATAATCGAGCTGTCGGTCGTGTCCTGGGTGGAAAGCGCCAAAATATGCACGTTGAGCGACCCCAGCATTCGAATCAGCTGGTTGAGGCGCCCCACTTTATTTTCAACAAAGATGCTGAACTGCGTAATCGCATCGCTTTTTAAGCCTTGGAGAGTGTCCGCCATCAATCCAAGTTTTTACACATAATACCCCTCTCAGGCAAGCCTTTTGCTGTGTTTTTTTGCCCGAAGGCATCGCCGCGCGGCTTAATTGGATGGGTTTTGGGGCGAAGATGTAGATATGATCGCGATGGCCCTGCTAGTGCTTTTTGGCGTTTCGGCGCTCAAAAGCAATACGGAAAACTTTACGGATTACGTAAAGCAGACCGGAGGTGGTTTTTGGGAGGCGACCGTGACCCCCTCTTTTGCATACCCCGAGGGCAACTACCTTGAAAGCGGCTGCAAGGAAATTGCCTGGGGGCCGGAGGAAGCGTTCCCGCCGCGCATTGCCTTTACCGCCCCAGAGCCGGCGCGAGAAATTGCAGCCGTGCTCGCCCCGCGTACCCCTTTGGATGCGGATGCGGATCCGGTCTCCATCAAGAAGATAGCGCAGAATGGTGTTGAAGATTTAGGGTTGCTGGCAGAGCAGGGAGATAATATTGATGTAAATCACGATGAGATATTGTCGTTTTTTGAAAAACAGGTTAGCATGCCTCGGAATAATGAAGAAAAAGCCTCATCTGCAAGCCCGAAACCGACCCCTCGTTCTGTGGGCGGTCGTTAGCCTGTGGCTAATGGTGCCTAGGCTTGCACTGGGCGCGGCTGCCTCAGATCGCAAAGAGGTGCTTCCGGATGTGGCGCAGGAGACGGGTGGGTTGCTGGAGATCAGCATGTCGAAAAGGGAACGCCGCGCGAAGGAACAGATCGAAAGCTGGGTGCGACAGGCGGAGGTGGCACTCCGCGTTAACGATTACCGTTCGGCGGAAGCGCTTTACTTGCGGGTGCTTTCGTGCAATATCCCCGAGGAGCAACGTCGCGAACTGCTGCTGGATATGGCACGCATGTTTGAGACCTCGAAGGAACCCGCCAAGCAAGCCGCCGTTTTGGAAAAATTTACGGAAAGCTTTTCCAATGACGAGGGTATCCCGCAGGTACTAATAAAGCTCGGGCTGCTTTACCGTGGGCTTGGGCTTAACCGCTTGGCATTGGCACGCTTTTACGGTGTGCTCAACTATTCGCTGAAAATTGATAGCGACAAAATAGACGCGTACCGCAAACTTTCCATCCGCGCCCAAATCGAAATCGCGGACACTTATTTTTTGATGGCCCAGTACCCAGAGGCGATCAGCTTTTATTCGAAGCTGCGGCTTTTGGACCTGGAGCCGGAGGATCGCGCCAAGGCCATTTTCCAAACGGCTCACGCTCAGGCCCTGATGCAAAACGATTCTGAGACGATCGCGACATTGGAGACTTTCGTTCGGGATTATAAAACCGACGAACATTATCCAGAGGCGATGTTCTTGCTTACGGACGCCTATATGCGCGTGGGCCGCGGCGCGGAGGCTTCCAAGACGGCGCTCATGCTCCTTAAACATGAAGAGACGGTTGCCGACGAGAATGAAAAACTTTCGATCTATTGGCAAAAGCGTACCGCGGAAAAGCTTGCGCGCGACTTTTTTTCGCAAAGCGACTATTCCGGTGCGCTCATCATTTATCAATCGATGCTGCCTTTGGGAAAAGACCCGGGATGGCTGTGGCCGATTTTATACCAGATGGGTTTGTGTTATGAAAAACTGGGGATGTCGCTGAAAGCGCACGAGTGCTACCAGCAAATCGTTGACACGCCCGATCACCGGAAAAAAACGGTCGTTGCGGATAGCCCCAGCTTGTCCTCTTTTTTGGAAATGGCGCAATGGAGGCTGGGGCATCTCTCGTGGGAGTCTGAAGCGAACGAGAACTTCAGGAAGCTGATAAAGGACATCCCCTAGCGCTTTGATTTATTCGTAGGCCCAAGATTCCGCGTAAGGAAAAGGCTCGGGGCGTCCTTGTCTTTCGTAATTAACGCGGACGGGCAGGCGGCGTTCTATCATGATGTCATGTAGAACGAACTCGAGAACGAGCGGAAATTTTTTCCTAGGGGCAAGGCTCAAAACGATCGTGTTGAGATGTTTTTTGAAAAGAGCGGAGGTGCGCTTTTTATGGGCGGGCTTGGCGAGGTGAGCTAGAAAAAGAAGCGGTTCGTAAATCCAGCGGCCCACAAAGGACTCCGCCGGTTTGGCCGGAACAAGCCGCACGGTTTCCACCGTCTGTGGAGGAAAGAGTTTGCTGTACTCATCGCTAAATTCTTCAATCGAGCGCTTCGCAAATAAACCCCAGGTTTCGTGCGCGCGTATGCGAGAGGGGCGCAAGTCGAAATTCAAAAAACCTTCTTTGAGGACGCCGAGCAAAGCGGCGCTGCGCTCGATGACTTCGACGGGTTTCAAGTTTCCGGAGGTGTCTTGGGCGCGCTCGAGGATTTGCATGGGGGTTAAGTCAGACATGAGTAATAAATACCCAATAACAGGCGGCGTTCAAGAGCCGGATTTGTTGACCTTGAAGGCGGGTTTGGCGCAAAATGGTGAGGTGGGTGATTTGCTTAGGCAGATAGAAAGTGTCTTGTTCCCAAGGAATTGTGCACAGTGTGGCGCGGCTCTGGCGGGTGCGGCGCAGGCACAAACATGGAATTACCTCTGCGAGGACTGCGCGCGCGAGCTTTGCGCGGTAGGGCAGGAGGCGTGTGTGCGCTGTGGCGCTGCGGTTTATGGCGTTATCGCCGGGGAGAGGCTTTGCAGCGTTTGCCGCGAGAGCCCGCCGCCCTGGGGCCGTGCGCGGAGCCTTTTGCGCTATCGTGGCGCGGCGCGAGAATGGGTGCGCGATTATAAATATGCCGATGCGCGTTGGGTGGAGCGCGAGTGGCGCAAACTCTTTGAGGCAAGGCAGTTTGTGTGGCTAAAGGAATATCTGGGAGACGCTTGGATCATTCCCGTGCCGCTGCATCCACTCAAAAAATTTCTGCGAGGCTTTAATCAGGCGGAGGAGCTCGCCAAGGCTTTGTTACAAAGCGCCGGAGGCTCGCGGGAACAGCTACACACGAATATTTTGCGGCGTAAGCGCTGGACTCCCCCTCAGGCGCGTTTGCGGCGGGAAAAGCGTCAAAGGAATGTGCAGGGCGCGTTCGCTTTGCGCACCGATTTCAAACCGGAGGGGTTGCAGCGACAGCGCCTGGTCTTGGTGGACGATTTGCTGACGACCGGCGCCACACTTTCGGCTTGCACGCAGGCGCTCAAACGTGCAGGATTCCGGCAGGTGGATATATTAACTCTTGCGCGCGCATGAAAAATATCCTTGAAAATCAGACCGCGTCTTCGCGGACGAAAGTCCGCGCCGGACGCGAAGTTATTTCTGCTCGGCGGCATCCGACTCTTTTTTTGGAAGTGCTTTTGGATGTTGTGCGGCTGCTCATGCTCATCTCCGTCCTGATGCTGCTTAGCGGTTGGGGCATGCACGCGCTGGGCTAGGGAGTGTTAGGGTAGCGGTTTTTTGGCGGTAAGGGTGTCGATAAAGCTTTTCATGGCGGGCGTGAATAGCTTGTTCTTGTGATGGATAATCCCGAGCTTGCGCATGAAGGGCTTGCTCTTGAGCTCGACGCGAACAAGTGCGCCGATTTTTATCTCCTGCTGCACGGTTGTGTGCGGTACGAGCGCAATGCCGGAATTCACCTCGACCGCATGCTTGAGTGTTTCGATGTTTCCCATCTCGATCGCGGGGGCAAAATTTATTTTGAGATCGTGGAAAAAACGTTCGCTGGCCTTACGCGTGGAGGTCTCGGAACAAAAAGAGATAAGCCGTTGCCGGCTAATATCGCGAGGCTGCACAACCTTTAGCTTTGCTAGCGGGTTTTCCGGTGCGCAGATGAGAACAAGTCGGTCTTCCATGAACGGGATGACTTCGATCTGACGGGACTTTTGAGGGAAACCCACGATCCCAAGGTCGGCGATGCCCTGCAGGATGTCTTCGTAGATGGCATCGGAGTTGCGGTATTCGAGCTGAAAGCTGACCTCCGGATGGCTTTTGATGAATTTCTTGACGTGGGGAGGAAGAACGTAAAGCCCAACTGAATAAACGCAAGAGAGCCGCAAAGCTCCGTTGATAGCCCCCTTTTGGGCTTGCAGGCGCAAACGCAGCTGTTCGTAGGTGCGCAAAATCTCCTTGCTGGCGTGATGGAATATTTCGCCTTCGGGCGTTAGGCGGAATTGTTTTTGTGAGCGATCGACGATTTTGGCTTCGAGAAGCTCTTCGATGGAACGCAGTTGCTGGCTGACGGCCGATTGGGTGATCGAGTTGAGTTTGGCGGCTTGCGAAAACGAGTGGTGCTCCACCAGATCGCAAAAAACCTTCATGTTTTCGATGTGCATGAGGCCCCTAAGATAGCACCGCGGACAGCTGAAGCAACCCTTAATATGGGATTTGGACAGTCCTTGCCGCGCAGGTTATTTGGAAGCGGGCTTTTCGCCATTTTCCACATCGCCCTCAAGCGCTTCGTCCAGCCCCAGAACGGAGGCCAACGACCCGTGCTTTTCTTCGGCGTCATCCAAACACTTGCGCATCTTTGCCTTCATCGACTCCGTCAATCTGGGAAAAGTGCAGTCCAAAAAGAAGGGGGCCATTTTGATAACGGATGCTTCGGCTTCGCCGCGCGTCTCCGCATCGTCAAGCGCGCAAATCGCGTCCTTGGCCAGCTTTTCAAGTTCACCTTCGGGCATCTCCTTGAAAAAGCCATAGATTTGTTCGGGCGTCATGCCTTCGGAATTTTCGCCCCCTTGCGGGGCCTTGCTGGAGGATTCTTCGGTCATGCCTTTAACATACCCGCAAAACTATATTCTTGCAAGAGTAAAGGAATGGAGTATCTTCGAAAAATATGAAAAAGTCTCTCATAGTTTGTGGCGTGTTACTGGCCCTCGCGGCGGCGGTGCAGGCCGACGTTAAACGCTCGACGCTCGATAAGCGGCTCGTCCGAACCGTCGAGAGCTTTGAAGATGTGGTCGAGTCCGAAACGGGACCCATCCCGCCGGAGTTGGTCGCGCGCGCGCAGGGAATCTTGATTTACCGCCAGTTTGGAGCCGGTTTTTGGGTCGGCGGTAAGGGCGGGTTTGGCGTGGCGATGGCCCGCACTCCCGATGGCCGTTGGAGCCCTCCGGCTTTCTTGAAGACGATTGAGGGGAGTTTCGGACTGCAAATCGGCGTGCAGGAGATTGATCTGGTTTTCCTTTTTATGGAGCGCGAGGCGATGAAGGTCTTTGATGGCGGAAAATTCAGAATTGGCGTGGATGCGGCGGCGGCGGCCGGGCCAGTCGGCGCAAAGGTGGAAGGCAAGATTGGTGCGCCGATCCTTGTCTATAGCGACAACGCCGGATTGTATGTAGGTGCGACTTTTGAAGGAGGCGTAATGCTTCCCGATCGCGAAGCCAACGAAAGCTTTTATTGTATCCCGCGCATCACCGTCCCTGATATTTTGTACAAAGGGGGCCTCCCATTCCCTGCTTCGGCCGAGAGTTTGCGCCGCGTCTTGGAAAACTATGCGGGCTACGGAAGGACGCGCGCCGGATATCGTGCGCCCAATCTTCCAGAGAACCGGAGTGTGCGCCCGTATTACAACAACGGCGGTGTGCACTAGAGGCGGGTAAAATTTTCGATGGTAATTTGGTGCGCGTAGGATTTGGGTGCGAGAGCGCCTCGAATGTTGCAATTCGCCTTGACGCCAAGCAGCTTAATTTCCAGACTGGAACCCTACCATCATGTCAGAGACTCCCGAAAAGCAAAGCAAACCGGCCGACCTAAGTGCGCTGGAAGGTTTGACGTTGGGCACCGCTTGGAGCTCCGCGTCGGCTCCCGCCGAGTCTCGCCCTCATCGCGAGGGGCGTGAAGTCCGCGAACATCGCGCCCCCCGCACGTCGCGTCCGGAAGGCCGCCGCGCCCCCGCGCGCCCGGAGGGCTTTAGGGAGCATGGAGCGCACCGTAGCCGTGAAACTTCTGTGCAGCTGCCCCCCAGCGTAAAAGTAGTCTTCTATCCCGAGGAAGCGCCTTTCAAGGCGCTCTCGAAAGCCATCAAGGCTTCCAAGCGCACCTATGAACTTTTTGAAATCGCACGGCTTATTTTGGAAAAACAGGACTGCACGGTGGCCGTCCTGTCTCCCCTTGCCAAGTCGGAGCTTTATCAGGCGACCCCCGATGGGGCAGTTTTTCTTTCGGAGAACGAGGCGCTTGCGCACGCCGCTTGCGCGGGGCTCGAAAAATTCTTCAAAATGGAAGAGATGGAAGTGGAAGCCCCCAAGGGCAACTTCACGCTTGTGCATCGTTGCGGAATTACGGGGAAGCTGATTGCGCCGCCAAATTATCACCGCTATGCCGCGCTTTTAAACGAACATCAGGCCAAGAATTTGCCCCAGATGCCTTTGGCTGCCGTGCAAGCCAAGCTCGAGAGCGTTCATGAGCCCGAGGCGATTGCCCAGTGGCTGGAGGGCATGAAAAAAGTACAGCGCTATACGCTTTTGTCCACGCCCGAGGGAGAGCCGCCCGTCAGCTTTGATGGTGCAGACGCCGCCGTCGCATATTTGGTAGCTCATCACAAGGAGGCCCTCGTAAAGGCCTCGGCGCAAGTGCGTTTGGGCGCCAAAGAAGTGGCCGCGCTCCCCAAGGGGGAAGTGCGCCGTTCGATTGAGGCCGCGCGTAATATGCAGACAAAGTTTCCGCTGGAGACCGCCAATAGCTTGCGCGGACGTTTGCGCCGGATGGGCTTTAATATCTACAAGCGCGGGCAAAAAGGCGTTTCGTATCTTTGCGCGGTGAGACGAAAGTTCCGTATCGTGGGCCAAACTTTTACGCCCGAGGTTCAGCAGGTGATCGAGTGCATCGAAAAAAATCCGAATGTTTCGGACTTGGAGTTGCCAAAGCAAATGCTGGGGATAACCCCTCCGGCGGAAAAGCCGCAAGAGGGCGAGGTCGCAAAGCCGGCCTTAACTGCCGAAGAAGAAGAGGCTTGGAAAAAACTCAAGCAAACGCTGCAATGGCTTATCGAGGAAGGTTATGTGGTCCATTATGGCGATGGAAAACTTTTTGTGCCGCCCGCGCGCTTGCCGAATGCCCCCAAGGAAGAGGGTGAAGAAGACGAGCCGGCTGATGGGACAGCCGAAGCTTTGGAGGCCGAGGCGGTGGAAACTGAGCCTGCCGAAAGCACGCAAGAACCAAACAAGCCAGCCGACAAACCGGCCGCAGAGGGCGAAGCCGCCCCTCAAGCCTAGGCTTCGAGCCTCTCGAGCCTCTCGAGGATCTCCAGCGCAATACGGTCGGCGAGCAAAAGCCCTGTGTCGGTCAGCTGCCAGCATTGCGCGGTAATTTTTAACAGACCTTCAGCGGCAAGCTTTTCGCCGAGCTCTTCGAGCTTTTCGCGCGGGAGTTCGCGTGGGAGCTCGACGCCATCCACGCAGCGCAAGCCAAAGAGAAGCGCATCGGTCGCCAATTCTGCGGGCATGAGCGTCTTATCGTCCACCCACGCGCGGGAGTGCTTGTGCACGCCTGCGGCCCAGATTTCCAAGTCGGGGATGTTGGTATAGCGGTGGATGCAGCTTGGCTTGATGAGTTGGGTGGCGGCGCTCGGGCCGTAGCCCAGCCAGCTGCCCATGCGCCAGGTGTTTAAGTTGTGGAGGCACTCGAAGCCTTCTCGCGCAAAGTTGGCGAGCTCGTAATGATGGAAGCCTGCCTGGCGGAGAAACTCCCACGTCTTTAAATAAAAACGCGCCTCCTCTTCGGGGGAGGGCTTTTTACGCGAGGAGCGCAGGAGCTTGGCAAAAAGCGCCGTATCGCTTTCGAAAGTCAGGCAATAGGTGGAAAGGTGCGGCGGCTGGAGCGCGATCGCTTGCTCGAGATCCGCCAGCCAGCCCGAAAGCGTTTCGTCCGCGGCGGCAAAAATAAGATCGAGATTCCAATTCGCGGTTTGCGACTTGAGAAGCTCGATGGCCTCTTGGGCCTGCGCGCGTGTATGAGGACGGCCAATCGCCTCGAGCGTGCGCTCGGAGAAGCTTTGTACTCCCAGTGAAAAGCGATTGACCCCAAACTTTTTGAGCGTTTCGAGCTTTGCCGGCTTGAGAGTTGCGGGGGCGCACTCAATTGTCCACTCGCGCGGCGGCTTGCTGATGGCCTTCAATATGGCCGTGCACAGGCGTTCCAGATCCTCGGCAGTCAGAACCGTGGGCGTACCGCCGCCCAAAAAGACGGTCGAGATCGGGCGCTGGGGCGGGAAGTTTTGCAGCTCCTCTTCGAGCGCCGAAAGGTAAGTGTCAATCTTCTGCCGATCGGCCTTTTCTTTATAAAAGGCGCAATATTCGCATTTTTTGGCGCAAAAAGGCACATGAACGTAGAGGCCAACGGCGTTTTTTATCAAATTTTGCGCGTTTTGTGCCGTCATAATAAGAGATTGCCAGAGAATGTGGACAACCGCAAACTTTGACATATTAGAAGCCGCTCGGCGCATCTCGGGATTCCAAAGGGAATAATTTCCCTTTGGCGGGGTCAAGGGGCGGCGCCCCTTGTATGGCTTACGAAATTAACGATCTTCTGGAACTGGCGATTGCCAGCAACGCTTCGGATATCCATCTGGAGGTCGGTCAATCTCCCGTTTTGCGCGTGCACGGGACGATGATGCCTGTGGAGGGCCCCGCTTTGCTTCCGGAGGATACCGAGTCGCTGGTGCTGACCATCACCAGCGAAGCGCACATGGCCAAGATAAAAACGCGGGGTGGGGCCGATTTCGCTTTTGAGCTTGCGGGCAAGGCGCGTTTTCGCGTGAGCGTTCTGCGCGCGCGGGGCTGTTATGGGATGGTTTTGCGTCGCATCCCAACGGAAATCCTGAGCCTTGAAGGCATTGGTTTGCCCGATAAGGTAAAGGAACTTTTGACGCGGCCGCGCGGCATTATTTTGGTGACCGGGCCGACCGGCTCGGGTAAATCAACGACGCTGGCGGCCATGATCGACTGGATCAATACCCACACCAATGGGCATATCATTACGATTGAAGACCCGATTGAGTATTACCATGCGCACAAAAATTGCGTGGTGACCCAGCGCGAGGTGGGCGTGGATACGCCCTCTTTTGCGGAAGCGATCCGGGGCGCTTTGCGTCAGGATCCCAATGTGATTCTGGTCGGTGAAATGCGCGACTTGGAGACGATCGAGGCCGCCGTGAGCGCGGCCGAGACGGGGCATCTGGTTTTTGCCACGCTCCACACGACGGGAGCCGCGCGCACGGTTGACCGCATTGTCGATGCTTTCCCGGCCGAGAGCAAAGAGCAAATCCGCACCCAGCTGGCCTCGACGATGGTCGCGGTCATCTCGCAGGTCTTGTGCCCTTCGATTTCCGGCGGGCGCATTGCCGCTTACGAGATCATGGTCAATACTCCCGCCATTGGCGCGCTCATCCGCGACAACAAGACCTATCGTATCAATTCCGATATCCAGACGGGCGCGGCCTTGGGCATGATTTTGCTGGATCAAAAATTGCTTTCGCTTTTGCACGAAGGGCAGATTACCGCCGACGAGGCCCTACGCAAGTCGCAGATGCCCGAGCAGATGAAGGAAAAATTGCAGGCGGGCGGCTTCAAGTTTGAGGGAGCAAAATAAACGCGCGGCTCTTTTGCCGATGACGATTGTTTTTGCCGCCGTTTCGTGTGGCGCTTGCGTTACTCTCCGCTTTCCAGCGAGGTGAGGATGTGGGCGCGATTGGAAAGGGCGCTGATGAGCGTAACCTCGATCTCGGCGGCGATTTTGTGTGCATCGTCAAACTGGATATTTGACGGGAAAACCAACCGCAAATCCACGCTGTGGCGATCGCCTTGATTGTGGTGGCGAAGCTCGCGGAAACTGATGCCATATTGCGCGCAGCGTTGCGAGAGCAGTTCGGTAAGCTGGCGCGCGACGGCGGGATCAGAACGCTCGCTTGTGCTTGGCGAAGCGCCCAGCCAAATTTTGATTCCCGCCACCACGAGCCCCAAGGAAAGCAGCCCGCCGAAGAGCGGATCCAGCCAGGGAGCTCCCGTATAAGAACCCAGCAGGAGGCCCACGATTACAAAAAGCGACGCGTAACATCCCGCCAAAACCGTCTGGCCGGCCGCGCGCAAGGGCATCAAGTGTTCGCGTTGGGCGGTGGTAAAAAAGCTCCGAGCAAGCCACAAGAGCGGAAGGGTTGCCACGCAGAGCAGCCCACAAGCAGCTCCCGCGAAGCCGGGGGTTGCCGGCTCCGAAAGCCGGTAAAGCGAAAGCCCGAGCGCAATAATTCCCGTCGCTACAATTGCGGCTCCAAAAAACTCGAAGGAAAACCGCTTGCCTTTGCGCGTGCTGCGTTCGTCGGGGGTATTTGCGTTTGGCGTCTCGCAGGCAAGCCGCCACAGCTGCACAAAAACAGCGAAGGTCCCTACGGCGGCGGCAAAAATCGCGACCGAGGTGGAAAGCAGATAAGCCCCCGCCTCCACCACAAAGGCCAACGCCACCACCCACAAAGCCCTTTGGGCTGCGGAATGGATGACAGATTGGTCCTGCGTTTTCATGACACTTCCTGCAAAAGCCTATCACATTTGCGCGTATTGGCAAGCGTCCTCATGCGCTTGCCGCCTCGGTTTTGCGGACTTCCTCGAGAGACCCTTTCATGTAGAAATCGTTTTCGGGAACATCGTCGAGCTCGCCGGAGAGAATGCGGGCGAAGTCGCGCACGGTTTGTGCCACGGGGACGTAGGCCCCCTTGCTTCCCGTAAAGACCTCCGCCACATGGAAGGGCTGGGAGAGAAACTTTTGCACCTTGCGCGCGCGATAGACTGTCTTTTTGTCCTCTTCGGCCAGCTCGTCAATGCCCAGAATGGCGATGATGTCCTGCAAATCTTTGTAGCGTTGCAAAATGCGCTGGACTTCCCGCGCGACGCGGAAGTGTTCCTCGCCGACGATGGCAGGCTCAAGCGCCTTGGAGGTGGAGGAGAGGGGATCGACGGCCGGATAGATGCCCAGTTCGGTCAGGCGCCGCTCGAGGACGATCGTCGAGTCCAGATGCGCGAACGTATTGGCGGGCGCAGGGTCGGTAAGGTCGTCGGCTGGGACGTAAACAGCTTGGAAAGACGTGATGGAGCCTTTTTGGGTGGAAGTGATGCGCTCCTGCAACGCCCCCATCTCTTCGGCGAGGGTCGGCTGATAGCCCACGGCGGAGGGCGAGCGCCCCAAAAGCGCCGAGACCTCCGAGCCCGCTTGCGAGAACCGGAAGATATTGTCGATAAAAAGCAGCACGTCTTGATTTTGCTCGTCGCGGAAATACTCCGCCACCGAAAGCCCCGTCAAGGCCACGCGCAAACGTGCCCCTGGGGGTTCGTTCATCTGTCCATAGACAAGCGCGACTTTGCTTTTGGGCAGGTCATCCGAATTGATGACCCCCGAGTCGCACATCTCGTGGTAGAGGTCGTTGCCCTCGCGCGAGCGTTCGCCGACTCCGGCAAAAACCGAAAAGCCGCCGTGCGCCTTGGCGATGTTATTGATAAGCTCTTGGATGATGACGGTTTTGCCGACTCCCGCGCCCCCGAAGGCGCCCACTTTGCCGCCCTTGACGAAAGGACAGATCAGATCAATGACTTTGATGCCGGTTTCCAAAATTTCGGCGGAGGTGCTTTGCTCCACAAGCGGCGGCGCGGCGCGATGGATGGGGTAGCGCTTGGCGGCGTTGACGGGCCCGCGATTATCGACCGGCTCGCCAGTGACGTCGAGGATGCGGCCAAGGACTTCTCCTCCCACGGGGGTCGAGATGGGTGCGCCCGTATCGGCAACGTCCATGCCGCGGCGGAGGCCGTCGGTAGCCGACATGGCGACCGCGCGGACGCGACCGTCGCCAAGGTGCTGCTGGACCTCCAGCGTCAGCGTTATGGGCGCTCCTTCGCGCTCGAAGTGGACCATGAGCGCCTGGTAAAGCGGCGGAACATTCCCGCCGAAATCCACGTCAACGACGGGGCCGATTATTTGAAGAATTTTGCCGGTAGTATTGCTCATAAATTAAATCTCTCGTTTTAATGTTTTGATGTTTTCCTCAAAACCAAGTTTCTTCCAAAGGCGCAAGGCGGGCGCGTTCCCCGAAAGCACCGAAAGCTCCACCCGTTTTACCTTTTGTTCTTTTAGCCAGTCCAGCACGAGGCCGATAGCCTCCGTGGCGATACCATAGCCGCGAAATTTTTCCAAGAGAAAGGCGTCGGCGATAAAACCCACTTTCTTTTCTTTTGTCAGAAACTCGTTGCGGATGAAGGCCAGAAAATAACCAATAGCTTTATTTTGACTTCTGACGACCAGAAGGCAGGTCGGCGCGTTTATTAAAATTTTTTCGAGAAATTTCTTAAAGGCTGAGCGGCTTTTTACCCCAGAAAGAAAGTCACCGTCAAGCGCGCTCAAATGATCGGCAAGGTGGTCGTGCAGCCGCAAAATAGCAGGCCAATCTTTTTTGGTTGCTTTTTCAATAGTGTAAGAAAAGTTTTTTTTCATACTAGCCTCCTCCCGCGCTGGTGGCGGCTGCGATTTCAAGAATTTCGTTGGTGATGGCTGCCTGACGCGCTTTGTTATAGGAAAGCGAAAGCTCGGCGCGGAGATTCTCGGCGTTGTCGGTGGCGTTTTTCATCGCGACCATGCGCGCGGAGTGTTCGCTGGCCTTGGCCTCGAGCGCGGTTTGGTAAAGCTCTTTTTTGATGTAAAGCGTGATGAGCGCGTGAAGCACTTCGGCGGGAGCGGGCTCTATGATAAAGGGGCGCTTGTCGTGTTCGAGGGGCGGCTCGGCGGTATAGTCCTTGGGGAAGCTCGCCAAGACGCTTTCAAAATCCGCCAAGGGCAAAATGGTTTCGAGGCGCGGCGTTTGCTGCAAAGGCGAAAGATATTCGGTGTAGAGCACCTCAAGCGTGTCGATCTTGCCCTCGCGGTAGGCGCCGAAGAGTTTTTCGCAGGCGGCGCGCAGCTCGCGGAAGCGCACGCGATCGGAGAGGGAAAATTCGCCGGCAAGCTCGCGATTGAGCCGCATGAGTGTTTGGGCGGCGCGCTTGCCGACGGCCACATAGAGGGCATTCTGGGGCAAGTGCAAAATTTCGCGGTTGAGATTCGTCAAGAGGCCGCCGCAAAGGCCCTTGTCGGTGGAGATGATCAAAAAGCCGCGGCGTTTGATTTCGCGTTTTTGAAAAAGGGGCTCCTTAACCCACAACTCGGGCTCGAACTTTTGCAAAAACTCCGCCAAAAGCTGCGCGTAGGGGCGGGCGCTTACGGCGGTGCGTTGGGCATGCTTCATTTTGCTGGCGGCCACCAGCTGCATCGCGCGCGTTACTTGGGCGGTCGCCTTAACCGCCTTGATGCGCCTTTTAATTTCCCGAACGCCCGCCATCTTCTATTGCAGAGTGCCTTTCCATTCCTCGGTGTAGTTTTTGAGCGCCGCCACACTTTCGTCGTCGAGTTTGCCGCTCATCTCAATCCGCTCCATGAGGGTTTTGCCACGCGTTTGCAGCGTGCGCAGATAGCCGCTGGCGGCCGATCGAATGCTTGCCACGGCGATGGAGTCGAAGTAGGCGTTTTGAATGGCCCACAGCAGGCAAATTTGTTCCACGACTCCGTAGGGAGCGTTGGGGAGCTGCTTGAAAAGCTCGACGATGCGCGCGCCGCGTTCGAGTTGCGCCTTGGTCTTGGCGTCGAGATCGGAGCCGAATTGCGCGAACGCCGCCAGCTCGCGATATTGCGCCAGCTCGAGCTTAACCTTGCCCGCCACCTGTTTGTAGGCCTTGACCTGTGCGGCGGAGCCCACGCGCGAGACCGAAAGTCCGACCGAAATCGCAGGGCGCACGCCTTGATTGAAAAGGTCTGTTTCCAAATAAATTTGTCCGTCCGTAATCGAGATGACGTTGGTGGGGATATAGGCCGAGACGTCGCCGGCCTGCGTTTCGATGATGGGGAGTGCCGTGAGCGACCCGCCGCCATTTTTTTCGTCGAGGCGCGCCGCGCGTTCCAGCAGGCGGCTGTGCAGATAGAAAACGTCCCCTGGGTACGCCTCGCGGCCGGAAGGGCGTTTTAATATGAGCGAAATCTGGCGATAGGCGGCCGCGTGTTTGCTTAAGTCGTCAAAGACGATAAGCGCGTCCATGCCGTTCTCCATGAAATATTCGCCAATCGCGCAGCCCGCGTAGGGGGCCAGATATTGGTTGGCGGGATTGTCCGAAGCGTTGGCGGCCACGATAATCGTGTATTCGAGCGCATGATGTTTTTCGAGAGTTGCGATCGTGCGCGCCAGCGTAGAGTTCTTTTGGCCTATGGAAACGTAAATGGAATAGACCGGACGAAACCCGGGGAGGGTGCTATTGGCGCGATTGATGAGCGCTTGATTGATGATGGTGTCGATCGCAATGGTTGTCTTGCCGGTCGAGCGGTCGCCGATAATCAGCTCGCGCTGGCCGCGGCCAATGGGGATCATCGAGTCGATGGCGAGGATGCCGGTTTGGAGCGGTTGGCTGACACCCTTGCGTTTGATGATGCCCGGAGCGATGCGCTCGACGGGGTAACGCTTGAGGTTGCCGAGGGCCCCCTTGCCGTCGATCGGCTCGCCGAGGGCGCTCACGACACGGCCAAGCATCTCTTTGCCGGCGGGGATGCCCATGAGCTCGCCCGTGGTTTTGACTTCGTCTCCTTCGCGGATTTTTGATGCGTCGCCGACAACGACGACCCCCACGACATCCTCTTCCAAATTAAGCGCCAAACCGCTTGCGCCGTTTTGAAAAACGACGCGTTCCAGATACATGACGGCCGAAAGTCCTTCGACGCGCGCGACGCCGTCGGCGATTTGGATGACGCGCCCGACGTTTTCGAGGGAGGGTGCGTGCGACTTGAGATTCTCAAGGCGTTCTGTGAGCGTATCGATAAGAGTGGACATAAAAAGAGGGTATTAGGGGTGAAGGAGAAAATTTTCCAAGCGGCCGCGCAGCGTCAGGTTGACGCGCGTATCGCCGAGGGTCAGCGAAAAACCCGCCAGCTCCTTGGGGGCGCCCTCGCGTTCAAAAGAGAACATCCCGCGCTCTCGCGCATAGGCTTCCAGTTGCGCATCGAGTGCCTCGGGCAGCTTTGCGCCAAAACGCACGAGGGCCGTTTTTTGCCGGAGCGCGCGTTTAAGCGGCGGGCGCAGCGCCTTCAAAAGCGCGCGTTCCTCGTGGGCGGGAAGCTCCGCAAAGCGTCGCAAGACTTCCGGGAGCCGCTCTTGCGGAGGGCCCTCCAAAACGGCCTTGACGCTCAACCTCACCAAGCGTTCTCGTGTAATCGGTGTCATGTTTGCATCCCCTGCGCGACGCGTTCGGCAAAGCGCGCCTTTTGCTCTTCGGTGAGTGTTTCTTCGAGCGACTTTTCCGCAAGGCTCACGACCATCTGTGCGATCTGCCGCTGCGCCTTGGCGATTTGGATCTGCTGCTCGTTGGCGAGCGAGCGGGTGGTTTTTTCCAAAAGCTCGGTGGCTTCTCGTGCGGCTTCGGTGCGCTTGGCCGAGACGAACTCCTCGATTTCCTTCTGTGCGCGTTCGACAAGCCCCTGCGCCTGATGTCGGGCTTCCCCGACAATTTTTTGTTCTTGGGCGCGTGCCGCGTCAAGGATCTGCTGGCTTTCTTCCGAGCGCCTCAGTCCCTCGTCGATGAGCTTGGCCCGCTCATCAAGTTTTTTCTCAATGGGCTTGAGCACCAGAAAATAGAGGATAGCCGCCACGAGCGCAAAGTTCACAATTTGCGCCAGCAGCAGCCACGGTTTGATGCCGAATTCGCCCGCCATTTGAACGATCTGGTTGGCGGTTTCGACTTTTTGCGCGGCCTCGGCAGCGTGTTCGGCGCCAAGGGTCGCCAATATAAGCCCTGCGATCATACGTTTTCGGCGCGCCTAGCGGCCCAAAAAGAGAGCGTAAAATGCAATGGCTTCAGCGAGCGCCATGCCGAGGATAGACTGGACGAGAATCGCGCCCGAGGCTCCCGGGTTGCGGCCGACGGCTTCGACAGCCTTGGAGCCTATCCAGGCGACGCCAATGGCTGCCGCGACGCAGCCGAAAGCGCCTTGCAGCGCGTGGTGAATACTAACTGCTACTTGTGGATCCATGTTGAGTTTGGGTTGAAAGAGCTTCGGCGTGGGCCGCGTGAGGGTGTTCTTCGTGAGGATGGTTGCAGGCCAGCCCGATATAGACGGCGCTCAAAAGCGTAAAGACAAACGCCTGCACAAGCCCGATGAGCATCTCCAAAAAATAAATCGGTACGGGAATAAGCCACAAGAACATCCCCGTGACGTTGTTAAGAAGGTTTTCGCCGCCGAACATATTTCCAAAAAGTCGGAAAGAGAGCGAGACGGGGCGGATCAGGATGGAAATGATCTCGATGCAGCCGACCATCACAAAAACCAAGCTCATCAGATAAAAGATGGCCGCCGGAATCTCGCTCTTTTTTGCCTTATTGCCAAACGTCTCCTCAATGAATCCTTTGATCCCCGTATAGCGCAGCACATAATAAATCCACGCGCCAAAGCTCAAAATCGCCAGAGCCAAGGGGGTGGTGAGCTCCGTGTTCCCCGGCCGCATAAAATAGGTCAGATGTTTTTCGCCTTCGTGCACATCCACCGTTCCAAAGGCCCCGACTCCCGGGAGCAGTCCGCTCCAGTTGTAAAAGAGGATGAATAAAAAAAGCGTGATAAGGAATGGGAATGTTGCTTTTATCATGCGTGCGCCGACGATAGGCGTGAACATCCCCTGCAAGCCCTCAATAACTCCTTCGAGCATGGCCTGTGCGCGATTGGGCCGCAAGGCGGGCTTGCCGACGGCAAGTTTAATTCCCAAGGCTACCAAGAGCGATACCCCCACGCTCATCACAAAAGCATTTGTAATCGGCAAAGGTCCCAGCTTGCACAGCTCATAGGCATAGGGGCTGACGTTAAAACCGCTCACACCTAACCTTATCAGGGGTAATTGTAAAACTGTCAATCGATAAGAGACGCAATACAAGTGTTGTTGCAGGGTTGCCATTTTGCGTAGAAGCGCGCGCGTATTTCCTTGACTGTCCTTTTCTCTGTTATACAATAGCGTTCCCGATATGAAGTACATCTTCGTGACGGGCGGCGTGATCTCTTCGGTGGGGAAGGGCCTGACGGCCGCCTCGCTTGGTGCGCTTTTAGAGGAGTATGGCTATTCGGTCCGCCTCCAGAAATTCGATCCCTACTTGAATGTCGATCCAGGGACGATGAATCCTTATCAGCACGGCGAAGTGTACGTCCTCGATGATGGCACCGAATGCGATTTGGACTTGGGGCACTACGAGCGTTTTACCAGCATGCCGCTTTCCAAGCTCAATAATATTACCTCCGGCCAGGTTTACGAAACGCTTATTGCCCGCGAACGCAAGGGCGACTTTTTAGGCCAGACGGTACAGCTCATCCCCCACGCCACCAATGTCATCAAGGAACGTCTGCGCGTTTCGAGTGCGGATTGCGACGTCCTTATCACCGAAATCGGCGGCACCATCGGCGACATCGAAGGCATGATTTTCTACGAAGCCGCGCGCCAGTGGTCGCACGACGTGGGCCGCGAAAACGTCTGCTTTATTCATGTGAGCCTTATTCCTTATGTGGGGGCTGCGGGTGAGCTCAAAACCAAGCCTACCCAGCAGTCGGTCGCCAAGCTGCGAGAGATTGGCATTTTGCCGGACGTGCTTATTTGCCGGTGCGATCGCCCCCTTGACGCAAGCGCCAAGCAAAAGCTGGCGCTTTTTTGCAATGTCGATGAAAACGCGGTTATTGAGGAAGTGGACGTCAAACATTCCATCTACGAGGTTCCGCTGATGCTCAAAAACGAGGGGCTCGATACGATTGTCCGCAAGAGGCTGGGGCTTCCCTTTGCCGACCTGCCCCGCAGCCGCTGGGAGGAAATTGTCCGGCGTATCAAAAATCCAAAGAATGCCGTCCGCATTGCGGTGGTCGGCAAATACATGGAAGTTCAGGACGCGTACAAATCCGTTTTCGAGGCCCTTGCGCACGCGGCGATCGCCCACGACTCCAAGCTCGAAATCGTCAAAATCGACGCCGAGGAAATTGAAAAGCAGGGAGCCGCCGCGCTTTTAAAAAATCTCGATGGCCTCATTGTGCCGGGAGGCTTTGGCAATCGCGGCATCGCGGGCAAAATCCTCGCGGTTCAATACGCCCGCGAAAACGCCCTGCCTTATCTGGGCCTTTGCTTGGGGCTCCAAATTGCAGCTATTGAATTTGCGCGGAATGTCTTGGGCATTAAGGACGCGCACAGCACCGAATTTGACGAAAAGACATCCGAGCCTGTGGTGTACCGTATGGCCGAGCAGGAGGGCGTTACGCAAAAGGGCGCGACCATGCGGCTGGGGGTTTATCGCTGCCACCTGCGCGAAGGAACGCGTGCGGCAAAGGCCTACGGCGTTAAGGAAATCCGCGAGCGCCATCGTCACCGCTATGAGTTCAACTCCGAAAGATACCAAAACGCCTTCGAGAAGGCCGGCATGCGCGTCGCCGGAACAAATCCCGATCGCAATCTAGTTGAAATCTTGGAGCTCAAAGACCATCCGTTTTACGTTGGGGTGCAGTTCCACCCCGAGTTTCTAAGCAAACCGACCGCCGCCCATCCGCTTTTCGCAGGGCTTGTGGGTGCTGCGCTCAAACGCCAAGGCTCCCTAAAAAACACCCCTAACATCTTTCCGTTTACAGCCAAGCCCGCCGATGCTCTCGCTTAGCTGTTCGTCCGGCTGTTTTTACATTTGTAAAAATAAATTACGGCAAAAGCGGCTATTTTATTGAATAATATTTCCTTTGTGCTAAAATAACTACATGCTTTCGGACATGCTTGGGCGCGCTTCCCTCAAAAAACTCCTCCTTGGCGGTGCTGCCGCCGTAGCGATTTATTTAGGCGGTTGTGCCCGCCCGCAGGCTGTGCCTACTGCCCCCGTGCTGGCGCCTGCTCCGGTGGTTGCGCCCGCTGCGGTTGCAAAACCAACTCCTTCGACTACGCCGCGTGTTGCGGCTCAGCCCAACCCCGCCGCCCCTCAAGCTTCTGCGCCTCGTCCCGCGACGCCTTCGGCCACAACTCCTTCTGCGGCTGCTCCCAAGCCTGCCGCCTCGGCGCCGGTCGTAGCCAAACCTCCCGTTCCAACCGCAGCTGCGAAGCCCGTCGCTCCTTCGGCTAAGGTCGTTACCCCTGCTGCCAAAACCCCGCCGCCTGCGGCGACCCAGCCCAAAACCGTTATTGTGACTCCTCCGAGTGCCACTAAGCCTTCCGCTGCGCCTAAGATTGCGCCTCCTTCGGCACCTGTGGTGCAGCCGCCCTCCGGCAAAGTTTCCGATCCCTACAAGGCGTCCGCCTATCCCAATGTGGTAGAGCCGCGCTATGGCCGTTCTTACGGAGGTCTTGTGGGGGGCCTTATCCGCGTGGGCAATTCCCCCGAGCTGGACAACTCTATTTTCGACTATTGGAATAGTTACACCCAGCGGCTCTCTCTTTGGTACACCAAGGTCCGCGAGGCCTCAAAGAAGGCCGCCAAGGAACAAAAGAAGCTCGTGCAAGAAGCGCCTCAATTTCTTGATAGGCAGCAGCTTGCTGACATGCAGTTGCCGCTTGAAGATCTAAACGCCTTGGCGCTTACGGTTACGCAAGCGTCGGTTATGGACTTAGGGCCGATAGTAGGGCAGATGGCGCGGGCGGTAGATGCGCTTCCGGCGGGTAGCATCGTTCGCGGCCCTATGGCGGAGCACCTCTATCATACCTCTGGCATGCTCAGCCACGCGACCGATGCCATCCGCGAGGATCCCGACTTTTGGCGAAATTCCAACAACTGGGTGGATCTCGACTCGGCGCGTCAGGCGGAATACAACTACTATGCCTCACTGAGCTCCGCCGACATTATCGGGACTAACGACATCACTCACAAAATTCTTTTCCACGATAAGCTCCTGCGTCAGGATGTTATTGCCTATACGGTCGTGCAGATTGCCGATGCGGCTAGCGCCTTCGAAGGCGTTCGGACTTCTCCCGCGCTTACAGCTCCGCTTACGCAGGAGGACCTGACTGCCTATCGCGAAACCAAGGTGCAGCGCGCGCTGTTGGGGACGGCTTTTGCGTCGGCGTCGGTCTTGCAGGATCCAGATGCCACTCCCGAAGAAACCGCTCGCGCCATCAAAAACCTGCGTTTTGCCAAGGTTGATGGGCTAACGGTCATGGGGCAGGCCTCCTACGTCTTGCACAAAAACCGCAACTATCCCGCCTATGGTGCCCCCTATGGCAATTTTTCAAGAGAGGCCGAAAAGTTGCGGTCGCGTCCGGAAAATCTGGCGCTTGTCGGCGGACGTCCTATCGGCCCGCAGTCCAATGCTGCCCCCGCGGGTCCGCTCTCAAGCCAGTTTGGAGCCTATTCCACCGACCTCTCGACTTCGCGGGGACGGTTCCAAGCGGCTTTCCCCGATCTGCAAACGCCGCCCGACCGCTACTTTGACTCGTTTAAAGGTTAGCAATTCCTTCCTTTTTTGCCGGAGCTTTATTGACGCGGAGCTCTTGGCGGGGTATAATCGCGGCTGTGAAGAATTTGCTTTCAGTTGCTTTTTTGTGCGCGTTTTTGAGTACGGTTGGGTTCGCTCAAATTCCCCAAAGCGGCGACTTTTACGCTTCCCCCAAGCGCCCGCTTACCGCGTCAACCGCCTCATCGGTTCCCGATTTTCCCGCCAACGCCACCTTTGCCGATCTCAAACAGGATGTGGCCATTAATCGTCAGGAGATTCGCGCCCTCGAGCTTCGCGTGGAGGAGCTGGAGCGCGAAAAGGCCGCGCTTGAAGAAAAGCTCAACAAAGACGTCTCCGCTGGCTATGTCACACAGGCCGATTTAAAACTTCTCGAAACGCGTCTAAATGATTCAGTCGCGTCGCGTACGCAGGCGGTTGAGACTTCGATTCTCTCCGAAGTCCGCGCGGCGGCCAAGTCCGCCAAAGTGTCTGTCGAACCAGCCAAACCCGTCTCGACTCCTGTTCCCGCTTATGTAAGTGCGCAGGAAAAGGAGTCCTACATGAAGGATGGCATCCGCTACATCGTCCAGCCTGGAGATACACTTTCGTCAATCGCCAAACGCAACCGTTCTTCGGTTCGCGCCATTATGGTTGTCAATGAGCTCTCCACGCCGGATAAGATTTTCGTCGGAAAGGAGCTTTTCGTCCCCACGCTATGAAAAAGAACCCGCAAAAACGTCTGGGTCGCGGCTTGGATAGCCTCATTAGCGGCGGCGTCAAAAAGGATGTCCCCCAAGTGCCGCCCCCTTCGGTGCAAATCGACAAGACGATCATCGAGGCCAAAAATTCGAGCCCTCTTCCGACGCTCAAAACGCCATTGCAGGGTTCTTCGGCGCTCCCGCATTCCGTCTCCGGCAATCCGGCTGCGCCGCAAAAAAATGATTTGGTCGAGGATCTCAACGAGCTTTTAAAAAAGACGCAAAAGGAAATGGCCGAGGCGCACGACTCTTTTTCCGACGAGGAGCGCACCGCGGAGGACGAAAAGCTCCGAGGCGCACAGGCACCGAAGGTTTCGCGTCCCGCTTTCGCGCACCTGCCCAAGGCGCAAAACTCCTCCGGCGCTTCCGCGGAGGGTTCGTTTGCACTCCTAAACGCCGAGGCGATTGTCTCAAGCCCCTTCCAGCGCCGCAAAGAATTTTCCGCTTCCGAGATACAGGAACTCGCCGAAAGCATTCGCTCCGAAGGGCTCCTGCAACCGATTGTCGTGCGCGCGCTGGAGGCGGGGAGCTACGAGCTCATCGCGGGCGAGCGGCGTTTGCGCGCCTGCCGCCACATCGGCATGACGCTTATCCCCGCGCGGATTGTTTCCGTCGAGGACGCTTCGGCGGCGGTCATGGGGCTTATCGAAAATTTGCAGCGCGTGGATCTCAACCCCGTCGAGGAAGCGCGCGGCTATGGCATGCTTTTGACGGATTTCCACATGACGCAGGAGGAAATTTCCCAACGCGTCGGCAAAGCGCGCTCGACGGTGGCCAATAGCCTGCGGCTTGCGCTTTTGGAAAACGAGATTTTGGGCTACCTCGCCAAAGGACAACTCTCGACGGGACACGCCAAGCTTTTGCTGGGGCTTCCCGAAGGACCCGAACGGGTGCTTTTGGCGCGCCAGGTTATCGAAGGTGCTCTTTCGGTGCGCGAGACGGAAAGCCTTATGCGGCGTGCCGGACGCGAAGGCGGGCCCAAGCAAAAGACCAAGCGCCTCGCCAGCGCCGAAGAAGTGGCGAGCCTCCGCGAGCTTGAAGCGCGCATGGTCAGTCGTCTCAACGCAAAAGTAAAGATCGCCCATGGGGGCAAGGGCGGTCGCGTGGTGGTTTATTATAAAAATAATGCCGAATTGGATGGCATTCTCAAGCGGATGGGAATGTAAAAATTTGCTCACTGAATTGTAAAAGCGGATAGTCTTTGCCTCATATCGCTTAAAATTCTTTTACAATTGTTGCGCTTTTAGCGCAACAAAACAAAATTTGTTGCGGTTTTACCGCAACAAAAATTGACCGCGCCCCGTCTTTATTGTCGCTAATTGGAGGGGGAATAATTCTTCTGCCACTCCTCAAAAAAGCTTCGGGCGATGGGAGCGGCGGTGGTGCCTCCGGCATATTGATCATCGGGGGAAGTCCCCTCAACTACCACAGCGATAGCGACTTGCGGATTTTCGATGGGCGCAAACCCCACAAACCACGCCAAGGTCAGGTCTTCGCCATTGGCTTTGACCTGTGCGGTGCCGGTTTTGCCGGCAATTTCGAGGCCCTCGACGCGCACCAGCCGCGCCGTTCCGGTCTCGGCGGCAGCCTTCATGCCTTCTATAAGTCGCTTTTGTCCAACAGTTAATGGATTCGATGGGAGGGCGGCGGGCTGTTCTTTTTTTACAATGGTGACGGGGGTCAATTTGTCACCACGCGCCAGCGAAGCCGTCATTGCAGCCATCTGCAAAGGCGTGACAAGTAGATAACCCTGTCCAATAGAAAGGTTTGCGGTATCTCCTGCATACCAAGGTTCGAATAAAACGCGTTTTTTCCACTCGGGTGAGGGCACCAGCATCCGGGTGGTCTCCCCTGGCAATTCTATATGTGTTTGACTATCAAAACCATATTCGCGGGCCTTGCGCATGAGCGCCTCGGGTCCCGCCCGCAGCCCCATGGTGTAAAAATAGACATTACAGCTTTTTTCGATCGCACGGCGCAAATCCATTGGGCCGTGGCCGTCCTTTTTATTGCAGGGATAGGCGCGATTGCCGACCATCAGCGACCCGGAGCAGGAAATCGTTTCGTCGAGATCGAGGACTCCCGCGTCCATCGCGGCAAGGGCGGTAATCAGCTTGAACGTGGAGCCGGAAGGGTAAAGCCCTTGAATGGCGCGATTGATCCAGCCATTGTGCACGCGGATTTTGGCGTCGGTTGCGGCGCTAAAACGTGGCAGAAGCTCGTTGGGATTGTAGCCCGGGCGGCTGCAAAGCGCCAGAACCTCTCCCGTGTGCACGTCGAGCGCCGCCGCCGCGCCAATCTTGCCGCCAAAGGCCGCCTCCACCGCCTTTTGCAATTTAATATCCACCGTCAGCGCGACATCGCGCCCTGGACGGGCGGAGTCGCGGCGCGTGGGTTCACAGCGGAAGCCCGCCGGATCCACGAGCCAAAGCTCCTCGCCGATAGAGCCGGAGAGCGTTTCGTCAAACTGCTTTTCGATCCCATTGATGCCGACTTGGTCCTTGGTGCTGAAAGTGCGCAGCGCATTCTCCTCCACTTCCGGATCGCGCATCGAAACAAAACCCAAAACGTGGCAGAGGGAGCCCCCCTGCGGGTAGTTTCTCAAGGAACGCACCTGAAGCTGCAAGGGGGCGTCCACGCGCAAAAGTTCGGTGAGGCGCGCGAATTGCTCGAGCGAGAGATTTTCCAAAAGCGTGTAGGGCATCAGCGGCTTTTGCTGGTAGTGCTTGCGGAGCTTTTCAAGCTCGACCGGAATGGGTGTTCCCAGCGCCTTCTCGATGCCGCCGAGGTGCCGGCGGAGCACATTTGAAAGAGAGCTCTCCAAGAGGGCGTCGCGGGAGAGCGTTTGTCCCGCTTCGCGCGCGCGGCGCACCTGTTTGATTTGCTCCTCGCGCAACTCTGCGCGCAGCTCTCCCAGATAAACGATAAGCGAAAAGCGCGGCTGGTTTTCGGCCAAGACGTTTCCGTTGCGGTCGGTAATAAGCCCGCGCGGCGCCGGCAAAAGCACGCGCCGGAGACTCTGCCGCGCCTCCAGTTTTTTGAAGTGTGGATATTGGATGAGCTGGCGCGTGAGAAGCCCGCCAAAAAGAATGAGAAAAAGCACGCCCATGACCGCGCCGAGCCAATAGATGCGTTGCGAAAGATCGTTCATAGGTCCTTGAGTTGTTCGTTGAGGTTGCCTCCGCGTTGCACGGAGAGCGTTTCGATAACACCCAGCCACGCGAGTGCAAGAAACATCCCCAGCAGAAGCGCGCCGAGTGTGTGGCTAAACTGGAGCGCCGCGCCCGAGAATGTCTGAGAGGGCCAAAAGCGCCCATAGGAGAACACGACGACGCTTTGCAAAAGAATGGCCGTGAAGGCGCGCGTGAGAAAATTGGCGCGCAACTGGTGGCGGAAGAAAAGCTGCAAAAGCAAAACGCTGGAAGTCAAAAGCCCCGCCGTGCTGCCCAGCGGCAGTGGCGTGGTGCTTTCCCAAACAAGGGTCAAAACAAGGACATAAACAAGGGTTTGTCTCCAGCCAAAATAAATAAGCGGCAGGACCATCAGCGCTCCTATGGGAAAGGCGAGCGCGCTACCTATGCACGTCCACAAAAAAAGAGCGAGCAGAGGAAACAAAAAAATGGTGAACGTGAGTCGTTTCATCGGTAGGGGACAAGGACGCAAACCTCGCGCAGGGAATTGATAGGGGCCGCGAGCCGCGCACGGCCCTCGATGAGCCCGCCCTCGGAAAGGGTGGAGGTCTCGAAAAGTGTGCCAACCGGAAGCCCTGCCGGAAAGCTGCCGCTTAAGCCCGTGGTGACAAGGGGGCGCGTGGCGTCAGCCTTGAGCGCCATCTCGGGTTGGAGCGCTGAAACGTTCCCCGTGGGGGCCTGTGCGAAGGCGAGGCTGCCCCCTTGGAAGATGAAGGGGCGCGCATCGTCGGGAAATTGCACGGCCATGCGAAAATAGGGAGACGTGACCAGCTCCACCACCGCGCTTTGTTCAAAGACCTCGCGGACGCGCCCCAGCACCCCTTCGCGTGAAATAACCCCCATGCCCGCGCAGATGCCTTGGGCGGAACCCGCGTCGATCCAGAGGAGTTGCCACCAAGAGTTGACATCGCGGCGCAAGACGCGCACCACGCGCGTCTCGTAGCCTGCCGAGGCGGGCATATTCAAAAGTCCCTCGAGCCGCGCATTTTTGGCTTCCACGGCTTCGAGCGTTTTCATTTTGAGTTCCAAACCTGCTTGAGTGGAGGCAAGTTCCTGGATGATGGAAACAAGATCGTCCTTGGAGCGCAGCTTGAGCGCGGCGGCGTCCTGCCAGTCGCTCAAGTCGCGCAAGGCCGTCCAAAGCGGCGCCTGAGCCTCGATGAGCGTGCTTTTCATGAAGCTCTTGGGCCCGATCGGCAAGATGGCGAGCCCCGCCGAAAGCCCGACGACCGCAAGAAGCGTGTGGATGGATTTCCAGCGGCGTCGGGCAAAAGTCATGGAGGGAGTTTAGCGGAAAAAGAGGCTGTGCGCAAGGGCGGCGCCGCGCGAGCGGAAGCGAGCGAAAGCTTCCCGAAAAAAACAGCAAAGGGCAAGAGGGATGTCGAAAGTAATTAAACGAGATCGGGCAGGGGGTGGAAGCTTTTGGGCCGAAGGCCGCGGCGCAGGGAGGATAAAGATATCCCTGGCAAAACACTCCCCCTGCCAAAAGCCGGGCGCTTTGCGTGTCTTGGGTTCTGGGCCATGCGGCCCTAGCCGACGCGCGTGTGTTTCTCGAGCCAGTCGAGATGCTCGAGATAGAAGCCCGTGCCGTTCGCGACTGCCGAAAGGGCGTCGTCGGCGACCGTCACAGGAACCCCCGTGGAGTCCGAGAGAAGACGATCGATATTGCGAATGAGCGCGCCTCCGCCAGCCAAGAAAAAGCCGCGGTCAACCAGATCGCCGGAGAGCTCCGGCGGGCAACGCTCGAGAACGTTGCGGACGACCTCGACGATCATCGAAAGATTGTCGCGGATGGCTTCGCGGATTTCCTGAGAGGAAATGGTCACCGTGCGGGGCAAACCGGCGGCAGCATCGCGCCCACGAACTTGGAGCGTGAGCTCTTCGTCCAGGGGAGTGGCCGAGCCAATGCGAATTTTGATTTCTTCGGCGGTGCGTTCGCCGATCACCAGATTGAAGGCGCGCTTCATGTAGTTGGTGATGGAAAGATCGAATTCGTCGCCGCCCACGCGGATGCTCTTGGAATAGACGACATCGCCGTAGGAGAGGACCGCCACTTCGGTCGTGCCGCCGCCGATATCGCAGATCATGCTCGCGGCCGGTTCGGCAACGGGAAGGCCCGCGCCGATCGCAGCCGCTTTGGGCTCTTCGACGATGTAAACCGAGGAGGCTCCGGCATGGGTGGCGCTTTCGCGCACCGCCCGGCGCTCGACTTCGGTGATGCCCGAAGGAACGGCGATCACGACACGTACGGGAACAAATTTGACGGTGCTTTTCACCTTGTTGATAAAATAGCGTAGCATCGCCTCGCTAATGTCGAAGTCGGCAATGACTCCGTCCTTCATCGGGCGAATCGCGGTAATTGAGGCTGGCGTGCGGCCCAAGACGCGCTTGGCTTCGTCGCCCACGGCAATCACCTTGCGGTCGGCATTGCGAATCGCAACAACGGAGGGCTCGCGCAGAACAATCCCGCGGTCCTTAACATAGACCAGCGTATTGGCCGTCCCAAGGTCGATGCCAATGTCATTGGAAAAAAAGCCAAATACGGAATCAAGCATTTCGAGTATTTTGAGGCTTTTACAATTCGGAGTCAACCCAACAGAGGGCCGGAAAAACTTGCCTCGGAGCGACTTTGCGCAAAAATGAGGGCATGAAAGGGTTTTTATTTTGGGCGGGGCTGTGCCTTTGCACGCTGGCCGCAGCGCAGCCGATTAAAATCGGGGTGCTTGCGCCGCTGACGGGGCCGCAGGATTGGTGGGGGCAGCCGTATCGGGATAGCGTAATTCTGGCGTATGAGGAGCTGGGGCTAAAGCCCGATGAGGTGCAGCTGGTTTTTGAGGATTGGCAGAGCGACTGGGGGAGACTGGCGCTTGCGGTGCAAAAGCTTGTCAATGTGGATAAGGTGGACGCCGTCATCAACACGTTTGACAAGGCGGCGTATGTTTGTGCGCCGATTTTGAAACGCGCGGGAGTGCCGCAGCTGGTGTTGGCGCTCGACGATCGTCCGGCGGATGGGCAGACGACCTTTTGTGTTTGGACGCCCGTGGAAGTGACGGCGCGGCTGATGCTTGAGGAGGCGGCGCGAAAAGGATACAAAAAATTGGCGCTCTTTGTTTTGAAGGATTATGCGCTCATGCGCGGAGAAATTGAGATTAAAAAACAAATTGCGAATTATCCGGGGATGGAGATTATAGACGTGCAGCATTTTGACCCGTCGCTTAGGGAATTTAGGATGGTGAGTTTGAAGGCGCGCGAAAAGGAATGGGACTTGGGGGTTGTGCTGGCGTATCCGCCGACGGCTACGCTTCTGACAAGGCAGCTCGTTTCGGATGGAGTTAAAAATTTGACCTCAATTGAAGGGTTTGACCAGCTTGAGGCGGATATGGGGATGCTGCCGGAGGGGACGTGGTGGAGCGGCGCAGCCGATCATCGGGTGGAATTCGATGCGGCGTTTGAAAAGCGGTTTGGGTATAAACCTTTTACGGGGCCCTGCTATGGGTATGATTGCCTGAAGCTTTTGGTGGCGGCGTTTGAAAAGGACAGGGCAAATCCGGCGGCGGGGCTTAAACAGGTGGAGGTCATGGGCGCGGGGAGTCGCGTGAGCCTGACCGAAAACGGGCATTGCCGGATGAGCGCGTATCTGAAGCGCTGGGAGGGCGGGAAGAAGGTGTTGGGCGAGGAAGTCAGGGAATAGAGAAGTGGAAATTTGGGATTTTTAGAGGAGATAAGTGAGCGCCGGGCAGCACGGAAAGGGAAAGGCCCCCTCGCAATCCGCTTTGCGGATTCCGTCCCCCAGAGGGGGAAGTGCGCGGCTGAAGCCGCATGCGGCGTGCGAAACTGCTGCGCGTGGTGGCCTCGGCTGGCAACGGAAGGGCGTTGCAGTTTTATGAAAAACTTGGTTTCAAAAGAATGACCATTATGCTCGAGCGTGCGCTTTAGGGGGTGCTCAAGGGACAGGCTTGTTCGATGGGGCAAAAGCCTGGGCGCCACTCCGGGTCGCGCGGGTCGAAGTGTTCGACGGCTTCGGCGACAACGCGGGGACGGTCGAGGTGGATGCGGGTAATCGAGCAGTTGGGCACGCCGATCGAAAAGCCTTGGGGATGCGGTAAGTCGAAGTACCCGACAAGAAGCGCTCGGATGGCGCCAAAGGACGAGGCGATGGCCGTGCGACGGCCTAGAAATCGCGAGACTCTTGGAAGCAAAAAGCCGTGGATGCGTGTGCGGAATTGCCTTTGCGTTTCGCCTCGAGGGGGCGCCCAATCCAGGTCGGTCTTGATGCGCTGGAAGGCGGTCTGGACAGACGGATCGTTGTAAAGACGCCCTTCGTAGGCGCCCCAATGGCATTCGCGGAGGGCGTCCGTTGGCTGGAGAGGCCCGCGAAGGCCAAGCAGCTCTATGGTTCTGCAAACGCGCTGGAGCTTGGGATGATAGATAAGGTTGTAAGTGGTAGAGACGCCTTTAAGCAGCAAGATCAGGTGGGTGGCCAAACAGGCCTGTTCGCCCTTTGTGCTCAGTGGTGTATCGGTGTAGCCCCCCGCAACGCGTTGCGCCTCGTTATCGGCTGTGGAAGCGTGACGGTAGAGATCGAGGATGTTGAGGGGGGCTGAAGAGGACATTGGACAAAAATAAGCAATATACTACCCGTTGTCAACCGCGCGAGGCAAGGTTAGGACTTCTTTTCGGGCGGGCGTTTGTTGCGCTGGGCCAGTTGCGCGGCTGCAGCAAGAGCGCCATATCTTCTTAAGTTGTGGGGACGGAGGGCTTGGCGCAACAGGGGGCCAGGAAATTCCTGCGTAGGCTCATCTTTTTTGGGTGCAGGGGGCGTGGGCGGGAGATCGGGCAGGTCTGGCATGGGAAGAATTATTTGGCGGCTTCGCGCAGGGGGCGATCGAGCGTGGCGGCAATTTTATCGAGGATGCCGTTGATAAAATGTCCCGACTCCTCGTTGGAAAAGCTCTTGGCGAGATCGACTGCTTCGTTGATCGTCACCACAGGTGGAATGTCGGGACGGAAGAAAAATTCGTAAACCGCCAGCCGAAGAATGGTCAAATCCACCTTGTGGACGCGCGAGAGATCCCAGTTTTCGAGGCGTTCCTTGAGGGCTTTGTCGATCATCTCGGCATTTTGCAGGACGCCCACGATAAGGCCACGGCAAAATTCCATGTTGTCGGAGGGAAGCTCGAAGGCTTCCCAAAGCGTGGCCATGGAGGTCTCGAGTTCCATCTTTTGCGGACGGGCGATCTCCCAAAAATAGAGAAACTCGACCACCGCTTCGCGCAAATCCCGACGTTTTGACATAAGGCAAGCTTAGCAAAAAATACGCCGAGAGGCGAGGTTATAAATTTTCCTTCGCCCAAGCCCATGTTTGCGTAAGGCCGTCGGCGAGGGTCGTCTGGGGCGCAAAGCCAAGGAGGTCGCGGGCTTTTTGGATGTGGGCGTGCGTCGAGAGCTGGTCGCCGGGACGCGGGGGCAGGTTTTTGATTTTGAGCGTGGCGCCAGAGATTTTTTGCGCAAGATCAAGCGCTTCGGCGGTTGTAAAAGTGGCCTCGGAGCCCAGATTGAAAATTTCGCCGCGGGATTTTGGCCAGTTTTCGAGGGCTAGAAGGGCGCCCGTGACAATGTCGCCAACATAGCTAAAAGAACGGCGATGGGCGAGGGAGCCTTCGTAGAGGGAAAACTCACGGTTGTGCTTGAGCGCGGCGAAAAGCTTTGGGAAGAGCTTGTCGGGGCGCTCGCGGGGGCCATAGACCGAGAAAAAGCGCAGGATGCAGCTCTCAAGCTCACCGCGGCGCGTGGCGCTTTGCACCGCCGCTTCGGCCGCAAGCTTGGTGACCCCATAGGGCGAAACGGGTGCGGGAAGGGTCGTCTCGGGGCCTGTCGCGTCGAGGCCGTAAACGGAGGAAGTGGAGGCGTGAAGAAAGCGGACGGAGGTGCCGCGGAGGGCTTCGACAAGCGCGACGGTAGCGTGGAAATTGTTTTTGATGTAGGAGGCGTAGGACGTGGTGGCATCGTTTCCTGGTTGGGCGGCCAGGTGGATGACGGCCTGGGCGCCCTCGAGTATGCCTTCCAATGGGTCGAGCGCAAGATCGAGGCGATGCACGAAGATGCCGGCCTTTTGCAGGAGCGCGGCGTTGCGGTGCTTGTGCGCGACGGAGTAGTAGGGATCGAAATTGTCGACGATGTGGACTTCGTGGCCGCGGGTGCGGAGCTTGAGCGCCAGATGGGAGCCGATGAAGCCCGCGCCACCGGTGATGAGAATATGCATGGGGGAAGCTTAAAAGAGACGAGGAGCTTACGGCAAGACTTGGGGCCTCGAAAGAGAAAAATTGTGTCGCAAAGCATTAGCCTGCAAAGTAGCATAGGCGATATGATTTTGACGGTGGTTATTCCGTGTTATAACGAGCGCAAGACAATCCGGACGGTTGTTGAGGCTGTGCGCAAGGCCGCACCGGAGCTGCAAAAGGAGATTATCGTCGTGGACGATTGCTCGAAGGACGGCACGCGGGAGATCTTGAAAGAAGAGATTGCGCCGATTGTCGCAAAGGTGCTCTATCATGAGAAGAATGCCGGCAAGGGGGCCGCTTTGCGAACCGGTTTTGCCGCGGCGACAGGGGATGTGGTGGTCGTGCAGGATGCCGACTTGGAGTATGACCCCAACGAGTTTAGCCGGCTGATCAAGCCAATCGAAGAGGGCAAGGCGGATGTGGTCTATGGCTCGAGGTTTTCGCTGTGCGGGGCGCATCGCGTGACATTCTTTTGGCATACGCTGGCCAATCAGTTTTTGACGGGCGTTTCCAATATGTTCACGAATATGCGCCTGACGGACATGGAGACGTGTTATAAAATGTTTAAGCGCGAGGTTATTCAGAGCATTCCGCTGGCGGAGCCGCGGTTTGGGTTTGAGCCGGAGGTTACCGCCAAAGTGGCGCGACTGGGGTGCCGCGTGTATGAGATGGGCATTTCGTATTATGCGCGCTCCTATGCCGAAGGGAAGAAAATCGGTTGGAAGGACGCGCTGCGGGCGCTTTGGGCGATTGTCAAATATAGCTTTTGGCGGCCGAAGAAGAAATAGCCGAAAAATGCCGAAGCTTTTTCAGAGGCGCAAGGAGGATTTTATCTGTGAGCATTGCGGCGCGAAGGTCGTTGGCAGCGGATATACGAATCATTGCCCGCGGTGCCTGTGGAGCAAGCATGTGGACATAAACCCGGGCGATCGGGAGGCCGACTGTGGCGGAATGATGCGACCGGTGGGACTTGAGATAAAAGGAGGACGGAAGGTAATTCTGCACCGATGCGAAAAATGCGGCTTTGAGCGCAAAAATGAGGCGGCGCGCGACGATGATGCCGATGAGCTGGTACGGCTTTCGGTGCGGTAGATGTTTGTGCTTGATGGGAGACGGAGGCGGTATTAGGAAGAATAAAGGTGGGGTAGATAAAAAGATGAAGATTATCGGTCCTACCCAACCCCGCGGCGCCTTTACTTTGGTCGAGCTGCTGGCTGTCCTCGCGATCATCGCCATGATTATCGCCGCTGCAATCCCCTATGTGGGGGCTTATGTCGATGAGGCCAAACGAACCTCAAAAAGGCAAACGCTGGCAACCCTCAACCAGGCGCTAACGCGCTACAAAACTCAAGGCGGAGACTTGCAAAGCCTGACGGCAGATGCCTCGATTAGCCGCGTATTGGGGTTGCTCAAAACACCCGTAACCTGGGGCGGCCATTCACACCAGTTTTGGAGCTCGGCGATGACTCTTCCGGCCGCGAGCCTTGAGGCCTCGGGGAGTGCTGAAACCTACCATTTTTCGGGCTTTAACGGGTACACCGAAGAAACTTTATAGCTGATAGCAAGGGGGGAACGTCTTTCTTTTTTGCAGAATGCAAACTTTGCTCGCCAAGGGGCCTTGCGTTGTTTTATGCTTCGCGCGATGCAAAGTGCGCTTTGGGAGCATGATTTGGCCTATCTGAACGCGGCCGGAGGAAT
The DNA here is from genome assembly GCA_964541905.1 of uncultured Verrucomicrobiota bacterium. Taxonomy (GTDB): domain Bacteria; phylum Verrucomicrobiota; class Verrucomicrobiia; order CAZIPW01; family CAZIPW01; genus CAZIRU01. The sequence goes on from CAZIRU010000002.1 coordinate 36,327, forward strand.
CGTCGGGATTGACGAGGCCGGACGCGGGGCTTTGGCGGGGCCAGTCGTGGCGGGCGCGGTAGCTTTGGAAGAAGCCTTTTACCAGTCGGTGTGGTGCCGTCAACGCTCGGCGGAAATTGATGACTCGAAGAAGCTCTCGCCAAAAAAACGCGATGCGCTCTACGCCGAAATGTCGCGGCTTAAAGATACTGGAGAGATGTTTTTTTCCGTCGGAATTGCGACCGTCGCGGAGATCGAGCAGCACAATATTTTGGGCGCGACGAAACTTGCCATGCAGCGCGCGCTGGAGAGCTTGGAAAAATACCTCGGCCAAGGAGCGTTGGCCCATCACGAGGCGGCGGCGCCGCTTTTTGAGGAGCAGCTCTCGACGGAGAACTTCGAGGGCTCCGTGCGCGTGTTGGTGGACGGAAATCCGCTTAAAAACTTTCCCTTCCGACATCAGGCGATTGTTCACGGCGATGCATTGAGCCTCGCGATCGCGATGGCCTCGATTGTTGCCAAGGTAACCCGCGATCGCATCATGGACGGGTTGGATATTAAATTGCCACTCTACGGCTTTGCCGAACACAAGGGCTATGCCACGCGGCGGCATCGGGATGCCATTCGTGAATTCGGCGCCTCGACGGAACATCGTCCGCTTTTCTTGAGAAAATTGAAGGCAGGGGAGTCGCCCTTGGTCGATTTTGTTTTTAGCAGCGAGGATAAACTCTCATGAACTCCGTATCGGGCATAGGTGTGGATTTGGTGGAGGTAAATCGCATCCGCGCCATTCACCGCCGGCACGGGAACCGCTTTTTCGCACGGGTGATGACGCCTTCGGAGCAGTCGTATTGCCTTTCGAAAAGCGACTTTTACCCCTCGATCGCCGCGCGCGTGGCCGCCAAGGAGGCCGTCGCCAAAGCTTTTGGCGTGGGAATAGGCGGCGAGCTGAAATGGACCTCCGTCGAAGTGGTCGCGGACTTCTCCGGCGCACCCAAGGTGGTTTTGGACGCGATGGGGCGGCGACTCCTCAAAAAAATGAAGGGCAAAGGGGTGCTGCTTTCGCTCTCGCATTCCGCCGGAGTGGCGATTGCGATGGCGGTAATCTGCTGAGACGGTCTGTTCATAAAAACATGGCTCAAAAACTTTTCTTTTGGAAAAAACTCGATACGCTCTTGAAACATCGGCTGCCGCTTTTGAAGGCGCTGGAAATTTTAAAAAAGGAAAGCGCCTCGGCGGATGAACGTATCTTTACCGAGGGGCTTCTCGAACGCTTGCGCGCAGGGGCTCCCTTGAGCGCCTCGGTGGAAGAAGGGGCCTTGAAGGGCATTTTGCTGGCTGGCGAGCGTGCGGGAAAGCTTCCGGAGGCGGTTGGGGCTGTGGCGGAAAGGCTGGAAAGCCAAAAAAAACTCCGTTCGCAACTTCTCGGCGCAAGCCTGTATCCGACACTGGTGCTTTGTTTGTGCGCGGGCCTGTGCGCCTTGCTTTCGGCCTTTGTGTTGCCTCGGTTTGAAAAGCTTTTCGCTTCGATGGGGATAGAAGAACTGCCCGCGCTGACGCAAGGAGTCATGGCCTTGGGGCAGGCCTTGCGTTCGTGGGTGTTTTGGGCGGGGCTTGCGGCAGCGGTTGGGGCAGGTGTGGCGATATGGAAATCCAGCCGCGGCAAAGGCCGCTCCAAAGGGGGCTTGCTTGGGCGTCTTTCGGCGCAGGCGGACTTTTTTGCGACAATGGGGACGCTCCTGCAAAATGCGGCCACGCTCGATGAAGCGCTTGAGCTAACGGCCAAGACTGCCCGCACCGTCGGGCTTGGAGAAGCCCTTGAGCGTGGAGTGGCCCAGTCGCGCGAGGGACGTCGCTTGAGCGAGATTTTGCGCGCAAGCGGGTGTTTTGAAGTTTCACAGGTGGAGCTGACGGCACTGGCGGAGACGACAGGGTCGCTGCCGGAGAGCTGCGCACACTTGGGAAGGCTATGCTCGGAAGAACTGCAGCTGAAGATCAAAGCGCTCATGGGACTCTTGGAGCCCTCGCTTGTGATTGGCGTGGCGCTTGTGGTGGCCGTGATGGTGGTGGCGCTCTTTTTGCCTATGGGGCCGCTTGTCGCCAAGTTGGCAGGATAGCGCGCAGGAGTCCTATTGCAGAAGCTTCTCCAGCAAAGCCTTGCCGCCGAGAATCAGGAACGTGAAATAGCCCAGGGTTGTAACGAATGAGAGCGCTCCCAAAAGGACCAGTAGCCCATCCCGTTCGATCATGGCCAAGGCAAAAAGCAAAATCGTGAGCGCCGGAAGGGAATTCGCAAAAGGAATCGGCAGCGGCATCATCAGTAAAATGGCGCTCAATAAAATGACGAGCCCATAGAACTGCAGCAAAAGCGGAGTTTGAATAAGCAGATGCCAACGCGGCCGACTAAAGAACTCGATCCCGCGCAAAAGCCAGCCCGCACCCTCGAGAAACGCCGGGAAAAAGCGCCGAGGCACAACCACGTTGAGGAATTTATCGGGAATAATGGGCTGCTGGCCGAGCGTGAGATGGACGCCGAAAATGGCAATGATGATGCCGAAGGGAATTGAGACGCCGGGAGGTGAAACAATCGGCAAGAACGGCAGACACAGCAGCGAAATAAAAAGCAGCGTCGAGCTTCCCCTAAGCGCTTGCATGACTTCACGCAGCGTAACGCGCTCGGTGCGGCAACGCGCCGCAATGCTTTTGAGCTGGGCGGAAAGGCGGGTATTGGGAATCTCCTGAAGCACCATGGTCCCCAAAGATGATGAGGTTTGGAGGCGAACTCAAGTTTTAACGCGCAAAAGTGTAAAATTGTTTGGGCCTTGGCAAGACGCATTTCCGCGTTGTCTTGTCTGTGGCATGGGGGTTAAGATGCGCGGTATGGAAGAAACGCTTCAGAATTTTGAAAGCGCGCTGGGCTTGGCGCGCGAGATTTTTTTGCAGGAGAATACGCTTTTGAAAGCGGGCAAACTGGAAGCGCACACCGCTTTGATGGGGGAGAAAAAGAAGCTCCTCGAAAAACTGGATGGCTCCCTCAAGGAGCTTGAGGCGATGCGCGAAAATAAGACTCCTGCGCAAAAACAAAAATTGCACGCTTTGCAGGATAGCGTCATGCAGCTTTTGATGCTCGATCGCGAAAATGAACAGTTGCTCTTGAAGCTTTCGATGGGAAATTTCCGTTCCAGCGCCACCCCGAGCGTCTCCGTCGATTCACTTCAAAAACTCTACAAAAAGCTGTGAGCGCGCGCGTTTTGGTAGTCGAGGACGATGAAGCCCTGCGAAAAACAGAGGTGATCTTTTTGCGGAAATTCGGCTTTGAGGTGTATGATGCCGCCAATGGCGCGTTAGGGGTGGAGCTCTTTGAAAGAGCCGCCGAAGCGGGGCATCCTATCGAGGCGGTGGTTCTCGACGGAATGATGCCCGTGATGGACGGTTTTGAGGCATGCGAAAAAATCCGCGCCCATGCGCAGGGCGGCGAGATCCCCATTCTCATGGTGACCGGTATGAACGAAAATGAGGCCCTTGAGCGCGCTTACAAGGCGGGGGCCTCCGATTTTATTTTGAAGCCCGTCAATTTCAACGTGCTTTCGCATCGGCTCAAACACTTGGTGGAAAAACTGCGGTTGCAAAACGAGCTTGTCTCGGAGCGCTGCAAGCTGGAGGCGTTTTTCCAGACAATTCCAACGGCGGTCATTTTTTGCGACGGCGATTTTAAGATCCTTTCGATCAATCCGGCGGCCGAAGCGCTTTTTGGCTGGGGGAGCGAGCTGGTGGCCGATTTGCCTCTCGATGCGCTTTTTGCAGAGGCGGCGGAGTCGGAAAATATTAAGAAGCGCCTGCGCGAAGAGGGAAAATTGCCGCCGCTTTTGGAGCATCGTTTTGCGACGGCTGACGAGAAAGATTTTTGGGGCGAGCTGATGGGACAGCGGGTTGGCAGCGATTTGGGGTATGCGCTCGTGGTCTCGGACGTGACGCAAAAACGCAAGCTGCAACAGGAAAAGGAAAAGGACGCCAAGCTTGAGCTGGTGGGCCTTTTGGCCGGCGGCATTGCGCACGATTTCAATAATATTCTGGCGGCGCTTTACTCGACGCTCGATTTGGCGCGGCTGGAAGTGGAAGAAAATTCGCGTGCGTGGAAAGCTCTGCTGGGCGCCCGTCCGGCGCTCGATCAGGCCAAGCGGCTTTCGGGGCAGCTCTTGACTTTCAGCAAGGGCGGGGCGCCTGTGCGCAAACTTTGCGATATGGAACGTATTGCACGGCAGGCGGTTGAGTTTTCGTTGAGGGGTTCGCGCGTACTGGCGGAATTTGATACCGAAAAAGGGCTGTGGCCCGCCGATGTGGACGAGGGACAGGTCGTGCAGGTTTTGAGCAACCTAGTCGTCAATGCGGTGCAGGCAATGCCGCAAGGAGGCCATTTGCGGGTCTGTCTTGGCAACTGCGTTTCGGAAGGCTCGCCGGAGCTCAAAGACGGAAACTATTTGCGCTTGAGCGTAAGCGACGAGGGTTGCGGCATTGAAGAGGCGCTCTTAAAAAAGATTTTCGATCCTTATTTTACAACCAAGGCAAGCGGTAATGGACTGGGACTGGCGACGGTGCTTTCGATTGTGCGACGACACGGAGGTTGCGTGAGGGTGGCTTCGCAGATGGGCAAGGGAAGCACGTTCGAGACCTTTTGGCCGGCTCAGGCGTTGCACGCTTCGGTGGGGTTTGCCCCGAAAGGCGAGGCCAAGCCCAATCGAAAAATTTCCAAGACGTGCCGTGTGCTTTTGCTCGAAGATCAGGAGCTTATTCGTGCCGCGATGGTGCCACTTTTGCAGAAGGCCGGATGTACGGTTGTAGCTTGCGAGACCGGTGCGGAAGCGGTGCAGGCTTATCGAAATGAAAAGGGTTTTGATGTGGCCATCTTGGATATGACGCTTCCGGGTGGAATGAATGGGCTTGAGACGCTCAAGGAGCTGCGAAAGATCGACGCGAATGTGCGCGCGATTGTCTCGACGGGTTACGCCGACGATCCGGTCATGGCGGATCCTGAGCGCTATGGTTTTTGCGGCGTGCTGCCCAAGCCCTACACCTTTGAGGAGCTCGTGGCGGCGGTGGAGATGGGCATTACACAGCCTGTGAAAAGATAGGGAGAATTGAGCCTCAAGTTAGGCTTTTGCGCTCCGGCATTGACCTTTGTAAGGTTTTCGTTGATGCTAGGGAAATGCGTTGGGTGCTCTTTATCGCACTTCTTTTGGTTTTGGTGGGCTGCCGCGTCGTCAGCGCCCCCAAAGAAGTGGCTTTGCTGTTCAATTCACATCCGTCGGTGTCTTTGAATGATTACCTTTCTCGACAGCGCGAGCTCAACGAGAAATATCTTTACGGGACTCCTCTGGAAGCCCTAAAGGCGCTCGAAGAACTTGCCGAGCTGGAGGAGGACTATGCGGCGCACGGCCAGCGGCCGATCGATAGCAATTACACGCGCATGCTGGCGTATAGCCGGCTGTTCGCGCTTTCCGAGCGGCTCAAGCAGCGGCCCGAGGCAGAGGCGTATTTGGAAAAGGCGATTTCGTTTGCAGTCAAGTGGAGGCCGGAGGTGGGGGCGCTTTCGCAGGCGCGGCAGGTGGATTTTGTTCGCAACTATGTCGATAATTTCGAGGAAGGGCTTGAGGTAAGGTGGAAGACCGAGTTGAAATAAGGTAAAGAGACGAAGTGTTTTTTCGCGTAGAAAAGTGGTCTAAGAAAGATCATTCTCGCCAGAGCTTCCCCTCGCTCAAGCGATAGCGGTAGTCGGCCTTTTGCGCGTAAAGGGGATTGTGCGAAATCAGGATGAGCGCCGCTTGGTGCTCGTGAGTGACCTCCCAAAGCAAATCCATCACCGCGCGCGCAGAGAGCTCGTCGAGGTTGCCGGTGGGTTCATCAGCGAGAATGAGTTTGGGATGATTAAAGAGCGCGCGCGCAATTGCCGCCCGCTGACGTTCGCCGCCGGAAAGGGTGCGGGGGGAATCGTGGCGGTGCTCCGCGAGCCCCACGCGCTGAATAAGTTCTTCGGCGCGTTCGCGGTCGCAGTTGTGCAGGAGCCGCCCGGGCAAGAGGACATTTTCCAAGACCGAAAGTTCGGGAATGAGGCTGTAGTGCTGGAAAATAAATCCGATGAAGGCTGCCCGTTCGCGGTGAAGCTCGGCATCGCGCATGAGCTTAATCGAGCGCCCGTCCCAGCGCACTTCGCCGCCATCCATCGTCTCGAGGCCCGAGATGAGATTCAAGAAAGTTGTTTTGCCGCAGCCGGAAGCTCCTTGGATGGAAGTTGTCGAAGAGCCAAAAAGCGTTAGATTGACGGCCTTCAAAACATCAACCCGTGTCAGTCCATTCGGGAAAGACTTGGAGAGATATTCGACGGAAAGAAGGGGGTCGTTGTTCATAATCACTCGTTGCGGAGGGCTTCGGCGGGTTTAAGTCGGCCAACGAAAAAGGCCGGAATGAGGCCGCTTAAAGTGGAGAGGATGAGGGCGCTAAAGGCAATGACAAGAGCCAGCCCCCACGAGTAGCTCATGGGGAGCTCGTAGAATTGATAGAAGCGCGTGAAGGTCTCGGCGGTGCCGGTCCATTCGGCAATGCGGTGCAAAATCGGGTTGCGAAAGGCGAGGATAATAAGCGCCATGACATTACCCAAACCCACGCCGAAAAGTCCAACCACAAAACCCTGCAAGGCATACACCGAAGCGACTTCTCCGGTTGTGGCGCCCATTGCCATGATAAGGCCGATTTCGCGGGTTTTGCGCAGTACCGTCATGAGCTGGGCCGCGCCCATCGCAAAAGCGGCCACCACGATGACAAATAACATCAGGAAAAACATCATGTTGCGCTCCAAGTCGAGCACCCACAAAAAGTCGCGAAAGTTTTCTTTCCATGACGAAACGCTCAGGGGGGCCGAAAGGCGGCTTTGGATGTTCTGCTTGGCGTTTTCCAGCCCCGACCCTTTTTTTAGGCGCAACGTTATCCCGTGAACTTCGTCGCCCAGGCCGTAGAGCTCTTGGAAGGTCGGCAGGCTCATCACCACCGTATTGGCGTCAAAGTCGTGCCAGCCAGTCTCGTAAAGGCCAACCACTTTTAGCTCGCGAGGAAGGAAAAGCTCGTCGCGCCCAAGCTTGGAAATCATAAGCGGCGTGTAAACGTCAATCTTTGAGCCCAACCTCGCGCCAATCTGCTTGGCCAAAAGCGAGCTGAGCATAATGCCTTCGTCATCCAAGGCGTCGAGCGAGCCTTGCTTGATGAACTCCGATTTTTCGTAGGGAATGACTTGTCCTTCGAGCTTGGGATCGATGCCACGCACAATCGGAAAGGCCGGCCGATGCGCGTGCTCGACCATCATGAACCCTTGAGCATAGGGCGCGGCCGCCGCGATCTCGGAGGATTGGCCGAGGCTCTCCAAAAGTAAATCGGGCCGCTCGATCGTCCCAAATTGGCTTTCGATGCGCAAATCCCCACCCAGCTCGACGATTTTTTGCCGATAGGTGGCCCCAAAGCCTTCCATAACCGAGACGACGAGGATCAAGAGCATAACGCCCAAGCCCACTCCCAGCGTGCCTATCCAAAAAAACGGCGCCCCAAGCCTCCGGTGGGGAAAAAGCCCGTGCAGCGCAAGATAGGTGCTTGTTGACGACATAAAGCCACTCCCAAAATAAGCCCAGAAGTGTAAAAATGTAAAACTATTTTTCGGCCAAGGCAAAAAGAAGAATTGAGTTTCACCAAAATTTCCCCTAAGATAGGCTGCAATGAAGGCGTCGTTCTCCAAGCCTATTGGGGTCTATGCGGGCAGTTTCGATCCTCCCACCAACGGACACTTGTGGATGATTCAGGAGGGGGCGCGAATTTTTGGCCGCCTGATTGTGGCGGTCGGCCTCAATCCGCAAAAGGGGGCGGCGTTTCCGGTCAAGCGGCGGCTTGAGATGCTGCGTGAGATGATAAAAGCCCTGCGCAATGTGACGGTGGATTTTTTCGATAACGAGTATTTGGTCAACTATGCCCGCCGCAAGGGTGCTACGCATATTCTGCGCGGCATCCGCAATGCGGTGGATTTTCATTTTGAGTATCCGATGAGGCAGGTGAATGGCGACTTGGCCTCGGGAATTACCACGGTTTTTTTAATACCGCCGCGCGAACTCGGGGAGCTTTCGTCCTCGATGGTCAAGGGGCTTGTGGGGCCCAAGGGCTGGCAAAAGACGGTCGCCAAGCTGGTGCCCGCCGGAGTGCTTGCGGCGCTCAAGGAGGATGGGAAATAGCTTATGGAAAAGGGACAAGGATCTATTAAAGACGCGCTTTGGGAGAGGTTTTCACAAAGCGCTCAAACGCTAGGATTTGCACAAAAAAAGAACCCGCGCGGCCAAGAGCTGCGCGAGGTTTTCGAAGAGCTGGCCGCATGCTACGAAGACCCTCGCCGAACCTACTATAACTTTGCGTATCTTTCACGATGTCTCACGGCCTGCGATAATTATAAGGATTTCTTAAAAGGGGCGCCCTGTGTCGATGGTAATCCGTCCGATATGGTTTTCGCTTGTATTGATATGGCACTTTTTTATCACCGGGCAGTATTCGATCCAACCCGGACGGATAACGCAGCGCGAAGTGTAGCTCTCTTTTTAAGTTCTGTCCCGGCCAATGGGTGCGGAAAGGAAATTTCAGATCTGATAGAAGTGACTGCTTGTTCAAAGCCAGCTTTTATTGGGACTGCTCAGCGTCCTCCTGCGCCCAGACCCGGAGTGAGAGATTTTTTGATGATTGATATAACCAGAGGCGACTTAGGCGCACCGTTGGACTCCTATAGGCAAGACGCTGCAGATATTCGAGGCGAGTATTTATGCGCCGGAATAGAAGAGAAAACTTATCGCAAAGGGAGGAAAAGAGCTGTGAGCGCGCTTTTGGGGCGCGCGGAAGAATCGGGGCTCTACCATCTTGAGTTCTTTAAAAACCTCTTCAATCAAAGAGCATTGGAAAATCTGGCCGCCGAGCTCAAAGACGGCCCAATCAATGATGTTTGACATCCTGACGTAAAAGGGGCTTATTCCCCGCGTGCAAATATCGGGAGACGCAATTTTATCCGCAAGCTTCTCGCTCGTGCTGACTTGTGCTTTTGCCGCAGCTAAGCCTTGCGTTGGGCGGAACCGCGGTTTCTGGGGGGGGCGTGCGAAGGTTGTCTAGCCCTGTGGTTTGAGGGTGGGGAAGAGGATGGTGTCGCGGATGGAAGACGTTTCGCACAAGATCATCACAAGACGGTCAAGTCCAACACCCATGCCGCCCGCGGAGGGCATTCCGTATTCGAGTGCCGTGATAAAGTCCTCGTCAAAGCGTTGCGTCTCTTCGCCGATTTGCTTGAGGAAGAGCTCGCGCTGGATGATGGGGTCGTTTTGCTCGGAGTAAGCGGGGGCCACCTCCATGCCCGCAATGACACACTCGAAAACATCGATAAGGCTCGGGTCTTCCGCATTAAGCTTGGCCAAGGGACACAGCTCGCGCGGCAAATGCGTCACGAAAGTGGGCCCAATGAGCGTCGACTCGATTTTTTTGCCGTAGATTTCGTTGACGATTTCGTATTCCTCCCATGAGGGTTGCACCTCAAGCCCCAGTTTTTGAGCGGCGGCGATTTTCTCGGCCTTGGTGCGTTTAAAGAACTCTGCATCTCCTATATACTCGCAAACCAAGTCGCGGTAGCGCGCCTCGCGCCATGGTGCGCCAAAGTCGATTGCCGCGCCGCCTTCAGAATCGGGGCGCTTGAAAACGGTTTTGTGGAAGACGTTGTTGCAAAGGTGCATCACCATCCCCTTGAAAAGCTCCATCATGCCGCGAAAATCCGAGTATGCCTGATAAATCTCAAAGCCGGTATATTCGGGGAGATGTTTGCGGTCTACGCCTTCATTGCGGAAGTTTTTGCCTATCTCGAAAATCTTTTCCATTCCTCCCACTAAGAGGCGTTTGAGGTGCAGCTCGGTGGCGATGCGCAGGACAAAATCGTGATCGAAGGCGTTGTGATGGGTAGTAAAGGGCCGCGCCGCCGCGCCGCCGGCTTCTTCTTGGAGCATGGGAGTTTCGACCTCCAAAAATCCCCGTGAGTTGAGGTAGGCGCGCAGTTCGGAGATGATTTGCGAGCGTTTGATGAAGCGCTCAAGCGACTCGCGGTTCATGATAAGGTCAAGGTAGCGCTGGCGATAAATTTGGTCGGGGTCGCTCAAGCCGTGCCACTTTTCAGGCAAGGGGAGGAGTGACTTGGAGATGAGAGTTATTTCTGCGACGGCCAGCGATGGCTCGCCGGTATTGGTTTTAACGCGTTCTCCCTTGATTGTCACATGGTCGCCCAAGTCGAGTTTTTTGAGCCAAAACTTGTAATCGGCAGTGGGATTGGACGGGACGTAGGTGCGTTTGTTGAGCACCATCTGCATCCGTCCGGAACGGTCTTGGATATGAAAAAAAGTGATATTGCCCATCTCGCGAAAGAGCACCACGCGTCCGGCTACTGTTGCCGTCTGGCCTTCCGGCTTTTTGAGCGCTTCCGCAATGGGTTCGGCGGCAAAAGCGGTCGAAGGGTAGGGGCTGAGCCCTGCGGCGCGGAAAGCCTCGACTTTGGCCAAGCGCGCCTCACGGATTTCGGTATCGGATGCCATAGGCCATTTTTAACAGAAAAAGCGCGGGATTGGCAAACCCATTGATTTTATATAGAGTGTAAAAATGAAGCGTGCGCTTTTTTGCACAGACGCCCGAATGCTCTTTTCGGGGGGTATCGGTACTTACGAGCAAAACCTTTTCAAGCGGATGGATTTTTCGGAGCTGGGGCTCCCTGTGCGAATTTACTACCGCACCGATCGCGAGGCCGATTTCCTGCGTCAATATCAGCCCAAGGCGGAACTGGTGCGTTGTCCGTACTGGATTTACAGGCCCCAGGAACAGCTTTTTTGGCTGCGGAACCTGAAGGGCGGATTTTTCTGGGCTCCCAGCTACAATATCCCGTGGTGCGGCTATGAGAAGCTGGTGGCCACCCTCCATGATGCGTGTCTGTGCATGACGCGCTATGTTTCGCCGATTCTGAATATTTACTCGCGCGTGATGTTTGGGCGCATCGCGCAAAAGGCGGATGCGGCGATTGCCGTTTCGGATTTTGCCAAAAAGATGTCGCAGGAGAGGGGCGGACTCAAAAAACTCCCGATTTATGTGACCAAACTGGGAGTTGAGAGCGCGTGGAGCGAGGACGAGAAATTGCCCAAGCCCTTTGATTTTGCGTATTTTGTCTATGTCGGCAACATCAAGCCGCATAAGAACTTGCCGCGCTTTTTGGAGGCTTTCAAGAAAGCCGACGTGCCGCAAAAGCTTGTTTGCGTAGGGGCTTTCAAAAACCTGAAGCTCCGCGACGAGAAGGCCGTGCGTGCCATGCGCGCGATGGGTGAGCGAGTTGTTTTTGCCGACGAGCTTATCGGCGCGCCCTTGCGTGCGGTCGTGAAAGGGTCGGATGGCCTTGTGATGCCTTCTGTGTACGAAGGTTTTGGCTTGCCTCCGCTCGAGGCGATGGCGGCGGGAGTCCCTGCGCTTGTGAGTACCGCAGAACCGATGCCGGAGCTTTGCGGCGAAAGCCCGCTGTACTTTGATCCTCTGGATATTGGCCAAATGACCGAAGGCCTCCGGTGCTTGGCGGGATTGCAGGGAGATGAGCGTACGCGACGCATTGAGCAGGGTCGCAAACGCGCGGCGGAATACACTTGGGAGAAAACCGCGCGCGAGACAATGGATGTGCTTAGAAAGGTGCTTGCTGCATGAGTGAATTTGGTTCCAGTTATCTAACGTGGAAGGGCTGGGGCGCTCAGAAGCCTTTTGGCGCGCTTGCCCAATACCAGCGGGCTCTTTTTTCAGCTGAAATAAAAAGGACGGGGCTTAAAAATATAAAAAAAGTTTTGGATGTCGGTTTTGGCAATGGCGCGTTTTTGAGCTTTGCCCGAGAAAAGAGCTGGGAGGTTTCGGGGGTGGAGGTAAACGTCACTCTGGTGGCAGAGGCTCGCCAATCCGGTTTTAACGCGTTCACGCCGCAAGAGCTCGAAGCGCTCCCGCCGCAAGATTTCGACCTGATAGTCCTTTTCGATGTTCTCGAGCACCTCGAAATAGAGGAAGCGGGCAATTTTCTCTCGCGCCTAAAAAGACATTTACGGGCAGGAGGCGTTTTGCTTGTGAGAGTTCCGAATGGGGATTCCGTCTGCGGAATTGCCTTCCAAAACGGCGACCCCACGCATAAGACCTTTTTTGGTAGTGGAAAGTTAAGGTATGTGGCGGAGCTTTGCGGGCTACAAACGCTTGGCCTCAAGGCGGAGGCGTTGCCCGTCTTCTCGCAGTGCTGGCGGCTCAGCTGCTATGCGCTTTTTGCAAAACCTCTACGTGCTATCTTTGGAGGGCTTGCGAGATTTCTCTTTGCGCCGGGTAAAAAATTCGTTTACGCCTCGCCCAATCTTGTGGGAATCTTTCGCCGAGGGCCCCAAAAGGATGCCCAACCTTGATTGTCATGCCAAAAAGGCCGTACAATAACGCATGCGTCGGCCCCTCCTATCGATTGATGCGCGGCTCCTTTTTTCGTCTGGAATAGGTACTTATTTGCAGAATTTGCTCAAGCGGATTCGTTTTGAGGAGTTGGGACTCAAGGTTCGCATCTACGTCCATACCGAGGGCGCTGCGGTTTGGATGCGCCAATACCAGCCTGATGCGGAAGTCCGCTACTGCCCGCATTGGGTTTTTGGGTTCAAGGAGCAGCTTTTTTGGGCCAAAGAACTTCGTGGTGGGGCTTTTTGGTGTCCCCAGTTCAATGTACCGTGGGTGGGGATCGAGAAGCTGATCGTGACGGTTCATGACGCCTTTCCCTTTACCTCGATGGCCGATTGGTTCTATCGCTTTTATGCACGTCTGGCCTATGCGCGCATCCGCAAAAAGGCCGATGCAGTTTTGACCGTCTCGGAGTTTTCCAAGAGCGAGCTTCTTTTACAGGCCAAAATTCCCGAGTCCTCGATTCATGTCGTTCCCAACGGCGTGGATCCGCACTGGTTTACCTCCGCTCCGGCCGAGCGGCCCTATCCTTTTGACTACTTCGTTTTTATCAGCAGCTTCTACCGCCAAAAAAACACCACGCGGTTTTTGCGCGCCTACGAGAAGTCGAAACTGCCTCAGCGTCTTGTTTGCGTGGGCCCCTATAAATACCTCGAGAAAAAAGAACCTGCCGCTTGGCGGCTTCTCAAAAAGCTTTCCAATCGCCTCTCTCTTATCGAACGCGGTTCCGACGCGGAATTGCGCGCGCTTGTTAAACATTCCAAAGGTCTTATTTTTCCTTCGCTTTATGAGGGTTTTGGCTTTCCGCCGCTCGAAGCCATGGCGGCGCGCGTTCCGGTGCTGGTCAGCCAAACGGCGGCGATGCCGGAGGTTTGCGGCGAGAGCGCGCTATATTGCGATCCGTATTCCGTCGAAAACATCGCCGAGGGCCTTTGCTCGTTGGCGGCCTTGACGGGAGAAGAGCTCGAGCGGCGGCTGCAACTTGGCAGCGAACATGCCTCACAGTTCAATTGGGATATTGCCGCGCAAAAGACGCTTCAGGTTTTTCGGGACGTGCTTGCGTAAAGCGCAAGTGTTGCTTTTACGACGGCCTTCCACGAGAAGGTTTCCCCGACATGAGCGCGTGCGTTGGCGATAAGGCTTTGGCAAAGACCTTCGTCTTGCGCGAGGCGCAGGAGGGCGTTCGCAATTTTTTGTGGCTGTTTTTCTTCCACCAAAAGCCCCGTTTGACCATCGCGAATGATGTCCGGAATTCCTCCGACTGCGCTGCCTACAAGCGGCAGGCCCGCCGCCACCGCCTCAATAAGGACAACTCCAAGGCCCTCCGTGTCGCCTTTGCTATCGACAATGGCAGGCAAAACAAAAAAGTCGTGCGAGAGGTAACACTCGCAGAGCGCCTCATCAGTCAGCTGCCCGGGGAAGCGGACGCGCGGCTGCCCACCCGCAAGCGTTTTGAGGGCCGGCGTCTGGTCGCCCTCTCCCGCAAGCGTGAGCGTGAAATCTTCCGGCAAAAAGGCCAGAGCCTCTATCAGATAGCGCAATCCTTTCCTTTCAATATGCCGCCCGACAAAAAGGATTTTGCGTCGTGGCCGAGCTAGGCCCGCGGGTGCTTCCATTTCTAGCGGCGAGCCATAGGGGATAACGACAGGCGCGAGCCGAGGATTGAGCATCTTCAAGAGCGCGGCGGTATAGGAAGAATTCGTGACATGTGCCCTTGCCCAAGAAGTGCTCCAGGCAAAAAACGTGTTATAGAACGAGTTTTGCGCAGCGAGTTTGAGTTCGGCGGAGTGATAATGATAGACAAGTGGCACACCGGCCCAAACCCCCGGCAGCGCCATAAACGCATGCGGAAAAGGCCAATGAACCTCAATAAGGTCATAGCGCTTGCGGCAAAGGAGCCGCACAAGCGTCCAAAAGCCGCACCAAAGATACGCAACGGCCAAAAACTTCAAAAACGGATTGCGCCGGAGTTTGCTGGGGGCGCCCTCCTCGCCCGTAAGCGTTTCCCATTTCGCCGGCGCGTAGCGGAAACGATGAACGCTCATGCCGTCAATCGTATGACTTTTGAGCCCGCGTTGGGCGGGAGCCAGAATTTCCATTTCAACCCCGGCTTCCGTTAGGCGACGGCAACACTCTCTCAGCCACGGGACCTCGGCGTCCTTTTCGTGCCGCGGAAAAACAGAAGTGATGACCAAAACACGCATTGCCTTTTAAATCCCAATCTCGCGCGAATATAACGGCTAATGGCTTTGTTGGGCAAAGAAATTCGCTTGCCTTCCGCCCGCCGATTTGCGAGAATTATTCCCTCCAAGCGCTCAGGTGGTGGAATGGTAGACACGCATGTTTGAGGTGCATGTGCCGTGAGGTGTGGGGGTTCGAGTCCCCCCCTGAGCAAGTTTGCCTTTTCGGCGGCCTCCTCAAAAGCACTGCTGCGAAGAAGTTTGAAGCGCTCGGAGTCTTCCTCTAGGCTTTATCTTATGCGCGAGAGCTATGCAGTTTACAGGCAAGGGGTTCTGTTGTCCTTAAAGGAAAGGCTCGAGAGCTTCCCTCTGGGCAAATACGCGCTCGAGCTTGGCTGCGGGCATGGGCACTTTTTGACGGCGTGGGCCGCGCGCGCGCAGGCGGAAGGGCGTGAGCTGCATTTTGTGGGAGTGGATAAAAATCCCGCGCGTTTGGAGCGCGCCGCCAAGAAAAGCGCGGCGGCGAAACTTTCGGTTGAGTGGGTGGAAGCGCGCGTGGCGGATGTTCTTTCGCTTTGGCCGCAGGGCCGTGCGTTGGAGGAGATTTGGGTGCTCTTTCCGGATCCTTGGCCGCGCGAAAAACAGTGGAAGCATCGTTTTGTGAACGCCGATTTTTTGCAAGCCTTGGCCGCAAAAGCCCCTCCGCAGGGGCGCTTTTATTTTCGTACCGACCACGGGGGCTATTTTGAGGAAGTTGAGCGACTCTTGCGCGAAAGCCCCCTCTGGCGGGAAGCCCCCGAGCTTTCTTGGCCCGAGGGACTGCCCGAGACGGTTTTCGAGGGCCACCATCCGGTCTTTTCGTCACTACTCGCCGTGCGTCGCTAATGTCGTTATTTCCCGATGCAAAAAGTTGAAAAAACCCGATCGAGGATTTTTTCGTCATCAAAGCGCCCGAGGATTTCGCCAAGAGAGTCGAGTGCTGAGCGTAAATGATGCGCGATAAATACAGCCTCGGCTTTCTTTGCCAAAAGCCCCCGCGCCATCGCAAGTTGTTCCAGACATTCTCCCAGCGCTGCCGCGTGCCGTGCGCTTACCATGAGCGTCTCGGTCTCCGGGATAAGGGCGTCAAGCCGCTCTTTTAGGGCGGCCTTGAGGGCGGCCACACCCGCGCCGGTCTCGCAAGAAAGCTCCAGCGCCCCCGAGCCCCTTCGCGTCTGAAAGCCCGCCAAATCCGCCTTGTTGGCCACAAAAATCGTCTTTTCCTTCTCGAGATTCGCGGGCAAGGCGGGTTCTTTTTGAGTGCCGTCGAGGACAAAAATAACCACATCCGCCCCTGCGAGCTGCTCTTGGGCGCGCGCAATGCCCTGCGCTTCAATGGAGCCCCGTTCGGCCAAGGGGTTGAGTCCGGCAGTATCGACTAGCGTAAGGGCGTGCGGCCCGAGGGTGAGTGTGGAAGAGAGATAATCGCGTGTGGTGCCGGCGGTGGGGCTTACGATTGCGCGGTCGCTTGCCAAAAGTGCGTTAAAAAGCGAGGACTTTCCGGCATTGGGTGCGCCGGCTAGGACCACGCGCGCGCCTTCAAAGGTTATGCGATGGGCCTTATGCGTGCGCTGTAGGGTTTCGAGCTGTTCTACAAGGTTATCGAGTCTCTCGAAGGCGGGGAGCGCCTCAGGAACGTCCTCGTCGTGCTCCGAAAACGAAAGCGTGGCTTCAGTTTCGGCCACAAGAGACAAAAGCATTTCAGAAAGCCGGCCAAGCCGCTTCCCGAGTTCCCCTGCAAGCTGCGCCTGAGCGCAGGCAAGTGCGCGCTCGGAGTGAGCCGAAATGACAGCCGCCACCGCCTCCGCCTGTGTCAAATCCATCCTGCCATTCAAAAATGCCCGCCGCGTAAACTCCCCCGGCTCGGCCAATTGGAACCCGCGAGAGAGCAAGTCGTCGAGGATCTTTTGTAAAATAAACGGATTCCCGTGTGCACTAAGCTCAAGCGAAGCTTCCCCCGTAAAAGAAGCCCCTTGTTTGTAAAAAACTGCCACAACTTGGTCCAAAGGCAGTCCTCCACGATCTCGATATGTCTTTAATGTCGCTAAACGGGGTTTTAGGTCTGGGAAGATTTCTCCGCAAAGGCTTCCGCTGCAACGAATAAGCCCAAGCGCCGAGGGGGCTTGCGCAGTTGCGATGGCCGCAATGGAGGTGCTTTCAGGCATTGCAAGACTCCATTATACCGCATTTCGGTGCGATCCCCAAGCGCCAAAACGCCGCAAAAAGATTGCAAAAAGCTCTGTTTATACTTACTCTTGAGCATGGAATTTGAGGGAACCCCGGATGAAAGTCTTATAAGGCAAGAAGTGCTCGGATGCACCGAGGCTACGCCGCGTCTTTCAGGCCGAGGCCAATCGGAAGAGCCTCCTTATGCGCAGCTAAAAGCGGAAGCGCGCACCGCCACAAAAACAGAGCTGCGGGATGTGTGGAGCGCGGTCCAGCGAGCGTCTATTAGGGCGGCAACTGTTTCGCTTGGGATTTCGTTAGCGCTGGGAAGCCTCGGGGCGACCATGCCTCAAATAGCGACGGCCGCTAAGGCCTTGGGTATCTATACCGTGGTCTGGACGGCCCTTGATGCTCGCAAATATGCTTTTAGCATTGCGCAAAACTATTTGATTTCGAAAAAATTGCGAAGCCGCAAAGAAAGCATCAAGAGCCTTCTTTTTTCCCGCCAACAAACCGAGGAAGGCCTGGCTTGGGGCGTCCGCCTAAAAAAGCGTTTCTTTGCAGGCGTCTGCGGAACGGCATTGACGCTAGCATGTAGTTTACCCATAGGCGCTTTTACGGCAGGCTCTACGGTTTTGGGGAAGGTGTGCGTGGATATGCTGCGCGGCAAAACCATGCTGGTATCTCCGCAGGATGTTGTAGCCCCTGCGACTTCTTCTTCGGCGCCCGATTTGCGTTAGCGCTTTTTCCCCTCCAAAATCCGCCGTTCTGCCTTCCGGATGGAAATCATGCTTTCGTAAAGCCCGTGCAGGCGTGCAAAAAGAAAACCGCGCGGGCCGTCCCAGAACGCACGTTGGCCGATGCCTACCCACAAAAACCGCAAGAAGGGGCGGAAGGGAAGGGCGCGAGAGATTTTTTTGATTAAGCGCCGGAGCGCCACCGCAACCGAAAGTTTTTCGCTCGCCTTTCCTCCTTGCGGATGCAGCTCGACCGCGGCCTCCCAAGCGGCATAGCGGATGTGTTTTTCCATGAAAATCTCGAAGGTCGGGAAAGCGTGGTGATCCATGACGATTTGGGGAAGTTGTGCGGTGCGTCCGGAGCAGAGGAGATGTTCATGGACTTCGTTGTCGCCGGAGTTGCTTTCGGCCGAGGTCAGCCGTTCAAAGTGGCAGCTCCCTCGCCGAAAAAACCGCAGATTCCAGTTAGGGGTATAGGCATGTTTCATGGCGGCGCCCAAGAAGAAAAAACACCGATCAATCCAGTAGCCGTCCACGCGCACACCGTCAGGATTTTTGCCGTCGTTTTGGATAATTTTTCCAAAGACCTCAGCGGAGTTGGGCGGCATTACTTCGTCGGCGTCGAGGAGCAAAACCCAGTCGTTGCGCATATTCAGATTGTCGAGCGCCCATTGCTTTTTCTTGGGCCACGGGGGGGCGTAGGTAAAAAGCTCCACGCGCGCGCCGAAGCTTTCGCTAATTTTCTTTGTTTCGTCGGTCGAGCCGGAATCGACCACCACTATTTCGTCGGCCCACGCGACCGAGTCCAAACAGCGCGGCATATTGGCCGCTTCGTTTTTTACGGGAATAATGACTGTGACAGGGAGCTTTTCCATGACTACAAATTGCCGACAGGTTTGGCGGGGTTCCCAGCGACCGTCGTGTGTGCCGTCACCTCTTTTATAACAACCGCGCAGGCGCCTACCTTGGCTCCTACGCCAATTTTCACTCCGGGCATCACGAAGGCCCTTGCTCCCACAAACGCATCTTTCCCGACTACAATTGGCGCGACGACAAGCGGCCTGGCCGGATTTTCAAAGTCGTGCGTGCCCGTGCAAAGATACGCCTCTTGTGCGACCAGGCACCCTTCCTCAAGCTCGATTTTCCCCAGTGCATACGCAGCCGCTCGATCGCCAAGACAGGCTTTGTCGTGCAGCGTCAGGTTCCAGGGCCGCGTGATGCGCGCGCGCGAGTGCACGAAGGGATGCCCCTCGATCCGACACCCAAAAATCCGCAAGATAAAAAGTCGCCAGAGGTTGAAGGGTTTGGGCGTCCACGCCGCCAAAAGCGCCCAAGCGCCTTCAAAAAGCGCCTGTACGAGCGGAATGCAAAAAAATGGATGCCAGAGTTTACTCATGAGTTCTTTAAAATCTCCTCGAAATCTTCTATAAAAAGTCCCGCCACTCTCTCAAGCGTGAAACGCGCAGCCGTCTGGCGTGCCGCCTCCGAAAGCGCCGGCCATTCTTTTGCGCGCCCAAGGGCCCCTCGAAGCGCTCGTGCTAATTCTTGTTCGCTTGCGGGTGCGCGATGGTTAAAAACAAAACCGTTTTGCGCGGGCCCTTGCGTCTCGACAAAATCTCCAAAACACTCCAGCGCGCTCACCAAAACCGGCACGCCATGCGAGAGCGCCTCTAGCGGCGCGATGCCAAACGTCTCGCCCTTTTCTGCAAGGGAAGGGTACAAAAACAAATCTGCCTGAGCGTATTCCTTCGCGAGCTTTTCCGCATCGAAGATGGCTCCCTCAAATTCCACCTGCGCGGAAGTTTTTCGCGCGAGGGCTTTGAGTTTCGCCAAGTACGCTTCGCTCCCTCCTCCCGCGCAAGCCTCATGCGGACCTACCAGCCGCAACTTGAGTTGTTTTTGAAACGCTTCCGGCAAAAGTGCGAGCGAACGCAATAAAAGCTCCAGCCCTTTTTCTGGATGCAGCCGCCCGGCATAGAGCAGCCGAAAGGGCGCTTGAGGCGCTTGACGCGGTTTGGTGGCCGGCAGCGTCGACAGTGCATTGGAAATGACGCGAAAACGTTCGCGCAGTTGCGGCGTTTGCCGCAAGGCTTCCCTCAAAACGGCCTGACTTGGAAACTGAATCCGCGCCGCATGGCGGTAAAGCAAGAGCTGTCCCTTGGGGAAGCGCGCCGCATGAACATAGATTTTCCCGTGCTTGGGACCCGCCAAAAGTGGCATAAAAAACGTGTGCGTGACGAGGACGTCTGCCTCTGGCAAAACCTTGAGCGCGCGCGCGGCGTAGCGCAAGTCGATAACTTTGTTCCAGAGCGCATTGCGCGTGGCGCGAGCCGAGGGTATGCGCATATAT
The DNA here is from genome assembly GCA_964541905.1 of uncultured Verrucomicrobiota bacterium. Lineage (GTDB taxonomy): Bacteria > Verrucomicrobiota > Verrucomicrobiia > CAZIPW01 > CAZIPW01 > CAZIRU01. Next base: position 56,324 of record CAZIRU010000002.1, read on the forward strand.
TCCACCCCATCCTCACGCTCCTTCTCCTTAAGCCCCTCAAAAGCGCACGAGAGGTGCGTGACGGTGTGTCCTTGTGCGGCCCAAAGTTTTCCCAGCGGGTAAAACAACTTTTCGATCGCTCCTCCTAAAAGTGGAGGTACTGGCAAAAAAGGCCCTTGGACAATCGTAATGCGCACAAGCCACTATACCTCAGAAGGCTTTGTTTTGCCAGCTCATTACACGGCCCGTTCCAGATCCACCGAGACAGTCGTGAACGCTTCTTCGGCGCTGGAGATTCCCTGCTGTACTTTAAGCATGCTGTCCTGGTGGAGCGTTTTCATTCCCTCGTCCATGGCGATATGTTTAAGTTCAATCGTTTCGGCTTTACGGTTGATGGAGCGAATGATTTCTTCGCTGATGGCCATAAGTTCATGGATGCCGATGCGGCCCTTATATCCGGAGCCTCCACAGCTCGGGCATCCACCTGCGGCGGCGCGATAGATGCTGCCGCCCTTCCAGTCGAGAGCTTTCTGTAAAATTTCGGCTTCGTTGCCCTCGGGTGTAAAGCTCTCGCGGCAATTTTTGCAAAGCCGCCGCATGAGTCGCTGGGCACACACGCAAATAAGCGACGCCGAAATCATGAAGGGCTCAATGCCCATATCCGTCAGTCGCGCAATTGTCCCAGGAGCATCGTTGGTGTGTAGGGTGCTAAAGAGCAGGTGTCCTGTCAGGGCCGCCTCGACGGCAATCTGCGCCGTTTCCAAGTCGCGGATTTCTCCCACAAGGATAATGTCGGGGTCTTGTCGCAAAAACGCACGCAAGGCGCTTGCAAAGGTAAGCCCGATTTTTTTCTGCATCTGCATCTGATTGATGCCCGGGAGCGTATATTCGATGGGATCTTCGGCGGTGCGGATGACGAGCTCGGGCGAGTTGATTTCATTGAGTGCCGAATAGAGTGTCATGGATTTGCCCGAACCTGTGGGTCCGCAATGCAGCACCATCCCATAGGGTTGCCTGATAATCTCGCGATATTTGCCGAGGTTTTCCTCCGAAAAACCCAGGGCGGTCAGCGGCAGGGTCGACTTTTGTTTGTCCAGAATACGCAGGACGGCTCCTTCGCCGTGGTTGAGGGGAGCGGTTGCCATGCGCAGATCAATGTCGATGTTCTTTTTGTTGTATTGCTTAAAGACGATGCGTCCATCTTGAGGGAGTCGTTTTTCAGCAATGTCGAGGTTCGACATGATTTTAAGGCGTGCCAAAAGCGCATTGGCGGCTTTGTGAGGGACTTTGAGCTTTTCGTGACAGACCCCGTCAATGCGAATTCTCACGCGCGTCTCTTTCTCGCCGGGTTCCACGTGGATATCGCTTGCGCCGCTGTAATAAGCGTCTTCGATGATGCGGTTGGCCAGGACGACGATAGGGGCCGATTCCTCTTCCAAGTCAGCTTCCTCTAGCGCGTCTTCTTTGAGCTCCAAATCGGCGCCAAAGTTCTCCACGATGTCCTTATAGCCGACGGCGCCGCCGGCTTCTTGTTTGTCGCGCACAGCCAGTTCGATAAGCGCCTCAAGCGCCAGTACAACGCTTACCTTGAGCTTCACTTTTTCCTGAATTTTGCCGACAAGTGCGAGATTAAATGGGCTGCCGAGGGCGACCACATAATGCCCGGCCACTTCTCCGATGGGCAGGACTTTGTTTTGCTGGCAAAAATCCTTGTCGAGTTTTTCAAACGCGCGGTCGGAGAGTGTAAAGTTGGCGGCGTTGAAGGGCTTGAGTTGAAAGGCGTGGCCCTTGGCGGTCAGGAGCGAAAACGGTGAAATTTTATAATCCCGCAAAAGCAGTTCTTCAAGCGCCTCGCCGGAGAGTTCGTCGGGGGATTTAATGAGGCTGTCGACTTGGCCTTCGCTGAGGCGATTCATCAGCCTCAGTTCTCCCAAAATGGCTGACTGGATGCGCGCAAGAGGCATAAGCGTTCTTCCTCGTCAAAACGGCTCAAATCTTGCCCGCGTTAAGCTTCCATTGCTCTTGAAAGCGTGTGGGTTGCGCACGCCTTGACAAAAGGCTGTTTTGCAGTTCAAATAGAAGTGATGAGAAGGCTTTTTTTGATCGGCATTCTGGGGGCCTGTTGCGCGGTGATGGCTTGGGGTGCCGAGTACCGCCCACTGGGAGCCGTCAGCGACTACGCGGGAGTCCTTTCCGAAAAGGAGCGCCTGACACTAGAAGTCCTTCTGGGTGAGCTACGTACGCAATACCAAGTGGAGCTTGCCATTTTAACGCTCCCCAATTTAAACGGCCAAGAAGTTTCCTCTTTGGCGCGCGAGGTCTATCGGGACTGGGGGTTGGGCCGCGATTCTGCGAATCAGGCGGCATTGTTGCTTTTAAACACTGGGCAAGGCGAAATCCACCTCTATGTGGGGATGGGGTTGCGCGGCATTCTTACCGGCAAGTGGGGGGACTCTTTTTCGGATGCCCTTGCCGGAACCGTCGAAATGGGGGATTATTCGCGAGCGGTTGTAACAGCTGCCACCGGCATGACCAAGCGCATCTATGCGCAAGCTGCCGAGCTACCGCAGCGCAACCAACGTCTAAGCAGCCGCTGGCGTTCCTCCCCAACGCTTCCCGGCGGCTCCAGCACCAATATAGCCATCCTCGGCGCGGTGCTGATGGGAGGACTGCTCCTCTTTTCGACGATGATGGGAGCTGGCCGCCATACTTCCATCTACGAAGTGGGCCGCGATTTCGAGCGCAACCGTTCGGGGGCCTTCGGCAATAAAAAGCCTCACTACTCCAAAACTTAAAAAAACCTCCTCTATGTTTAATCTCTCACTCCAACGGCTTACGCCTGAGAGCTACGCGCAAAAGCTCAAGGACGTCCTTTCGGGCACCCTCAAGTCGGTGATCCTTTACGGCTCGGCGACTACCGGCGAATTTGTCTCCGGCAAGTCCGACTACAACGTGCTGCTTATCCTCGAGCAGCTTGGCATCCTCGAGCTCAATCTTATCTCCAAGGTCACCCAGCAGTGGCTCAAAGAGGGCAATCCGCCGCCGCTACTTTTTACCGCCGAGCGCCTGCAATGCTCCACCGACTGTTTCCCGATCGAGATGCTAGACATGAAACAAAGCTACCGCTTGGTTTTGGGCGATGATGTGCTAAAAGACCTCAAGGTGATGCCGGTGCACCTGCAGCTAATGACCGAGCGGGAGCTTAAAAGCCTCAAAATCCAGCTCCGCGAGGGATTCATGTATGCGGCGGGCAACTTTGAAAAGGTCGCCAAGCTCATGACCGAGACGCTTTCGAGCACTCTTGCGCTTTTCCGCGCAGCTTTGCGGCTCTACACCGATGCCGTTCCAACGAAAAAATACGAAGTGCTTCCGGCGATTGCCGAAAAGGTTGCGGGCGTGGATGTGGAGACCTTTATGACTTTACGCGCCCTCAAGCACGGCGAAATATCTGCGCGCAAGCTCAACGTCCTGCAACTTTTCGAGAAATACATGAACTCGATCGTTCTTGTTGCCGATGCCGTCGATGCTCGCGGCAAGGGCGCCTAGGGAATGTTAATGAAGTGCCGGCGGGCGTCTTTGGCGGATTTGGGCCTTGGCCCCGCGCCTTTTTCTTTGCCCTTGCGCTCAGCCGCGACGCGGGCAAAGCGGCGCTCTGCGTTCGGTTCGGTCACCTATTTTTAATAGGCTCCCTCGCCGTACTCGGCCCTGCGGCCCAACTCCATCCAAATTCGCCTCGTCGGGATATTTGCCTTCTTGATTGCCACTTCGTTAACACTCCCTAGCGTGCGCTTTGGGCGTGGCAGATTACACCCGCCTCCACAAATCTCAGCAAGAAGTCCTAATTTCTTGCCAGAGCGCGGTCGGCCTTTTAAAATCTGTCCGTGTTCTCCCTTTTCCGCCAAGGACTAAAAAAAATTTCCGACTCTTTCCGCGAGGCGTTCCGCTCTCTCGCGGACCGTCCCGACGCAGAAAGCCTCGAAGCTCTGCGCGCGCGTTTGTTGGAAGCCGACTTGGGGCCGCACGCCACCGAGGCGCTTCTTACTGAGCTTGCTTCCGGCGCGCAAAAAAGCCGCGATCTTGCGCAAATTGCCCGCGAAGTGCTTACGGCTGGTCTTGAGGGCATCGAAAAACCTCTGACGCTACCCTCTTCCCTTCAGACTATTCTTGTTTTGGGTGTCAATGGGGCCGGCAAGACGACAACGGTCGCCAAGCTCGCGCATTTTTTCAAAGCCGCGGGCCGCAAGGTGCTCATCGGTTCGGTGGATACCTTTCGTGCGGCGGCCAACCAGCAGCTTTCCCTTTGGGCGACGCGCGTTGGGGTGGAGCTTGTGGAAAGCCGCACGGGAGCCGATCCGGCGGCCGTTGCCTTTGACGCTCTTCAGGCCGCGCAAAGCCGCGGTAGTGATCTCCTTTTGCTCGATACGGCGGGCCGCCTCCATACCAAAGAGTCACTTGTGGCCGAGTTGCAAAAGATCTCCCGTGTGCTCAAAAAGCTCGATCCTTCAGCCCCTCAGGAGCGTTGGCTTGTGCTCGATGGCAACTCCGGCCTCAACAATCTTGTCCAAGCGCGGGCCTTCGCGCAAGCTGTGGCGCTGACGGGCCTTATCGTCACCAAGCTCGACGGTTCCGCGCGCGCGGGTTCGCTTGTGCCGCTTTACGAGGAATTGCGTTTGCCAGTCTATTTTGTGGGGTTGGGCGAGGGCCTGGAAGACCTGCGTCCCTTCCACTTGGCCGACTATCTTGACGGGCTTTTTGCATAGCGAGAAAAAACAAACCCCGCCTTTTTCCGAGGCGGGGTTGTAAAAAACGGAGATAAGCCGTGGGTTAGTTGGAGGGCGTTTGAACAGGCGTGCCCAAGACGGCATTCCCCGTTCCCTTAAGGATAACCACCGCAGATTTTCCAAGGCCCTTGCCAAGATCAATCCCCGGGCCTAGCGTCATTGCGCCAAGCCCATGAACTGTCTTTTTCAGGGCGCCAGCGTTTGGATGGTTCTGAGAATACTGAGTGTCTTTAGTGAAGCGTTGTCCTGCCTTTTTAACCCCTTGGGCGGTTGGGCTTAAGACTTTCTTTGTGGCGCCAACTAGGCCGCCCTGACGCTGCTTATGAGCGCTCGCCGGAGCATCGGCCGCAGGTGCAGCCGCAGTTTCGGCGCTGGCGCCAAGGACGGCGTTGGGATCCATGGCGGCTCCCTGCGCAGCAGCTGCATTGGGATCAATAACCGGAGCTGCGGCGTCGTTGGGGTCTGTGACTCCCGCAGCCGTATTTTGAGCTGCCGTGTTTGAATCCGCAACAGGGCCGGTTCCCACGCCAAAGGTCTTGCCTCCGACGTAGTCGGGGGTCGTTGTTCCGGCCAAATGATCGTCCAGCGTCACAATCTTGCCAGTTGTTTCATCGACCACTACGAGTCCAAGGCCTTGGCCAGCAGCGGCGTGCTGCTCGCTGGAGGGCGTGGCTTTTTGGGTTGGCATAGCCGCGGGCGTTGCCTTTGGCATCGAAATGGGTTCGCTGGGTTTTTGAGGTTTGGCGTTCGGAGTTGTCGTGTTCTTACCGGGGAGCGTGGCGATCCCTAAGATAATAATTGTACCCGCGGCGATCAGCAGTTTTTTCTTGTGTTTGACGATTCCGCGCCCGATTCCGCCGAGGATTTTTCCTGCCAAAGAACGCTTTTTAGTAGGTGCCTGCGCAATGGGTTTCCTCGTAGATATGCCGTTGTCAATGAAGGAACCCGCAATTTCATTGCGAACTCCGCTCAGGCTGATTGTCCCCTCATCAATTCTATGCAAAACATTTTCCATCCGGTCGAGAGCTGCGCGCATTCTTCTCATTTCGTCTTCGAGGGCCCCAATCCGTCGCATTTGTGTCCTTATGATCCCGTCTTGCTTTTCCATAGCCTGCTCAAGTTGAGCCAGCCGCTCTTCAACCGAAGGTGCAGCCTCGGCAGGTTTGGGTTCCGAGCTCGGCGTGGGGATTTCACCACCCAAAAACCCTTCAAATGCTGTGTCGTCAGTTAGCATGTCAATCGCTGCATCGTCAGTTTTCTCTGGTGAAGCTTCATTTGGCTCGCCCGAAAATAGGTTCATTAGGGATTCGTCGAGCATATCGCCCGTGGGTTCAACATTGGGGGAAATCCCCTCGCCAGCGGGATTTTCTCCCAGCGTTCCTTCACCTTCTGTGTTTGCCATACGCTACATAATGACACCAATTTATCCTAAATGCAAGGCGAAAAAATTAACACAAAATTAACACGAAATAAATATACCCTATCTCTTTGATGGGAAGAAGCTTGCGGCTTTTCGTGTGGCTTCAACCACCCTTTCTGGGGCGGGATCTCTTTGCGAAAAGGTTCCATTATCCCAGCCGCGATAGATAAGCGTTCGGGTCTTTGCATCGATCACGTCCACAAAGAAAGTCTGTGGAGTAAGCTCATTTTGGGTGAAATAGCGGTCGAAGGTGGAGGGCTCGATATTGAGCGAGGCGGGATTGCTGACGGGGCGGGGGCCTCCATAATAGACCACCCACAAGTCGGCGGCGGTGGCGGTTTCCTCGGCATAGCCTTTGTGCATCATTTCCTCTTGAAGAGTCCGCCAGATGATTTCATCGGTATGGTGCACCTCAAGTTCTTTTTTCTTTTCGTCACGGCCCAAGCCAAACCACCTTCTTTTCACCTTCTGTTTGGGTTCTTCCGCGTCCACATAGCGTGCGGCGGTCACCTGCAAAAATCCATAAGAGCGGTAGTTGCCAAATTCCACCGAGGGGTCGAGGAACCACTTGGTGGAGGCGCCGACAGGTTTTTGGTCATCGTCACCGTTGCGCAGAGAGTGGCATCCGGCGAGGAGCAGCGCGAGCGTGCAGGCGCCTACAATTTTCAAAAGATTCCCCATGAAGCAAAAATGTGCGAAATCGACCGCAACGTCAAGGGTGAAGAGCGCCATCATTTTGCCGTCAAAAGACTTGCTCTTTCTGCGCTGTTTGTAAAAAGTGGGGGACCGCCGCCAAACCTATGCCTACGCTCCCCGATGTTCCGCAAAAGACGCTAGCCCCCACCGCGCTCGAGCCGCTCCCCAAAACGAGCATTTTACCGAAGGTCACCAGCGGCTTTCGCAAGTTTGTTTCCAGCAATATTGGCCGCAAGATCCTCATGGCTTTGAGTGGCTTTGTGCTTTCAGGGTTTGTGCTCATCCATATGCTGGGCAACCTTCAATTTCTCTTGGGGCCCGAAGCCATCAATTCCTACGCGCACCACTTACAAACGCTTCCGCCGGTTATTTTGTGGGGTTTCCGCGGGACGCTCCTGCTGGCCATCGTGGTGCATTTTTGGATGGCGATGCTGGTTTCGCGCACCAAGCTGGGAGCGCGCCCGGTCGCGTATGCCATGGAGAGGTCGCTTCAGGCCACCTATGCCGCGCGCACAATGATGGTGGGTGGGATTATTTTGCTTTGCTTTATTCTTTTCCACCTCGCACATTTTACGCTTCGCATTTCACCGGCTCCCTATGTGCCGGCGTCCTACGCGCTCAAGACCGAAATTGCCACCATCCACGTTCCGGACGTCTATCGTATGATGGTGCACGGTTTCCAAAACGTCTGGGTGAGTATTTTTTATGTTTTGGGCGTGGGGGCTCTGTGTTTCCATCTCTCACACGGAGTTTCTTCGCTGTTCCAGACCTTGGGCTTGCGCAATGAAGCGTGGAGAAATCGCCTGAAGTGGCTCTCGGCGCTTTATGGCCTTGGCGTTTTCGTTGGCTTTGCGCTTATTCCCTTAAGTGTTGTTTTGGGCTGGAAAATCTAAATTTAAACCCCTAATCCCATGTCTTTACCCACCGACGCCGCCTTGAACGCCCACATTCCTCCGGGCCCTATCCAAAACAAATGGCAAAACGCCAAGTTCACCTACAAGCTGGTGAATCCCTCCAATCGCCGCAAATACGAAATTCTTATCGTGGGTTCTGGCCTTGCCGGTGCTTCCGCGGCGGCCTCCCTCGCCGAGCTTGGCTACAAGGTAAAGTGCTTCTGCTTTCAGGACTCTCCCCGCCGCGCGCACTCGATTGCGGCCCAAGGGGGCATCAACGCCGCCAAAAACTATCAAAACGACGGCGACAATGTTTGGCGGCTTTTTTACGATACCGTCAAGGGGGGCGATTTCCGTTCCCGCGAGGCCAATGTCTATCGTTTGGCGGAGCTCTCCAATGCCATCATCGACCAATCGGTAGCGCTGGGCGTTCCTTTCGCCCGCGAATACGGCGGCTATTTGGAAAATCGTTCCTTTGGTGGCGCGCAAGTCTCGCGTACTTTCTATGCCCGCGGCCAAACCGGCCAGCAGCTCCTTCTGGGCGCCTATTCGGCCCTTTCGCGTCAGATCGGCCTTGGAGCCGTCGAGATGTACACCCGTCACGAAATGCTCGAGCTTGTTTTGGTCGATGGCCATGCTAAGGGCATCATCACCCGTAACCTTGTCACGGGTGAAATCAAACGTTTTAGCGGCGACGCCGTCCTCCTTTGCACGGGAGGCTATTCCAACGTTTTTTACCTTTCAACCAATGCGATCGGCTGCAATGCCTCCGCGATCTATCGCGCCTACAAAAAGGGCGCCCTCTTCGCCAATCCCTGCTACACCCAAATCCACCCGACCTGCATTCCGCAGCATGGGCCCCAGCAAAGCAAACTCACGCTTATGTCCGAGAGCCTCCGCAACGATGGCCGCGTGTGGGTCCCCAAAAGCCCCAACGACCTCGAAAAAGACCCGTGGCGCATTCCCGAAGAGGCCCGCGACTACATTTTGGAGCGCAAATATCCCTCCTACGGCAATCTGGCTCCCCGCGACATTTCCTCGCGTGCGGCCAAAGAAGCCTGCGACGAAGGCCGCGGGGTGGGGCACGGCGGACGTGGCGTCTATCTCGACTTTGCCGATGCGATTGCGCGCCTGAGCCGCGAGACGATCGAAGAACGCTACGGCAATCTCTTCGAGATGTACGAGCGCATCACGGGCGAAGACGCCTATCGTCGTCCCATGCGCATCTATCCGGCTCCCCACTACACGATGGGCGGGCTGTGGGTGGACTACAACCTCATGAGCAATATCCCTGGCCTTTTCGTCCTGGGAGAAGCGAATTTTTCCGATCACGGCGCCAATCGCCTGGGCGCCTCAGCGCTCATGCAGGGGCTTGCGGACGGCTATTTTGTAGCTCCCGCATCGGTACCCAACTACCTTGCGCAGGTGGGGCCCAACCGCCCCTCGACCGATCACGCCGCTTTCGTCGAAGCGCATAACGAAGTTGCGGAGCGCCTCGCGGGCTTTATGTCTGTAAAGGGCGCGCGTTCTTCGCGCAGCTTCCATGCCGAGCTGGGGCGCGTGATGTGGGAATACGGCGGCATGGCGCGCAGCGCCGAGTCGCTCACCAAGGCGCTCTCGCTCATCCCCGAGATCCGCGAAAACTTCCGCAAGGATTTGCGAGTGACGGGGCTCTCCAGCGATCTCAACGCCGAGCTTGAGCGCGCGGGCCGCGTGGCCGATTTTCTCGAATTCGGCGAGCTTATGTGTTTCGACGCCCTCAACCGCGAGGAGAGCTGCGGGGGCCACTTCCGCATTGAGCACCAGACCCCCGAAGGCGAGGCGCTTCGTGACGACGAAAACTTCTGTCACGTCTCCGCATGGGAGCACCGGCCTCTGGCCGCCCCCGTCAAACACACCGAGCCGCTGCACTTTGAAAACGTCCATCTGGCCGTCCGCAGCTACAAATGATTTGAGAAAAACCCTCCATGCGCTAAGATAAAAAAATGTTCGACCTCAAAAAATACGAAGCCAAAATCCGGCATGCGTGTGAAAAGCACGCGGTCAGGCGCTTGTGGATTTTTGGCTCGGCGTTGACCGATAAATTTACTCCAAAAAGCGACATAGATTTAATCGTGGAGTATGATCGCGAAAAGATGCAAGAGAGGCTCTCCGACGCCTATTTGGCGCTGGCCGAAGATTTTGAGGCTCTTTTTGGCCGGCGGGTCGATCTTCTCACAAGCCGTCCCGTCCGCAACCGCGTGTTGCGCGGCGAACTCGAAAGGACAAGACAACTCATCTATGAATGCCAGAACTAAAAAGCTGTTGGAGGACTGCGTTTTGTACGGCAGCGTTGTGATGAGCCACGCTTGCGGGAAAACTTTCGAGCAATATTGCCAGGACGATTTGTTGCGTTTGGCGGTCGAGCGTGCGTTGGGCGTGATTGGCGAGGCCTTTTCCAAGCTGCGCGCTGAGGATCCTTCGGTTTTCGAATCGATAACGGAAGCGAAAAAAATCGTAGGCTTGCGCAATCGGCTCATTCACGGCTACGACTCGGTTGACGACGAGATTGTTTGGGATGTCGTGAGCGTGGATCTGCCTCCCTTTATTTCAAAAATCCAAACCCTTTTGAGCCCATGAAATTCCACCTGCGCATTTGGAGACAGACGCAAACCCAGCCCGGCCGTTTGGTCGACTATACTGTCGAGGACATTTCGGCCGATACTTCTTTCCTTGAGATGCTCGACATTTTAAACGAGCAACTCGTCGCACGCGGGGACGACCCGGTGGCGTTCGATCACGACTGCCGAGAGGGTATTTGCGGCATGTGTTCGCTCTCGATTGGCGGCATTCCGCAAGGGGGCAAACAGCGTACGACGGTCTGCCAACTGCACATGAGGCATTTCCACGATGGTCAGACGATCACCATCGAACCTTTCCGCGCCAAGGCGCTTCCGGTCATCAAAGACCTTGTCGTCGATCGGGGAGCGTTCGAGCGCATCATGCAGGCGGGGGGCTATATTACGGCGCGCATTGGTTCGGCGCGCGATGCCAACTCGCTGCTGATTGGCAAGGAAAAGGCCGACTTGGCGATGGACGCGGCTGCTTGTATTGGCTGCGGTGCGTGCGTGGCGGCTTGCAAAAATGCCTCAGCGATGCTCTTCGTGGCGGCCAAAGCGGCGCACCTGAATCATCTTCCGCAGGGCCAGCCCGAGAAACGCCGGCGTGTTTTGGCGATGGTGCAAGCGATGGACAAAGAAGGTTTTGGTTCGTGCACCAACTACGGCGAGTGTCAAGCGGTGTGTCCCAAGGGCATTACGCTTGATGTTATAGCCAAGCTCAACCGTGATTATCTGGCGGCTTCCGCGCACGACATCTTCAATCCCATGCGCGGCAACGGGGATGGTTTTTCTTGCCCCTGATTTGTCCTCAGGTAAGAATGCCTCATCGTGGCTTTTTTCCCCATCAAACCTCCGCATCCCGATCTCTTTCGGGCCCTTTCGGCCTTTAACATGGCGTTGCGGCTTTGGTTTTTCCGTTTTTACCAATCTTTCCGCGTCCGCAGCTCCCAATTGGAAATTCTCGTGCGCCGTTTGGGAAGCTTTTTGCTGGAAAAGAAGCCGCGCCTGACGTTGCTGCTTCTTGCGCTGTTGTGGCTTTTGCCGGGGACGGCGCAGCTGCCGCTTGTGGATCGCGACGAGCCGCGTTTTGCCTACGCCACGCAGGAGATGCTCGACCGCGCCGACTATTTCGTGCCGACCTTCAATGGCGCGTGGCGTTTCGATAAACCCCCGTTGGTTTACTGGTGGATGCGCGGGCATTACCTGCTTTGGGGCTTTAACAATTTCACCGCGCGCGCGCCGGCAGTCGAGGCCGCCATTATTTGCGCGTTCTTAATTTTTGGTTTTGCCTCGCGTCTCTACAATCGTGCGGTGGGCTTTTGGTCGGCCTTTGCGTTTTTGACGACCCTGCAAATTTTCCTGCATGGCCGGCTTTGCGTGGCGGATATGCCGATGATGGTTTTTATTCTTGCCGCGCAATGGGCGGCTTGGGAGCTTCTGCAAAAGCCGTCTTGGGGGGCGGCTTTGGCGTTTTGGCTTTCCTTGGCGCTGGGTTTCGCCACCAAGTGGCTCGTGCCGCTGGCGGTGACGGGTCTTGGACTGGCCTTGACTTTCGTTTTTGCGCGCCGCTGGCCGTGGAGCGCTATCAAAAACTTCAAACCTCTTACGGGCCTTGCGCTTTTTGCTGTTGTCTTTTTGGCATGGGGGCTTCCTGCGTGGAACCAGACGAGCGGCGAATTTTTCCGCGTGGGTTTGGGCGAACACGTTTTCGAGCGTGGCGTTTCGGCCTTCAACGCTCGTTCCTACAATCCGGTCTTTTATCTTCTAAGCGCATTTGTAAGCCTGCTGCCCTATCTTGCCTTCGTGCCGGCCGCACTTTTGGCCCTGCGTAAAAATTTCGATGACCGTGCGAAGTATCTTCTTTCGTTCGTGCTGGGAGTCTATCTGCTTTTTTCGCTGGCGCAGACTCAGCTGCCGCACTATGTCCTTCCGGCCTTCCCATCTTTGCTTATCCTCACGGTGGCCTATACAGGTTTGCGCGAACCTTCCGCGCGTGGAGCCAAGCTATTCTCGCGTCTTTGTTTTGGTTTTTGGACGCTCGTTTTTCTGGCGGTCGCTTTGCTTATTCTTTCGCTTCCGGTCGCTCCGACTTTCGTTTTTCTAAAGTTCTCGGCGTTCTTGCTCATTCTTTCGCTTTTGCTGATGGCCCTTTTGGGGATTTCTTTTGCGCGGCGTTCTGCGGCGGGAATTCTTGCGTGCGTGTTGCTTACGCCGCTGGCGTTTTGGGGAAGCTCGGCGCTTCTTCACGGCCAAACCCCTGCCGAAGCGGTCGCCAAAATCCTTGCACGCGAGGGTTACCCGCCGGAGCTTATCGCCACTGGATTTGAAGAACCCTCGCTTGTTTCCGCGACCCAAGCCCACTGGACATTCGAGCCCTCTCTTGCGGCCGCTCGCGTCTCTTACGAGGCGGCTTCGTCTGCGCTTCTTGTGGTGATGGTCAAGGAATACACGCTCGAGAGTCTTCCGGATTTGCTGTTGGAGCGTCCGGTGCGTGCGCGGCGCGACTTTCAGTCCGAACTTTTAAATCCACCCTCGGGCCGGCGTTTCCGCTTTGGCGGCCTCAATTTAGGCCGTTTTAGCTGGGTGGTCTGCGAAGTCTATCTCAAAACCTGATGTCTGTTGAACCCTGCCAGTTGCGCCGCACGCCGCTCTACGATCTCCACGCCGAGCACGGGGGTTCCCTTGCGCCCTGGCACGGCTGCGAAATCCCCACCCACTATCAAAGCATCCTTGACGAACACCGTTCGGCCAACGAAGCTCTGGCTCTTTTCGACTTGGGTTATCGTGCGATGGTGCGGCTTGAGGGAGCCGAAGCGGGGCTTGTTCTCGACGAGCTGCTTCCCTTTCGCGCCAGCTTGATGGAGCACGGGGAGCTCTGGGAGCTTCCGATGCTGCGCAGCGACGGAACGGTTATTGATATGGTGAAGATCTCGCGTCTCGAGAAAGACGTGTGGAATTTGGTTTTTTCAAATCCCACGGTTGGCAAAAACTACCAATGGATCAAGGAGCATATCGCTTCGCGCAACTGCCGGCTCGACGATCTGACCTCCAGCTATGCGTGGGTGGCGCTCTCCGGCAACCGCGCGCTCGACTATCTGCTTTGCAGCTCCTCTTCGCTCGAAAGGCTCGAGGTCTATCACTCTACCGAAACGCTCATTGCCGGAGTGGCGTGTTTGGTGAGGCGCTGGGGGCATGATTTTTTTGAGATTGCCTGTCGTCCGGAGCTTTTGGGCAAGGTTATCCATGCCTGGTGGGCCAGCGAAGACCGCCCGCTTTTGTGCGGCTGGGCCAGCTACGAAAACTGGCGGCTCGAGCGCGGCATCTTGCGTCAGGGCTGCGAAATCAAAGAAGGGGTTACCCCCTTCGAGCTGGGGTTGGAGGCGGCGCTGGATTTTGAACATGAGGGTTTCATCGGACGCGAGGCGCTTCTGCGGCTGCAAGGCGAGACGCCCAAGCACCTGCTCGTTCATTTTTCACTTGAGGCCATGCGCATCCCGCGCGCCCAAGCTCCGCTTTACTGCGGCGGCCGGATGGTGGGGCTCGTCTGCGCGGGTGGTTTTGGCTCGCGGTTGAATCGCCCGATCGGTTCAGCGTGGGTGAGCACCTCCGAAGTGGATTTCGACTCCCTTGAGGTGGAAATTCGCCGCCAGCGCTTTGGCCTCAAAATCCGCAAGCCCCCCCTCTGGTAACTAGGGCCGCAAGGCCCTAGAAATCGAAATACGCAAAGCATTTGATTTCTACCGCAAAGCATTTTTCGTTGGCTCGCCCCTCTCTACTCCAGCGTAATCTGCACAGGTGTTTCCCTCTGCGTTGTCGTCCCATCTCCGAGTTGACCGTACTCGTTATCTCCCATTCCCCACAAGCTAGCATCCGTCTTTGCAAACAGGCTGTGGTAGGCTCCCGCCTCACACGCAACCACTCCGGTTGCCACCTGCACGGGGGTGTGTTGCTCCGTCGTTGTTCCATCGCCCAACTGACCATAGCTGTTATCTCCCATCGCCCACAAGCTGCCATCCGTTTTCAGGAATAGGCTGTGCGCTATCCCCGCGTCACAGGCAGCCACTCCGGTCGCCACCTGCACAGGACTAGTGCGATTTATCGTCGTCCCATCGCCCAATTCGCCCTCGCCGTTCCATCCCATTGCCCACAAGGTGCCATCCGTCTTTACAAAGAAGCTGTAGCTCTCTCCGGCCGCACACGTAGCCACTCCGGTTGCTACCTGCACGGGACTAGTGCGATCTGTCGTCGTCCCGTCCCCCAATGCGCCACAGCTGTTGTCTCCCATTGCCCACAAGCTGCCATCTGTCTTCACAAACAGGCTGTGCGTTGCCCCCCCCCGCACACGTAGCCACTCCGGTTGCCACCTGCACGGGAGGGTTGCGGTTCGCTGTCGTCCCATCTCCCAGCTGGCCAAAGGAGTTATTTCCCATCGCCCACAAGCTACCATCTGTCTTCACAAACAGGCTGTGATCGTCTCCCGTCGCACACGCAGCCACTCCGGTTGCCACTTGCACGGGGCTGGTGCGATCTGCCCCCCCCGTCGCAACTCCCAGTTGGCCACACCAATTCGCACCCATTGCCCACAAGGTGCCATCGGTCTTTACAAAGAGGCTGTGGCTCATCCCGGCCGCGCACGCAATCACACCGGTTGCCGCCTGCACGGGGCTGGTGCGATCTGTCGTCGTCCCGTCCCCCAGTCCGCCTTCGCTGTTGTATCCCACACCCCACAAACTACCGTCTGCTTTCAAGAACAACGTATGATAGCCTCCCGCCACCACGGCATCGGGATTGCCTCCTGCGCCACCGCCTAGGCTATACGATCCGCCTGTTTCCTCCGAATACGTGTCATATTGCGTCAGGCGGAAGGTCCTGCCGCTGCCGGTCGAGACGACGGTCTGGGCCTTGTCATATTGTCCTTGGCTTGTGAGAAACTGATGGTCAAAGCCGCACCAGCCAACAGGGGTGCGCAACCTCGTAAGCAAATTTGTGTAATCCATCCCCGCCGTCAGGGCGCTCACGTTGCCGCCCTCGCACTTGTAGCGCGTGATGGCGTCATTGAGGACGGTAAGGGTCTGGTGGTCGGCGTGATACTTGGCCGAGCGGACATAGTTGAAGACCCACGGAATAATGAGCGCCCCGAGCGCCGCCACGATGGCAATGACGACCAACGCCTCAAGAAGTGTAAAGCCCCCTTTCCGCATGTTTCTTGCCCGAATCCTTGCATTCTTCCGCCGCTCCGTCAAGCGGCAACGGCAGGTTCGCGGCTACGGAAGCCGGCAACCCAAGCGCTTATTCAACCGTGATCTGCACCGGCGTTTCTCGTTGCGTCGTCGTGCCATCACCAAGTTGGCCATAATTGTTTCGCCCCATTGCCCAGAGGGTGCCATCGCTTTTTATGAACATAGTTTGGCGAGATCCTGCAGCAAGAAAAACAACCCCCGTATCTACTATTTGCGTAGGCGAATTCCGTGTGGTCGTCGTGCCATCCCCCAATTGGCCATAGCTATTCTCTCCCGTTGTCCAAAGACTGCCATCCGCTTTTATGAATGCGGTGTGCCTTATTCCAGCAGCTACGAGAGAAGCTCCGCTTGTTAGCGCTTGCACGGGCGTAAATGCTTCTTCAGGCCCGACTCCAGTTCCGAGTTGCCCAGTCCCCATTCCCCACAACGTGCCGTCACTTTTTGAAAATTGGCTATGCATGCTTGCTGCTGCAATCGAAGCTACTCCAACCGCTATTTGTATTGGCGTAGTTCGATATGTTCCGGTTCCATCGCCCAGTTGTCCGAGGTAATTTCTCCCCATCCCCCAAAGGCTACCATCGGTCTTTATAAAGAGGCTATGGTCCGCCCCCGCAGTAACGGCGCGGACTCCTGTCGTAATTTGTTTCGGGGAGGTTCGAGTTGTGGTGCTCCCATCGCCAAGAGCACCCTGATAATTATATCCCATGGCCCATAGGGTGCCATCGCTCTTTACAAATAAACTATGAGCACCCCCGCCGGCAACGGCAGTTACGTCTGTAGCTATCTGGATGGGAGTGCTTCGCTGGGTTGTCGTCCCGTCTCCCAGCGCTCCGTAGGTATTTTTCCCCATGCCCCACAAAGTTCCATCATTCTTTATGAACAAGTTGTGATTAAATCCTGAAGCGATAGACTTTACATCCGTGGCCACCTGTATAGGCGTATATCGATCCGTCGTCGTTCCGTCTCCTAGCTGCCCCCAGCCGTTCCATCCAACCGACCACAATGTTCCATCTCCCTTCAAGAAGATCGTATGCGATTCACCTCCCGCCACCGCCACCACCGCATCGGGATTGCCTCCGGCGCTCCCGCCCAAGTTATATGACCCGCCTGTTTCCTCCGCATACGTGTCATATTGCGTGAGGCGGAAGCTTCTGCCGCTGCCGGTTGAGGCGACGGTTCGGGCCTTGTCATATTGCCCTTGGCTCGTCAAAAACTGATGATCAAAGCCGCACCAGTCAACAGGCGTGCGCAAGCGCGTGAGCAAATTTGTGTAGTCCATCCCCGCCGTCAGAGCGCTCACGTTGCCGCCTTCGCACTTGTAGCGCGTGATGGCATCATTGAGGACGGTAAGGGTCTGGTGGTCGGCGTGGTACTTGGCCGAGCGGACGTAGTTAAAGACCCACGGAATAATGAGCGCACCGAGTGCGGCCACAATAGCAATGACCACCAACGCCTCGAGAAGTGTAAAGCCCCGTTTCCGCATGTTTCTTGCCCGAATCCTTGCATTTCTGCGCCGCTCCTGTCAAGCGGCAAAGTCCCTGCTTGCCGGCGCAAAACTTGTCTCACTACTCGGCAGCCTTTTTCTTCCCGCGCCAACGCCACGCGGAATTTGCATGACTTAGCCCGCAGCGACCCTTGTCTTTCCTCGCCGGATCTAAGCTCGGACGCACAAAAGTTCAGAGACTGAACTCATGCACCACCCACATTGCATGAACCCAACTAATTTTTTTCTAGCGCTAACTCTCCCTTTCCCCAACCCAAAAGATATTTCTTTCATGTAAATATCTCCGAAACTTTGTAAAAAGCGCATACATCATGCCTAATAAAACGCCCCCTTTTGGTTAAAAAACTGTAAAAGTGCTGCACGCCAAGCACGCTGAGCACGCCAAGCACGCCGAGCACGCCGAGCAAATGACACGTTTAATTTTTTCGGATAAAATATCCGTATTCTTTTCAAATTTCCCTCGGGAAATAACATAAAAGCGCACAGCCCTCGAAAAGGATCGGATGACGCCCTTGTCGCAGCAAGGAACGTCTAAGCCGCCGGAGGCCTCCGACGGAAAAAGCTCCACGTGACGCGCTTTGCAGGGCCTGGAGCGGAGGCGAAGGGCCCGTTGTACCCGACTTTGCTCTGTCGGCTTGACCTGACAAAATCAAGGCCCGCCGGAGGTGGAGCTCCGCGTTATCTGCGCGAGAGAGCCTGAAAAAAGTCGGGCGTCCGCCACGGGGAGCAATCCCACAAACGAGTGCCGCAGCGTGGCCCGACCTCATCCCAAGCGCCCGTGTGTCAACACCGGCGCTTCTTTTGTGCCTACTCCCGCCGCGCGGCGCATTATGCGCTTGCTTTTGCCCGCGGCTCCTGCTAGATTCATTCCTTATGCCTCAAGTTGTAAGCAAACGTTACAAATCGGCTCAGGCAGTTGCAGACCTCGATAAAGCATACGAGCTTTCCGAGGCAGCCGATATTCTCTCCAAAATGCCAAAAGCCAAGTTTGACGAAACCGTCACGCTGAGCTTTAACCTGTCTGTCGATCCCACCCAGGGCGAGCAGATGGTCCGCGGGGTCGTGCAACTCCCTCACGGTAGCGGAAAAAAAGTCCGCGTCCTCGTCTTTACCGACAAGCCCGAAGAAGCGCTCAAAGCGGGCGCTGCTCACGCCGGTTTGGCGGATATGATCAAGAAGGTGCAGGAGGGCTTCCTCGACTTCGACGTCGCTGTGGCTACCACTCTTGCGATGAAGGATGTCCGCGGTTTGGCCCGAATCCTTGGTCCCAAGGGACTCATGCCCAATCCCAAGACGGGTACTGTTAGCGACGACATCCCCGCTACCGTCAAGGCGCTCCAAGGCGGCCGCGTCGATTTCAAAATGGACAAGACGGGCAACATCGGCGTCATCATTGGCAAGCGTTCCTTTGAAAATAAGGCGCTCGCCGAAAACGCCGCCGCAGTCATTGAATCCGTGGGCAAGGCCAAGCCAGCCGTGCTCAAGATGCCCGGCTTTATCAAAAGCGTGACTTTGGCTTCGACGATGAGCCCGGGAGTCCGCGTTAGCAAAACCCTTTACGGAAAGTATTAAACATGCGCGCAGAAAAAAAATACATCTCTAAGGAAGTGGCCGGACACCTCGCCAAGAGCGATTACGTGTTCCTCGCCGACTACACCAAACTTAACGTTCCCGAGACCAAAGAATTGCGCGCGCAGCTTGAAAAGGAAGGCGCAGAATTCCATGTGGTCAAAAATTCCTCGCTCAAGGCGGCGATTGCCGAACGCGGCCTGCCGGAGCTTGACGAGCATCTGACCGGACAAGTTGCGATTGTCGTGGGCGGCAAGAATCCTTCGGGAGTTGCCAAGGCGCTCAAGGAGTTCGGCAAGTCGAAGGACAAACTCTCGATCAAAGCGGGAGTGATGGCACTCAAAAAGATGACAGCCGAGGAAGTTGATTTCCTCGCAAGTCTGCCTTCTTTGGAGGTCATCCGCGCCCAATTCCTCGCTCTTATCAGCGAAGGAGCCGCGCGTTTCGTCCGCATCCTCGACGCCCAAGCCAAACACCTCGACGGCGAAAAACCGGCAGCGGCATAAAGCAAAGACCCAAGTCTTTTTTAAACCACCCCCGCGCCCATCCGACGCGGGGTTTTGGTTTGTTGATATTTTGACGCAATAGTGTTATGCTGCCCGCATGTCGCAAAGTAACACTAACAATGCAATTTTAGCACAAGATGTTTTTGTAGCATCTGGATACCCTACTCATACTTATGTCTCCGTAAACGCGGGTGCCAAGGAAAGGGAATTTACAACCGCTCTTTCTCAAAAAGGAGTGGTTGTTTCTATATCAGGTCCTTCAAAATCTGGAAAGACCACTTTGTGTGAACGAATGCTTGGATCGGAAATGATTGTTGTAAATGGTGGTAGTATTTCTGAGCCCAAGGATTTGTGGCGCGAAGCATACCGCGAGCTAACTGACGATACGGACAGAGATTTTGAACAAATTACGCATACTGATGTAATCGCTAAACTCGCAGCTTCTGATAACCCGTTAGTAATAGATGATTTCCATTATATTGACAGAGCAATACAAGGGAAAATATCTCAGCAAATAAAGACGGCTTCGGCCGATGGAGTGACCATAGTTTGCATGAGCGTTCCACACAGGGGAGATGATCCCATCCGTTCCAATCAGGATTTGTCTGGAAGGCTGGTCCATATTAAGTTTGATTTTTGGACGGCAGATGATCTCAAAAAGATAGCAGAGCAAGGTTTTGAGAAAATCGGATTTCCAATAGATAACACTTTTAATACATCTTTAGCCGAAGAGTCACTACGCTCACCTCAAATTATGCAGAGATTATGTTTGTCGGCGGCCACAATAAGAGGAGAGGATACCCCGCTTGAAAACATAATACCTCAGGCCCTTGATTTAAAAGAAGTGAAAAGAGGTATACTAGATTCCTACGATGGGTCCTCTGTATATAATATATTAAAGAACGGTCCGGCTATCCATGGCAAGCCAAGAAATGTTTATAAGACAAACAATAGCGGCAATTTAGACGTATATGGTTGCTTGTTGGAGGTTTTGCGTCGTGCAAAACCATTCTATCAACTATCTCTAGATGAGATAAGGTCATATTTGGCAAGTCTTATTACGAGGGAGCAAGAACTTCCTAACGTGAGGAATGCATTACAGCAGTATGCAGATCTTTTTAACGATAGAAGTACAATGGCTTGCCCTTTTGATTGGGATGATGAGAAACGCCAACTAACGGTCAATGACCCTCATTTTTATTTCTACCTGAGAAATACAGAAATGTTATAAGTGCCCACCTTCCTTTCCGGTTGCGTTGGGGCGGGATTTGTGAAGAATTTGGGGGGTGAAGGTCGAAGTTCCGGATATCTTTCAGCAGCTCTACGGCAGCGACATCAATGTCGAGCAGGCCGTTAAGGGCGCGTTGGCCGTGGACTTCATAAATACCGGTCGGGGAGGGGTTTTGGAGGCGGCTACCTATCTCAACATGAAGCCGCAGGAGGTTGAGCTTTTTGTTGAGCGCGCCGCAATGGCCGAACGCAAGCGCCTGGCTTATGCCAGCTTTACCGCTTCGGCCGATCTGCGCATGGCCTTGCACGCGTTGCTTGTTTATTCGCGCATCAAAAATGGCGAAATCCGCCTGAGCGAAAAAGCTGAACATACTCCCGCCCAAGAAAAGGGCGTAAAAAACCGCTGGGTGCCCCTCAATGACGAAGATACAAAAATTATTTTGGAGTCGCTCTTGACTAACGCGCTCATTTGTTACGCGCGGCCCTTCATCGAAGAAAAGGGCCTCACCAATGCGCCCAAGCAAACGCTCAAGTGGGAGGATGTTTCCAGCGGCCTTTACGCGCTCTCGCAAAAAGAAATGGAGTTTCATCAGTGGCTTATCGAAACCATGCGCAGCCGCAAAATCGCGCACTCGGGCGCGGAACTCTTTTCCGCCATGGAAAGCTACAAGGAAGGCAAGGTTGTGCGCGGCTCCCTCGGCTCGCTTGTCGGCGCAGGCTTTGAGAGCCAAGCGGATGATTTTTATGGGCTCGCCAATCGCGTGTGGCACAACCTCGCGCACAAGGTGGGGACGCAAATACAGCCCTAAAATTCCGCTGGACTTATGGCCCCAAGCGGCGTACGTTTGGCTCTATGCCGTTATCTCTTTTGATTACGCTTGTTGTCGTGGCGATCTTGCTCGCCATTGTGGTTGGTATTTACAACCAACTGGTTTCGCTGCGCAATATTTTCAAAAACGCTTTTGCGCAGATTGATGTGCAGCTCAAGCGCCGCTATGACCTCATCCCCAATCTAGTGGAAACGGCCAAGCGCTATATGCAGCACGAGAGCGAGACCCTTGAGGCGGTCGTCGCCGCGCGCAATACAGCCTTTGCCGCTTCGCAAAAAGCCGCCGCCAATCCCGCCAACGCCGGGGCCATGAACGGCTTGGGAACCGCCGAAGGGGCCTTGGGCGGAGCTTTGAGCAAATTGATGGCGGTTGTGGAAAGCTACCCGAACCTCAAGGCCGATGCCAATATGCGCCAGCTTACTGAGGAGCTGACCTCGACCGAAAATCGCGTGGCCTTTGCGCGGCAGAGCTATAACGACGCCGTGATGCGCTATAATACCTCGCGCGAGACTTTCCCAAATGTGATGTTTGCGGGGATGTTTGGCTTTCTGCCCGCCGGACTTTTTGAGATCGCAAATCCCGACGAGCGCGAGGCGGTGAAGGTGAAATTTTAATGCGCGGCGCTTGAGGCGCGCAGGTGAAGGGCTCTTATGACGATGGACTTTTTTACAGCGCAGGAAGCTGCCAAAAAACGTACGGCTGCCGCCGTCGTGCTTTTTGCGCTGGGGGTTGCAGCCACCGCGGGGCTTGTCTTTTTGCTTTTCGCAATCTCCTTTTATAGCCGTGAGGGCGCAACGCTGGGTCAAACGCTCAGGACGGTGTGGCAGGATTATCCAGACTTTGGATGGACGACCTTGGGAGGGGCGGCGCTCTTGATTGTGGGGGCGAGCATCTTTAAAATTCTTACGCTGCAAGAGGGTGGCGTGAAAATTGCCGAGTCGCTTGGCGCGCGCATGCTTGACCCCAATACTTCCGATGAGCGCGAAGGCCGGCTCATGAATGTGGTGGAGGAAATGGCGCTGGCAAGCGGCTATGGGGTGCCCCAAGTGGGAGTCCTGGATCGCGAAGGGCGCATCAATGCCTTTGCCGCCGGACGCACGCCGCAAGATGCCGTGGTGGTGGTGACTCGCGGCGCCCTTGAGAAACTCGACCGCGACGAGTTGCAGGCCGTCGTCGGCCATGAATTTAGCCATCTGCTCAATGGCGATAGCCGTCTGAATATCAACCTGGCCGGCTGGGTATTTGGGCTTTTCTTTTTGACGATTGTCGGACGCGTGATCATGCGAGGAAGCTCCCGCTCTCGCAAGCGGGATGCCGGTGGATTGGTGGGACTTATCGTTTTCCTCGCGGGGCTGATCGGATGGTTTTTTGGCCGCATCATTCAGGCGCTTATTTCAAGACAGCGCGAGTATCTCGCCGATGCGTCGTCGGTGCAGTTTACGCGCAATCCCCCCGGAATGATTGGGGCGCTCGCAAAAATCCGCGCGGAGGGCTCGCGCATCGATGCCGCAAACGCCTCGGGGCTCGCGCATTTCTTTTTTGCCTCCGCCGCGCACGCGACGAGCTGGACGGGGCTTTTGGCCACCCATCCCCCGCTTGAGGCTCGGTTGCGGGCGCTCGACGAAAATTATGAGCTCTTTTTGGCGAACCCAAAAACGCCGCAGCCCAAGCCTTCTCAACAGGCCCCTGCGCAAGAGGCTTTTGCCGCGCGAGGGCCGCTGGGTGAGCTGACGACTTTGGGTGTGCTTGTCGGGAGCGCGGGAGTTTTGGATGAGCGCGGGCTGACGCGCGCGGCGCAAACCCTTGAGGGAATTCCCGAAGAGGTGAATAAAGAATTGCGCACCGAGGAAGGCGCGCAGGCGGTCATCTTGGGGCTCCTTCTGGGCGAAGAAGGCCGCGACGAGGCCTTTTTGAGCTTGCAGGGGAAGCTGCCAACGCCCATTTTCAGGCGGCTTTACGAGCTTGATGCCGTTTTGCGAAAGATTCCGCTTAAAGAGCGCTTGCCCATCATGCAGGTGGCCTTGGGCCGCGCCAAACTGCTGCCCAAACAGACGCGGCTGGTGCTGGCGTATGCGGTGGAAGGCCTTATTACGATGGATGGCGTCGTAACGCCTTTTGAGGCGTTTGCCGCCGAGATGGTCGCTCAAAGGCTGGGCCTTGGGGGGGTAAAAAGCAAGGCCGAGGCCATTGAAGGGGCTTCGAAAGTATTGACGTTCCTCTTCATGGCGCAAAAGGATGCCGAGGCGCCCACCGAAGTGGATTTTCGCGGAATCCTGGCGGATTTGGCGCTGCCGGAAGGGGTAAGAGCGCTTAAATATGTGAGCGCGGAGGAGTTGCGCAAGGGCTTGGCGGCGCTTACCGGATTTAACTTTGTGCAGAGGCGCGAGCTGTTGATCGCTGCGGGAAGAATTATGAAGCTCGATAAGGAATTTACTCCCGAGGAGGCGGAAATCCTGCGTGCACTTGCCATGCTTATGGAGTGCCCCTTGCCTATAAATTGAGCGCACGGGAGAAGTTTCTTGCGTGCGGCGGGCTTTTGCGCTAAGATGATTGATTATGTCTTTTGATTCCTTGGGGCTGGCCGCTCCACTCTTGGAGGCCATCTCGAAAATGGGGTATGAAACCCCAACCCCCATTCAAGCTTCCGCCATCCCCATCATTTTGCAGGGGCGCGATGTCATCGGCTCGGCCCAAACCGGTACCGGCAAGACCGCCGCTTTTGCGCTGCCCATCGTCCAAAAGCTTTGGAAGCACCGTGCCAAACAGCCGCCCCGCGCCCTTATTCTGGAGCCCACCCGCGAGCTGGCCGCACAAGTAATCGAAAATTTTGAAAAGCTCGGCGCCTTGACCGATTTGCGCTATGCGCTCCTGCACGGCGGCGTGGGTTATGGCGCTCAGCGCGAGGCCCTCAAAAAAGGCGCGGATGTGGTGATCGCAACTCCCGGACGGTTGCTTGACCATATCAGCGAGGGAGCCGTGAGCCTCAAAGAAGTGGAGCTTTTGGTGCTTGATGAGGTGGACCGGATGCTCGACATGGGCTTTATGCCCGACGTCCGCAGAATTGTCGAGCAGACGCCTCGGACGCGGCAGACTCTCCTTTTTAGCGCCACCGTGCCTGAGGCCATCGATCGATTGGCTCATTGGGCGCTCAAAAATCCCGAGGGGATTTCCGTCAACCGGAAGCTCTCCGCGGCCGAGACGATTTCGCACGTCATCCTGCCGGTGGATGACCGTCAGCGTTTTGAACTCTTGGCGCATCTGCTCGATCAGGTGAAATATCGCTCGGCGATCGTCTTTTGCCGGACCAAGTATGGCTCCGATAGCGTGGCGCGCCGGCTTGCCAAAAAAGGTCATGCGGTGGCCGTCATCCATGCCGACCGCTCGCAGCGTGAACGCACTGAGGCGCTTTCCAATTTCAAGAGCGGCAAGGCGCAGCTGCTGGTGGCTACCGACATCGCCGCTCGAGGACTGGACATTTCGCTCGTCTCGCACGTTATCAATTACAACATCCCCGAGCATGCCGAGGATTACATCCATCGCATCGGGCGTACCGGTCGCGCGGGCGCGGAAGGGGACGCTTATACGATTTTGACCGCCGAGGACCTCGATGCGCTTCAGGCCATTGAGCGGCTTTTGGGCAAGTCGATCGAGCGCAAAAAGCTCGATGGGTTTGCTTATAACTGGACGCCCCTTGACGAGATAAAGACCCACTTTAAGCCCAAGAGGCGCAATGTGCTGTAGGGAGGGTTAACGAAGTGCCGGCGGGCGTCTTTGGCGGATTTGGGCCTTGGGGCCGCAACTTTTCCTTTGCCCTCGCGCTCAGCCGCGACTCGTGGCAAAGAAGTTGCTCTGCGTTCGGTTCGGTCACCTATTTTTAATAGGCTCCCTCGTTCTTATGTAGCCGCTCAAGCGGCGATGAAGCTCAGCGGTGAAGCCCTCCTCGAGGAGGGTGTAGGGAGGGGGCCCACTCGCCCCGGTGGTCCAACTCCATCCAAATCCACCTTGCCGGGGTATCTGCCTCTTTATTACCACTTCGTTAACTCTCCCTAATAGTCGGGTTTTGCGATTGCGGGATTGCAATTTGGGGCAGGGTTGCGTATGGTGAGGGCAGACGGGGGTTCCCGTTTTTTTGAGATGCAGAAATTAAACAGCAAAAATTATATTAGAGCGGCGGCCTCCATGTCGGGCCGCCTGTCGGGGCTTTTCTTTTTCTAACGATGTCTTATCCCTCTCGATACGGCCCCCGCCGCAACCACGCCATCCGCGCCTCCCAAGTCCGCGCGATTGATCCCGCCGGAAGGCAGCTGGGCGTTTTGCCCACCTCCGAAGCCCTCAAGCTCGCGCAACAACTGGGTGTGGATCTGATTGAAATCGCCCCCAATGCGAATCCTCCCGTCTGCCGCATCATGGATTTTGGAAAATATCGCTACGACCAGTCCAAAAAAGAAACCCACAAAAAGGCCACCAAGCTCAAAGAGGTGAAGTTTCGCGTCAAGATCGAGCAAAACGATTACATGACCAAACTGCGCCGCGCAGAGGCGTTTTTGTTGGCTTCGGACAAGGTCAAGCTCACGCTTTCGTTCCGCGGGCGCGAATTGGGACACCCCGAACTGGGCTTGGACGTTGTCATGCGCGCCATAGAGGACCTCAAACACGTCGCCACCCCCGACGCGCAGCCGCGCCAAGCCGGGCGTGCGATCAATGTCATGCTCTCGCCGCTGCCGACGAGCAAACGCCAACGCAAGTACACCGAGGCGGATGAAGTCGCCAGCGATGAGCCCGACGCGGATGATGCGGAGGAATGAGAAAAAAGCCGCAGCTGGGGCGAACGTGCGCTGCGCTCGTATTCGCGCTCGCAATTTTCGGTTTCTGGGTTCCGGCCGCTTATGCACTTGAAATCGTAGGCCAAAAATATCTGGGGCTGGCTGACTCGGCCAAAAAACTGGGTATGCGCGCAGGGGTCTCTAGCGACGGCAAAACCGTTTGGCTCAAGGGTGCCTCGGATAGCGCCAAACTGGCTCTCAATCGCCGCGACGCAAGCGTCAATGGCGTGCGGGTGTGGTTGAACTTTGCGCTGGCCGAGGAAAAGGGTGCATTTTACTTGAGCCAAATGGACTTTGACCGCACGCTGCATCCGCTCATCTTTCCCCAAGTCTATAATCTTTCGCGTTACAAAGTAAGGCATATCGTTTTGGATGCCGGTCACGGCGGACGGGATGTGGGCGCGCAAAATGCCGCCCTCAAACTCAATGAAAAAACGCTGACGCTGGATGTCGCCTTGCGGCTTAAACAACGCCTGGAGACCGCCGGCTATCGCGTGAGCCTGACGCGCTCTGCCGACAAAACGGTTCCGTTGCAAAAAAGAACGCAACTGGCAAACGGTCTAAACGCGGATTTGTTTTTGAGCATCCACTTTAACTCCGCCGACCCCACCGTCGAAGGCATCGAAACTTACGTTTACACGCCGCGCGGCGCTCCCTCGTCCTCGCGCGCGCAAGTGTTGGCCGCCGACAAGCTTTATCAGCCCGCCAATGCCTTTGATACCGCCAGCTTGTGGTTGGGCTATGAGGTGCAAAAAGCAGCCGTCAGGGGACTTGCTTCGCCGGATCGCGCGCTGAGGCGGGCGCGTTTTGTGGTGTTGGAAGGGCTGGAGTGCCCGGGTGTGCTTTTTGAGGGAGGGTTTTTATCCTCTCCGCGCGAGGGGGCGCGCATCGCCAGCACGCTCTATCGTCAGCAGCTTGCAAATGCGCTCATGGAAGGTATTGTGGCTTTTGACAGGCGAACCCAAGGGCTGGAGTAGGGGAGAAAAGTAGAGGGAGCAGCCGGAAGAGCTCCTCTTAACATTGAGATGAAAAGAAGCGTCGCGCTGCGACTCGGGGAAAGAGCCCCCCTCGAAACGCTCCGCGTTTGCGTCCCCCCGAGGGGGAAGTGGGCGCCTGCGGCGCAACATGACCGTGGGTTAAGAGCGTGTTCAGAATCTCTTCGCCGTATTGCGCCGCATAATTTGCTGATAAACAATAATGAGCGGCGCCCTTCGGGTTGGGCGCTTTTGTGTTTTGGCGGCGTTTCTCGTTCGCATTTCGGGCTTCTAGCCCGTGTTGCTCACTCGAAGAACCCCGATTTCATCGGGGTTTGGCCTTGCCAAAACGCCAAAACCATCCCAACAATACTGCCAAATAGATTCTGAACACGCTCTAAAACCCACGGCTATCCGCCTGCCTGCGGCAGGAGAACCACTACGCGGTTCTTGAGAGTGTGCCTAAAGGCGACAAACGTGCGGGAGGTTGCCAGCTTTGCGCGATGGAGTGTGCCTATTGACATTTGCATATATAGTTAGTCCTGTAGGCCTTGCCAATAGAGGGCTGATAGGCTAAGCACTATGGCAAGTCTCAATAAAGGCAACAAACTTTGCGGGAGGCTGCCGGCTTCGCGCAAAGGAGTGTGCCTAAAGGCGCAATATAACCCAAGGCTCTAGCCCTGGGCTTCCTTCGAGCACCCCGCAGGGGTGCAAAATTACCGAGGCAAGGCGCAACAAGTACGGGGGCTTCCGGCTTCGCGCTTCGGGGCTACGGCAAGACAGGCGCGCCCGTCGGCTACATAGGGAGGCGTCGCGCTGCGACGCAAAATCACTGCGCCAAAAAACTCAGACACAATTTGTCTCTCTGTAATCAGAAGTCGTCTGGCCTCATTGATCAAGGCATAGAGGCGCGGTCTTCTGCGCAGACGACCAGAAGGGTGCGGCCTACGCGCCTTCTTGCGTCTTGCCGGTATCCAGATAATCCGCGTATTCCGGCGCCTCCAGCCAGCGCGGCACCCCCGTGAGGCGCACTTTTAAAATCCAGCCGTCGCCATAGGGCTGGCGATTGGCCAAGTCGGGGTGAATTTCTAACTTGGGATTGATCTCGAGGACTTCGAAGTGCGAAAACGCTTCCAGCTCGAAGGTCTCAAGGAGCCCCTCGAGGCTTGCGACCGCATCGTGCGCGGCAAAAGTCGAAGGAACGCGCGGAAGCTCGACGGCAATCAAGTCGCCCAGACGCGCTTGCAGATAGTCGGTGATGCCCACGAGCCCCGTGTCTTCCGCCGTTGGCAAAAACCAAAGGTGCCCCTCGGTGTATTTTCTGTCGGCGGGAATGCGTCGCATGAAGGTCTATGTTATGTTTTGCCGCAAGCGCCACAACCCTAAAAATGCGGCAAAGCCTAAAGCTTCTGGCGGCCGGTCAGGCTGCGAGCGCTTTTCGCCAAGCCCGCGAGATCGCCCGCATAAACGATCTCGCCGCCCGCCGCACCGCCGCCCGGACCCAAATCAATAATCCAATCGGCGAGCCGGATGACGTTGAGGTCATGTTCGATGATGATGACGGTATTGCCCGCGTCGCGCAGACGGAAGAGCAGGTCCATCAGGTGTTGGGTGTCCGCCGGATGCAACCCTGTGGTGGGTTCGTCGAGGATGTAGAGCGCATCGCCGTTTTGGCGGCGCGAGAGCTCGAGCGAGAGCTTGATACGCTGGGCCTCGCCGCCGGAGAGCGTATTCGCCGGCTGGCCCAAACGCAAATAGCCCAAGCCCACCGCGCGCAGAGTTTCGAGCTTGGCGGCAATCGCCGGCTGTTGGCGGAAAAGCTCATGCGCATCGTCGGCGGAGAGGTTCAAGACTTCGGCGATATTCACCCCCTTGAAACGCGCTTCGAGCGTCTCGCGATTGTAGCGCGCGCCTCCGCAACTGGGGCAGGGGACATACACATCCGAAAGAAATTGCATGTCCAATTTGATCATGCCGTCGCCGCCGCAGCGCTCGCAACGGCCCCCGCGAATATTGAAGCTGAAGCGCCCCGGGCCATAGCCGCGCACACGCGCCAGAGGGGTTTGGGAGAAAAGATTGCGCAACAAATCGAAGAGCTTGATATAGGTGGCGGGGTTGGAGCGCGGAGAGCGGCCGATCGGCTCCTGATCGACGCGAATTAAAGTGCGGAAATTTTCGAGGCCCGTGATCGAGCGGTGGGCGCCGGGAATGGTTTTGGCGCCGTTGAGCTTGAAAGCGGCGGAGGCCGAAAGGATGTCGCAGACAAGCGAGGATTTGCCGGAGCCGGAAACACCCGTGACGACCGTCAGAAGCCCAATCGGAAAGGCGGCGTTTATGTTGCGCAAGTTGTTGTGCGTGGCGCCGCGAACGGTCAGGAGCGTTTCGCCGGGAGCTTTCGTGGCGGCGTTTTTTTCGACGCGCTGCGCGCCGGAAAGGAAGGGGCCCGAAAGCGAAGTTTTGGAGCGCATGGCTTCGGCGGGAGTGCCTTCAAAAATTAGATTACCTCCCTTTTCGCCCGCGCCTGGGCCAAGCTCGATGAGGTGATTGGCCTCGCGCATCGTCGCCTCGTCGTGCTCGACCACCACCACCGTATTGCCGTTGTTGCGCAAGGAGCGCAAGACATCGAGGAGCTTGCCGATGTCGTGCGGGTGGAGGCCGATCGAAGGCTCGTCGAGGACATAGGTGACGCCTACAAGCCCCATCCCAAGCTGGCTCGCGAGCCTCACGCGCTGGGCCTCGCCGCCGGAGAGCGAAACATATTCACGCTCGAGCGTCAAATAGCCCAAGCCCACTTCGTTCAAAAAGTGGAGCCGGCGCTCGAGGCCCAAAAGTGCGTCGTGAAATTTTTCGTAGGCGGGATTTTCGAGAAGCTTACTGGCAAAATGCAGGGCGTCGCCAACTTGCATCTGCAGGAAACTGGCAAAGTCCACGCTGTCGAGCTTGACGGCAAGCACATAGGGATTGAGGCGTTTGCCGCCGCACGAACGGCAACTTTTTGTGATCTGAAAGCTCATCAGGCGCACTTTCATCCACTCGCTCTTTGTGTTGCGGAAGGAATAATCGAGCGCGGCCATAACACCCTCGAAAAGGCGCTCTTCCGTCGGCTTTTTGCGGCTCCACGTGCGCAGAGTGAAAAGGCGTTTGGGATCGCCGTAGAGCAAAAAATGGCGGACGTCCTCGGGAAGCTCGGCCCAGGGGGTCGTGGGATCGAAGGGGTATTGCTCGGCAAGCTGCTTGAGAATGGAATTTTGCCGGATGATGATGCGTTTGGGGCCCACGCGCCACGCTTTGATGGCGCCATTGCGGATGGATTTAGTGGGGTCGGGCACCACGAGCTCGGGCGCAAATTCGAGCGTCTTGCCCAAGCCGGAGCACTCCGGACAGGCGCCTTCGGGGTGGTTGTAGGAAAAGTGGCGCGAGGTCAGCCGCGGATAGAGCGTCCCGCACTTGGAACAGGCAAAACTTTGGCGCAAGGGTAGCGTTTCGACCTTTTCATCGGGACCCACGACCAGCGCAAGCGCCGCATCGCGCCCCTCCTTGAAGGCAATCTCGAGCGAGTCGGCTACGCGGCTGCGCGCGTCCGGAGCGATGACAAGACGGTCGATCACGACTTCGAGCCGGACGCTTTTTGCGCGAGGGCTCCACAGGTCGGGTTCTGAAAGCTCGCGGATTTCCGCGGCACGATTATCGACGCTCACGCGTACGCGCGAAAATCCCCGTTGTTCAAGCCGCTCAAGCTCCGCACGCGCCAGCGAGGGTTTGCCCTCGAACACATCCGCGCAAAGAATGACCTTGGTTCCCGCCGGAAGCGCCATGAGCCGCGCCACCTCGTCGTCGAGCGTGTGGGCTTCGATGCGAGCGCCGTCGTTGGGACAAAAGGGCACGCCCAGAATCGGCCAGAGGAGACGCGCATAGTCCAAAATTTCGGTGATGCTGGCGACCGTCGTGCGGGGATTGGTGAGGGCGTCCTGACGCTGCTCGATGGCGATGACCGGCGAGAGGCCGTGGATGTAATCGACCTCCGGCTTGGCCATCTGCTCGAGGAGGGTCCGTGCGCTCACCGAAAGCGAGTCGATGTATTTGCGGTAGCCCTCGGCATAGAGGGTATCGAAAACCAAAGAGCTTTTGCCCGAGCCGCTCAAGCCCGTTACGACGGTGAGCTTGTTGCGCGGGATTTTGACGTCGATATTTTTGAGATTGTGCGCGCGCGCGCCCTTGATCTCGATAAAGTCGGGGAAACAATGTGTGGGCGAGCTGGATGGAACGCGCGGCGATGGCATGGGGGAAAGCTTAACCGAAAAAAAGGGGCTTTTCAACCCAAGGGAAACGCGCGCAGCTAAAGGGCCGGAGGCGCAAACGCGCTCTCGGAAATGCCGGAGCTTTCGACGCACGAGACGCAGGCGGCGCGTAATTTCCCGACGAAAGGGACGACTTGCGGGGGGAGTTGCTCGGGATGAGCGTCCATTTCTTGCAGCAGACGATTGGCCGCGATGGCCGGATGGCGCTCAATGCGTCCGGCGGCATATTCGGGCATCGCGAAGTCCAAAAAGGCGGGAATGATTTGCGCGAGGGTTTCCATGTGGCTGATATCGTGTGCTCCCGCATTGCGACGATAGTCATGATTCCATACGGGCATCTTGGCCACAAAGAGGGACATCGGATCGAGCACGCTGATTTCCTTGGGGCACGTCGGGTATTTTTTCTTCATCGAGTCGAGCGGCTCCATTCGGAGGATGACGCCTTGAGGCACTGCCTTGCGTGGATTGAGTAAAAACGTGTCATCCAAGCCCGCAAGGGCGCTGAGGACTTCAACCGTCAATTCGCCATCGTCACCACTAAATTCAAAACGCCGCATCACTCCGCCGTTGGGAAAAGAGTGTGTTTCAAAAGCCGTTTTCAAGCCCCAGCACAAGCCGTCGTAGACTTCATATCCGCCCCGATAGTCAATATCGTGGCTTAAAAGAGGAATTCCTAAAAATTTCTCGGACCAGTATGCGGTCCCCAAGCCTCCCACCAACGCGTACTTATCTCCAAGATCTCTTTTCTCCAGCTCATGGAAAACGGAAGTGAAATCCCCCAAGTGACGACTGATAGGCGGCGCGCTTCCCCACCATGAATTGGTTTTCATAAACTTAAAAGCAATTTAGTAATAAAGACCGGTAACATCCATTACGGCACAGCTGAGCCGGAATAAATATTTATCATAATTAATATATTTCCAGTCCTCTTCTTGACTGACCTCTTCGATGCTGCGTCCTTTCAGGATTTTCCTTGCGGCCGTTTGACGGTTCCATCGCCCCATGATGTTTCTTGGGTTTATGCGGCCCCAGTCGTAAAGATCTTGGACGGATTTTTCTTTTCGAAGCGCGGCGCGGGTCTTACCACGGGCGCGCAAGGTTTGCGCTTCGCCCTCGAGAGCTTCGATCACATCCAGGGTGTCTTGCATGTGATTTTCGGCGCGACGGATGGCATGCGGGAGAAGCCGGCGGACGAGCCGGAACTTTTGATAATTTTCGAACTGGCCCAAGGGGACCTCTCGGGGATCGCTGGCGAAAAAGATTTTCACGTTTTTGATGAGCTCGAGTCCGTAGGGGGCCTCGTGTGCGCCTTCTTGGCGGAGCTTTTGCCTCTTGGCTTCGATAAGGGCGTCAATTTGCGTAAGGAAGGCTCCCGAAGGAAGGGCCAATGAGTCGGTTTGAAGCCCCATCATC
The DNA here is from genome assembly GCA_964541905.1 of uncultured Verrucomicrobiota bacterium. GTDB lineage: Bacteria > Verrucomicrobiota > Verrucomicrobiia > CAZIPW01 > CAZIPW01 > CAZIRU01. Next base: position 89,080 of record CAZIRU010000002.1, read on the forward strand.
CCCGTAAGCAGCGACAAAACGCGCCTGCGCATCCTTGCTTCGCGCTGGAGGGTAAAGCCCGGTTGGGCATGCAACTGGCGGAGTTTTTTGGCCCTGAGTTGGCGCAAGGCGATCTCGCCAAAGCGCCTTTTTACGCCGCGCAGGCCCGTCCACAAAAGCGTGGGGTCGCGCTTGAGGTCGGCCCGCTTTTTCCAGGCAAAAACCAAAAAACTTGTGACTTCGGCCCAGCGCGTGGGCGAGGGACCTTTTGGCTGATTCATTCCCAATTATAACCTATTTTGTGCCGTGGGCAATACTTTTACACACCTCCGCAAACCGCCAGGGACGCTAAGCAAAACGAGTCCAGTTGCTGTTGCTTCCTTCCGGACCTGGCAGGGTTGGCTTTCGGCGTTCCCCTAGGCCCCGACGGCAAAAGCAATCTTAACACAATTCTTGGCGGCGGACAAGCGAAAGCCGCAAGCCATGAGCCAAGTGCGTTAATGCTTAGAGCGTGTTCATAATCTATTTGGTAGTATTGTTGGGATGATTTTGGCGTTTTGGCAAGGCAATCCCCGATGAAATCGGGGGTCTTCGAGTGAGCAACACGGGCTAGAAGCCCGAAATGCGAACGAGAAACGCCGCCAAAACACAAAAGCGCCCAACCCGAAGGGCGCCGCTCATTATTGTTTATCAGCAAATTATGCGGCGCAATACGGCGAAGAGATTCTGAACACGCTCTTAGAGGCCAAGCGCGCTTTTAAGACTGTCTTTGCGTTGGGCGCCGATGAGACGTGTGACCTCTTGGCCGTTTTTAAAGACGATAAAACACGGGATGGAGGTGATATTGTATTTGGCGGCCAAGGCGCCCTCGTCATCCACATTGACCTTGGCGACGGTGGCCTTGCCGGTGACTTCGGTGGCGAGTTCGCCGACGATCGGCAGCATCATTTTGCACGGGCCGCACCACGGGGCCCAGAAATCCACAAGGGTTGGGGTCGCCGAGGCGATGGTCGTGGCGAAGGTGCTTTCGGTGAGTATTTGGGCTTCGGACATGCGGGCATTTTGCAGGAAAGAGGGGGTGCCTGGCAAGCGCGGAAATAGGAGGAGTCATCGCTGAGCGATAGCCGCTGCGTCTTTGCATAGACCAACCTCAAAAACTGGCGGCGATATAAGCGCTCCGGGCGATAGGGCCGCTCCAAATCCGTTTGGTTGCGGTTGATGGCCTTTTTTTAAATTAGCTTTACCTGGGCCTTGGTCCTCTTTACTATGCAGCCCGCATGCCTGTCGCTGAATTTTCTTCTATGACTCAACAGAACATCCCTGCTCCCCAAGAGGCGGGCCTTCCTGCGGTTTTGCAAACGCTTGCTTCGATAAGCCGGGACCGGAAGATTTACATATGGGGAACGGGAGAGCTGGGAAGAGCAACGGCTCAGTGGCTTTATCTCTCAAATATTTCTTTCGATGGATTTACCGGAAGCACCGCTCCGGAAGCAAACTTTCCCTACAAGCACTGGATTTTCGCTGAGGGACTGCAGAAAACCGATTTTTTTATAGTTGCCTCCTCTTTTGCTGGCGAAATTATCCCTCAGATCAAAAAGGTGAACCCCGAGGCTGTTCTAAATAGAGACTATGTCATAATCCCCGTTCCCTCGTTGCAGAAATTTCCGGGGCGAGAAACCTACGAGGATATTCGTGCGAGCTATTGCTCAGCCCGTCCCAGCGTCCCCTTGATCGATGACGACACTTATGCTCGTTTGTGGAAGAAATTCTCTTTCATGCCGCGATCGGATCACAGAATCGATTCTCCGCGGTTTTGGACTTTTGTTTTGAATATAAAACAAGTGCTGAGCGAAAATGTGAAGGGTGATTTTGCCGAGCTTGGCGTTTTTCAAGGCCACTCCGCCGCTGTAATGGCCGAGTTGACTCGGCAAACAGGCCGACAGCTTTATTTGTTTGATACTTTTATGGGTTTTGATGCCCGCGACATTGTCGGCGATGATGCGAAATTCCAGGTCGGCGGGTTTGGAGATAAAAGCATTACGGAAGAGGCGTTTTTGAATGCAGTGAAAGATCAGGTTGGCCGAGAGCACACTCATTGTCATTATGTAAAGGGCTATTTCCCTGAATCTGTTGAAGCTGTTCACAAGAAAAGTCGGTTTGCGGCGGTAAGCTTGGATTGCGACCTGTACAAACCGATGAAGGCGGGCCTTGAGTTTTTTTATCCACGCCTAAGCAAAGGCGGTATTTTTATTATTCATGACTATAACTCGGATACGTTGAAGTGCAAACGGGCCGTGGATGAGTTTTGCAGAGCAAAACGAGAGCATTTGATTGTTGCTCCAGACCGACACGGTACGGTCGTTATCAGAAAAAGCCGATAGCCGTGGGCCTCCTCCGGTTGTAACTGATCCAGGAGGGGAAGACCAGCAGCGGGCGGAGCAAATAAGGCTTGAGCAAAAACCAGTGGTGGCAAAGGAGCGGCGGGAAATTTCTTAGAGCGTGTTCAGAATCCATTTGGCAGTATTGTTGGGATGATTTTGGCGTTTTGGCAAGGCCAAACCCCGATGAAATCGGGGTTCTTCGAGTGAGCAACACGGGCTAGAAGCCCGAAATGCGAACGAGAAACGCCGCCAAAACACAAAAGCGCCCAACCCGAAGGGCGCCGCTCATTATTGTTTATCAGCAAATTATGCGGCGCAATATGGCGAAGAGATTCTGAACACGCTCTTGGGCTATTGAAATAATGTCAGGACAAGAGCGGCCCCTTCGAAGCGCTATGCGCTTACGTTCCCCTAAGGGGGGCTACCGCGTCTACGACGCAACAAGAACCATGGGTATAAAACACCCGGCTACCTTCGGGCACCCCCACGGGGTGCAGAAGAGAAAGGCTGGAGGCCTCCGTGGCCGAGAAATGGGGGGGCGCGGCGATTGGGCGTTTTGTGCCCGCGCAATGCATGGGGCGATGGTGAAAGGGGGCAAAGGCGAAGGAGAAAAGTGGGCCTGTGGCGCAAAATGAATATGGACGGACACGGACGAACATGGACAAAGTGGACGGGCGGGGGGGAGATACGCGGTGAATGAAAAGCCGCACGCAAAAAATGGCCGCCTTGAGGATGCAGTTCGCTGGTCCGCTACGCGAAATTATTGAAGCGTGGGGCGGCCATTTTTTGCGTGCGAGGTGTTGACAAGGTAAAAGCTAAAAATCACAATTCGCAACATGATGGATGTACTGGTGGTGAATTTTCCCGTTTTTGAGTCAGCCAGCCCATGGCTAGGGCCGCAAGCTTGGGGAGTGGTTGTATCCCTGCTTGGGACTTTTGTGGCTCTATGGTTTGGTGTAACCAATGGACAACGAGCAGAGAAACAATTTCATACAAATACAAGTTTGCAGATGGTCGGCAAACTTATCGACCTGATTTTTGCATGTAAATTTGAATCTAAGGAAGGAATAGAAGCGCTTAAACGCGTATGGTTCGAAGGAATAGGCAAGAAGCTGAATGGAGAACATTCCTGTGAAATGTGGAAGACTGTCGAAGGCAATTCGTCTGACAAAGACATTCACAAATGCGTCCATGATTTTTATAACGGCAACCTCTCTATTCACGCCAATAAAATCGAAGGAGATCTTGAAACTCTCTTCTATTACTACCTTGATATTTTTGAGACCTGCCCGAAAACACTAATTGGAAGTCTAAAAAAAATACACGCAAGAGAATTATCCTTTCTGTGTTTTGTTTTTTGCGTGATTAGGAATAATCAAAAGGCAGCGCAGACAATTCGAGATAAACGAATTTTCGACAGGCCTATAAACACTCTTGAGTCTTTGCCAAAAAACTCTGAGTTAATCATTCAACGAATTGCCGAAGGGAAGTTCAATTAATCGCAGGGAGCTTAGTGATTCCCACTTAACTCTTTTGCCAGCCCGCCCACCATCGCCTTGGCATCTCCAAAGAGCATGTAGGAGTGGTCGGTTGTGTAAACTTCGTTTTCGATGCCGGCGAAACCGACGTTCATCGAGCGCTTGATGGCAATCACTGTCTTGGCCTTGTCGGCGTCGAGAATAGGCATGCCGTAGATGGGGCTATTCTTGTCGTGGCGCGCGGCTGGGTTTACGACGTCATTGGCGCCAATAACCAACGCGACATCGCATTGCGGAAAGTCGCCATTGATGTCGTCCATCTCGACGAGTTTGTCGTAGGGGATCTCGGCCTCGGCGAGGAGGACGTTCATGTGGCCCGGCATGCGGCCTGCGACGGGATGGATGGCAAAACGGACATCCACGCCCTTTTTGGTGAGGGCGTCGTAAAGCTCGCGCACCTTATGCTGCGCTTGCGCGACTGCCATGCCATAGCCCGGGATGACAATCACGAGGCTGGAGGCTTCCAGAATTTGCGCAGCTTCTTCGACGGAGGTTGAGCGGACGGTCTTTTCTTCCTTGGCGGCTGCCGCTCCGGCCTTCACCTGGCCGAACGCGCCAAAGAGAATATTGGTAAAGCTGCGGTTCATGGCCTTGCACATGATGACCGAAAGGATGAAGCCCGAGGCGCCATCGAGCGCGCCCGCGATGATGAGGAGCTTGTTATTGAGGACAAAGCCCATCATCGACGCGGAAAGGCCCGCGTAGCTATTAAGAAGCGCAATCACCGTGGGCATATCGGCCCCGCCAATCGGAATGATCAGCAGCACGCCAAAAAGGAGCGCGATGCCCAACATCGTGGGGAAGAGAAAGGTCCACGAGGGATTTAAAATAAGCATGATCGCGCAGAGGATGCCCAGCGCGAGGATGGCCAGATTGTAGATGTTTTGCCGCGGATAGGTGATGGGCCGCGTGGGCAGCAGGTCTTGCAGCTTGCCGAAGGCCATCAAGCTGCCGGTAAACGTAATGCCTCCCAAGAGCACCTCCAAGCAAAGGAAGGTCATCTCGAGCGAGGAGGGCGTGGCTGCGGCGAAGTCGAAAAGATAGTAGTGCGCCGTGCCGACGAGCGCCGCCGCCAAAGCTCCAAAGGCGTGTGAGAGCGCTGTTCGCTGAGGCACCGCCGTCATGGGCATGAAAACCGCCAGAGGGACACCAATCAAAGCGCCGATCACAAGCCCCGTGATAATCCACTCGTAGCTAATGATATTGTGCTGCATGAGCGCACCGAGGATGGCGAGCGTCATACCGATTTGACCGGCCATGTTGCCGCGTCGGGCGGTGGCCGGAGCCGAGAGCCATTTAAGCGAAAGAATGAACAGCACCGCCGCAAAGACGTAGGCGGTCGCTGCCAAGGCCGGAAGCAAGGCGGCATTCATTTTTTAGCCTCCTCTTTTTTGTGGAACATCTTAAGCATCCGGTCGGTGATCATGAAGCCGCCGACGACATTCGAGAAGGCGGCTGCGACGGCGATCGTCGCAAGCGTGGTGGAAAGCGCCGTTTCGTGGGCGCCTGCGAGCTCGATCGCTGCGACGACCGAGATGGCTGAGATGGCGTTGGTGAGCGACATCAGCGGCGTGTGAAGCAGGGGACTGACGCGCTTGATGACCTCAAGGCCCACAAAAGCCGCAAGGATAAAAACGTAGAGATGTGAGACGAAATCGGGCATAGGAAAAAGTTAGAGAGAAGGATCGCCAGGACGGCGCTCAAGAGAAGAGGGCTTGGGGCGAGGCAAGAACCGGACAAAGATCGAGGCGCCTCGCGTGCCAAAGTGGAATCGAAGACCCTCTGGCGTTTGAATGCACAGAGAGGGGGCGGATGGCGAGGGGCGTCGTCGAGGGAAGGGTAGAAGGGGCATTGGAATTAGGCGGTTTTGTGGCGGGGGTGGACGATGGCGCCTTCGTGGGTCAAAAGAACGCCCGAGACGATTTCGTCGGCAAGATCGAGCTTGAGCGCGCCTTCTTTGGTGAGAAGCGTTTTGAGGATGTTCACGAGATTGCTCGCGTAAACCTGACTAGCGTGGAAAGGCACCGTGGAAGGAATATTGAGCGTGCCGATTAAAGTGACGCCGTGTTTTTCGACGATTCGGCCGGACTCGGTGAGCTCGCAGTTGCCGCCCGTCTCGGAAGCCAAATCGACGATAATGGAGCCCGGACGCATCTTTTCCACAACCGAAGCGGGAATGAGGCGCGGCGCCGGTTTGCCCGGGATGGCAGCGGTGGTGATAACGATGTCACTCTCGATGACGACGGAGGCCATTAGCTCGCGCTGCGCCGCCTGTTGCTCGGGGGTCAGCTCTTTGGCGTAACCGCCAGAGGTGGCCGAAGCGGAGGTGTCCAGCGGCAGCTCGATAAACTTGGCCCCGACCGACTGGACCTGCTCCTTGACCGCCGGCCGGACGTCGTAGGCACTTACTTGCGCGCCGAGGCGTTTGGCGGTGGCAATCGCCTGAAGGCCCGCAACGCCCACGCCAATAATAAAAACCTTGGAGGACTGAATCGTGCCCGCGGCCGTCATGAGCATCGGGAAAATCTTCCGAGAGCGCTCGGCTGCCATAATGACCGCCTTGTATCCTGCCAGATTCGCCTGCGAGGAAAGCGTATCCATGCCCTGTGCGCGGGTGATGCGCGGGAGGTACTCGAGTGCCATCGCAGAAACGCCCGCCGAGGCGCAAGCGGAAATAAGCTCGGCGTTTTTGTAGGGGGAGAGCATCCCCACAAGGAGCGCGCCACGCTTCATCTGACGGACTTGCTCGGGAGCGGGCGGACGGACGACAAAAACGATCTCCGCCTGAGCCCAGCCTTCTGTCCCGCAAATTTGCACGCCCACGGCGGTGTAGGAGGCGTCAGGGTGGCCGCTTTTGAGGCCCGCGCCCGACTCAAGAGCTACCTCAAGGGTAGGCGAGATGATTTTTTTCGCGGTGGCGGGAACCAGAGACACGCGCGCCTCGGTTTCGCAGAGCTGGTTGGGGACGAAGAGCTTCATGAATGTACTATACGGAAGCTAAGGCGAAAAATGAGGGGCTACAAGCGGAAAGTTGTCTGCCAATATGAAGGTTTTGGATATTGACCTTTTGTTGCCTAGCGTGGACAATAGCGGTGCAGGGTCGATTTTCGGCCGGCAAAATTCAAAAAATATGGCGGAGAAAAATATACAGGGATTGTTTGGAATTCCAGGGATGAACGCGATACGCGAGCTTCCCTATTATCCGGGGGAAGTGATTGAAATCGCCAGCAAGACCTGTCCGGGGCTTATTTTAACCACGCGAGTGCCCGTCAAGGATATGGATGCGGAGCGGACGTTCTCCAAGGCGCAGGAGAAGTGCGTGGGAAGGCTTACGCCCAATGGCCGGTTTATTTTTGGACGTTACAGCAAGGAGCACAATATTGTGGTCGAGGGCTTGGATGGGTATTATTTGGTGAAGGAGTGTACAGACTGTAATTTAAACCAATATCGCTCGGCGCATGAGCAGCCCAGACACTACATGAGCGCGAGCATACAAAACGAGCTATCGGGGGAGCGGCAGCGCTTGGCATACAATGTGGTGGCCTATAAACTGGCGTGGTCGAAGGAAAAAGGAGTGGAGAGCGATCAGCTGGGCCGAGAAGTTTCGTTTACGACGCATTTCCAGACAGTGCCGTTGCCAGAAAAAGTCGGAGACGTGGGCATGACTGCGCTACATAGCTTTAAGATGCCCACAGAGGATGCACCGGCCAAAATAGAAGAGGGGAGCCTTTTGAACATGAAGGAAGGGATGCCTGTTAATGTGCTGACGATGGAGGGCTATCAGGCGCAGAAGTTGCTCGAAGGGCAAGGAGGAGAGTTTGTTGTGCAGGGGGGCGGTCGGCTGCTTACGAATGTTCTGGTGGCAGGCGAAAGAGTAGAGGCTGGAGTTAAATTTGTTTTGGCGCAACGTCGGGAAATGCTTTCTGAAAGATTTGGCGGCTATACTCCCGAAGCGCTGGCGCAGATTGCCCAGCGCAAGAAGGAAAACGGTCAGCCGCAGAAGTTGCCGCAAATCCTTTTGCTGGCTATCCACGAAACGGGTGCCGTGGGAATCAGCAACTGTGCGTTCCCGCGCGGAATGAACTATATTCGCGAGGCGGACTTGGAGGTGGCTCCAGTGTCAGCTCAGTTGGAATTTAACCTTTAAGACTAAAAATTTTTTCTTCGGGAAGCTCGGGAAAAGTTTCGCAAAGGAGTTTTTTGAGAATCAGCGCCGAGGCAATGGCATCGTAGAGCGCGGCATGATACATCCGGCGATCGGCTGGACAACGTTCGAGTGAGAGCGCATCAAGCTCATTTTGCAGACCGAGCGCCTCGATGACGAACGCAAGTTTGTAGCGCTCGAGCCCGGGAGCGAGTTTGCGCGCGAGGGCACAACTATCCACCCACGGCGCCCAAGTTGCGCATTCGCCCGGAGCGGCCCACGCCGGAACCAGCTGCGGCACCGCCCAAGTCTGGCGGACGAGCGTTGCCTCGTAACGCGCGTTGTGGGCCGCGAGCACCCCGCGTCGGCGATAATCTACAAAAAGCGCAAAGTCGTCCTCGAAGGGCGCATAGCGCAAGCTTTCCTGGTAGGTGATGCCGTGGATCGCCACGTCGTGAGGATCGATCGGCGCCAGTGCGCGGCACTTGCGGGTGTAGGTGTCAGTGATTTTTCCGCCCACCAGCGTGGCTACCCCGACCTCGACCACTCCATAGCTGGGCGCGCCCTCGAAGTCGATGGCGTGAATCGGGATGGCTTGGCCAAAAAGAAGCGGCATTAGACGTGGGAGGCGGTGCCTCGCGCCTCGATAAGGCCGCCGGCTTTTGTAAGAGGCTGAACCCATGCTCCCCTTTGTACAATGGTGCCTGGAAGCAAAACCGCGTTGCAGCCCACTTGGGCGCCATCGCCCACAAAAGCGCCGAGTTTTTTAAAAGGCGTGACCTCTGCGCCAACACGGACGGGGGCCTCATCGAAACGCAAATTGGCGCAGACGACCCCGCAGCCCAGGTGCGCGTGCGTGCCCAAAATGGAATCGCCGACATAGTTGTGATGGGCGGCGCACGCCCCCGGCATCAGAAGTGCATTTTTAAACTCGCCGGAATAGCCCAAGGTGGCTCCCCGCAGGGCGATGACCCCTCCGCGCAAAAACGCAAACGGGCCAACCCGAACGTCGGGCCCGAGATAGACGGGGCCGTCAATGACGGCGGAGGCGTGGACTTGGGCCGTCGGATGGATATATTGAAGGCCCTTCAACGAGGGAAGAATTTGCGCAATCCACTCCCAAACGGAAAGCTTGGGGCCGAAGAAGCGTTTAAGTTCCCGCGGGAAGGTGGGGTCAAAGAGGGCGGACGCCTGCATACGGAAAGCTTAAAGAGAACGAGAGCTGTTTTCAAAACTTTTCGGTTGTGCGATGGGTTGGATAAACTTGCAAGGAGGGGCAGAGTTGTGATTGAATTCTCCCATGGCCCGAAACGAATTTTGGGCTCAAAAAATCAGAAAGAATTTGCTATGCCCGGAGTCAATAAACTTATTAAAGAAGCTCAAAAAATGCAGGCCAAAATGCAAGCCGCACAGGCGGATTTGGCCAATAAAACTTACCAAGCTTCCGTTGCCGGCGGCGCCGTTGAGGCGACTGTCAACGGACAGGGAACGCTCACGGTGCTCAAGTTGGAGCCGGAGTTTTTGAAGGAAGCGCCCGAGATGATTGCCTCCAGCATCGTAAGCGCCGTCTCGCAGGCGCAGCATCAAGCCACCGAGGCTTCCGAAGCGCAGATGGGGGCGCTCGCCGGACCTTTAAAAGGAATTTTCGGTTAGGGGACAAATGACGCCGGCCTTTGACAATCTGGTGGGGATGTTGCGGCGGCTGCCGGGGGTGGGTTTTCGTTCAGCCGAGCGGATGGCGCTGCATTTGCTTTTGGAGCACCCCGAAGAACTCCTGCCGATGCAGAGTGCACTTGAAAATGCGAGACTGGGGATTCGCGCTTGCGAAAAGTGCGGTAATCTGGCCGAAGAGGAGCTTTGCGAAATTTGCCGCGACCCTAGGCGCGACGCGGCGCGCATTTGCGTGGTTGAGCGCGTGCCGGATTTGGTAAGCCTCGAAAGGGCGGGTGTTTTTCGCGGGCGCTATCACGTGCTCAATGGACGCCTTTCGCCGATCAACGGCATAGGCCCCGAAAAGCTGCGGCTGATGGCCTTGCGCAAGCGTGTGGAAGAAGAATCGCCGGAGGAGCTGGTGCTGGCGCTCTCCAACGACATCGAAGGCGAGGCGACTTGCCACTATATCATCCACGAGCTTTTGAAGGGCTGCGAGGAATTGAAAATCTCGCGGATTGCTTTCGGAGTGCCTAGTGGCGCCAGCCTTATCTATTCCGATCCGATTACCTTGCGAAATGCGCTCGAGGGTCGCAGAGAGCTATTGAGGGTGTGAAGGTAAAAAAATTATAAAGATTCCGCAAGGCGCACATAAACGTGCTTTTTGGCCTTGAAAAGCTGGCATGGGCCGCCAATTGTGTGTTAGACTTTGTTTATGCGGAAGGGGTTTTCAGTCATGGAGCTTTTGGTTGCGCTTGCGATTCTGGCAACCGTGGCCGCGATCGTGGTTCCGCGCATATATCGTATGAAGCGCGAAGCGCAGGAGGTTGTTGCCGCGCAAGTTGCGGCCCAACTCAATCGCACGCTTTCGCAATGGTTTGCCAGCGGAGGTTCGGCGGGCTCGAGCGTTTTTACTTCCGACATCCTTTATGTGCTGGGTAACCCGGGCGGATGTCCGAATGTCTCCTATGGAAGCTTGCTTTCGATGTTCAACATCACCAATAGCGCCGAGTCGAGAAATATCCAACTCAACATCCCCAAGCAAACACTTCAAGCCCTGCCGGTCCCCGGAGGGATTTCCTCGCGCCGCCTCATAGAGATGGATGGCGTATATGTCTATTACAGCCCAAGCGCCAAACGTTTTACCACGCGCACCGAAGGCAGTTTGGATGATGGCTCTTGGACCGAAAGCGGAACGAGCTATTCCGCGAGTGTGGCGGGGGCGGTTGTGACACTTAATGTGGACGGCGAGTCGCTCAATTTTATTTCGGTAGAAGACTCCGCCAAAAAATATGCCATCAACTCCTCTGGTAACTGGTACAAACTTGAGCAAACGGACTCATGGAGCTTTTTTGGCATAACGGCCACCAAATACACTGTTTCCAAGGAAAACTAACGGCGGAATAGGCGCTTGACACTACAACGCATCTTTGCTAAAGTGGCTGTCCCTTTGAATAGCGCGTTAGGGTCAACTCAATTGGCCTTAAACTTGTTCAAAAAAACAAACTAACCGTTAAAAAACATGTCTGATATCACCAAAGAACAGGTCGTTGAGTGGCTTTCCGCCCAGACCGTCATGGAAATCGCTGGGCTCGTCAAAGAGCTCGAAACCAAGTGGGGCGTCTCAGCTGCGGCTCCAGTTGCGGTCGCTGCCGCTCCTGCCGCGGGAGCTGCGCCTGCTGCCGAAGCTCAAACTGAGTTCACGCTCGTCCTCAAGGATGCCGGCGCCAACAAGATTGCCGTCATCAAGGAAGTCCGCACGATCACGGGCTTGGGACTCAAGGAAGCCAAAGACCTCGTCGATGGCGCGCCCAAGACAGTCAAGGAAGGCATGAAGAAAGAAGATGCCGAGGCTGCCAAAAAAGCCATCGAAGCCGCTGGCGGCAAGTGCGAGCTGAAATAGTTCTTTTCCAATTTGATTTTACGCGGGACATGGCCGTCCTCCCCTGCGCCGAAAGCGCGGAGAGGGAATGTCATGTCCCGCTTCTTTTTCCCTCAAGGGGGATTTGCATACCTTGGCTCCGTCGGGAGCCGGTTGCCTTAACCCTGCCTTCTTTAAAAAAGCAGCAAAAAATACGCATTCGTGGCTTTTTTTCGGAGCCTCTGCAATTTTCTTGCCATCTTTCGCTTGCTTTTTTAAAAAAAAGGTTTTAGACTAAAAATAAGCCCCAAATTTTAATTCCATGTCAGAACGTATCAGCTTCGGTAAAATCGAAGAGGTCATTGCGCCCTCCAACCTCATCCAAACCCAGGTCGATTCTTATCTCGACTTTTTGCAGCCCTACACCCCCCCAAAGGAGCGCAAAGAAACCGGTCTTGAGGCCGTCTTTCACGAGATCTTCCCGATCGAAAGCTATGACGGCAAAGCCGTCTTGGAGTACGTCAGCTACAATGTTGTCGAGCCCAAGATGACCGAGTTGGAGTGCATCAAAGAAGGCACGACCTTTGCCGTGTCGCTGTATGTGAAGCTGCGCCTCAAGGAAGAGGAGGCCATCAAAGAAGAGGAAATTTACATGGGAGAGCTTCCCATGGTCACCCAGCGCGGGTCGTTTGTGATTAATGGTTCCGAGCGCGTGGTTGTGGCGCAGTTGCACCGCAGCCCGGGTATTGCGTTTGAAAAGACGGCGCACGCCTCCGGCAAAGATTTGTTTGCCTATCGCATTATTCCCGATCGCGGAACGTGGCTGGAAGTGCAGTTTGATCCCAATGATTTGCTCTATGTTTATCTCGACCGCCGTCGGCGCCGTCGTAAGTTCCTCTTGACGACCCTTTTGCGCGCGATGGGCTATTCCACTGATGCCGAGCTTTTGGAGCTTTTCTACCAAATCCAAGAGAAAAACGTCAAAAAGCTCGTGGATGAGGAAGACGTCAGCCGCTACGTGTTGGTGGAGGATATTGTCGATGCCGACAAAGGTGTTGTTCTGGCTCGCGCCTTCGAGAATCTCACCAAGACGATGGTCAAAGCTTTCGAAAAGAGCGCGATCAAATCCATCAAGGTAGTGGACGCTTCGACAGACGATGGCGCCATTATCCGCTCGATGAAGAAAGATCCCGCTCGTAACGAAGAGGAAGCCCTCAAGGATATTTACAAGAGGTTGCGTCCGGGCGAACCCCCGACGGCTTCCAATGCCAAGTCGATGCTCAAGCGGCTTTTTGCCGATCCCAAGCGTTATGACCTTTCTTCGGTCGGCCGCTACAAAATCAATCAAAAGCTTGGACTCAAAACCGAGCTCAACCAGCGCACGCTGGGCATCGAGGACATTGTCGAGGCCACGCGTTATCTCGTGCGCCTCAAGCGTGGCGAAGGCGTCATCGACGACATCGACCATTTGGGTTCCCGCCGTGTCCGTACCGTGGGCGAGCTTGTTTCCAACCAGTGCCGCATGGGACTGGCCCGTACCGAACGTCTTGTTCGCGAGCGCATGTCGCTTTACGACCAGTCTGTCGATGCCATTACTCCGCAGAAGCTTATCAATCCCAAGGCGCTTTCGACCGTCGTTCGCGATTTCTTCGCGCGCAGCCAATTGAGCCAGTTCATGGACCAGATCAATCCCCTTTCGGAAGTGACGCACAAGCGCCGCCTTTCCGCGCTTGGGCCAGGCGGTTTGAACCGCGATCGCGCAGGGTTTGAAGTCCGTGACGTGCACGACTCGCACTATGGACGCATCTGCCCCATCGAAACCCCCGAAGGACCGAATATCGGTCTTATCAATTCTCTTTCGGCCTACTCGCGCATCAATGAATTTGGTTTCATCGAGACTCCCTACCGCATCGTCGAAAGCGGCAAGGCGCTCTCCAAGGTTGTCTATTTGACCGCGGATCAGGAAGAGGGCAAAGTCATCGCGCAAGCCAATGCCGAAATCGATTCCAATGGAAAGCTCAAGTCTCCGGTCACCGTCCGCAAAGAAGGCGAATTTTTGGAAGTGAGCCCCTCCGAGGTTCATTACATGGACGTGAGCCCCAAGCAGATTATTTCCGTCGCTGCAGGGCTTATTCCCTTCCTCGAAAACGACGATGCCAACCGCGCGCTCATGGGCTCGAACATGCAGCGCCAAGGCGTGCCGCTTTTGAAGACCGAGGCCCCCTATGTGGGCACGGGTATGGAAGAGCGCGTCGCGCACGACTCGCGCGTGGTGGTGCTTGCCGAAGAGAAGGGTATTGTGGCGTCCGTGACCGGCACGCGCATTGTTGTTACTTCCGATGGCGAAATGCCCGCCCGCGCCGATAAGGCCCTGCGCAGCGATCCCGAGAAAGGCGTGTGGGTCTATACGCTTCGCAAATTCCTCAAGTCCAACAACAGTACTTGCTTCAATCAGCACCCGATCGTCAAAAAAGGCCAGAAGGTCAAAAAGGGCGACGTGTTGGCCGATGGAGCCTCGACCGATCAAGGCGAACTGGCGCTGGGTCGCAATGTGCTGGTCGCCTTCATGCCTTGGAACGGCTACAACTTCGAGGACGCGATTCTTTTGAGCGAGGACTTGCTTGCCAATGACGTCTTTACGTCGGTGCACATCGAGGAGTTTGAGGTGACCGCCCGGGATACCAAGCTTGGGCCCGAAGAAATCACCCGTGACATTCCCAATGTCGGCGAAGAGGCCCTCAAAAATCTCGATCACAATGGTGTCATCCGCGTGGGCGCGGAGATCAAGCCTGGCGACATTCTCGTCGGCAAGATTACTCCCAAGAGCGAAACCGAACTCGCCCCCGAGGAAAAGCTCCTCCGCGCGATCTTCGGCGAAAAAGCCGCAGACGTCAAAGATACATCGCTGACGGTCCCTTCGGGCACCTACGGCATTATTATGGACGTGAAAGTCTCGGCCAAGGCCGAAGGCGAAAAGGACGCCAAGATGCCGCTTTCGGACCGCCGCCGGCAGGTCAAAAAGATCAATGAGGATTTCCGCAACCAGTCGGACAAACTCCGCGAAGAGCTCACCGAGAGCCTCTCGAACATCCTTTTGGGCGAAAAAATCCCGCTGGATGTGCTTAACGCCGAGACCAAGGAAGTCATCATTCCCGCCAATCGCAAAATCACCAAGACGCTTTTGCGCCGTTTGGCCGCCGTTTATCGCTCCATCGAAATCGCACCGTCGCCGGTGCGCATCAAGATCATGGAGATTTTGGAGAGCTTCCGCGTGAAGTTCGACGATTTGGAGAGTGAGCGTATCCGCCGCGTGGCCGCCGCCGAGGAAGGTGAGCTGGTCGAGCAGGGCGTTATCAAGTCCGTCAAGGTTTATATCGCCGCCAAGCGCAAGGTTCAGGTGGGTGACAAAATGGCCGGACGCCACGGTAACAAGGGTGTTGTCGCCAAGATTGTCCCCAGAGAGGATATGCCTTTCCTGCCGGATGGCACCCCCATCCAGATTTGCCTCAATCCTCTTGGCGTGCCAAGCCGTATGAATGTCGGTCAGGTGCTCGAGACTCACCTGGGTTGGGCTTGCGAAAAGCTGGGCCTGAAAGTCGCCACCCCCGTTTTTGACGGCATCCACGAAGCCGACATCAAAAAGCATCTCAAAGAGGCCGGCTTGCCCGAAAGTGGCAAGATCCGCGTTCTCGACGGGCGCACAGGCGAATACTTCGACCAAGAGGTGGTCGTGGGCCGCATCTATATGATGAAGCTCAACCACCTCGTTGCCGACAAGATTCACGCGCGCGCAGTCGGGCCCTATTCGCTTATTACCCAGCAGCCCCTTGGAGGCAAGGCCCAATACGGTGGCCAGCGCTTCGGAGAAATGGAAGTCTGGGCGCTCGAAGCCTACGGGGCGGCCTATACGCTCCAAGAATTGCTCACGGTCAAGTCCGACGACGTGGCTGGACGCACCAAGATTTACGAAAACCTCGTCAAGGGCGACAACTCGCTCCAAGCCGGGGTTCCGCAATCTTTCCACGTGCTTTTGCGCGAAATGCAGGCGTTGGGTCTGGATATGCAGTTGCTCAACGAAGCGGGCGAAAAGGTCGAGCTGGTGGAGCCCAAGACCTAAGGCTTTGCGCCGCGCGGAAAAACTCCTATGGCAACCATCTATCCAGAGGCATTAAAGGCGGGCGATGAAGTTCGTGTCATCGCTCCCGCGCGGAGCTTGGCCCTGATCGGCCAAGACTGCCGCCAGCTGGCAACGGCGCGCCTTTCGGAGGAGTTGGGGCTGAAGGTGAGCTTTGGCAAATACGTCGAGGAAAAGGACGCCTACGGTTCCTCTTCGGTGGCACATCGAGTGGAGGATCTTCATGCGGCTTTCGCGGACAAAAAGGTCAAGGCGGTGCTGACGGTTATTGGCGGGTTTAATTCCGAGGAGCTGCTCGGAAATATCGACTGGGGCCTTATCAAGCGCAACCCCAAGATCTTCTGCGGCTTTAGCGACATTACAGCCCTAAGCAATGCCATTTATGCCAAGACGGGGCTGGTGGCATTTTCGGGGCCGCATTATTCCTCCTTTGGGATGAAGAAGGGCTTCGACTACACCCTTGAGCAGTTCAAAAAAGCGCTCATGGGTACGCATCGCACGCAAGTTTTGCCGTCGGCCAACTGGAGCGACGACGCCTGGTACATCGATCAGGAAAAACGTGCGTTTGTGGCCAACGAAGGGCTCAAAGTCTGGAAGCAAGGCAAGGCCAAGGGCCCAATCGTCGGGGGAAACCTCTCGACGCTTATTCTCTTGGGGCGCGAATATATGCCCAAGCTTGAAGGGGCGGTTCTTTTTGTCGAGGAGTGCAACGATTCCGATTTGGACAAAGTGCTCTTTATGCGCAACTTTGGTGCCCTTACGCGCACGACGGGCTTCGAGAAAATCAAGGGCATTGTTTTCGGGCGTTTCCAGAAGGGCACCCATTGGACCGATGAGGACTTCCGCGAGCTTTTTGCGCGGCGGCCTGAGCTTTCCGAGCGTGATATTCCCATGGTGACGGGCGCGGACTTTGGTCACACAACCCCGTGTTTTACTTTTGGCGTAGGCGGCACAGCGGAGCTCGACGCGACTCCCAAGGGTGCTGCGCTTTACTTTGAACCCTTTGTCAAATAACAAAATAACTTTTTAAAAATATGAGCGAACTGAATGCACAAGAAGCACGCGAATTCCTGGGCCTCTCCCAAGGCCAGGCGTTCGATAGCGCCGTCATCAACATAGCCTCTCCCGATACGATCCGTTCGTGGTCGCGCGGCGAGGTCAAAAATCCCGAGACGATCAACTATCGCACTTTCAAGCCCGAACCCGGAGGCCTCTTCTGCCAGAAGATTTTCGGGCCCGTGCGCGACTACGAGTGCGCCTGCGGCAAATACAAACGCATCAAGTTCAAGGGAGTCGTCTGCGACCGTTGCGGTGTCGAGGTGACCATTTCGCGCGTCCGCCGCGAGCGCATGGGACACATCGAGCTTTCCGTGCCGGTGGCGCACATTTGGTTTTTGAAGAGCATGCCCAGCCGTTTGGGGCTGCTGCTCGACCTCACCGCCAAGGAACTTGAGCGCGTCGTCTATTACGAAAACTACATCGTCATCCATCCGGGCAAGACCCAGCTTGAGGCCAAACAGCTTTTGACCGAGCAGGAATATCAGCAGGCCGTCGAAGAATACGGCGACGACGCCTTTATCGCGCGCATGGGCGCAGGGGCCTTGCGCGATATTCTTTCGGGCATTGATTTGGCCGCAGAGGCCGTCAAGGTTCAGGAGGAGCTTCGCGCCACTCGCAGCAAGCAGATCAAAAAGAAACTCTCCAAACGCCTCAAGCTTTTGCAGGGCTTTATCCACTCGGGCGCCAAGCCGGAATGGATGATTCTTGAAGTGCTGCCGGTCATCCCGCCGGATTTGCGTCCTTTGGTGCCGCTCGAAGGCGGGCGTTTTGCCACCTCCGATCTCAACGATTTGTATCGGCGCGTCATCAATCGCAATAATCGTCTCAAGAATTTGCTGCAACTCAAGACGCCCGATGTCATCATCCACAACGAAAAACGCATGTTGCAGGAGGCGGTGGATGCGCTCTTTGATAACGGCCGCCATGGCCGCGCCGTCACGGGTGCGGGCAATCGTCCCCTCAAATCGCTTTCTGAAATGCTCAAGGGCAAGCAGGGCCGCTTCCGCCAAAACCTGCTGGGCAAGCGCGTGGACTACTCGGGTCGTTCGGTCATCGTCATCGGCCCCGAGCTCAAGCTCCATCAGTGCGGTTTGCCCAAGAAAATGGCCCTTGTGCTTTTCGAGCCCTTTATCATCCGCCGCTTGAAAGAGTTGGGGTTTGTGCATACCGTCCGCGGCGCCCGCAAGATGATCGAAAAGAAGTCGCCGGAAGTGTGGGACATTTTGGAAGAGGTCACCAAGGGCCATCCTGTCCTGCTCAACCGTGCACCAACCTTGCACCGTCTTTCGATCCAGGCTTTTGAGCCGGTCCTTATCGAGGGCGACGCCATTCGCATCCATCCGCTCGTCTGCGCGGCCTACAACGCCGACTTTGACGGTGACCAGATGGCCGTGCATGTGCCGCTGTCTCTCGAAGCCGTGATGGAAGCCAAGACGCTCATGATGAGCGTGCACAATATCTTCTCGCCTTCTTCGGGCAAGCCGATTTTGACGCCATCGCAGGACGTCGTGCTGGGCTCCTACTATATGACGATCGAGCCGCGTGAAGGCCCAAAGGAAAACAAGCGCCTGCCGATGATTGCAACACTCGACGAGGTTCAGTCGGCTTACGCAGATGGAGTTTTGAAAATTCACGATTGGGTGAATTTCCTCAATCCGGATTTTGGCAAAAAGTCGATTTTTGGCATTTCCGACAAAAAGGTGATTCGCACAACGGTTGGCCGTATCTTGTTCAATACGCTTTGGCCCGAAGGCATGGGCTATGTCAATGGCCCCGTGGCCAAGGGCAAGCTTGGCGACCTTATTTTGAATACCTACAAGCTTACGGGAAGCGAAGGCACGGTCACGATGTTGGATAATCTCAAAGAAATGGGCTTCAAGATGGCCATGAAGGCGGGCATCTCGGTCGGTATTGTGGACATGATCGTCCCCGAGAAAAAGCCGGCGATTGTCAAAGCCTCCCGCGAAAAGATTGACGAGATCGAAAGCCAGTACAAGAAGGGTATTATTACCTCCGGCGAGCGCACCAACAAGATACAAGAGGTCTGGGGTGGCGCCACCGATGCGCTGGCCAAAGAGGTTTTTGCCAGCCTCCAGACCAACGAGGGCAAAAAGGAAGTCAATTCCGTTTACGTCCTCATGGATTCCGGCGCCCGAGGCAACAAGCAGCAGGTTCGCCAGCTTTGCGGCATGCGCGGACTGATGGCCAAGCCCTCCGGCGAAATTATCGAGCGCCCGATTCTCTCCTCGTTCCGCGAGGGTCTTTCCGTGCTGGAGTATTTCATCTCTACCCACGGCGCGCGCAAAGGTCTTTCGGATACGGCGCTCAAGACGGCCGATGCCGGTTACATGACCCGCAAACTTTGCGACGTGGCGATGGATGTCATTATCAACTGTCAGGACGATGGCCGCCGCGACGGCGTTTGGAAAAAGGCCATTTACGATGGGGACGAGGAAATCGTCTCGTTGCAGGAGCGCATCGTAGGCCGTTGCTCTGCCGAAAAAATTGCCAATCCTTCCAATCCCGACGAGGTTTGGGCGCACTCCGGCGAGCTTATCACCGAAGAGATGTCGCGCAAGATTACCAGCGGCGGCATCGAACGCGTCAAGATTCTCTCGCCTTTGACGTTGGCCACCCGCACGGGCATGCCGGCGGTTGCCTACGGCATTCATCCGGCCACCCAGACGATGGTCGAGACGGGGGCTTCGGTCGGCATTATTGCCGCCCAGTCCATCGGCGAGCCTGGCACACAGCTGACGATGCGAACCTTCCACGTCGGTGGTGTCGCCAGTCAGGTCAACAAGAACCCCAAGATCAAAGTCCACCATTCCGGCTCGGTGAAATACCGCGGTTTGCGTTTGGTGCATCTTGAAGGTGGGCACTCTGTTGCGCTCAACAAGACCGGTTCCATCCACATTATCGACAAGGAAGGTCGCCCTCTCGAGGAATACAATATCGTTGCCGGTGCCATTCTCTTTGTGGGCGACGGTCAGCCCATCAAGGCTGGCGACACTCTTGCCCAATGGGACCCGCACAATATCCCGATCCTTTCCGAAAAAGCCGGCGTGACGGTTTACCGCGACATGATTGCGGGCGTTACCATCAAGCGCCAGGTTGACGAAGCTACGGGAAATGTCGCCTCGGTTGTCATCGAGCACAAGGAGGACCTTTCCCCCCAAGTCGAAATTTACGAGACCACTCAAAAAGGCCCATTCTCGCGCGAGGAGGTTGCCGAGCTTGTCAAAAAGGCCAAGTTAGTTGCCAGCTATCCCATCCCGACGGGCGCGCAAGTGCAGGTCAACGAAGGCGATGTGATCGCTCCCGGAGCGCTCATTGCCAAGACGCCCCGCCAGGCGTCCCGCACGCAGGACATTACCGGCGGTCTTCCGCGCGTGGCCGAGCTTTTCGAAGCGCGCCGCCCCAAGGACGTTGCCGAAATGTCCAAGATCGATGGGACCGTTTCGATGGGCGGCATCGTGCGCGGCAAGCGCAAGCTGATCGTTACCAATGAGGAAACTGGACATCAGGAAGAGCACCTCATCCCGCATGGCCGGCATATCGTCGTGCAGGCGGGGGATCTGGTGACCAAGGGGCAGCTTTTGACTGAAGGCTCGCCCGATCCGCACGAAATCCTCGAGATTTTGGGCGTGAACGCGGTGCAGGAGCATCTCTTGACCGAAATCCAAAAGGTTTACCGCATGCAGGGCGTCACGATCAATGACAAGCATATCGAGGTTATCGTTTCGCAGATGTTGCGCAAGGTTCGCATCACCGATCCGGGCGACACTGACTTCTTCTGGGGCGAGCAGGTCGAAAAGGCCATCCTTGACTCCGAAAATGCGCGCATTACCAAAGCCGGCGGTCAGGCGTCCGAGGCCGATCCGATCTTGCTCGGCATCACCAAGGCTTCGATCGAAACCGAGAGCTTTATCGCTGCGGCCTCTTTCCAAGAGACCACGCGCGTGCTCACCGAGGCGGCCACTTTGGGCAAACGCGACCGTCTGCACGGCTTCAAGGAGAATGTCATTATGGGCAATCTCATTCCGGCCGGCACAGGCTTCAATCCCTATCGGCGCGTCAAGCTCGAAGGCGACTTCGCAGCGGCGCCTGCTTCTTCGGAACAGGCCAGGGCCGAGTAGCGCCCGCAGCTTCGTTTTAAAAAGCCCCGTCAAAATTGGCGGGGCTTTTTTTGCCTACAAGACCTCGAGAATCGTGGGCAGCAGGTCTTTAATCGCCTGCATCTCTTTCGGATACGCCGCGCGCAAAAGCCCATCGTCGAGGAAGCTCAGTTTATCGGCCTTGCGCAAAATTTTCCCGAGGGGAGTCGCGGGAGCTTTGTGCGTCCCGTGATTGAGAATCGCATCGGCGATGCCTTCGGTCAGGTCGAGCTTGGCGGCGCGGCAAAGCTCAAGCCCCCGCTCGGCGTGACCGTCTTGGCCACCGCAATACCCCACGTCGTGTAGCCACGCGGCAGCTTCGGCTTCGTCGGCGCTCAAGCCCTCCACCTCAGCCAAAAAACGCGCGGTCCGCACGACTGCTGGCACGTGAATTTGCGTAAACGGCTCTATAGCAATGATTTGTGCCAGATGCGCTTCGAAAAACTCTTTTGCTTGTTGGGGAGAGATCATGTCTGGAAAAGCGACTGAAGCGAACTGATGTGTGCGAGGACGGCCGGCCGTACCCACAGATAGATCATGGCGGCCGTGCAGAGCATGGGGCCGAAAGGTATCTCGCGCCCGAAGAATTTCTGATTTTTGCCGGAGAGCTTTTCGATGCCCAGCAGGACAAGCGTTGCCATCAGTCCCACGACCGCTCCCGCGAATATGGAAAACACCGCGCCTTGCCAGCCCAGAAATGCGCCGATCATCCCCAACAGCTTTACGTCTCCAAAGCCCATGGCTTCTTTTCTGAAGGCCAGCTCGCCCAAAATCGCCATCCACAGCAGGATTCCCGAGCCCATCATCATTCCCCAAAACGCACTGCCCAGCGACCCCATCGGCGTTGCGTTCAGGTGCAGCACGGGAACAAGTGCGCTTGCCAAAAGGCCGGCCGCCAGCCCGCCCAAAGTCAGCCAGTCGGGGATGATTTTAAATTGCCAATCGATAAAGCTTCCCGCGATGAAAATGCCCGTCATCACCATATAGGCGAGGGCCGCCTCCGGAGGAAAGCGCAGCCATAGCGCCACAAACACGCACGCGGTCAAAAGCTCGACGACAGGATATTGCCAGCCGATCGGCTTGCCGGAAGCGCGTCCGCGTCCGCGCAAAAACATAAAGCTCAAAAGCGGAATGTTTTCATACCAGCGCAGCGGTTCCGTGCTTTTGGGACAAAAACTTGGCGGCCAGACAATCGAAAGTCCCCGAGGCATGCGATAGATGCAAACATTGAGGAAGCTTCCCACGCACAGCCCAATCAAAAAAACCAATGTTGGGAAAAACCACGGATAATAGACGCTAATGAGCGCGACGCTTGACATGCCGCTATGCAAGCAGAGTTTTGCAAGCGGCGCAAGCTTCAGCTATTTTTGTGCCGCTACGGCTTCGCTTGCCACCCACAGGGCCATTTCAAAGTCGGGAGCATGCCCCGTGAGCGCCTTGACGTGCCGGCAGACCTGCTCCGCAAAAAGGCGCAACGCGTGTGTGGCGTGGAACTGTGCGGCCTTGGCTTTTTGCAGGGCCTCGGTTTCCCGCAGCGCCAGATCAAAGTACAGCGAGGAGTCGTCAAAGCGTGAAAAATCGATTGCAGTGATTTCGCTGTTGCGCGCGGCGAGCGGAAAAGTGTTTACGATAACGCCGCTTCGAGGCATCTTGGGAGAGGGCTTCAGCAGGTTAAAGGAATGCGTGCGGCCGCGCATATTAAAGGACGGCACCACCTGATCGATGGCGTCCCATGTACGCTCCTGACTGCGGTCACCGATCCACAGCTCGCGACAGCCTCGAGAGAGCGCCTCGACTGCCACGGCCCGCCCGAAGGCCCCGGCGCCAAAGACGATCACATTTTTTCTTTTAAAGTCCGTCTGAAAGGCGTCCTCAAGACTCCACGCAAAAACCTCTCCATCCGTCGAGCTTCCCCAGTAACCATTCGGGCGCCACAACGCCAGATTGGCGGCGCCCACGCGCTCGGCATTTGCCTCGGCGCCCCCCATGGCGGCGGGGGGATTGGCTCCGGTGGGGTCGGGAGTAGGGGAGAAAATCTTCAACGCGGCCGTTTTGAGCGGCGCAGTAAAGACCACTCCCCACACCTTTTTTTCGTGAAGAATCTTGAGCGCGTTGGGCAGCGTTTCGGGAGCGGCCTCCAGCGAAATCGCGTCCCAGTTGGCCAATTCGGGCTTCAAGGCCGCCATGCTTGTAATGGCCGCATGATGGACGTGGGCGTGAAGAGTGGCCTCCGCGCCCAAAAAGGCGACGGTCGTAGCAGCGCCTTCCCACGCGGGAAGCGTTTCGCACGTCAAGGACTGGACTGCCGAGGCCACGGGGCTATGATAGATTTTCAGTTGACGTCGGGCAAAGTATTTTTACGGCTATTAGGCTTTAAACGCAAAAACTGGCAAAGTCAGCCGCGCTTAGGCGTGGGGATGGGCCCTTTGATAGGCTTCTTTGACCTTTCCAAGGGTCAGGTGTGCGTAAATTTGGGTGGTTGAGAGGTCTTTGTGGCCCATGAGCTCCTGAACGGCGCGGAGGTTGGCCCCGCGGCCGACCATATGCGTGGCAAAGGTGTGACGGAGTTTGTGAGGGCTGATGTCGCTGGGCAGACCTGCAAACTTTAGATGACCTTTGAGCATCTGTTGAACCGAAAGGGGCGAAAGCGTCTTGTCGCCATTTTCAAAAACAAACTTTTTTGTGCCGGTGAGCTTTTGATAATCCGAAAGTTTTTTTAAGACAATATCCCCCGGCGGACAAAGCCGTTCCTTGCGACCTTTTCCGAGGATGCGCATAAGTCCCTGCTCAAAATTGACGTCCTCCCAGCGCAGCGCGCACAGCTCGCTGATGCGTAGCCCCGCGCCATAAAGCAGCTCAAGGATCAGCGTATCGCGAGCGGCCTTTGGCTCGGGATAGCCATTTTGAACGCGCAAAGCAGGGGTCTTCAAAAGCGTCTCCATTTGCGCTTCGGTCAAAAAGATGGGCAGCTTGCGGGGGAACTTGGGTAGCGTTACGACCTTGAAGGGATTGGCGTGGAAGTGCCCTTGCCGAACCCCCCAGCGGTAAAAGGAGCGCAGCGCAGCGATGCGATTGTGAAGCGTGCGGCGTCCAATGGCGCGCTGAAGCTCGATGATGTAATCGCGGGCTTGATCGAGCGAGAGTGTCTTCCACTCGGGCGCATGTCCGTAGGCTTGCGCGTGATAGCGGGCAAATTCGCTCAGGGCGTGGGAATAGTTGCGCAGGGTGTACGGCGAGGCGGCGCGTTGGGCGCGTTCATATTCCAAAAACTCTTCGACAAAGTTCATGCTCGATAGCCAAAAATAAAACACAGCGCCGCCGCCGCCGCGTCCGCTTCGTCAAAGGGCAGGGGGGCCTCCAGCTGCAAAAGCGAGCGCACCATGGCGGCCACCTGTTCCTTGCTGGCGCGGCCATGCCCGACGACGGCCTGTTTGATGCGTGCGGGTGCATAGCCGTGGCAGTCCACCTGATTGAGCGCCAAGGCGGCGAGCGCCGCGCCTCGCGCAGAGCCCAGCGTAATGGCGGTGCGGTTGTTTTGGACGTACACGCTTTCTTCAATCGCGGCCATTTCGGGCTGAAATTGGCGGCAGACGTTATGCAGGCTTTGCGCGATTTGCGCGAGGGCGGAGGTCATTTCGCCCTTGGTTTTGAGCGTTGCGGAAAAAACGAGCTTTGCGCGGCCTTCTTTGCAGCGCAAGACGGCGACTCCCGTTCCGCGCAGGCTGGGATCGACGCCGACGATGGTGCCGCTAAATTTGCCTTTGAGGAGCGAAACAGGGGACGCGCCGTTTTTGCGAGCGCAAAGCCCCCCTTTGGGAGATTTTTCCAAGTCGCTTGAGCGCCAGCGTCTGCGTGAGGGCATGGCATAACGCTAGTGCAGAGCAGCTTTTTTGTCGAGGGTAACGCTACGGCGAGACGCCAGTCGCTGGCAAGAAACTCTAAAATTGCGAAGGCTGGCGGGATGGACGGGGATCGAACCCGCGACCTTGTGCGTGACAGGCACACGCTCTAAACCAGCTGAGCTACCACCCCAGACAGACGCCCATCTTATGCCTTTTCCTTTCACCTTGTCAAACCCAAAAAAATTGCTACAATGAAGGCCGTAGTTTTTTCGATGCGCCTTTCCCGCTCCAGTCTTTTTGTCCGTCTTGGCATTGCCGCCGGAGTTGTGGGATTGCTTTCGGCATTTTCTTTCCCGCTTGTCCAGGAGGGCTACGATCGCTTGGAAGTATCTGTCTATCAACAAGCTCAGATGGAATTTTTGAGACAGTCGATTGAAGCCTACCTCGCTTTTTGCCCCGAACCTAGTTGGGATGTAAACACTCCCACGCGCGAAATTCTGGCAGCGTTGCAGCGGGGAGTCGATCGCAGTCTGACGGGGCAGCTAGACCCATTTTTGCCCTCGGGGGCCTCGGTTGAGGACCTCTCGCGCGACTATCGAATCCTCTTTAGAAATCCGCAAAACTTTAGAGTTTTACCGCGCCAAGGGCTTATGCGCAGCGAGAGCGTCTTGGGCAAAGAAATTGCCGGCGATTTGTAAAAGATTGTTTTTTGAGAGCCTTTTTTCGTGAGTCGGGGCAGCGCTGCATTGACCTTTGGCTCCTTATCGAATAAAACAAGTCAATGTATTTAAAGAAGTTGGTAGTCCATGGCTTTAAGAGCTTTGCGGACCGGACGGTTATCGATTTGGAGCGTGGGGTTACCGGAATTGTAGGGCCCAATGGTTGCGGCAAAAGCAACGTCGCCGATGCAATCAAGTGGGTTTTGGGCGAGCAAAGCCCGAAGAGCCTGCGTGCTTCGTCGATGCAGGATGTTCTTTTTGAAGGCGTGGATACGCGTGCGCCGATGAGCTTTTGCGAAGTTTCGCTTTTGTTTTCGGATTGCGAAAAGGAACTGGGGACGGCCTTCAATGAGGTGGAGGTCTCGCGCCGCGTGGAGCGCGACGGGGGCAGCGATTATTTCATCAACGGCAAGGCGTGCCGCCTCAAGGACGTGCAAAATCTCTTCCGCGATACGGGCATTGGGCGCGTAGCCTATTCATTTTTACAGCAGGGCCAAATCGACAAGCTGCTCTCTTCCAATCCGCAGGATCGTCGCGCGGTTTTTGAAGAGGCCGCGGGTATTAGCGGCTTCAAGTCCAAGCGCGAGGAAACTTTGCGCAAGCTGACCGAGACCGAAGGCAATCTTTCGCGGCTGGGCGACATCCTTACGGAAGTGGCCTCGTCGATGAACTCCCTCAAGCGTCAAGCCTCTCGTGCGATTCGCGCCGCGCGTTTCAAGCGCCAGCTTGCGGCGTTGGAAGAGGCGCTGAGCGCATTTGATTTCCGAAATCTCAACGAGCAGGTTGGCAAACGCACGGCGGAGATGGCTCCGCGCGAAGAGTTGCTTGCGCGCCAGCAAAGCGTCTTGGCCGAAAAGGAAGAGTCTCTGAAAGCGGCGGAAGCAGCGCTTTCGGGGCTTATTTCCCAGCAACAAGCGCTTTCGGGCAAGATTTTCGAGAGGCGTTCCGAGCGCGAAGAGGCGCTTTCGCATGCGCGGTTTTTGACGTTGCGCGCCGAGGAAGCACTTTCGCGCGCGCAGTCGCTACGGCAGACGTCGGTCGAGATGTCGTCCGAAAAAGAAAAGGCCCAAGCCGAGCTGGCTGTTTTGGCTGCCACGGTGACAGAAGCTCAGGGGGCTTCGCAGCGCTCCGGCGAGAATGCCGCAGCTGCGTCCGCGACTCACGACGAGGCGCAAAAATCCTACGAGGATGCGCTCTCGGAGGAGCTTTCGTTGAGCGAGGCAGGAACGACGGCAGATGCGGAGCTGACGGCGCTGCAAGCGAAGCTCTCGGCCCTTGAGCTCGAATCGCATTCCCTCTCTGGAAGGATGGGACCGCTCAAGGCGCAAAGGGAGTCGCTTGAGGCGGAGCTTCGGCGAGTGGAGGATGAGGCGGGACGTTTGCGCGCTCAAAAGGGCTCTTTCGAAGGGTCGCTGGTGGGCCTTTCCGTTCGCGAGGCGCAGACCCTCGAGGCTTTGGAAGCCCTGCGCATCGAGACCCGCGAGCAGCGCGAAAATTTTGAACGTCTCCAAAATGCCCATGCGGGGCTTGTTGCCGAACAGAATTTGCTCGCGCAGATGCAGCGGCGCTATGAAGGCTTTACCGAGGCGACGCAGAATTTGCTTTGCGGCGGGGAATATGCGCCGCTCGTGGAGGGGCTGGAAATCGAGCCTGTCGCGGCGACGGCGCTGGCAGCTCTTTTGTCGCTTGAGCTTGACGCTGTTTGCCCTAAGTCCCCTGCGGCCGGAGCGCTGCAGCGGCTTTCTTCCGGCGAAAAAGTCGCGTTGCCTTTTTTGACGCCCGTTTCGCGCGTTGAAGCGGCGAGCGCCCCGGAAGGTTTTGAACCGGCGGCGCATTTTATCAAAGCCTCTCCGGCGCTCGACTTTTTGCGCGCAAGGCTCGAGGGCTGTTACGTTTGCCGCGACGAGCGGCGTTTTTCGGAGCTTTTGCATTTGGGTGGCGATTTTGAATTTGTCGCGGTTGCGAGCCTCTCCGGCGCGATGTTAGACGGGAGAGGTTTGTTTGTTGCCGCAGGCAAGTCGAATGCTTCCAGCGGCTTTTTGACGCGCGCGCACCGTCTGGGCGAGCTGGAAGAGTTGCTTGAAAAAAGCGCAGCGGTCTTGTGCGAGTCCAAGGCGGAGCTGGTGCGGTTGGAAGATGCGCTTGCGGATACCGAAAGTGTATTGCAAAAGGTGCGCGCCGAGGCCGCTTCGGCAAGCTTGCAGCTCGAAAACTTTTCGGCCTCGTTGGGCCGCAGCGATGAGCAATTGCAGCGGCTTTCGCAGCAGCGCTCGAGTCTTGAGGCGCAAATGCAACAAGGCCGCGAGCGGTTGGAGGCGCTTGAGCTTGAGCGTGCCGGTCTTTCCTCGCGGCTTGAAAAATTGCTTTCGGACAAAACCCAAAACGCCGAAACAGTCCGCGCGCTTGCAGAAAATCTGGCATCCCTGCGTGACGCGCGCGATGCCGCCTACGCGGCGCTTTCCGAGAGTCGTTTGGCGGCGGCGAATGCGCGCCATGCGCTTGAGGTGGCCGAAGAAGCCGAGCGAACGCTCAAATCCCGCGCGGGCGACCTTGCGTTGCGCCTTCAAAATTCATTTGACGAGCTTGCGCGACTCCAAGAGGACGAGGCGCACTATCGCGAGCAAGCTACTGAAAAGACGGCGCTTGCCGACGCGTCCGCCGTTGCGCTCAAAACGCTCGAGGATGAACTGCAGGGTCTGCGCGCAGAGCTCGAGACTTACGAGGGCTCAACTTCCGCGGCCAGAGGCGCGCGCGAAACGCTGCGCCGCGAAACGACCGAGCTGCAAGAAGCTCTCATGCGCGAACGCCTGGCGTTGGGCGAGTTGACGGCTCGGCGCAATCTGCTCCAAGAGGAGTTCCAAAAGCGCACGGGGGCTCAGGCCGACCTTTCGGCGCTCGACTATCGCCAGAAGCTTTTCGAGGCGGAATATTTTGCGCGCGCGGACGAGGCGAGTTTGGAGCTTGGCTCGCTCGAGGTTCCCGCGGAAGACGTTTTGCAAGAGCGCTACGGTCTTTTCGATCGCGAAAAGACAGCTGGCGAGATGCTGGGTATCCGTCAGCGCCTCGAGTCCTTTGGGCCCATCAACGAATCGGCGCTGGAGGACTACAAGGCGCAAGAGGCGCGCTACACGACCCTCAAAACCCAAGTGGACGATTTGCAGTTGGCCAAGACGGAATTGACTGCCGCGCTCGCAGAGCTCAACGCTCAGTCTTCGACGCTTTTCGCAACGACCTTCGAGGCGATTCGCGCCAATTTTCACAAGACTTTCGAAGCGCTTTTTGGCGGAGGCAAGGCCGATTTGCTTTTAAGCGACCCTTCCGATGCGCTCAATTCCGGCATCGAAATCATGGCGCGGCCCCCGGGCACCCAGCTCAAGTCGCTGGGGCTCCTCTCTGGCGGGCAAAAGACCATGACCGCAGTGGCGCTGCTTTTTGCCATCTATCAGGTCAAGCCCAGTCCCTTCTGCGTGCTCGACGAGCTGGATGCGCCGCTGGACGATGCGAATATCGGGCGTTTCCTCGAGATGCTGCGCGGCTTTACGGCCTTCAGCCAGTTTGTGATGATTACCCACAACAAGCGCACGATGGCCTCGTGCAATGTTCTCTATGGAGTCACGATGCAAGAACGCGGCGTCTCGCGGGTGTTGTCGATGCGGCTAAGTCAGGCGGAGAGCTACAGCAAGCCATCCCCGCGCGATGCTGATTCTGTCGAGCCTCGCGAGGCGGCGCAGGAGAGCGCTCAAGAGCTTCTCGACGCCAATCTTGCCGCGGCCATTGCCCACACGGAAGCCCCGAGCGCTTCGGAGGTGGTGGTGCAAGCGTCCGAGGCAGTCTCGCAAGAGTTGCCCGCCGAGGTTCTGCAAGCTCAGCTCAATCGGCGCGCGGCGCTTGCTCCCGAAGAAGTTCCGGCAGCCGAAAGCGTTGTCGAAAAGGCGGCGGCGGCGGTGGCGGAGTATTCGCTCGATTCGCTGAAGGAAAAAGTCGCAGCACTCTTGGCGTCAGAAAAGGCGGAGCCGGAAGTTGCCTCAGGCGCGACGGCTGGCGAGACGAGATAACCTTTTCGTTTAAAAAGGTGTTGCAGTCTTGGTGCGCCTTGCGGCCCTAGCTTCGAGTGGCAAAAGAAGCCGAGAAAATTCTTGTGACTGAAATCAAACGCATTGCGTATTTCGGGTTCTAGGGCCTTGCGGCCCTAGCTGCGAGTGGCAAAAGAAGCCGCGAGATTTCTTGTGACCGAAATCAGACGCTTTGCGTATCTCGGGTTCTAGGGCCTTGCGGCCCTAGCTGCCAAGGGGCGCAGGCGTCGAAGGTGGAGGCGCGGGAGGAGAGGGCTTTTTGTTGGATGGCGCGATTGGCGTCGAAGAGGTGGGGCTCTTTCATCCACAAATCCAAAACGCGCTCGAAGGTAATTTCTTCGAGGGGGTTTTTGAAGCGCGCGGCGATTTTCGTAAGAACTTCGTAGTCCTCGGGGGAATCGACCGTCAGGCGCATCTCCATAGGGATGACATAGGGGGCGTTGTAATAACCGAAAGTGAATTTTCCGTCGCGCGTGTGCTTGCGGGCATAGACGACGACGTGCTGGCGATCTTCTTCGAGCAAGTCGCTGGCGGCCGCGGTGCGCCGCAGGGCGTCCGCCGAAATGACGTCGAGATTAAAGCCAAGCGGAAAGGGCATGGGGCCGCGGAAGTTGTCGCAGAGATCGAGCTTGTAGCGGAGGGTGTGCTCGACCATACCCTCAATAATGCGCGGATCGTGAAAAGTATTATCGCCCGTGATGCGCGCGACAAGATCGAGCTTGAAGCGCTCGACCGCCGTCATGAAACGCGAAAGGACGTCGTTTTCGTCGCCTCGGATAATTTCGATGCCCCCGATGCGGCGCGCTTCGGCCTCCAGCGGATCGCAGGAGGGGTCTTGCGAGGTGGCCAAGATGACGGGCCCGAGAGGCGCGAGCTTTTTAAGCCGCTGCATCATAAAGCCCATGACGGTCGTGCCGGCGAAGGGCTTGAGGCTCTTGCCCGGGAAGCGGGTGGAGAGCATCCGCGCTTGAATGACCGTGCCAATGCGCATGGGCTAGATTTCAATGCAAGGAATAGTGGGGCCTCCTTGGAAAAGGGCCCAGCGTGCGGCAAAGTTGCGCTCTTGAAGCTGTTGGGTGTCGCCTTTGGGGGCGGTAATTTCGGGAGCAGACAAACCGGCTGTGGGCGAGACCGTTGATAAGGTCGCTCCCGCGGCAGCCATGATCTGGTCGAGTGTGGCTTTGTAAGGGTCAAGCCCGACGTCAACAAGATTTCGAACAACGCAACGATTTGCTTCTAACTGTTCAGGCGTTGCGCTGATAAGATTTTTTGGATTCTCGTACTTGACGCCATCAAGATTGTAATAGCCGACCTTGAAAGGCTCTTCGTCAAAGGTTGCGGCATATTCGGTATTCGCAAACTCTCGAGCGTGAACGACGACATGAAGCTTGTCCCACGGCAGCAACACGCGGCTTTCGCGTGAGCGCTCGAGCGCGGCGGTCGAGATGACGTCCAGCCCAAAGGGATGCGGACGCAGCGCGCGGCCGTTGTCAACTAAGTCGAGATTTTGTTCTTCGAGTAACTTAAACATCCCGCGGATAACGTTGCCGTCATGGAAAGGAACGTCTCCGGTGATGCGCGCAACGGCATCAAGATTGTATCTCCATGCGGTTTCTGTAAAACCTTTAAGGCGGTCAATGTCGGGAATGCGCTCGACAAGAATCTCGGGTTCCTCGCGCACTTCATCGGCGACGGCGTCCCACGAGGAGGCTTCCGAGATGGCAAAAATGACGGGAAGCTCCGGGCATTGAGTTTTCAAGCGCCGAGCCATAAAACGGATAAGCGAAATGTGGCCAAGCCGCTCAAGCTGATTGTTGGGCTCGGAGGGTTTGCCGTCTTCCGGGCGGAAGGGTTTGGTTTGAGGCTGGACGATTATGGCGCAGTTCATAAAAGGGGTGGTTTGTGCTCAAAAACTAGGGCGTGGGGGCGGGCAAGTCAATAAATTTAAAAGAAAGCATACCAAAGAAAAAACCCTTAAAAAAAGAAATCAAGCGCAGCGCGATTTCGTCGCTTCGGGGCTTGCTTTTCACAACCTGTGTGGCTCAATTATACACCAAAATCCGAATTATGTCAATAAAAAATAGAATGTTCCTGCCCAAGAAGTTGCGATAGAGTTTGCCGCATCAAGGGCTAGGGGCTAGAGTGGAGCAATGCGCATCCTTCTACACGTCCCTGCCCACTTGCGAACTGTCCCGATGAGCGGCTATGTAGCCGAGGCTCTGCGCCACTTGGGGCACGAGGTGCTTGTTTTTGATGGCCGAGGTGGAGGGGCGGTGGCGCTTTTGGAGCGCGCGGGAGAAAAACTTTTGCGTAGAAGTGATAAGCCCTTGGCTAATAAGTTTTTGAGGCAATCTATTAGGAAGTCTATTCCCGATTTTTTCCTGACGATCTTTGGTTTTGACGTCTCGGCCAAGACGCTCGCCTTTTTGAAGGCGTGGAAAATCCCGACGGCATGCTGGTGGCTTAACGATCCATTCCAGTTTGGCCGGTCGCTTCAAAAGGCCTCCCTTTACGATTTCATTTTTACAAATGCCCGCGAGAGCGTCGCCGATTATCGTGCAGCCGGAGTGCCGAATGCCTTTTGGCTGCCGGTCGGTTGTGCGCCGGAGGTGCACCGCCGCGTGGGCAGCGAGCCGGCGTGGGAGAGCGAGGTGTGTTTTGCGGGAGACTGGGAGGACAAAAGAGAGGCGCTGCTTCTTAAATTGGCGCCCCTTTGCAAACTGCGGATTTTTGGGCCGTGGAAAAAGAAGCTGGCCAAGGGTTCGCCGCTTTTGCCGCTCTTGCACGATGGTTTTTTTACGCCCGAGCAGATGGCGCGGATGTTTTCCTCCGCCAAGCTTGTCATCAATTTGCACACATGGTTTGAGAAGTTTGACTATGGAACCAACCCGCGGCTTTTCGAGGCGGCGGGCTGTGGCGCGGCGCAACTGGTGGACTGGAAGCGCGAAATACCCGAGCTTTTCAAGGAAGGGGAGGAGATTTTAACCTATCGGAAGCTTGACGAGGTCGCCGTGCGCGTAAAGGAGCTCTTGGCCGAGCCGGAAAGGCTCAAAAAAATGGGCGAAGCTGCCCAGCGCCGCGCCTACGCCGAGCATACCTACGAGCACCGGATGCGGGAGCTTTTGTCGAAAGTATTTCCCTCTGCGTTATAGATTTGAAAAAACTTGAGCGGTGGCTTAGACTTGCCTCCATGTCGCAAGAAAATTTGTCCTCCACCTACGAGCCGGCCGCGATCGAGCAAAAATGGCAAAAGAAGTGGCTTCACAACAAAACTTTTGCCGCGCGCGACGGCGACGGGCGGCCCAAATACTATTGTCTGGATATGTTCCCGTATCCTTCGGGCGCGGGGCTGCACGTGGGACACCCCGAGGGTTATACTGCCAGTGACATCCTTTCGCGCTACAAACGCGCCTGTGGCTTCAATGTATTGCATCCGATGGGCTGGGATGCTTTCGGGCTTCCGGCAGAGCAATACGCGGTGAAAACGGGCACCCATCCGCGCGAGACGACTCTCAAAAACATAGATACTTTCCGTCGTCAAATTCAATCGCTGGGTTTGGCCTACGATTGGGATCGTGAAGTGGATACAACCGACCCCCTCTATTACAAGTGGACGCAATGGATTTTTCTGAAGCTCTTTGAGAAAGGCCTGGCCTATGTCGATAGACGTCCGGTGTGGTGGTGCGAGGAACTCAAGACCGTCTTGGCCAACGAAGAGGTCATCGATGGCAAAAGCGAAGTCGGGCATTTTCCGGTGGAGCGCAAATATCTGCTGCAATGGGTGCTGCGTATTACGGCTTATGCCGATCGGCTTTTGGAAGGGCTGGAGGGCCTCGACTGGCCGGACTCTACCAAGAGGATGCAAGCGGCGTGGATTGGCCGGAGCGTTGGCGCTGAAGTGGATTTTGCGGTTGAGGGGCACAATACTCAAAAGCTAACCGTTTATACGACGCGGCCCGATACGCTTTTTGGGGTGACCTTCATGGTGATTGCGCCCGAGCATCCGTTGGTCGAAAAAATAACGACTCCAGAGAATAAAAAAGCTGTTGATGCTTATATCAAGGCTGCGGCAGCCAAAAGTGACCTCGACCGCACGGAACTCAACAAAGACAAAACGGGCGTCTTTACCGGCGCCTATGCGATCAATCCTGCCAATGGCCGGCGCGCGCAAATTTGGGTGGGCGACTATGTGCTAGGCTCCTACGGCACGGGAGCGATTATTGCTGTTCCGGCCCACGACGAGCGCGACTATGACTTTGCCAAAAAGCATGGCATCGAGATTGTTGACGTCATCGCCAATCCCGATGGAACTCCCGCCACGCTTCCTTACACCGAGGCGGGCAAGATGGTGCATTCGGGCAACTATGACGGCATGGACTCGGAGGAATTCAAAAAGCGCATCGTCGAGGATTTGGGCAAGTCGCAAAAAGCCCGCGCGACTGTCAATTATAAGCTGCGCGACTGGCTTTTCTCGCGCCAGCGCTACTGGGGCGAGCCGTTCCCGATCCTGTGGCTGAAGGAGACTGACTACAAAAAAATAAATCCGCGCACGACAAAACTTGTGATGCCTGTGCAGGATGTAAGCTATGAGGAAAAGGGCCAGACCTATTGCGCGGTCGGGCTGCCTTATGCGAGCCTGCCCTTGGAGCTTCCCCAGGTTGAAAAATACCAGCCTGCCGGCGATGGGCAAAGCCCGCTGGCCAACGAAAAGAGCTGGGTGAATGTGTTTGTGAATCCCGAGACGGGCGAGATAGCTTCGTCAGCAATGGCCGGTTTTGTTCCTGCCACGCGCGAGACCAACACGATGCCGCAATGGGCGGGGAGCTGTTGGTATTATCTGCGCTACACCTCACCGCATTTTGGAGGCGGGGTTGTCGATCCCATCGCCAATGCTTATTGGGGCGTGCCGGATTTTTATATCGGGGGAGCGGAGCATGCCGTCTTGCACTTGCTCTATTCGCGCTTCTGGCACCAGTTTCTCTATGACATCCATGTGGTCAAGCAAGCCGAGCCCTTCAAAAAACTTTTCCACCAGGGCATCATCTTGGGCGAGGATGGACAGAAGATGTCCAAGAGCCGCGGCAATGTCATCAATCCCGACGACGTCGTGCGCGAGTACGGCGCGGATGCCTTCCGCCTGTACGAAATGTTCATGGGGCCGCTGGAAGACATGAAGCCGTGGAGCTCGAAGGGCATTGAAGGAGTGAGCCGTTTTTTGCGCAAGGTGTTCCGCGAGTTTGTCGGCGCGGATGGCAAGGTTTCGGCGAAGCTCAAAGATGCGCCCGAGGCAAACGCGGAAACGGAAAAGCTCCTGCATGCGACCATCAAAAAGGTGACAACCGACATCGAGGGGTTGCGGTTTAATACCGCGATTTCGGCGATGATGATTTTGATGAATCAGTTGCAGGCGGCGGAGAGCGTTTCGCGCGCGACAGCCAAGGCTTTTGTGCAGCTCATGGCTCCTTTTGCGCCGCACGTGGCCGAGGAACTCTGGGAGCGCTTGGGCGGGCAGGGGAGCGTCGGCGAAGCGAAATGGCCCAGCTATGATGAGGGCAAGCTTGTGGCCACGAGTGTCAAAATTGCCGTGCAGGTCAATGGTAAGCTCCGCGCCGAACTGGAGTTGCCGGCGAGTGCGGGCGAAGCAGAAGCGCTTGCGGCCGCCAAAGCGAACGAAAAAGTTGCGGCACACTTGCAGGACAAGCAGATACGAAAGGTGATTTTCGTCAAAGGAAGGCTCATTAATTTGGTGGTAGGATAAGGAATTACTCTTGATGTTGCGGAAAATTATGGTATAATTAGAGCGTGAATAAAACACTTCCTCAAACCCAATTGCCAGCCGAGCTTCGGCTGTCCGACGATAGCTTTCTGCGTTATTCAGCTTATGTAATTGGAGCCGTTGGTGGCGCTCTTCCTTCAGCTATCACCATTCCCGCCATGTTTTTTACGACAGCGGCGTGCGTAGGCATTGGGGGCTGCTCAAGGCTTTCGGCGTTTATAGGCGGAGTGGGTCTTGCTGCGGCGGCGGGCGCGGCTACTTATTATGGAGTTTTGAGGCTGATTCGTCATCGTCATGAGGATATTGCTCTTTTGCCGACCACGCGTCCTGTGCTTAAAGGCGCAGCGGTGAGTGTTGCCGCCGGTATCCTATTGGGGAATCTTGTGGGACTGGCTCCGACCAAGGGCCCTGAGGCAAAAGCTCCAGCGACGCCAACGGCTGCGGTTGCTCCGGCGGAGATTGAGCGGTAGTTATTTGGCTACGCACAGCCCGACCTCGCCCAAGCGCGTGCCGTCGGCCCAAACCGAAAGAGTGTGTTCGCCCTCGATTTCAAAATTGAGGGACTTTAGCTCGGCAATGGAATAAAGCCGCTGTGCGGGGCCGGTGGCGCTGAACTTTTGCGTGAGGAGCGTCTGGTCGGGATTCGGCGCGGGTGGGTCGTCCTCCCAAAAGAACTTTTTCTTCGGCGGCGGCGCCAAAGACGCCTTGGGAGGGGTAAACTTGATTTCCAAGGTGTGCTCGCCAGCTTCACAGTCGGTCATGCCCACAAAAAAAGTCAGGGCAGGATGCACGACCGGAAGCTTGGCGACTTTGATGGAAGAAAAATGTCCGAAGATAAAATGCTTGCCGCTGGAGGCGTCGATATTGACGGCATCGCAGGTTAGCATTGCAAATATCTTTGGCATTGTATTTTGCGTTTATCTCGTTTCTTTTGACGCAGGGCTTTGTTGCATCTCAAGCTTCGCTCCTCACGTATAACCCCATACGCTCCGGTGGCGATGCTCGATGCTGCCTTGCCCTGCATTCAAAATAAACTTCGCTAAACGCAAACTAAGGCTGTCGCGTTGTTTTAGCAACTCCCCAATTTTCGTTGAGTCTTAAGGCGAAAGCGTTGAAAATCGGCTTATGCGCATAACTGGCGGGCTTGCCCGCAGCATTCAACTCAAGACACTCGACTTGCCCGAGCTGCGTCCGGCGACCGACCAAATCCGTCAGGCGCTTTTCAATTCAATTGGCGAGGCGGTTGTTGGTGCGCGGTTTTTGGATTTGTTTGCGGGTAGTGGGTCTTATGGACTGGAGGCGTTTTCGAGAGGGGCGGCGGGGGGCATTTTCGTTGAGCAAAATGCGAAGCTTAAGGCAATTATTTCCCAGAACTTGGCCGCGGTGGCCAAAAGTGCGGGACTCAATCCTGCCGATTGCCAAGTCAGGCAAATGGACGCCTTGGCTTTTGCGCCGGAGGAGGAGGCTTTCGATTTGCTTTTTTGCGACCCTCCCTATGCGATGATTGCCGAAAATTGGCCGCGCCTTGGCGAGATCGCTTCCCGTGCACTTAAAGCGCGAGGACTTTGGTGCATGGAGCATCCGGCCGGCCTCTCGCTGCCATTGCCGAAAGGTTTTGAGCTTCTGCGCAACTTAGGCGGCAAGGGCAAGGGCGCTCCGAATATGGCGATTTGTAAAAAACTCTGACCTTGCACTGTGGCGGCCTTTGGGCTTAATCCTTTTGCATGAGCACTTTCACGCCGCCTGCAGATTCCCAAGCCGACGCGATTATTGCCAAGTATCCGCAAAAGCGTTCGGCGGTGATGCCGCTTTTACATTTGCTTCAGGAGCGCGATAAATTCATCTCGGGTGAGGCCATCCGCTATGTCGCCGAAAAATTGGGGCTTGAGCCCATTAACGTCTGGGAGCTTGTTTCGTTTTACCCCGCCTTTAAAGAGAAGCCCTTGGGCAAGCTGCATATCCGTATTTGCAAAGGGCTGACGTGCATGCTCAAGGGCGCCGGCGCGACCGCTGCAGAACTCGAGCGGCTTTTCAATTGTAAAATTGGCCACACACGCGATGATGGCGCGGTTTCGCTGGAATGGGTCGAGTGTATGGCCGCTTGCGATAAAGCCCCCGTCATGATGTCGGGAGAGACGCTCCACGGCGAGGTGACCCCAGAGAAAGCACGCGGGTTGTTGAAGTAGCCGTTTGTCGAGTCGTTTTTTTGTTGCATATATATAACGTAAAGGTTTATGATGGAAGGCTCTCTTGCGTTATGGAATATACCAACTCTCACCGTTACCGCGGGTATTGTGCAAAAAAGAAAAGTGCCGACGCCAACTTCTGGCCCATTAACCCTCTGAAAGCCCCTCGTCAGAAAGCGCTGATGGAAAGTTTGCAGGCTTGCATTAATGCATATCAAGCCAAGCTCGAGGCTGGCCAACAAGACGATATTTATCCAGATAAAGAGCTGGCCAACCGCGTTATGGCCTTGGACGGACCCGGGTTGTGGTACGATACGGTTCTGGGGGTGGTTAAAAAGACGGACCTGCGTAAAAATCCGATCGTCATGAGGCATCTGGGAAGATTTTGCCCAGAAATAGAATCCATGGCCTTGCGTAGAAGGCTTGCGGCCTTGCTCAGAAACGGCGCGAGCGCGGAGCGGAAAGCAGCCGTTGAGGCAAAAATATTTGAACACCTAAAGGCTTGTGGAACTTACCTTCCCAGCGCTCGTTGGCGCCGCCTGTACGACACTGCCAAGCATATTCGCGGGCTCTCTGACGATACGCTCGAGGCCATGGTCGAGCTGCGAAAAAAATATGACCCGCACGAAAAATCCAAGTTTCCCATGAGATTTTCTTACATAAGAACGATGCGTGCACCCCAAACGGTTGTTGCATCGGTGGATTTGGGAATGGGCGCTTGATTAAATGCGCAAAACAGGTAATATTTGCCTATGAAACATATCTCGTACACTCACGATGCCGCCACGGGCACTCTTCGGCATATTGGAAGGCCCGTCAGCGTTCGTTCGAAAGCTGCTCATGCCTGGGATAACAGGTATGCGAAAGAAAGAGGATTGTCGCAGCTTGATAGAGCGCTGCAAAATGTGGTCGAGCTGTATAGTGCGAAGATATCTGCCGGTGCCGCGCATGAGATCCCGCAAGACGAAATCCTCAAAGAAAGCGTGATGGCGCTTGAAGGGCCCGGAGCGTGGGTCAAGCGTGTCTTGGGCCGCATGCAAGAGGCGGGTTTGGCGGAAAATGAAAGCGTGATGGCGCACCTGCGCAGGTATTGCCCCGAGATTGAATTGATGGAATTGCGCGAGCAAATCAACACGTTGCGCCAAGATGTATCGACGGCCGCGGAGAATGTGTATTTGGATGAGGGCTTGGTGAAATTTCTTGGGGAGAAGGTGGAAGAGCTGCCTTTGCCGAGATGGGAACGTTTGCATACAATGGTGGCCAGAAGCGTCCGAACCTTTGAGGGCGGAACCCATTTGCGATTGCTGTTGGAACAAACTCGTGAGGCTGCCGGGCTGCAAAAGTGTTTTAGTGC
This sequence comes from uncultured Verrucomicrobiota bacterium, assembly GCA_964541905.1. Taxonomy (GTDB): domain Bacteria; phylum Verrucomicrobiota; class Verrucomicrobiia; order CAZIPW01; family CAZIPW01; genus CAZIRU01. Next base: position 127,934 of record CAZIRU010000002.1, read on the forward strand.
CGCGCGCCGGCCGAGCCCGTATGGGATAGGTGTGGGCGCGTAAGACGCTACCCCTGGCTTGATTTGCGGGCGGCTTTGTGTCTAAAGTGGCGGTGTGCCCAAGGAACATTGTTTGATTTTGGCCAATATGCAGAAGGCCGGCTATACGCCGTCGCTTGAGAGCTATGAAGCTGCCGGCGGTTATGCGACGCTTAAAAAGGCCGTCGGAATGGCGCCCGATGCCGTTTGCGCGGAAGTCGAAAAGTCGGGCTTGCGCGGCAGGGGAGGGGCGGGCTTCCCGGCTGGTCTTAAATGGAAGTTTCTTGATCGCAAGAGCGGCAAGCCGATTTACCTGATCGCGAACGCTGACGAGAGTGAGCCGGGCACCTTTAAAGATCGCTCGATTTTGCATCGCGATCCCCATCAGCTATTGGAGGGGATTGCCATAGCCGCGTTTGCCGTGCGCGCCAAGCAGGCCTTTATTTACATCCGCGAGGAATTCCCAGCAGCGGCGAAAATTTTGGAAACGGCGATCGCCGAAGCGAAGGCAAAGAATTATATCGGCGCAAATATTTTGGGGAGTGGCTATAGTTGCGAGGTCGTCGTGCATCGGGGCGCGGGCGCCTACATCTGCGGCGAGGAAACGGGACTTATCGAGTCGCTGGAGGGCAAACGGCCCTATCCGCGCATCAAGCCGCCGTACTTTCCCGCAGCGCTGGGCTTGTATCAATGCCCGACGGTCGTCAACAACGTCGAGACGCTTTGCCATGTCGTGCACGTTGTGGCGATGGGAGGGGAGGCTTACGCAAAACTCGGCAGCCCCAATAACTCGGGCACGCGGCTTATTTCTGTCTCGGGCTGCGTGAGGAAGCCGGGGCTGTACGAATTTGAATGCGGGTCGCTCACGCTGGGGCAGTTGGTAAACGACGTCTGCGGAGGCGTCCCGGAAGGCCGCACGATCAAGGCGATTATCCCCGGTGGGCTTTCCTCGAAGATGCTCCGCTGCGGCGAGAGGTACAAGGGCAAGACGCGCGATGGGAAGGAATACAACTGGGGCTGGGAGGATATCCCAATGGATTTTGATTCGTTCGCGGCGATTGGCACTATGAGCGGCTCGGGCGCGGTCGTGGTGCTGGACGATTCGGTAAGAATGCTGGAGGTGCTGGCGAACATTAATGCGTTTTATGCGCACGAGAGCTGCGGTCAATGCACCCCCTGCCGCGAAGGGGTCTCGTGGATGGAAAAGATTTCGTCGCGGATGATGCGCGGCGAGCGGCGCGAGGGGGATGTGGAAATTCTCTATTCGATAGCCAAACAGCTCGAGGGCAAAACAGTCTGCGCTTTCGGCGAGGCGTGTTCGTGGCCAGTACAAGCTATTATTGAAAAATTTAAGGAGGAGCTATAAGGTATGCTTTCCGTAGGACAGTCGCCAAATGAAAAAGATCTGCTTATTCTTTTTAATAAGTATAATGATTTAGTGTCAGAGCTTTCTCAGAAAAGTCTTGAAAAGGCTTCGGTTTTTAATGGTTCAGCTTTAATTGCGATTGCGGGCGCATTCGTTTGGGCTGGTGCAGACTTGGGATGGTTGTGGTCTTTATGCTTTTCTATAGGTTTGATTCTCGGTGTAGTTTCTTGGGAATTTTACCTTAGGCAAATGAACAGAATGCGGACAGCCTATTTTAGCGCCATCGATAATGTTCGAAAAGGAAAACCTTCTGACGAGATTCTTAATGAGTTGGCTAATAAACACAAAAAGGTTGATGCAGATCTGGGTAGACTAGATTGGTTGAGATGGACCCCGTGGCTATTCTTCATTTTAGGGATTCTTGTTGTTGTTTTTTCATTACCTGTTATTTGACTAAAGGATTTGTCTTAGGCGTCGCTCTGCGACTGAAAACTGTGCGCCTATCACGCAATGAATATTGGTAGCGGTTGGCTTCTCTTTTTAAAAAGCCTTTCCTTTCTTAGGTGGGGTGTTTATATAAAGGATATTGGTTATGCCTTCCGCTCCCCCAGTCTCCATTTTCATCGACAGCCTTGAGGTGCGCGTGGCGCAGGGGACGTCCATCCTCGAGGCCGCCAAATCGGTCGGCATTGAAATCCCTCATTATTGCTATCATCACGCGCTTCCGGTCGCGGGCAATTGCCGGATGTGTTTGGTGGAAATGGGCCTTGAGCAAAAAGACCGCGCCACGGGGCAAACCCTCCTGGACGAAAACGGTAAGGCAAAAATCGCGTGGCTGCCGCGCTTGCAACTCTCTTGCGCCACTTATGCCGCCGCCGGCCAGCATTTCCGCACCAATACCCCCGCCGTCCACGAGGCGCGCAAGGCCGTGATGGAATTTCTCCTTGCCAATCATCCGCTCGATTGTCCGATTTGCGATCAGGCCGGCGAATGTCAGCTTCAGGAATACGCCGCCGATTATGGCCGAGGCACTTCGCGTTTTGCCGAGGAAAAGAACGCAAAGCCCAAGAGGGTGCCTTTGGGCCCGCGCGTGATGCTTGATGCCGAACGCTGCATTTTGTGCGGCCGCTGCATCCGTTTTATGCGCGACGTGATGCATGAGGACGTTTTGGGTTTTATCAAGCGAGGCAGCCGCTCGGAACTGGCGTGCTTCCCCGGACGTGCGTTGGAGAGCAACTATTCGCTTAATACGGTGGACTTGTGTCCGGTGGGGGCACTTACTTCGACCGATTTTCGCTTCAAGATGCGTGCGTGGTTTTTGAAGGAGACGCCGTCCATTTCGACCGAAAGCTCCGCGGGCGTAAATGTTACCGTGCATTCGCGCGAGGGAGAAATTTACCGCCTAACCCCCCGTCGCAATGACGCCGTCAATGCCGACTGGATGAGCGATTCAGGCAGGCTCCTTTATAAAGCCAATACCGCTCCCTCGCGTCTGACGCAGGACGCACCCGAAGCACTTGAGACGCTCTGCAAAGTTTTGGCGAAGCTCCAAAACGGCGCCGAAGGAGGCCTTGCGGTTGTTGCCTCGCCTTACCAATGTCTTGAGTCGCAATATCTGCTTTCGCGACTGGTAAAAATTCTGGGACCTGTTCGCGTGGAGATGGTTTCGCACCTCAAGGAGAGCGATGGGTTTCTTGTCTCCGCCGATCGCTCGCCCAATATGCGTGGAGCGTTTTTGACGGGCCTTGCGGTGAAATATCCCAAGCCGACTTTCGAGGGCCTCAAGGCCGATCTGGCGGCAAAGAAAATTCGCAATATCCTCGTTCTGCGTGAGGATTTGCTTGCGGGAGGTATAACGCGCGAAGAATTGCAGGGCGTGAATGTGTGGGCCATCGATACTCATGAGACTCCAACGACCGCGCTTGCGCAGCTGGTCGTGCCGGTCTCGACGGTCTTTGAGCGCAGCGGCTCGTTTGTAAATCGGCAGTGGCGCGTGCAACGTTTTTTGCAGGCGGTGCCGCCGCGCGCGGGAATTGTTTCGGCTGTGGCATTTTTTGACCGTATCCTCCAGCGCCTCGGCGAAGCTCCCCTGCCGGCGCCCACGCCCGAAGCCGTTTGGAAGCTTATGGCGGCGACGATCCCGCAGCTCAAAGGTCTTTCGTTTGCCAGCCTCGGAAATACGGGCGTGCCCTTGGATGCGTCCGCCTTCGCGCCTGTGGAGTTCCCCGAGGGCAAGGGCCTCAATTATGAGCCCAGCGTCTTGCCAGATGCGATGTAAGAGCGTGTTCAGAATCTCTTCGCCATATTGCGCCGCATAATTTGCTGATAAACA
>CAZIRU010000003.1:0-109548 GCA_964541905.1 uncultured Verrucomicrobiota bacterium
TACCCCCCTGCCCAAAGTCTCATCTTGAGTGGTACTAAGCGTGGGGGCCAAGCAGGGGGCAAATCCTCAGGCAAATCTCAATGAAAAACACCCCGTGTTCCTTCACGCAAAAACTAATGAGTTTTGAAAATTTGGAAAATGTTAGTACAAGTGTTTGATAGCAATATTTCCTCCCCATTTTTTATTCAAGTACTCGGCCACTAGTCTTCTATGGCAATAGTGGGGTTTGTGTTCACTACAAAGCAAGCATCCCTCGTCAAGTATTTCTGGTTTTAGACTCTTCTCAATTGCTCTTTTTTCCATCAGGTCAAAAAATTTATCTTCATACACCTGCCAGTCGCCTCCATGCTTTTTATAAGCTTCAAGAATTTCTTTTGTGGGAGCTAAATCAGGTATATGGATGTAGTCCATATGACAGATTTCCTTAGCAAAATACGCTAAATCATCTTTTTTAGCAAAGCCAGCTAGCTGAGAACTATTATTTAGGCGGACATCAACAATTCTCCTAGCCCCAGACTCCTTCAGCAGGGAGAAGAACTGGCTGGCTGTTTTTTGTGTGAATCCAATTGTAAATATCTTTAATTCATTCATGTTGGTTTGTTCTGGTTTTCCTCGTAAGCAATTTTTTCTGCCCGCCTAGAGTATGCTATCTCCAGTCGTTCGCTGTAATTGCTAAAAAGATCTTCTTTTTCTAACTCGTATTCTTTAAGAAGCCTAAGGTCAGCTTGACTGCCTGTTTCGATATTACCGTCTTCTAGTATATGTTGTGCTTCTGAGAATAGATCTCTCGCATAATGTGCCACAAGAATTGTACGATGACAAGTTAGCGGGTCTTTTTCGGCGCACATGATTGCTACCGACATCTTTAATGCACCGTCTGCAAGACGCCTAATTCCACGTTGGAAGGCAGGTGTTTTAGCTACTTTGCTAAAAATAACCTTAGATCCCTGATAGCATTCAGGTTCAGTTCTTCGTGCCCCAAGCTCTTCTCCCAGAAAAACATATTGGATGCCTGCATTCTTGAGGCTAACCTTTAAACCTTCTCTATTAAACTGTGGCGTAAATTTACTATACGGGGATGATCTGACATCTGCGACAGCCATAATATTGTGTTTTTTGAGCAGATTAATAAACACATCAATCGGATGAACCGAGTGTCCGATTGTATATAAAACTGGTTTGTTTGTTGGTATCATTGGTTCTGATGAATATTCTTAGGAAAAGTATAAATTCCATTTGCCTGGAGCCAGCAACCGATTTTCCCGTTTTCTGCTTTGTATTCTCTGCTAAGGCCAATACGAAGGTAAACATCATTCTGGGTACTGATTAAGCTATTCATATTGTCAAGGTCTTCGGGTTGTTGGTGTTTGAGCCAGAAATCCCAAAAAACTTTATCGGTAATTGAAAGGTAATCAAAATAATGCCCCTCGGAGTCGGTGAAGCTAATTTTAATCTTGTTAGGGTCATATTGATCTTTACAGATTTTGATCTTCGCGGGATTTACTTTGACGGTAATGATAGATTTAACGGCCTGCGTTTCCGAGGGGATATGTCTTTGATGCGGCTCAAAGGATACACCAAATCCATTTGCCACACCTGACGAAATAGAATTTTCAAGGACGGATTGGAACTCTACTTCGCTTGCATCACCTATGTACCTCAAATTTGAGTAATTGGAGTCTTCAATATGCGGCTTGTTTGCCATAGGTTTGACCGTAATGATTCCAGTAAACTTTGCGCCTGGTTTAAGGCCTGTCTTTTCGCAATAGGCGGTGCTTAGATATGGCATGGGTCTATAGCAAACACCATCAGAAGGATCAATTAGTGCTATACATACTTTCTCTGGCGTTTTTGAAAAACGCGTCAGGTCTGTAAGTATTAATTGTTTCATGGCTGCAAAGTTAAAATCTCTTATTTGTTTAGCTCGTCAGCAATCCTCTTGGCTTGCTCCAGGATGCTTTCTGTAGCGGCGAGTTGCTGATCTGGCGGGTACCCATAACGATTGAGGATACGCTTAACATCGCGGCGAAGCTTTGCCTGCACGCTTTCTTTAAGAGTCCAATCGATGGTTGCATTACCTTTAACGCTCTTAAATACTTCTATGGCAATGACGGCTAATCTCTTGTCGCCCAGTACGTCTTTAGCGCTGTTGTTATTCGCCAAAGCGTCGTAGAACGCCAGTTCTAGGTCATTTTCAAATCCCATCTCGTCCTTCCTGGAGTCTGATTTCTGAATGTCCCTCGCTAACTTGATAAGTTCTTCTATGACCTGTGCGGCTGTTAAAAGCTGGTTCTGATACTTTTTGATGGCGTTCTCAAGCATCTCGGAGAGTTTTTGGCTTTGGATGAAGTTGCGGCGGCTGCGGGTCTTGATTTCATCATTCAGAATCTTTTTGAGGAGCTCCAAAGCAATATTCTTGTGCTTCATATTCCGCACCTCGGCTAAGAATTCTTCCGAAAGAATCGAGATATCAGGTTTCTTGATACCTGCCGCGTCGAACACGTCGATAATGCCGTCAGAGACAACCGCGCCGTCGATTAACTGGCGTATAGCCGTCTCCATCTCTGTTTGAGAACGGCTTGAGCCCGAAGCCTCGAACTTGACCAGACGCGCTTTGATAGCCTGGAAGAAACCTACGGCATCCATGATCTCTAGCGCTTTTGGATTTGGTACCGACAAGGCAAAAGACTGAGAGAGAAGCGCCACGTTTTTGATAAACCGATTTTTGCCGTCTTCAAGTCCAAGAATATGCTCCTGGGCTTCTAGAATGATAGACAGCTTCTTGCGAGTATCGGCCTTAAAGTAAGCCTCATAATCGAAGCCATCAAACATTTGGTCGACGATTTCAAACTTCTCAAGCATTGCCGCCACCGCTTCGGCCTGGTCGAGCGCCGCGTCGCCTTTACCACCGCTGGCGGCATAGGTTAGCAGGGCATTCTTAAGGTCGGAGGCAATCCCGATGTAATCGACAATCAAGCCGCCTTTCTTGTCCTTAAAGACCCGGTTCACGCGGGCGATTGCCTGCATCAAATTATGGCCTCTCATGGGCTTGTCGATATACATCGTGTGTAGGCACGGGACGTCAAAACCCGTCAGCCACATATCGCGCACGATAACCAGTTTAAGAGGATCGGCCATATCCTTGAACCTGTCGCCAAGCTCACGCCGTTGTTTTTTGTTAGTACTGTGAATTTGCCAGTTTTGTGGGTCGGAAGAACTTGAAGTCATTACGACCTTGAGCGCCCCTTTATCCAAGTCTTTGTTATGCCATTGCGGGCGTAGTTTGATAATTTCTTCGTAGAGCTCGACGGCAATTCTGCGGCTCATGCAAACGATCATTCCTTTGCCTTCCATCGCCTTCTGGCGCAACTCGAAATGATCCACAATGTCTGCCGCGATCTCCTTGATTCGGCCTCTATTGCCAACAATTCCCTCTACCTGCACCCACTTGGCTTTTGCCTTGTCGCTATTGGATGTTTCCTCACTTTCGGTAATAGACTCGACTTCCTCGTCCAGTTTTTCCTTAGCCTCCTGGTCGAGGTGAACCTTTACCAGGCGCGACTCATAGTAGATCGGTACGGTTGCCTTGTCGTCCACGGCGCGTGCGATATCATAAACATCGATGTAGTTTCCAAAGACCGCCGGTGTGTTGGCGTCTTTCTTTTCGATGGGTGTGCCAGTAAAACCAATAAAAGAGGCATTCGGGAGCGCGTCGCGGAGGTATTTGGCAAAGCCATAGTTGATCTTTACGCCGTCCTTTAGAATAGTTGTCTTTGGCCCAAAGCCATACTGGCTGCGATGTGCTTCGTCGGCCATCACGATGATGTTCTTGCGCTGCGATAGTAGCTCAAAATTGACGGCTTCGCCCTCCGGCGAGAACTTTTGAATCGTGGTAAACACAATACCCCCGCTAGAGACCTTTAGCAGGCGTTTCAAATCATCACGGTCTTGAGCCTGCACCGGCTCCTGGCGGAGCACCTGCTTGCAGCCTGCAAAGGTGTCAAATAGTTGGTCGTCCAGGTCGTTTCGGTCGGTTAAGACAACGATAGTTGGGTTATCGAGATCCAAGACCACTTTGCCAGCGTAGAAGACCATCGAAAGCGACTTGCCGCTGCCCTGTGTATGCCACACCACACCCGCCTTGCGGTCGCCTTTGTCGGCGGTGGCCTTACGCGTGGATTCTACAGCCTTATTCACGGCATAGTACTGGTGATAGGCCGCTACCTTCTTGATCGTCTCAATCTTCGTCAGCTTGGTCTTGGGGTCTTCTACCTGCGTCTTTTCAAAGACAATGAAGTGCCGCACCAGGTCAAGTAGCGTAGCCTTGCTCAGCATTCCCTGGATGATCGTTTCGATCTGCGGGATCGTCGCCTTGTCTTCCTTTTGGCCATCGCTAGAGCGCCACGGCATGAAGCGGCTAAAATCCGAGGAAATCGTTCCGGCTCTGGCATCCAGCCCATCCGAAGCAATCAAGAGGCTGTTATAATAAAAGATGGTCGGGATGGCGGTCTTGTAGTTCTGCAGCTGCGTAAAAGCCTTCTCGGTGGTCGCGTTCTCATCGGCGGGATTCTTTAGCTCGATGACCACAAATGGAATGCCATTGATGAAAAGCACCACATCCGGGCGCTTGTGGTTGTTGTTCTCAATGATCGTTACCTGATTGCAGACAATAAATTCATTATTACGGTAGTCATTAAAATCCACCAGCCACACCTTTTCGCCCTTGATGCCGTCCGTTCCCGTCACCTCCACATCAATTCCATCGGTCAGCATCCGGTGGAACGCCTCGTTATTGTCCAGGAGGTTTTGGCTGGGCAGGTTCATGATCTGTCGCAGTGCCTGCTCCTTGGCCTCGGCGTGTAGCGTAGGGTTCAGCCGGTCTATGGCGTCCTTGAGCCGCTTTTTGAGGACGACCTCGCCCAGGGCCCGTTCTTCCTCCTGCTTTTCGGGCGGCAGATACTCGTAGCCTTGAGCTTGTAAAAGCTCGACTACATATTTTTCTAGGTCGGATTCAAAGATGGAGGACATATTAGTTTAAGAATTTTTGTTGGTTAGGATCATCACTTTCATCATAACTCCAATGAGAAATCTTAATTTTATCTACTTTGTCATCTATGTCCTTGGTAGCTTTACCCCAAATACAAACGTTCCTTTCTTTATTTTCTGGTTTAAGAAGATCGATAAACTCATTAATTTTAGACCCGTCAATAATACATAGAATATATTGTTTCCCGACCTCTTCCTGATTTTTCCTAGCTTGAAACGTAAATTTGTATTTGTGAGCCATCGCATAGAAATTCATAAACTGACCCACAAGTTTCATCTCAACAGCATTTTCTTCATCAAACTCTTGGTTTTGACGTGCTTCAATAGAGACATCCTCGTCATATTCAAAGCATCCCGCATCAGCATACTTAACATCAACGAGATTGCATTCCTTTCCAGCATCCAAGTAACCAAGCTGCATGGACTCTTCCTTCCCTTTCTCAAGCAAGGAAAGTTCCTTGATATTTAGAGAATACAGTCTTCTCGTTTCAAAAGTCTCTCTAAGGAATCGCCGTTCATCGCCATTCACATTTCTGATCATGACACATTGTTGACTATCCACTATGACCTCCGCAGTCTTTGTAATTCTCTGACCCGCAGAAAATTGTCTCAACGCAATTTGTTGCGCAATCGTTCCCCAATATTGTTTTAGAAATTCGTCTAAACCGACAGCTTTAAGAGATTGATGCAATGTGACGGCACCAGCCGTCAAGCCCACGCAAAATTGAATCCATGTGCATTTTTTCTTTACGCAGTCCAATTTAATAACAACATCTGTCGTTCCTTTGTAATCGCAATATTTTTTGAACATGCGACCTACCGCAAGCAAGGCAGAGCCTGCTTTGGATGCGTCCATCTTCCCTTCACTAACAGTCGGCCCATCAAATTTTAGATAGCCAACGACATTATTGTCTATTTCCACAAGTAATCCTTCCTTTCATCAGTTCCGGCAGCAACGCATCACGGGAAATTGTCAGCTTTTCTATCTCAAAAGTATTGTTTTTGATCTTTTCAAAAAGGGGAGCGACAAGCTCGGTAAACTTGGAAATTAAATTTACTGCAGGAACTAAAGCCAAGAGGTTTCTTAGACTTTCTGAATTAAACGCAGTTGCGATCGAAGAAGTACTTCCGATCGTATCAAAATCAAAATTCTTAAAGTAAAGATACAAATATTCAGAAGATAACGATGCTTCATGCGGACGCAAATGAGCAATGGCCTCATTCGTTACCATTTCTTCCCCTGTGATAGCCACACGCCCGACCGTTAACTTAAAACTGATGACTACCGTATTTGTGGGGACAACTGGCACTCGATGCTTTTTAACAGCTTCTTGCGTTAAGTATTCCGTTGTTTTTAGTGTATAAACGCCAGCATCCCCAAGGTCTTTAATAGATAGCCATTTGACATCCTTCCTGTTCTCGCTAAACCAATGGCTCTCTTTTCTTGGAGGAGTCCTTCCAATCGTTATATCTACAGTGTCTCCCAGCTTTCCCACTCTCCACCCCTCCGGTATCTCTCCCAGCTCCGACTCCACCATTTTGCCGCCGGAGGAGCGATAAGGCCTGCCATTGGCATCGGGGAAGTCAAACTTCATAAACCATTGCTTAAAGAGCGCCTGCGCCATTCCCTCCAGCGTCTTATTCTGCGCCCGCAGGAGCTCAATCTTGTCATCTAGGGCCGACAAGATACCTACAATTTCTGCCATTTCCCGATCAGAAAGAGGAGTAATAACTGGAAAATCGCGAAGTGCTCCCAGTGGGATATATGCTTGTGTGGTGCCATTTAATCTTTTCTGAATTTCAGATTGGCCGATTGAACTTCTTAGGAAATAATATAGCCATTTTGCCTTTGCTTCGGTACCACATTTGAAGAGGCCTATGTTTTTTATGGCATAGTCAGGACTATCATCTACTAGCGATATTTCGCCAACAGTACCAATCATAGAGAAGAGGACATCCCATTGATCGACCTTACTGCGCCTGTTTATTTCATCAAAATCATCCTTGGAGATTTTATATGCCGAGGACAAATCAACACGGCCATTCTTTATGTGCTTAGAGGTAACAAGATATTTACCATCGGCAGTTTCTTTTGGAGTATCATGCGTGCCATCAGCGACCTTTAAGCAAAATGAATCTGCAGAGACCACTTGCCATGAATCGGGAATCCTCCCTAGTGTCGTCTCTTTCTGGCCAGCCTGTACTGTTTGGGTTTGTGGCATAGGTTATTTCTTGGTTAGCCAGTTGGTTACTAGGGTAGTTACAAGGGCAACAGCTGCAGCCGTAAGAATCTGATCGAGGCGCCCAGCAATCCATTGTCCGACCTTCGCCCACAGATTTATTTTTTGGCTTTCCAGCCAATCAATCCCATCAGATGTTATCTTGATTTTACAAGTAGCACTATAAACGCCTATAGTGTCTTCGGTGATATACCCCTTATCTAATAAATATTTAATCTCTTGACGAGTATCTACCCCTATAGCAAAAGCATCTGTCGCACTGGATATATGCTGCTTGTCCTCGGAGGAGGCCCAGCCAGTTGGTATAACCCAAGGATTATTTCTTTGAGCATTTTCTAAAATCATACGGCGGATTTTCTTATTGCTCATTTTTTCTTACCTCCCTTTGTTAGCTTCTTCACCTCACGGTCAAAGTCGGACTCGAAGAGGCGATCCTGGATGATTCGGTACTTCTCAAATTCACTTTCCGCGAAGGCCTTGGCGATCTCTTGGCTTACTTTGCCTGGGTTATTAAGCACATCGCGGTCGTTGAACTGTAGGAAAGCGTTTAGCTTATGTACCCAGTCCTTCATCGTCATGGGGATCTTACGCTCGGCTTGGTCTTCGGCGTAGTCTAGGTACATGGTTACGATACGATCCAGTGACTTGATCTCTTTTTCGCTTAGGTAGTTTTTGGCAATCACCACATCGGGCTTGATAATTTTTCCGTGTGGGGCGTTCTTCCAGGTTGTCAGCCCCATCTTGTCCTTTTTGCTATTCGCACGCTCAACAATCAACTCAGCAGCTGTACGACCGTGAATCGCAAAGTGCATCTTGTTTTGCACCGTGGCAAAAAACTTCTTTGTCGTTTCGGCTTCAGGGGTATAATCCATCGCCGTGGCATAAATATCTGTAATCTTTTGATAAAAGTTTCGCTCGCTGGTGCGGATTTCCCTGATCTCAGCCAGCAGGTTATCAAAGTACTCTTTATTCAAAAACGCACCATTCTTTAAGCGCTCCTTGTCCAACACATAGCCGCGAATAGAGTAATCGCGCAATACGGCGATGGCCCATTGGCGGAACTCAGTAGCACGGGCAGAGTTCACGCGAAATCCCACGGCAATGATTGCGTCGAGATTGTAGAACCGCGTGGTATATTCTTTGCCATCCTCAGCAGTATGTCGGAAATCCCGACATACTGACTTTTCATCAAGTTCTCCTGTCTCAAAGATGTTCTTTAGGTGCTCGGTAATGGTGCTGCGTCCTTTGTCGAATAGTACACTGATGAGTTTTTGCGTTAGCCAGACCGTTTCCTCGGCAACCCGCACTTCGATGCTGTCTTCGCCGGCCTGACGTGTAAAAACGAGAAACTCGGCGGTACTGTTGCGAATTTGAAGTTTTTTGTCCATAGGATTATTCCAGTTTGAAGCCGACCTTGGCCAGTTGCTTTTTAATTTCGTCGTTGAGCTTTTGCTCTTGGGCGAACTGATCTTTTAGTTCAGTCAGGTATCCGTTCATCTTTGTTTCAAAGGGAATGCCATCGTCGACCTCGTCGGGAATGCCCACATAGCGGCCGGGAGTGAGAACGTAGTTATGCTTTTGTATTTCTACGAGAGTGGCTGACTTGCTGTAGCCTTTTACATCTTCGTACTTGCTCTCTTTTTGGCGCCACTCGTGATAGGTGCTGGCGACCTTAGCAATATCTTCTTCCTTAAAAGCACGGTGCGTACGGTCTTCCATGTAGCCGACTTCACTCGCATCAATAAAGAGGATTTCCCCGGTGCGCTTGCGGTCGCCATTGCCAGCACGCTTGCGAGAGATAAACCATAGGCAAGCAGGAATACCGGTATTATAGAAAAGCTGCTTCGGTAACATGACGATGCAATCCACGAGGTCGGCTTCAATTAGCTCTTGGCGGATATCGCCCTCGCCGGAAGTCTGACTGGAAAGAGAACCATTAGCCAATACGCACGCCATTACACCACGCGGCGACAGGTGGTAGATCATGTGCTGGAGCCATGCAAAGTTAGCATTGCCGGCCGGAGGCGTTCCAAAATGCCAACGTGGGTCGTTTTGCAAAAGCTGTCCTGACCAGTCGCTGTCGTTAAAGGGGGGATTAGCGAGGATAAAGTCGGCCTTGAGGTCTTTGTGGGCATCATTAAGGAACGAACCTTCGGTATTCCACTTAACTTGAGAACCATCAATGCCGCGAATAGCAAGGTTCATTTGGCATAGGCGATAGGTCGTCTGATTGCTCTCTTGGCCATAAACGGAGATGTCTTGGATATTTCCGCGATGCTCGGTAACGAACTTCTCGCTCATGATGAACATACCGCCGCTTCCGCAGGCTGGGTCGAATACGCGACCTTTGTAGGGTTCAATCATTTCAACCATGAGGCGAACGATTGACTTGGGAGTATAGAACTGGCCGCCTTTCTTGCCCTCGGCATTGGCGAATTCGCCCAGGAAATATTCATAAACACGGCCTAAGATGTCTTTGCTCTTGGCAGCTTCTGTACCGAGAGCAATGTTGCCGATAAGGTCTAACAGGCCGCCCAAGGCGACCTTATCAAGATTCGGGCGAGCATAAACCTTGGGAAGAATACCTTTGAGTGTAGGATTCTCCTTTTCGATAGCCTCCATCGCGTCATCCAAGTCTTTACCGATGGTGGGCTGCTTGGCTCGCGCTAGCAGATTAGTCCAACGAGCTATTGGCGGTACAAAGAAGATGTTTTCGGCTCTATACTCATCTGCGTCCTCCGGGTCAGCCCCCGTTGCCTTATCGGCTAAGAGCTTGCTGTGTAAAGTCTCAAACGAATCCGAGATATACTTCAAAAAGATGAGGCCAAGGACGATATGCTTATACTCCGCCGCATCCATGTTTTTGCGGAGTTTATCAGCTGCTTTAAACAAGGTTGATTCAAATGCTTCGGTGCGTGTTTCTGCTTTTGCCATAATCGCCTGTATTAGCTCAACTTTTAGTCCTTTTTACACATAGAGGCAAACTATTAACATAGGGGAACATTGGGCATACAAGGAGCAATCAAGACCGAATCTTTTGCAGAATGTCTTTCTCTACGCATCCGCTACTCTGCCTAGCACGAAGGCCAACAGCCCCAAAATCGCCGACCCGGTATTGTAAAAGAGCCCTATCACGTAAACGTTCCGTACTCCCATTTAAAGTTGGTATCAGCTGGCGCTTTTCTTAAAATTTCGGCATTAATGCAGTATGAATCCGTATGAAACAAAGTTTGGGACTTATCAGAAGCTTAAAACGGGAGAAGAGAGTTATTGGGCCTATATTCCCAATCCTTTGCCGCCCAGCCAAGACTTTGATATGCAGGGGATTCATCGCTTGCTTGAAGAGGCCACAATAGCGCTTAAATATCTTGATGAAGTTTGTTTATCGTTGCCGGATATGAATGCGTTCTGGGATATCTGTGTCCTTAAAGAGGCACTGATGTCTTCCAAAATAGAAGGCATAAAACCTTTTTGGGAGGACGTACTCTTATATGGAGAAGACGAAGAAACCGATAATTTCATTGAGGGAGTCAGAGAGGTTGCTTGCAATATCGAAGCCCTGAAGCATGGCCTGAAGCGAATCAAAGAAGGCTTCCCGATTTCGTCGCGGCTCCTTTGCGAGGTTCACGAAATACTTTTGTCGAATAGGCATGGGAATAGATTATACCCAGGTGAATTTCGCCGCTCGCAAAATTGGATTGGAGGGGCCCGCCCCAGCCAAGCCGTTTACGTTCCTCCTCCTCAGGAGCAGGTAGTGGGATGCATGAGTGACTTGGAGAAGTTCATCCACAAGGAGGATGCCATGCCGGCACTTATAAAGGCCGCTTTTGCGCATGTACAATTTGAAATGATACATCCGTTTCTTGATGGCAATGGCAGGGCCGGACGCATGTTAATCAACCTGATTTTGAATGCAAACGGGCTCACAAAGTCTTCCGTTTTGTGCTTGAACTCATATTTTCTGCGTTACCAACGGCAATACTACGCTCACTTGGAAGGCGTACAACTAAAAGGGGACTGGGAAGGTTGGACAAAATACTTTTTGGAAGGCATTATTCAGACCGCAAAACATGCCTCCAAGACAGCCCAAGAGTTCCATAACCTTTTTGAGAGGGATGCCAAGGCCATCAAAGCCGCCAACATCAGGGGCAAGGCTACAGCAGCAATTTATGAGTATCTGAAGCATCGACCTGCAGCATCTCTCAATCAAATAGTAAAAGGCATCCAACTTAGCCGACAGACAATAATTAAGGGGCTGAGAAACCTTGAAGGACTTGGGATTGTCAAAGAGCTAAAAGTCCACGGACTCGGCATGGTTTTCGTTTACAAGGAAAATGCGACTTTGCTTAACAACCTATGAAACTTGCCAGCATACAAGTCATTGCAGATATTCGCCCGATTCCTGGCGCAGACCGTATCGAGGCAGCTACAGTCTTGGGATATCAAACCGTCATCAAGAAAGGTGAATTTAAGGCCGGTGAATTTTGCGTATGGCATGAGCCGGACACAGTTGTTCCAGACCGCCCTGAATACGAGTTTTTGCGTAGGCAGAACTTTCGGCTGAAGGTTACTCGCTTCAAAGGGCAGGTAAGCCAAGGCTTGGCTCTACCTGTCAGTATTCTAAAAACTAACAACTATGCAGTTGGTGATGACTTGACGGAAGTTGTCGGCATTCAAAAGTACGAGAAGCCGGTTCCCGCAAATCTGCTTGGTGTAGCCAAAGGCGCTTTTCCGTCAGGAATTGCCAAGACAGACGAACCTAACCTGAGGTCGTTCCCTGATGCGCTAGCAGAATTCCAAGGGAAGAGATGCGTTATTACTCAAAAGGTGGACGGAACTTCTGGTACCTACTATTTGCGAGATGGTAACTTTGGCGTTTGCTCCCGCAACCTAGAGCTATTGGAAGATGCCACAAATACTTTCTGGGAGATGGCCAGCAAGTATCATATTTGTGAGGCGTTGGAGAAGCTGGGAGGGAACTTCGCTTTGCAGGGCGAGATTCATGGGGCCGGTATTCAAAGCAATCACATGAAGCTGAAGCGTGCGGAGTTTAGCGCCTTCAATCTGTTCAACACTACAACGCATCGTTATGTCGGTCATAACGAGCTTACAGACTTTTGCCGCACATCAGGCATACCAATGGTAAGGGTCGTCTGGGAAGGTGAATTTCGCTTCACGTTGGAAGAACTGATTGAATTATCAAACAAGCAGGACTATCTACCAGATATGCCCGCCGAGGGTATTGTTATCCGGCCAATCGAAGAAGCGCGCTCCTTGATACTGCCTAGCGGCCGACTATCGGCAAAGGTGCTCAGTGAACGTTATGCGCTAAAGTATGGCGAGTAGCGGACTGTAGCTATTTTTAGACATACATAAAACGCTGCCCTACATATTCTTGCGTGGAGATTGTCTACTTCAAAGTGCGACTTTGAAATAGACATAGGTTAACTATGAGGGCATTACAGTACTTTCTTGGCATTGAGGGGGTGATCCCAAGATGGGCCGGGTCGCGTCTTATTTTCCGCACTTGGCATAGTTGACGAGAACGCCGACACAGGTCTTACTTTTTCTCAAACTTCCCAAAGAAAACATTCAAAAACATCCAACCTTTTCCCTGCCTTGTGTCATACTTTTTGTCATAGTTTTGTAAAAAAACAAAAATTATTTACACAACGATTTGACACGTAAATTGATACGGAGAGAGGGGGATTCGAACCCCCGGTACGGACTTGCATCCGTACAAAGGTTTAGCAAACCTCCGCATTCGACCACTCTGCCATCTCTCCTGGGAGGACCTACAATCTAGCAGGCAGGTCTAGCCATTGGCAATCCCAAATTCGGTGGTAGAGAAAACCTGCCAAATAAATTCTTGCGCCGCCAAATATTCGCCTTAAACTCGGCTTTGTATGAAGAAGCTCTGCGGCCTGCTGGCCTTTGTTGTTTTGACTTCGGCGCTTTGCGCCTCCATCACAGAAGTGGTTGTATATCCCCAAGGGGCGCTCGTGCGCGAGGAGCAAGCGCTCAAAATCAAAAAAGGCGTAAGCGAAATCGCATGGGGAGAGCTGGGACAGACTTCCGACGAGGGCTCGGTGCGCGTAGAATTGCCGGAGGGCGCTCGCTTGCTGGATCGGCGTATAGAGGTCCAAAACATCGCGCAGGAGCGCAATCTCGAGCGCGAGGAACTGCAAAAAAAACTTCAGCAAGCCGAAGACACGCTCAAGGGCCAAAATGACAGATTGACGTTGCTTTCGCAGCGCGACGAATATGTCTCACAAATCCAGTCGGCTTCGACGACTCCGGTACGCGGCGAGACGGCATACAATTTCCCGACCCAGGAGCAATGGGCGGGCCTTTTGAACTTTGTCGGCACCGAACGCACCAAGGTCTTGCAGGAGCGCCGCGAAGGGGAGGCCGCTCGTGCGGAAACGCAAAAGCTCGTCGAGAGCCTGCGTCGGCAGCTCGCACAGCTTCAAAGTGCTCCTACTTTGCTTGTCAAAAAATTGGTGCTCGAAATTGAAGCGCTCCGCGACCTCACGGGCAATGTAGCCGTGCTATATTTTGATAATGCCGCTGCTTGGCGTCCGACCTATCAGGTATGGGCCGATCCGATCAAAGACCGCATTAGCCTTAGCTATGGTGCGCTTGTGCGTCAGGGCTCGGCGGCGAACTGGCAAGACGTGGCGCTGACGCTTTCCACGGCGCGGCCGCGCCAAGGCACAACGCCTCCGGAGCTTCCTGTTTGGTGGGTGCGCGAACGTCAGGACTATCCCCGTCCGATGGCTGCTCGTGCAGGCGGACTTTTGAAAGGCGTGCAATTGGCCCGCGCGTCCGATGCTGCAATGGAGATGAACATGTCAGAATCCGAGACGTTGGCTTTTGCGCCGACAGCCGTTTCGCAAAACCTGACTTTTGCCGAGTTCAAGCTGCCCAATCGCGTCAGTTTGCCAGCGGACTCTCAGGAGCACCGCTTTGTGGTGACGGAGGTCCCTCTTACCGGCGAGCTGCTTTATAAGATTGTGCCAGAGTTCGCCCGCGAGGCGTACCTGTTGGCTAAGATAAAAAACTCGAGTGAATTTACTTTGCTTGCGGGAGAGACACAGCTGTATGTTTCAGGAAGTTTTGTTGGACGTGGGATGCTGGCGATGACCCAACCTGAAGAGACGTTCGATTTAAATTTGGGAGTAGATCCGGCGGTTAAGATCGAGCGCAAGGAGCTCGCGCGCAAAACCGAAAAAACGGGTCTCCTCAATGACAACACGAAAGTCACTTTCGAATATTCGATTGAGCTGACCAATCTCAAGCCGAGCGCGCAGAAGGTCGAACTACAGGAACGCGTTCCACTTTCGCAGCACGAAAAAATCAAAGTTGTGCTTATCGAGCCGAAAGATCTCAAGCCCGACAAAGAGGGCAAACTCACGTGGACTTTCGAGTTGCAGCCGCGCGAAAAGAAAACGCTCGCCCTCAAATACACGATCGAGCATCCCGACAAGATGGAAGTGGACGGCATCTAGGCCTAGCCGACGAGTGCCCAAGTGATTTTTTCACTTGGGCTTGGCAAGCACACCTGTTTCGTTTAGAGTTGGAGGTATGAGACGTGTGCATAGCCTTTGGCTTTGGTGCTTTTTTTGCGGATCCGCATTTGCACAAATAGTTCCGCAAGAGCCGGTTAAGAACTTTCGGTTGCCGATGTTTGGTGAAAACGGATACCGCAACTGGGAGCTTTGCGGGGACGAGGGGCGTTATCTTTCAGCGGAAAAGATCGAGGTGACCGACATGAAATTGCGAATTTTTTCAGGGGATAAGTCCTCTCAGGTCGAGCACAATATCGAAAGCCCCAAGGCCACTTTGCTGGTCGCCAAAAATATTGCGATTGGCGAAGGGCCTATTCGCATCACCAGCCGTTCCTACATGATTGAGGGCAAGCGGTGGTTTTGGGATGGCAAAACACGGTCGGTCGTGGTAAGCCAAAAGGCCTCGGTCGTCTTCTACGAAGGAATTTAACATGAAAAAACTCTTTTTACTTGGCGTCCTTTTTGGCTCAACCGTGATGGCGCAGCCTGCCGACGTCGTGCCGGCAGCGCCAGTCAAAACCAGCATCACCAGCGAAACGCTCGAGATGGTCTCGGGCCAAAGCGAAAACACCTTTTATTTTTCCAAAAAGGTCCGCGTCGAGGGCACCAATTTGCGGCTGACGGCCGATCAGCTGGTGGTCACGGCCCAACGCGCGATTGACGCTCCCGAAATTCCTTCCGGCGCGTTGCCGGCGATGGGCAGCATCCACAAGATTGTCGCGGTGGGCAACGTGCATATCTATCAGGAAGGCCGCGAGGCGACGGCTGGCAAAGCGGAATTTTTCCCCAAGGAAGGCAAGGTGGTTTTGACGGAGAACCCCCGCGTGATCGACGCCAAGGCGATAGTTTCCGGCTGGCGCATCACGATGGTGCACGGCGAGCGCAAAGTGACCGTCGAGCAAGATCCGACCAAGGCGAACGTGCGTCCAACGGTCAATCTGGAAAGCCTGCCCGACTTGGGTTTTGAGCCCAAGACGCAAACCCCCGCGGGCGCACCGCCCTCCAATGCAGCGGGCGAGTCAAATGCGACTTCCGTGGAGATTGGGACGCCCGTTTCAGTTTTAGGAGTAGAGCCAGCCAAAACATCGGAGACAAAGGGAAAATAATGCCAACAGAAAATTTTATTCGCACACAGGGTTTGGTAAAGGTTTACGGTGAACGCCGCGTCGTTGCGGGAGTGGATATCGAAGTCCACGGCGGGGAGATCGTCGGCCTTTTGGGCCCCAACGGCGCCGGAAAAACAACCACCTTTTACATGGTCGTGGGGCTTATCAAGCCCAACGAAGGCAGCGTTTTTTTGGGAGACGACGAAATTACGCATTTGCCGATGTACCGCCGCGCACGCCGGGGGTTGGGCTATCTGCCGCAGGAGCCCTCCGTTTTCCAATCACTTACGGTGGAGGAAAATCTCCGCGCGATCGCCGAGGCTATCAAGCTGCCCAAGGAGGAACAGTTGCAGCGCGTGGAAAAAAGCCTCAACGAGCTCAATCTCTCGCATCTGGGCGAGCAAAAGGCCATCACGCTCTCCGGCGGCGAGCGTCGTCGTCTGGAGATTGCCCGCGCGCTCATTACCAGCCCGCGCTTTTTGCTTTTGGACGAGCCGTTTAGCGGGGTCGATCCCATCAGCGTCGCGGAGGTTCAGCAGATCGTCGTTTCCTTGCGCGACAAGGGTATCGGCGTGCTGATTACCGACCACAACGTCCGCGAGACGCTCAAGATTGTCGATCGCGCGTATCTGCTCCACCAAGGCAAAATCCTTTGTGAAGGCACCAGCGAATTCCTCATTAGCGACCCCAAAAGCCGCGAGCTTTATTTGGGGAAAGACTTCAACATGTAGCCGCTGAAGAAGCTTTTTCGACGGCCTTTTTGGTCCGGTAATTTTCGGGCTTAAGTCCCGCCTCGCGCATTTTTTGTTCAGTCTGAGCCCGAACGGCGCGATGAAGCTCCGCAAGTACAGGCTCGTGCGCGGTATATTTTGAGGCGAGGCCATCAAGCACAAAGGCATAATACGCGTCGCTGTATTTTTTCCAATAGCGTATGTCCGCAAAAGTGTTGGCCTGCAAATTGGCCTCAATTTTATCGAGCGCCTTTACAAATTTGGCTTCGGGCGTTTCGTTATTTTCATATTCGCGCCAAAGCTCAAAAATTTCCCTCGCAAGCTCCAGCGGCAGCAGTTCATCGAGGCCGTCCATCGCCTTAATTTCTTCAACAGCCTTTTGGGCTTTGAGTTGTGGATTTTTAAGCGCCTCACAGAGGGGCAAATCGCCTGTTTTGGCCTCTGCAAGGTCGTGCACGAGAATGATTTTTAAAACCCGCTCAAGATCGACTTTTTGCTCCAGCTTCCCCGCCACCACAAGCGCCAGCATCCCCATCATCCAAGAGTGGGCGGCCACGGATTCCGTCTTGCCATTGGAAAGCCAGTTGTCGCGCTCAACGCCTTTGAGCCTCTCGGCAAAAGCGTAAAATTTCAGACAGCAATCGATAAAATCGTTGTTTGTGGACATTTATCAAATGATGTCGTGGCTTTGGCTTGAAATCAACCTAAATTCGGTCTAGTTTCATGCCAGATGGAAAACACTTTGCAACTCAAGGCCCCTCAAAACAAGACGCATCGCCCGTGGTTGGGCCTCTTGTTGGGGGTCTGGGCGCTTTTTCTTTTTGTGGCGCTCATCGATTTCAAACCTGAACAAAGCTGGTGGCATTCGACGGTGGCCGTGAGCGCCGAGGCTCCCATTCCCCAACGTCCCGAAAATCTCATGGGCGGGCTGGGGGTGATACTGGCATTTTGGTCCCTGTGGTTCTTCGGAATGGCCGGCTATTTGACGCCCATCTATCTTGGCTGGCTAAGCTACTTTATGTTTGCGGGCCAAGCGCAGCGCGTCAACAAATTGCGTTTATGGGCGATAGTGATGTGCCTTGTTTCAGTTGCAGCGTGGCTCTGTTTGCTCGAAGCCAAGGTGATGCCGCCCAAGGCGGTGAACTACGCGTATTTCCCGGGGGGGCTTGGGGGACAGGTGGGAGTCTTTTTCTATCACGTTTTTCTGCTTCAATTCCTGGGCGGTTTTGGCAGCACGGTTGTGATGGCGCTCTTGTTTTTTGGAGGCTCGGCGCTATTTTTTACCGACGAGCTGCAAAAGCTTTTGCAACTGACCGTTTCGCAATGGCGTCTTTTGACCAAGGGCCCGGCGCAGCCGCGAGCGGTAACGCACGAGGCGGACGTGGATAACGAGGCCGAGCCGGAGGACGAGGCGCAGCTTGCTTCTTCGGACGAGGAGCCGGACGGCACGCCGAAGAAAAAGTCCCGCAAAAAGCTGACCGATGCGGTGAAGGAAATTTTTTCCAAGCACGGCAAAAAGCCCAAAGAGGCGCCCGTGGACATCCTTTCGAATGTTGGCGCGCGCAAAAAGGCGGACGTTTCCATCGATCGCCTGAAGGTCGTTCCGGCGGAGCGCGTGATGCGCGCGCGGACGTCGCTGCCCAAGCGGCGCAACGGCTTCCACATGCCTTCGATCGACTTGCTCAAGACGCCGCTGCCGGTGGATACCGCGGCGGTTGACGAGGGCCACCAAGAGACCTCCTCGGTGCTCGTCGGGATTCTCGCTGACTTTGGCGTCAAGGTGACCCCGGGGGAGATTCACAAGGGGCCGGTCGTGACGCGCTACGACGTTACTCCCGCGCCAGGCGTGCGCGTCGAGAAGATCGTCAACCTCGAGCGCAATTTGCAGCTGGGCCTGCGTTCCCAGTCTGTGCGCGTCTTGGCGCCGGTGCCGGGGAAGGGCTGCGTAGGCGTGGAGCTGCCCAACAAAAATCCCGAGCAAGTGCTTTTGCGCGACATCTTGGAGAGCGCGGAGTGGGCACGCAGCAGCTACGAAATACCGGTGGCGATCGGCAAAGAGACGTCCGGCAAGCCGCTCATTGCGGACCTTACGCGCATGCCCCACCTCTTGATCGCGGGTGCGACGGGTTCCGGCAAAACGGTCTGCCTCAATTCGATCATCGGCTCGCTTCTCTACCGTTTTACGCCCGAAGACCTGCGTTTTGTGATGGTCGATCCCAAGATCGTCGAGATGCAGATTTACAATACCTTGCCGCACATGCTGATACCGGTGGTGACTTCTCCCAAGAAAGTCCCCGCGGCTCTCAAATACCTGATCAACGAAATGGAACGCCGCTACAAGCTTTTCGCAGCCACGGGGGTGCGCAATCTTGCGGGCTTCAACGCCAAACGCGCGAAGGACCGCGAGGCCGAGGAAGCGGCACTCAAGGAAGAAAGTTCGCCGGAAGAACGCGCGGCGATTGCAGAAGTTGCACAAACCGCGTCGATCGAGACCCCCGAGGAGATTCCGGATCACTTGCCCTACATCGTGGCGATCGTGGACGAGCTGGCCGATCTGATGATGGTGGCGGCGGCGGACATCGAAAACTCGGTTGTGCGCCTTTCGCAACTGGCGCGCGCGGCGGGCATCCATTTGATCATCGCCACCCAACGGCCTTCGGTGAATGTCATCACAGGGCTTATCAAGGCCAACTTGCCTTCGCGCATCGCCTTCAAGGTGGCCTCGCAAATCGATAGCCGCACGATTTTGGATGTGAAGGGCGCGGACATGCTCATCGGCCGCGGGGATATGCTTTTTACGCCTCCGGGAGCCTTCAACATGCTGCGTGCGCAAGGGGCGTTCGTCAGCGACGAAGAGATTGCCGCGATCGTCGAAGCGCTCAAGGTCAATGGCGAGCCCAAGTTTGACGAGGGCTTTGTGCAGCGTCTCGAGCAAGCCGAAGAAGAAGAAAACGAAGGCGGCAATGCGTCAGGTTTTTCCGGCGAGATCGATACCGCCGATCTCGAAAAGGCGTTGGAGATTCTCAAGGCTACCCAGCGCGCCTCCACTTCGATGCTGCAACGCAAGCTCGGCTGGGGTTACAATCGCGCGGCGCGCATCATGGAAGAGCTGGAGGCGAGGGGAGTCGTTGCGCCCGGCGAGGGTTCCCGCCCGCGCGAAATCCTCAAGGATAGTTTATAAGCTATGAGCTGCCCGCCCCTTTACATTTTGCGGCACGGCCTCAGCCAAGGCAACGCCGAGGGGATGGTTTGCGGCAGCGGGATGGACGTGCCGCTTGCGCCTTTGGGTGTGGAGCAGGCGCGTTTGGCGGGCTCTTTTTTACGCACGCAGGCAATAGGCAGGCTTTTCGCAAGCCCGATGTTGCGAACGCGCCAGACGACCGAGGCGCTTGGGCTGGGGCTCGAGCCTTCATGGCATCAGGAGCTTCTCGAGATGAATTTTGGCATCTACGAAGGGCAGAATTTCAAAGTCCTGCCCGAAGAAGACAAGCTGCCTTTCATGTGGGCCCATCCTTCCCGTCGCCATCCCGAGGGCGAATCCTTCGACGACATGCGCGAGCGCCTGCGGAAGTTTTTCGAGGCGCATTTGCTCTCGCCCTCGCTGCAAACGCCGCTGCTTATCGTCGCGCACGGAAGTTGCCTGCGCGCATTTTTGTGGCTTTTGTGTCCGGCGCAAAAGGCCGAGATTCCCGAGCGGCGCTTTGGCAATTGCGAAGTCCGCCGCATAGAAAACTGGCGCACCTTGGGCGGAACCTTCGAAACTGTATTTTCCGCCGAAGATGCCGCCGCTACTCGTTGACTGCGGGCCTCATTTTTCCGAGGGCCTCCCAACGCTCGCGCAAAAACGCAAGCGGTTTTTCTAGCTCCGCGGCTTGCGCAAGCCCCTCGACGGCACTTGCCGCGCGACCCAAGACCTCTTCAAATATTAGCCGGCATTTCTTCTCGATTCCGCGTGCAAAAAAAGTCCGTATGGCCGCCGGCGCGTCCGCCCAAAGCCTTTCGAGTTCTTCGGCGGAGCTTTCACTCCCGAGCAAAATCCACGGGAGCGTCCACTTGCGTTGACGCTGATCGGTGCCGAGCGTTTTTTGCGAAGTGGCCTCGTCACCCAAAATATCCATCATGTCATCGTAAAATTGATAAGCGATGCCAAACGCCTCGCCATAGGCGCGCAGGCGCAGTCGCGCGGGCTCGTCGTCGCCGTGCAAAAAGCCGCCCAGCTCACAGGCAAGCGCAAACAGCCGGCCTGTTTTGAGCCTCAAAATTTTTTCATACGCGGCAAGCCCCAGCGGGGCCGCATTTTTTTGCCGCAAGCTTTGAGCGATCTCGCCCGAGCACGTTTCCTTCGCGGCGGCGGCAACGGTGCGGCCCACCCACATCTCCGACTCCATCGCGGCCAGCTCGTTGGCGCGCAAAAAGAGCGTATCGCCGGCCAGGACGCTGATTTTTTCGTCAAAGCGTTTATGGTGAGCCGGCGCGCCATGACGGTTTTGCGCATCGTCAAGAATATCGTCGTGGATGAGAGTGGCCAGATGAATCAGCTCGGTAATGGCCGCCAAACGCAGGGCCTGTTGCGAAGGTTTTTCGCGAATGCCGGCGCAAACAAAAAGGAACATGGGCCGCAGCCTTTTTCCCGGATTCGCCAAAACCCCCTCGACCACCTCAACAATCTCCGGCTCGAAGGTCGCGCTTTGCGACGTCAAAAAACGCTCAAAGTCGCCCAAAGCCGGTAGCGGCATCTTCTTGGCAACTTCGGTTATCATAAGGGTTCAACTCTAGCCGGATAAACGCGCGGAAGCAAGCCAGCAATCACGCATGCGTTTGCCTCCCCTCTAGAATTTCTTAAAATACCTATCGCTTTCGCGTTGAGCGACGCGAGCTTTCATTTCGGCGCGCTTGTCGAATTTCTTTTTGCCACGCCCGAGCCCCAGCGCCACTTTGATGAGCGCCTTTTTAAAATAAAGCTTTAGCGGCACCAGCGTAAATCCTTCCGCTTGCGTGGCCGCGCGCAGCTTTTCAATTTCGCGCGCCTTCAGGAGCAAAATCCGCGGGCGCGTGGGGCTGTTTGGAAAAGCGGCGGTGTTGCCTTTGCTCGAGGTGTCAAACTCGTAGGGCTCGATATGCAGCCCGTAAAGAAAAACTTTGCCATGCGTAACGGCCGCATAACCGCCGCTCCAGTTGGCCTTGCCGAGCCGCACCGACTTCACCTCGGCGCCGGTCAAAACAAGACCCGCCTCGAAGGTCTCTTCGATGGTATAATCGTGATACGCGTCGCGGTTTTTGATTTCGGGTGAGGGCATACTGCTCTGGCATCCTACCTGTCTTTTGCAAAAAACTCGAGCCTCAAAATGGAGCCCCGCCTCCGGGCGTGCAACGGCAATTTACTTATCCCTGGTCATCGACTTGTTCTGAGCAGCCGTCGCGGAGGTGGAGGTATCTTCCACCTCAAACTTCAAAAGCCCATCTGCAATTTCTTTAAGCGCAATATCCTCAGGGGAAAGTTTTTCCAGCGACTCGATCATGGGAGTTGCCCCGAACTTGAGCTGCTTGACCCGTTTGGAAACGATATTGACCAAAATATTGGGGTCTTTAACGATCGCTTCGGCGGCTTTAAGGAAATCATCTCGCATAGAAGCCTATTCTGGCAGCAACTCCCCGCGGAAGGCAAGCCTAAAGTGGGCCCCAACAAAAAAATTGCGAGGTCAAGAGAAGGGGGCTAAAATCGCCAATATATGAGAATTTATTTCATGGGAATTGGAGGTGTGGCGATGGGAAACGCGGCTCTTTTGGCCAAGCAGCAAGGGGATGTGGTGCTTGGCACCGATGGCCCGATTTACTCGCCGATGAAAGAAGCGCTTGCGGGCTTGGAAATTTATACCGGCTATGACGCGGCACGACTGGAGCAGTTGCGTCCCGAGGCGATCGTAATTGGTAATACTATAGGGCGCGGCAATGTCGAGTTGGAGTGGTATCTGGCCAACCGTCCCTGTCGGGCCTACACGATGCCCGAGTTTTTATACGAGCGCGTGCTCAAAAACCGCCGGACAATCGCTGTCTGCGGGACGCATGGCAAGACGACGACGACAGCCCTCTGTGCGTATCTGCTCGAAAAAGCGGGCAAGAGCCCCGGTTGGTTTATCGGTGGAGTACCGCAAGATTTAGAAGGGGGAGCGCATGTGGGCGCCGCGGATGCCCCTTTTGTCATTGAGGGCGATGAATACAACAGCTGCTATTGCGATGCGCGCGCAAAGTTTGTTTCGTATCGCCCAACGGTTGCGCTTCTCAACAACATCGAGCCGGATCACTTGGATATTTACCGCGACATTGACGACATCAAGCGCGCGTTTTTCCAGCTTTTGAAGGTGGTGCCGGGGACAGGCGTCATCATTGCCAATTACGATGATGCCAATGTGCGCTCGCTTTTGCCGGTCAAGTGGGCGCCGGTTATTTGGGTGAGCGCGGAAGGCGCGCCCGAAGCACAGCTGCAAATCAAAAATTATCACGAGACCGAAACGTCTGCCGACTTTGAGCTTTTTTACGAAGGCGCGCTCTGGACGAAAGTTTCGTGGGGCCTTTGCGGCCTTTTCAACGCGCGCAATGCCGCAATGGCCGCGCTTGCTGCGGCTTGGAGTGCCGACGCCCATAATATTACCACATTCAATTTGGGTGCGCTTGAAAATTTTGTGGGGGTCAAACGCCGCCAGCAAGTGCGTTTTAAGTCGCAAAAGTTGGTGGTTGTAGAGGACTTTGCGCATCATCCCACCGCCGTGGCTTCAACACTTGAGTCGCTAAAAAAACGTTTTCCCAGTCGCCATTGGATTGCCTGTCTGGAGCCCCGCAGCGGAACGGCCCGCTCCAATGCCCATCAACAAACCTTTCCTCCTGCGCTCGCAAAAGCCGACGAAGTGCTTTTGGCCCCCGTCTATGCCGCGGAAAAACTTGCTCCCGAAAAACGGCTCAACCTCGAAAAGCTCTCCGCCGATATCGAGGCGTTGGGGGTCAAAGTCACGCGGGCCAAAAGTTGCGATGAGCTTCCGGCGCTCCTCGAAAAAATGACCGCAGCCTCCAGCAAAAATGCCGGAGTCGTGTTCTTTTCCAGCGGCAGTTTTGAGGGCGCGATGGACGCCTATCTTGCTAAACTCGGCCCTGTGCCTCAAATGGCGATCTCTGGAAAATAAGCCACGCGAGAGGACGGGTCTCGCGTTTGTTGAGGCCGTCTGCATAGCGGGCCCGACCCCTATGTGTCACTTGCCGGAGGGAAGCAAGGAGCTGACCGTAAAATGCGCTTTTTTACGGCTGGGGATTTGCCACTTGGAAGAAAGGTGTGTAGGGTGGGGGGGTGCCCCGCCTTCGGAGGCGATTTTGAATTGTCATGGAACGGTGAGTTTGAGTTTTTCCGGCCGTGGGCGGTGCGGAAAATTGTGCAGCATTTAAGCATGTAGGTATAGCGCTGCGCAACGGACGTCTTTATATCATAAAAGGAAACATTTGTCAAGTATATTTTGTGATAATAAATTATGGAGTGAGGGCTGTTTGGGGTGGCGAAAGGCAACTTTTGCCTACACGACAGATGTCCGCGTGCGAAATGGGAAGCGGCAAGATGCGATACCAAGGGCAAATGTGTCAAGGGGGTGCGTATGGGTAGAGTTTGCCTACGCGACAGATGTCCGGCTTCGGGGAAGGAGCGTGCATACGGCGAGGTTGCATTGCGTATTGGGTGAAGCGTCGCGCCGCGACGCAGGAGGGGCAAGACAATATAATTCACCGTACCTATTGACCTTTGCACATATAGTTAGTCCTGTAGGCCTTGCCAATAGAGGGCTGATAGGTTAAGAGCCCATCCCGATAGGTTAGCTGGCGCGGACGAGAAACTCGCGGTCTTTTTGTCTTTTAGCGGCGTTTCTCCCCCGGAGTATGGGCTTCTAGCCCACTTCCTCCTCCGAAGCCTTGCTAAAAAACAAAAATCCTCGCGCCTCGCCTACGCTCTCCTATCGGGATAGGCTCTAAGCACTATGGCAAGTCTCAATAATGGCGCAACATGTACGGGGGCTTGCACCTTCGCCCTTAGAGCGTGTTCAGAATCTCTTCGCCATATTGCGCCGCATAATTTGCTGATAAACAATAATGAGCGGCGCCCTTCGGGTTGGGCGCTTTTGTGTTTTGGCGGCGTTTCTCGTTCGCATTTCGGGCTTCTAGCCCGTGTTGCTCACTCGAAGAACCCCGATTTCATCGGGGTTTGGCCTTGCCAAAACGCCAAAATCATCCCAACAATACTGCCAAATAGATTCTAAACACGCTCTTCGGGACTACGGCGAGACGAGTAAAACCCACGGCTAATTATAGAAGCGTCGCTACGCGACGCGGGGGCAAATGCGGCCACAAGGACGGATTGGGTAAATGTTGCCTATGCAACAGATGTCGCGCGATGAGGTCAGGCGGCGGGATGCAACGCGGAGAGGCGGGTAGATGTCTGCCTACACGACAGACATCACACGATGAGGTAAGGCGCGAAGATGCAACGCAGGAATGGAACAATTTCACCGCGCCGATGGCGCAACGTTACCCAGGGCTAAAGCCCTGGGCTACCTTCGAGCATCGCTACGCGATGCGAGGGGGGCAGATGCGTCTAGCAGGGGGAACGCGGACAGAATTTACCTACATGACAGACGTCAGGGCGGTTTTTGAGGCGTCGCGCTGCGACGCAGAGGCAGATGCGCCAACAAGGCGCGCATGGGTAGAATTTGCCTACACGACAGACGTCGTGCGAGATATGGGAAATGGCAAGACGCGACGCGGGAAGCCGTTCAACGTTACCGTGGGTTGAAACCCACGGCTAATTATGGAGGCGTCGCGCTGCGACGCAGAGGCAGATGCGTCAACGAGGCGCGTATGGGTAGAATTTGCCTACACGACAGACGTCGTGCGAGATATGGGAAATGGCAAGACGCGACGCGGCAGGGCAAGACAACATAACCGTGGGCTCCGCCTTCGCGCTTTGCGATTGCGGCGAGACAGATGAAGCGTCGCGCAGCGACGCCGAAGCGCAAAGAAGACCACCTCGAAGCGCTTGAAAAAAGCACAATAGCGCCCCCCTCGCACGGCTCCGCCGTCCGTCGCTGTCCACCCCGACCCTTCAAAGGGAGATTTTACCGCGCTTACGCGCACATATCGCCGCTTGAGCGGCTGCACATGGAGCCCCACGGGTAAACCCGTGGTTCCTTGCGCTGCGCACGCAAGGTGCGACATCACGCCGTAGTCAGAAGTAAACTTGCCACATTCATCAACGCCTAAAGGCGTGGTCTTCTGCGGAGGCGGATAGAACGGGGTTCACCGCGCCGATGGCGCAACTTGTACAGGGGCTTGCACCTTCGCCCTTCGGGACTACGGCGAGACAGGTGCGCCCATGGCTACCGGTCTGCCTGTGGCAGGAGTTCTTCAGATGCGAAAATTTTTGCTTTTGTGCGCGCGGGATGATAGAAAATAAGAATGGCATATTTTATTTGGCTGGCGCTTGGCTATCTTTTGGGCTCCATTCCCTTTGCGGTGCTTATCGCCCGTGCGCGCGGCGTCGATATTTTTAAGGTGGGCTCGGGCAATCCGGGTGCGACCAATGTGGTGCGTTCGGTCGGGCCTTGGGCCGGGAGGCTGTGCTTTGCCTTGGATGCGTTGAAGGGTTTTGTGCCGGTCATTTTGGCCCGCCTTTTGGCCGACGACTCGGGCTTGGCTTGTGCGGCGCTCGCGGGAGCCCTCGTCGGCCATTCGTTTCCGGTCTGGACTCGTTTCCGCGGCGGCAAGGGAGTTGCCACAAGCGTGGGCGCGCTGTTTGCCTTTGTGCCAATGGTCATGGTCGGGGCGCTGCTTCTTTGGGGAGCTGTTTTTTCGGGCTTTCGCTTCGTTTCACTAGCCTCGGTCGTAATGGCCGTGTGGTTGCCTTTTGGCGCGTATTTTTTGGGAGCCGATACCGTCTCGGTGGGGGTGGTAAGTGCTGTGGGGGCGCTGCTTTTGGTACGCCACGCCCCCAATATCGGGCGGCTGCTGCAAGGCAAGGAAAACCGTTTCGCCCCCAAAAAGCAGTCAAGCTCGACAAAGTAAAAGCCGTTAAGATAATTTATGTCGATGCGCTTTTGTTCTGCACAAATTCTTCTTTTGCCGCTGGTGGCCTTGGCCGCGCCGGCGAGGGCGGGGGAGTTTGTCTCGCTGGAGCTGACCCGAGGGGCTCGCGTGGAAGGGGAACTTATCGCTCGCCGCGACGATCGCTATTTTATTGATCTGGGCTATAAATTGCTGGAGGTGCCAGCGAGCTTTGTCAAAAGCTCAGGCGACACGTCCAGCGTGACGCCCGGCGGCGAGCTGCCGGAACAAGGCGCAAAACCCGAGGGCGGAAAAATCTATACGCGCGTCAAAAATCCACCCGTGCTCCCGCCGGAGGAGCTTGTTGCGCGTGCCAATGAAGCCGTCGTGCTTATCAAAACCCCCACAGGCTTGGGTTCCGGTTTTGTCATTAGCCCTGCCGGCTATGTCATCACCAATCAGCATGTCGTTAGCGGTCAAACCGAGATCGCGCTGACGGTCTTCTCGCAGGAAAATGGTTCGCTCAAGCGCACCGAAATTAAGGACGCCAGCCTCATTGCTCTTTCTCCGGCGCTCGATCTCGCGCTCCTTAAAATCGCGCCGCCAGAGAGCCTGAAGCTGCACGCCTTGCCTCTGGCCCCCGACGAGGCCCTCCGCGCCGGCGATACCGTTTGGGCCGTCGGCAGCCCTCTGGGTCTTGAGCGCTCTGCCGCAAGCGGAGTCGTGAGCCTGCCTTCGCGCCTGATCGATGATCGGCTTTTTGTCCAGACGACCGCGCAGGTCAATCCGGGCAACTCGGGCGGCCCGCTTATCAATCGCCGTGGCGAGGTCGTAGGCGTCAATAATATGAAGATCGTTTCGCCCGGGGCGGAGGGCCTTGCCTTTGCCATTCCTGTCGAGACGCTCGAATTTTTCCTCCGCCATCGCGACGCCTTTGCCTTTGACCCCGCCAATGCCAATGAGGGCTTCCGCTACCTCAATCCGGCGGAATGGTCGCGCCAAGAGTAGCTTGCGCGGCGCTCTAAAAAACATTTCGTTGCCTTCGCGTTGTTTCTGGAATGCTTACGTCTTGCGTTAGGGGGCCAGCTTTTGTAATTTTGCCTAAACCTATGAAACGCCTTATTTTATTTTTGTCTTTGCTTTTTGTCTCGCTTGCGCCCGCTGCACCGCAGCCTTTGTCGGCGCTGCCGCCCGCCAAGGCGCAGGCGGACGAGACGCCGCTCGCGGAACTGCGCTATCCCGAGGAGACGTTTATCGTCGCGCGCATGAAAAATTTTGATGCCATCGAGCTGGCGCTCAATTCGCTGCGCTCCTGGGTGGAAAAACATCCCAGCGTAGAGAGCCTTTTCGACGGTGAGTGGCGCCGCATAAAAGATTTTGACTTGCGCAAAGAGATGGCGCGTTACCTTGACCTCAGCGAACGCGATTTTGACGACTTCCTCGGCGGGTCGCTGACCTTGTGCATCGGCGGCGACTTTGAGTGGGCCAAAACCTCCAAAATGCTTCCGGCCGCAATGATCATAACTTCACGCTCGCCCGAAAAGGCGCAGGAGTTTTTGGAGACGCTCAAAAATGACGAGGAAGTCGAGAAATGCGAAGAGGTCTCTTCGGGCGTTTGGAAACTCACTGTCACGCCCCCCGAGCCTGAAACGGATGAAGCTCCCAAGACCTTTGGAAAAGATAGCGCCTCCGAAAACGAAGGGCCGATTGATGTCTTTGTGACCTCCAGCGGCGCTCGCGTGATCGTCGGAAACAATCTTGACTATTCGATTGCTGCGCGCGACTCGGGACGCTGCGACGTCCCCGCCGATTTTCTTTCGCAAGCGGAGACTGCCGACGTGGCCTTTTGGCTCAACCCGCAATATCTTATTTCCTTGGCGCGTGAAAAATTGACCGCGGCCGCGAATACCGGAAAGCCCGCCCGCTTGGATCCCGCTGTTTTAGAGCAACTGGGGCTCTCGGAGCTTGAGGGCTTGGGGCTTACCGCGCGACTGGTCCCTTTTAGGGCCGAGCTTTCGCTCTTTTATGCCGAAAACCCAACCGGCATCGCCAAAATTCTCGCCTGCACGCCTACCGGCTTGCAGGCTTCCGCGCTGATCCCAGAGGATGCAGCAGAGTTTTCGATGGGACGCAGCGACTTGAGTTGCACTTGGACTGAATTGCGGCGCCTGCTCAAAATCGTCGCGCCCGCCACCGATGCCATCTATCAGGGCTGGCAAAAACAGGTGCAGGAAAATTACGGCGTCTCTTTCGAGAGCCAAGTTTTTGGATCGCTGGGAACCTCTTATGCGATGTTTAAACGCCAGAGTGCCTCGGGCGCTGCCCCTTCGAGCGCGCTTTATCTGGCGCTGGAGGATCCCATCGCTTTCCAAGGAGGGATAGATGCGCTCATAAAATTTTTCACAGAGGATAAGTCGCTTTTCGATAAAGAAAAAATCGCCAACGTGACGGTCTATCGACTCAAGAGCGAATTCCAATCGCCAAATGCTCCGGCGCTTGCCTATGCCATCGCTCCGCATTATTTGATCGTGAGCTTGGGCGACCCTGCCCAAATGCAAGAGCTTATCGAAAATACCCAGCGCCACGAGGTTGTTCATTCGGCGTTTGCCAGCCCAGAGGCACAAGCGGCCTTGGCCCATCCTTATCTCTCCGGCTTGGTTCATCGTCCTTTGAGAGGCTTGCTGGAGGACCTTGCCGCTGGATTTATCGAGGTGCGCCAACACCAACAGGCGGCTGCGGGTGCTCCTACGGTCGAACCAGACGTGCCGTCTTTTGATGACGTGGAAGAAACGCTTTTGGCGGCTACCGAGAGCATGCAAGGTCGCCTGAGTGTTACGCTGAGTATTATTGAACCCACCCCCAAGTTTAAATGAAAAAAATAGCCCTGTCCGCTGTCACGCTTTTTTTTGCGACGCTTGCGAGCGCCCAAACCTTGGCTTTGGGACTCCCCGAGATCGAAAAAGTTCATTGGGAGTCGCGCCAGCTGACCCCCTGCGACGTTAACGCCGATGGCCGCGCCGACCTTGCCTATCTCAATGGAGTTGAGCGTTCGATCGAGGTGCTTGTGCAAAAGGAAGCCCCCGAGTTGCTGCCCTCCAAGGCTTCAGATACTGTCCCGCCGCTTGCTATGAGCCGTTTTGCAAACGAGCGCGTTCCCACCGAGGCGGCAGCAAGCTCGTTTGCCTTCGGCGATTTTTCCGGTAAGGGCCTTGTTGAGATTGCCTATGCTGCCAAGAAAACGGGAATTGTTTTTTTGCGGCGCGACTCCGAGGGCCGGTGGAGCGAGACCCACCGAATTGCCAGCGTGGACGTTTTGCCCTATACCCACGCCATGATTGCCAAAAAGCTTCGGCCGGATGAACCGGTGACGCTCATTGTTTTGCTTAAAGGCCGTCTGGTGCTCATCCAGAATTACGAAATCGTCGCCAGCTATGGCACGCTGCGTGACGATACCGGCTATGTGACCGTCAATGACATTAACGGCGACGGTCTGCTGGATATCCTCTACGATTATGAGGCCCCCTACGGGCTGGCCTATCGTCTGCAAGACGCCGAGGGCCGTTTTGACGCCGAGTATTTGCAGCCTTATGCCTCCGAGACGGAGAAGAATTTTGCGTATCGCGGCACGACGCTTTATTTCTTTGGCGGCAATACGCCTTTTGTGGAGGAGCGCACGCTTGTCGAAGCGCCCTCGCGCCCCCGAGTTGCGTTTTACGGCAATCTGGTGGAACGCCCAAGCGCCGCCTTTCTCCAAATAAATGGGGCTCCCGCGCTTCTCCTTTCGGATGCTGCAGGTAGCGAGATGACGCTTTACCGTCAAAAGCCGGATGGAACCTGGGGCGCGCCCGCCCGCTTCCCGTCGCTTAAGACGGTGACCTCCACCGTGGCCTTGGCCTCCAAACAGCCAACCGTTGCCTTCTTTAGCGATACCGAACGAGCCGTGGGCGTTTCCACTTATCTACTGGAGGAAAAGCGCATGAGCTTTCCTAAGTTGCTCAACCTTGCCGAGGAACCCGTGGCGCTTGTCGGAAGTCATCGTCGTGCGTGGGTGGTGATGCGTCAGGGCAATGCTTATGCGCTCGCCGAGCTTGGGGCCGAGGCGGCCCTTGGCAAACCTTCCGAGTTGGAGGGACTCAAGCGCGCCCCCGAAGGACTTTTGGTATTGCAAGAGGGGGCGGACGTTGTGCTCGTCGTCTTTCAGGGTCGCGAAGAGGCTCTGTTTTACAGGCTGGGAGCCAATGGCAGCGTAGCGGCGCTTAAAGTGCCGCCGGTTCTTTCGCGGTCAAATTTCGCGGGGCTGGACGCTGCGCGCACCGGAGTTGGCGACAGCGATGGTGATGGCAAGGACGAGCTTTTGGTGGCTTCGCGCGCTACTTTGCGGATTTTTAAGCTCGATGGCAATAGCTTGAGCCTTTCCGATCAAGTCCTGCCTTTGGATTCCAACGCGAATCTTTCGCTGCCATTTTTCCGTGAGGGCAGCCTTTGGGCTTATGACTCGAAAGCGGGGCAGTGGCTCAAGTTTGAGAAAAATGCGGAATCGCTGTGGCGGAACACGCGACCTTTTGAGGCGCCGCCGTTGCCGCCTGTATTTATCAAAAGCCAGCCTTTAGGCCTGCTCGTTTTTTGTCGAAACGCCTTTTACTCGTTTGCGCCCGACTTGGCCGGCTCTACGCTCCAGCCTCTGCGCCGCTGGGAATCGGAGCTTAAAATCGAGGGCTATAACTGGGCGTCCCTCGAAGCCTTCGAGGAGGACGGCTCGCCGGATATGATCCTTTTCAATCAGCCGGAGCGGTTGCTTGAGATTGTGAGTTTTGGCAAAGAACCCAAATCGCTTTTGAATTTTGAGGTCTATAAAGAGGATCCGTACTACGAAGGCCGCAAGGGCGAGGATATTGAGCCGCGCGAAATCATTGCCGCCGATGTGACCGGCGACGGCAAAAATGACCTTATTCTGCTTATCCACAATAAAATCATCACTTACCCGCAAAAATAGCGAAGGCGTATTTTCTTGTAGAAGGCGCACCAATGGGCTAAACTTTGGGCCCTATGAAGATTTGTTGCATTGGCGCAGGCTATGTGGGCGGACCTACGATGGCCGTGATGGCTCTCAAAAATCCCGACAAGATTTTTACGGTGGTGGATACCAACCCCGAGCGTATTGCCGCTTGGAACTCCAGCGCGCTGCCCGTTTACGAGCCGGGACTTCTTGAGACGGTGGAAAAATGCCGTGACAAAAATCTTTTCTTTTCGACGGAAATTGACAAGGCCATCGCCGATGCGGAAGTGATTTTCGTAAGCGTTAATACTCCGACGAAAACCTACGGCATGGGGGCCGGCAAGGCTGCCGATTTGAAATATGTGGAGCTTTGTGCGCGTCGAATCGCGGCGGTCTCGAAAGGCCCGAAAGTCGTCGTGGAGAAGTCGACTTTGCCCGTGCGCACCGCCGAGAGCCTGCGGCGGATTCTCGAAGAGGGGTCGCGCGTGAGTTTCCCGACGCAAAAGCAGGTGGAGAAAAAATTTCAGGTGGTCAGCAATCCAGAATTTTTGGCGGAAGGGACTGCGATAAACGATTTGCTCAATCCCGATCGCGTGCTTTTGGGCGGCGAAGAAACGCCCGAAGGCGCGGCGGCGGTCGAAAAAGTGGCGCAAATCTATGCGGCGTGGGTGCCTCAGGAAAAAATTCTGCGGACCAATGTGTGGAGCAGTGAGCTGAGCAAATTGGCCGCCAATGCGTTTTTGGCGCAGCGCGTCAGCTCCATCAATTCCATCAGCGCCTTATGCGAGGCCTCGGGCGCAAACGTTGAGGAAGTCGCGCGCGCGATTGGCATGGATGGCCGCATCGGCCCCAAGTTTTTGAAAGCGTCGGTGGGCTTTGGCGGCTCGTGCTTCCAAAAAGATATTTTAAATCTCGTGTACCTTTGCGAGCGTTTCAGCCTGCACGAGGTGGCTGCTTATTGGGAGCAGGTGGTGAAAATAAACGATTATCAAAAACGGCGTTTTTCCAAAAAAGTCGTCGAAAAACTCTTCGATACGATTGCGGGCAAGCGCATTGCAATGTGGGGCTATGCGTTCAAAAAGGATAGCAACGATACCCGCGAGACGCCCGCCATGTATGTGGCGCGCGATCTGATGGCCGAACAAGCGGAGGTGGTCGTGTATGATCCGCGGGTGGAAGCGCAGAAAATTCGCGAGCTTTCTCCTGGGGCAAAGGTTGCCAAAAATGCATACGAGGCGGCCAAAGGTGCGCACGCGATTGTGATTTGCACCGAGTGGGAGGAATTCAAAACGCTCGACTATAAGAAGATTTTTGAGGGGATGGAAAAACCGGCTTTTATTTTTGATGGGCGGAATATTCTCGACGAGCCGGCCTTGAGAAAAATCGGTTTTGAAGTGTACGGCATTGGGCGGGAGTAGTTATGAGATTTGAGCTGACCCAAACCGATGCGCAGACTCGCGCGCGTGCCGGATGTATGCGCTTGCCGCATGGAGAGGTCAAAACGCCCGTCTTTATGCCGGTGGGTACCCTTGGCACGGTGAAGGGGTGTTTGCCCAAAGATCTCAAAGAGCTTGGCGTGGAGATTTTGCTCTCCAATACCTATCACCTTTGGCTGAGGCCCGGGACGCAACGACTGGAGCGCTTGGGAGGACTGCACAAATTCATGAATTGGGACCGACCGATTTTGACCGATAGCGGCGGATTTCAGGTGTTTAGCCTCGCGAAACT
Organism: uncultured Verrucomicrobiota bacterium; assembly: GCA_964541905.1. Classification (GTDB taxonomy): domain Bacteria; phylum Verrucomicrobiota; class Verrucomicrobiia; order CAZIPW01; family CAZIPW01; genus CAZIRU01. The sequence goes on from CAZIRU010000003.1 coordinate 33,487, forward strand.
TGCGAAGATTGATCGCGCTGAAGGGGTGCGTTTTCAAAGCCATCTGGACGGGGCCGAGATGAGAATGACGCCGGAGACCGTCATGGAGGCCCAGCGGCAAATCGGCAGCGATATTGCGATGGTGCTGGACGTATGCCCTCGCGGCGGCGCGCCGCTTTCGGAGGCGCGCGAAGCAGTCGACGTGACGGTTGAGTGGGCGCGTCGAGCGGCGAAGGTTTGCGCGTCGAAGGAGCGTCCGCACAATGTTTTTGGAATCGTGCAGGGCGGCGTTCACGCTGCGGAGCGCGAGCGCTGCGCGCGCGAACTTGTGGCGATGGACTTTGACGGCTATGCGATAGGGGGAGTGGCCGTCGGTGAAGCGGAAGAGGAAATTCTCAAGCAAACCGCTTTGACGGCGCCTTTGTTGCCGGAAGGCAAGCCGCGTTATGCGATGGGCATCGGCAATCCCGAGCAGCTTTTGGAGATGGTTGCGCAAGGGGTGGATATGTTTGACTGCGTCATCCCCACGCGCGAGGCGCGACACGGCATAGCCTACACCCATGCCGGACGTATCAATTTGAAAAATGAAAGATGGAAAGAGGATGGCGAGCCGCTCGATGCGGCGATTTGTTCTGCGGCGTCGAATTTTTCGAGGGCCTATCTGCGCCACCTGATTGTCAGCGAGGAGATTTTGGGGATGGTACTTTTGTCGTTGCACAACATCGCTTTTTTTACGCAGCTGATGGCGGCTGCACGCCAAGCACTTATCGACGGGCGTTTCAGCGAGTGGAAGGCCGAGTGGGTGCGCGGCTATCGAGTTTAGAATAATTCTCTTTCCTTCAATGTTGAGGGTTTCTGCTCAATGGCTTGACAATCTCATTGGAGCATCCAAAATGCGCCTGTTATGAACTTTTTTGAAAATGGCCGCCTAGAGCTGCTAAAAACTCTCGAAAGCTCTCAGAAGCTTTCTTCCGATATGGACAAATCCTCCGCCATCATCTTGGAGGCTATGAAAAACGGTAATAAGATTTTGAGTTGTGGCAATGGGGGCAGTGCTGCCGATGCGATGCATATGGCTGAAGAGTTTTCCGGCCGCTACAAGAGCAATCGTCAGGCGCTCGCGGGCATTTCTCTTTGCAGCGACGGCCCGGCCATGACCTGCATCGCCAACGATTTTGGCTACGATGCGGTTTTCTCGCGTCAGGTTGAAGCGCTTGGAAATCCGGGAGATGTATTGGTTGTGTTTTCGACAAGCGGCGAAAGCCCAAACATCCTGAATGCCATCCAGTCGGCAAAAAAACAAAATATGAAGACCATTCTTGTTTCTGGAAAGACGGGAGGACGCGCGAAGGCTATGGTTGACTGCTCGGTTATCGTGCCCTCGCAAACCATCGCTCGGATCCAAGAAGTTCACAGCCTCCTCATACACAGCTGGCTGGAAGCGGTTGAAGAATGGTCCTGTCAACTCTCCGAAGAGCTTACATCCGCGCAGCGCTAGGCAATTACACCTGAGCGTTTCTGAGCGTAAGCTCTTCGCAGAGGAGCTTTTCGAGATTCAGGAGCGTGCGGACTTGTTCCTTGACGGTGGCAATGCCGCTTAAATATGCCGCAGCGGCTTGATTGCCAACCTCGGGAGTGGGCTGGATGGAGTCGGCGGAAATCGTGAGGACTTCCTCTACTTCATCGACGATCAGGCCGCAGGCGATTTGGGTGCGATCTTCGGTGTGGATTTGGACGACGATGATACAAGTGTGTTCAGTCGTTTGTAGATCGTTCATCGCAAAGCGCTCGCGCAAGTCGAGAATCGGGATGACCTTGCCGCGCAGATTGATGACGCCCTTGAAATAGGCGGGCATGTGCGGAACCGGTGTGATTTTTTGTAGTCGGATAATCTCGACGACCTGCATAACGTCGATAGCGTAACCCTCCTTTTTGAGGCGGAAGGTGAGGAATTTATCAGTTGCGGTAGCGATGGACATGGGCAATTTTTTGATTTTTCCGAAGCACGAGAATGCTTTGGCATTATGCGCTCTGCAAAGGGTTTGGGCAAGCTAAAAGGCGCGTCCCTTATTTCGGTCAATTTTCAGCATGGTGGACCTTAAAAGCGGTATGGGTAGTTATATCCGACATACGATCGTGGTTCGGCTACGGGAATATCCGCTTGGCTGGCGAGCTTTTTCCAAAAGGCTTTGAGCTCGTCGTAGGTTGAGTCACAGCCGACCTTTCCCAGAGCCTCGCGTTCTCGGAGCTGTGCGGCGGGGGCAGGATTGCGGAAGAGCAAGAAGGGTTTTTTGACGTTACCCGAAAGCGCACGCACGGGCTCTGAACCGACAAGGTGTGCCTGAGCGGCGCATCCCTTGAGGAAAAGCAGGCACGCGAGTTTTTGCAGCTTGCCTGCGAAAGTCGAGAGCGCGCCGGAGAGCTGACGGGGTGCACGCTGGGCTGTGCAGTATTCCTCATAGGAGGGCAGTTCGGGGATGGTTTTCCATTTATCAGCGGGCAGCTCAGGCCGAAAAACACTCGTGTAACCGGGAAGGCTGAGATTGATCGTGACGGCTCGAGAGTGATCGAATTTTTTTGAATGGGATCTGGGCTCGCTCAAATGCATATAGACGCCATCTGGGCCTTGGGACACGGCACTGCCTCGCAGCGTGAGAGTGGGTTCCGACTCGGTAAAATAAATCTGCGGAAACTCAACCTTTGGATCGGGGGTCACCCAACGAAAAGAACAAGTGGGAGCCCCATTACAATGTGCCTGAACTATTTTGATGCCATTGTTTGAGGCGATGTAGATGGAAGTTCCGGTAAAGGAGACAATTTGAACGCCTTGCATCTCTCAAAAATAGAGCAAAGCTTGGAGTAATGTAAAGCCTATTTGCTAGAGCCTAGACCGCTAGCGGTATATTGGCCTTGGCGGCGCAGGCATGCCAGAAATTGAGAATTTCAGCAGCCGAAGCGCTGGTCTTTTTCCAAGTTTCGAGAAGCGGTCTGTCAAGGGGATGCAAGTTGCCAAAGGCGGACTCAATGAGTTCCGAGCCTTGGCTTCCCAGCTGCAGGCGCAAGGGCTCTTGGAGCGCCAGAAAGGCTTCTGCGCGGTGCTTCTTGGAATAAAAAAGCCCCGCCAAACGCGTGAATCTTGCCGATACTAAATTGGCGTCCTGACACTCGGCGGGCTTCAAAAAGATTGCCGGCTTGCAATTTACCACATTGTCGCGCTGGAGAATAAATTCTCGTGGCGCATCAATTGCAATCTTTACTACATCGGCTTGGTATTTATCTATCGAGCATACCACCATATTGACAGAAGCATCAAGTCGGTGCTCCCATCTGGCTTTTCCTATACGCATAGTGCCGCAGAAGTTTGATATGCGAGAGCTGTACAAGCGCTCGGGGGTGGAAATTCTTAGCGTGAAGCATTGAGAGACGGCATCTGCCTCGACAACCTTGACGACAAAACCTGGGTCCATATAGAAGGAGCGGCCAGGGGATCTTCGTATAACTAGCATCCCCTTATGCTAAAAGAAATTTCTCGATATGTCGAGCCTTTAAGGCAGTTTTTTATATATATACCAGTATCCGTTGCGTAGTGGGGTCCACCATGTTGTGCATGGTGAGCTTTTGCAAAGTCTTTTCCGTGAGCACTTCGTCCGAAGGAATCAAGAGCATGCCGGTGGGCGAATAGATGCCCTTGGCGAGAACCATGCCCGGCTTGAGGTCGCTGAAGAGGATCTCGCGCATTTTTTTGGGCAGTGGGGAGCTGCGCGTTACCTTGAGGAAAAGCCGAACGGCTTCGGGATCGAAAGTTTTGCCTGAGAGATTAAGGATTTCCTCCACAGCCATCTCGCGGGGCAAGCCGCACTCGACATAATACACGGCTACGGCCAGACACCGCGCAGGCCAGGGAATACTTTCGCGCGCAAGGCCGTCGGGATAGCCGGAGCCGTCCCAGCGCTCGTGATGGGCGCGAAGCGCGTGTCCGACCGATTCCATCTGATCGAAGAAAGAGGCGAGCGTTTGCGCGTAGACGGTGTGATTGTGGATGAGATTGTGCTCGGAAAGCGTGAGTTGCTCGGGATTTTTGCGGCTCTTGAGCAGAACGTCGCGCGAGATGCCGATAAGACCGATATTGTGGAGCCACGCCGCGGTACGGAGGGTTTTTTGGTCATCGACACTCAAGGCTCCCGACTCGCACATTAGCTGGGTGATGTCCACGACGGCCTTGGTTTCTTTACCCAAGAGAGGATGGAAGGCATTGATGATGCGATAGCAAAGTTCCAGCGAGTGATCGAAATTTTTCGCGAGGGCCTCGCGGGCGCGTTCGAGCTGGAGGTTTTGCTCTTTGATTTGGAGCAGTTGCGTTTCAAGTTGTTCGTTGGCGTCTTGGAGCTGGTCATTGAGGGCGAGCGTATCGGCATGGAGTTTTTCGTTCTCCAAGATCAGCTGGTAACGGTTGAGCGCATTTTGTATGGTCGCCACGAGTTCCTCGCGGATCCAAGGTTTGGCAAGGAAGCGGAAAATTTCGCCTTTGTTGATGGCGTCGATGACGGTCTTGAGCGTGAGCACGCCGGTGAGCAAAATGCGCGAGGCGTGGGGCTGGATTTTTTTGACCTCTCCAAGGAGTTCGAGGCCCGTCATCTCTCCCATGCGCTGATCCGACATGATGACCGCATAGGGATTTTTTTTGACAAGCTCCAGCGCCTCAAGGGGATTATTGCAGGTGGTAACGGCATACCCCTCGGCCGAAAGCGTTTCGGAAATGGCGACCAGAATAATCTCGTCATCGTCAACGACGAGGATTGCTTTACTGGGGGTGGGGGCGTTCATCCAAGCTTAATGCCTGAGGTTAACCGCTTTGCTATGCGCTGACAATGAAAAATATACTCATGATTACGGTAAAAAGAGGAGGACTCTGTAGGGGGTATTCAACTGGAATTTTTACAAATTTATTACGCTGGCGAATGGATTTGAATTTTGGCGATTTTGACGTACTATATGGCTATGGACGCTTCTAGCCACAATTTAGGTCGTCGAGGCTTTTTAAAGACTCTTGCCAGAGCCGCCGTCGTGGGTGGCGTATCGGCGCTGCTGGGTGGCTGCAATAGTCAAAATACGCCCGCGAGTTTGGGAAATTTGCCGGAGCCTCCAGTTGCTCCTAGTGTGCCCGTTGATGCCAACCGGTATTACTATGTAGGGCCGGACGGTCAGCTGGTGGCGCAAGTCGATCCCTATTGGTATCGCACGCATCCCGACTATTATGTTTTCGAACCAACCGATCCGCTCTTGTTTGTGCATTTGGAGATGGGGGTGGTTTATTCGCCGTACATGAATGAGCAGGGGGAGTTGTTTCTTGTGCCGTGGCGCGATGGCCGTCGCGGGCCGCCACCCCCGCCGTTGGGTTATCGGCCCTATCCGCCCAGAGACTTTGGCCGCGTAGGACCGGACGCGCGGGTGCGACGTCACCAAGATGGAGGCTATCCGCGAGATGCTCGCGACCGCAATGTTCCGCGCTGGGACGATTACCGTAAGTACGAACAACGCGACAGGCGCGAACGCGGCCCAGAAAGATAAGCGCCCTTTTGCGCCCAAGTTTAATCGTTTGCCTCAAGCGCACGAAGTGGCATAAAATGAGGCATGAATCTTTTGCAGGAAGCCTCGCGAGCTTTGCAGGCCGAAATTGACGCGCTCACCCAGACGCTTCAGGCGCTCGACCGACGGTTTGAGCAGACGCTCGATGCGATTGAAAAAACGCACAAGACGGGAAAGAAACTCATTTTTTCGGGCATTGGCAAAAATGTTTTTATCGCGCAAAAACTGGCGGCCACATTTAACTCGACGGGAGTCGAGGCGCTTTATTTGGACCCCCTCGCCGCGATGCATGGCGACTTGGGGCTATGCAAGGACGGCGATTTGGCGCTACTGATGAGCAACTCGGGCGAGAGCGAAGAAGTGCTCACGCTTGTGCCGATGCTCAAAAGGCTAGGGGTCCAGACGGTGGGAGTGACGAAAAATGCGACATCAAGATTGGCGCAGTGTTGCGATGGAATTTTGACCTATCAGGTGAGTGCCGAGGCATGTCCGCTCAATCTGGCGCCAACGGCTTCGACAACAGTCGTACTGGCCTTGGGCGATGCCCTTGCAATGGTGTACCTCAAAAAACGCGGTTTCAAGGAAGCTGACTTTGCGCGTTTCCATCCGGCGGGGACGCTGGGGCGGACGTTGCTTTTGCGCGTTTGCGATGTGATGCGCGCGCATGAGGATATCGCCATTGTGAGCCGAGGGGAAAAAATCATCGACGCCTTGAGCCAGATGACCGAGCACAAGACGGGACTGGTCGTCATTATCGAGGAGGACGGCAAAGTGGCCGGTATTTTTACCGATGGAGATTTCCGGCGCCTCGCGCTCAAAAATCCGAATCCGCTTCAGGAGAAAATTGACGATCACATGAACCGTGCCCCCAAGACGATTCAAGCCGATGCGATGGCGGTGGATGCGCTCAAAAAATTTCAGGAGTGCAAGGTCGATGATTTGCTTGTGATCGACGAGCACGGTTTCCCTGTGGGGCTGCTCGACTCTCAGGATTTGCCTGGGCTCAAGTTGGTGTAGAGCAATGGATAACTGGATTTTTGAAACTCATGGTGTGTAATGTTTGTCTTGTGGGCAAGGTTGCCTGCAATCCCTCGTGCTGTCTGCTTTTATCCGCCTCCGCCTACATAGAGAGGCGGCATGACGCGACGCAGAAAGTGGGGCTTGCGGCCCTAGTGAAAAAGCCCTCGGAAAACCGAGGGCTTTTTTGTGGGAGCGTGGCTCCGAAACTTTTTGAGGTTATTTTGACGCTTCGTCGAGGATGTCGCCAAGGTTTGTAAGTTCGTTTTTATTGACGGACTCGAAGGCTGAGACCTCCGCGGCGAGCTGCTCGTCGGTGTAGGCGCAAGCCTTCACCGAAAGGCCGATGCGGCGATTTTCCTTGTCGATCTTGATGACGCGAGCAGTAAGCTCGTCGTCCACCTTGACAAGGTCCTTGATCTTTTCGACAGGTCCTTCACTTAATTGGCTGATATGCACCAGCCCGTCGATGCCGCCTTCAAGCTCGACAAACGCGCCGTAGTTGGTGATCTTGACGACCTTGCCCTTGACGGTATTGCCGACGCGGAACATCTTGTCGATCTCCGCCCACGGATCGGGGGTGAGCTGTTTGAGGCCCAGCGAAATGCGCTGGTTCTCGACGTCCACGTCCAACACGATTGCCTCAACGTGATCGCCCTTTTTGACGCATTCGCCCGGGTGATTGATCTTGCGAGTCCACGACATGTCGCTGACGTGGATCATGCCGTCGATGCCATTTTCGAGCTCGATGAAGGCGCCGTAGTTGGTGAGGTTGCGCACTTCGCCGCTGACGTGCGCGCCGATCGGATAGTTGTGCTGCACCATCCCCCACGGATTGACCTGCAGCTGGCGGATCGAAAGCGAAATCTTCTGGTCTTGCGTCTGGATGCCCAAGACGACCGCCTTGACCTCGTCGCCGATCTTGAGCATGTCGGAGGGCTTGGTGATGCGCTTGGTCCACGAGAATTCCGTGATATGCACAAGCCCCTCGACGCCCTTTTCGAGCTCGATAAAGGCGCCATAGGGAACCATGTTGACAACCTTGCCCTCGACGACTGCCCCCGAAGGATAGCGGCGTTCGATGCCCTCCCAAGGATTTTGCATGGTCTGCTTGAGGCCCAACGAAAGGCGCTCTTTTTCGCGATCGACTTCCAAAACTTTGACGGTGAGCTCTTCGCCAACCTTGAGCATTTCATTGGGATGGGAAAGACGGCCCCAGCTCATATCGGTAATATGCAAAAGACCATCAAGCCCGTCGAGATCGACGAACGCGCCGTAGTCGGTGATGTTCTTGACCACCCCGCGGCGCATGTCGCCCGTCTGGACCTCGGCGAGAAGCTTGGTGCGCTTTTCGCGGCGCTGCTCTTCGATAAGCTCGCGGCGGCTGATGACGATGTTTTTGCGATCAAAATTAATTTTGAGGACTTTGAAGTCGTAGGTGTTGCCCACGTATTGATCGAGATTCTTGGGCTGTTGGATGTCGATCTGCGAGGCCGGAAGGAACGCGTCCATGCCAACATTGACGATGAGCCCGCCCTTGACCTTGGCCTTCACGCGGCCCTGGATGACCGAGCCCTCCGTGCACTTGGACTGGATGGACTCCCAGTTTTTCTTCTGCTGGGCCTTGTCGTAGGAAATGACGGGCTTGCCGTTTTTGTCCTCGAGCTTTTCCAGATAGACCTCGAGCTTTTGGCCGATCGAAATATCGGAGAGATCGAGGAACTCTTGGGAGGGGATCGTCGCTTCGGCTTTGGCGCCGATATCGACAATGACGTGAGTGGGGCGGATTTCGATGACGGTCGCGGGAATGATATTGCCCTCTTTGAGACCGCTGAAGTTTGAAGCGCTCAAAAGCGCTTCCATTGCATCTGACATATTTTTTACAAGTCCGGCCTGAGAATATCGCCTGGGCGAATTTTCAAAACCGGACGCTTTCTTTGGTTTAAGTTTTGCCGGCAGGGGTTACGAACGCTCTTCGGCGCTGTCGGCTTCCGCGCGCAAGAGACCCTTAGTTTACCCCATTTTCCCCAAAAAGCGCAAGCAGAATGCGTTTAAAAAGAGGTTTGGCGCGTGATAAGGCAATATATTGGGTGGACTTCCGCTTAAAAAATGCTCAAAAATGTCGTTCTGTAGGCAGGATCATTCTATGGCTGGAATCAATCTATCAGGGTTAGCCTCCGGTTTCGACTGGGAGTCGATGATTACGCAATTGGTGGAGGCCGAACGCTCCGCCGAAGATCCGATATATAAGAATATTGATGCGCTCACGGGTAAGCAATCGGGGCTTTCCACCATCAAGAGCTTGATGGATTCTTTTCAGAAGTCTTGCGATGCGCTCTCGAAGCAGACCTCCGACTATTACGGACGCACGACCACTCACGAGGGCAATACTTCGACTTCCGATTCCAATATGACCTCAACGGCGGATACCACCACTCCGCTAGGCGAGTACACTTTCAATATTATCCAAAAGGCCACCGCTTCGCAAATTGTGGGCGGGCAGGTTGAGGTTACGCTCGACGATACCTCTGTAACGCTCGAAAGTCTTAACATTACCACTCCCATCAATTTCAAGGACGAGGATGATGATGAAGAAGAATTTGGAACGATCACAATCAATGGGGCGCAGATCGAAATCCGACCCACCGACACGCTGCAAGAGGTGCTTGATCAGATTTCAACCGCCACTAATGGGGATGTGACGGCTGAGCTTGTCGACAACAAATTGGTCTTGAGCGCGGCCGAGGGTGTTGATTTGGAACTCGGCAGCTCCAATGACACGAGCAATTTCTGGGAAGCGATGAAGCTCTACACCACCAACGCGGTGACCGATCCCGAGACGGGCGAAACAACCCTTTCGAGCTCAGCGAACTTGGGAGCGGTGAGCACCCAGATCGTGCTGACCAGCGCCATTGATACAGCCGGCCTCGCCGTGGACGGAACAGGCAAGGGAAGCTTCTCTATTAACGGCGTAAATTTCGATTACAATATCAACAAGGACAGTATTCGCTCGATCATGAATCTGGTGAACAACTCCAACGCGGGAGTGTTGATGAATTATGACTCGAGCACAGGTCAAATTTCCATTACCAATCAGGAGACGGGCGCACTTGCAATTTCGCTTTCCGATAGCACGGGCCTTTTCGATGCGCTGGGGCTTACTGAGGCAACGGGGATGACCAAGACCTATGGTAAGGTGGCCAAGTTTACCGTCAATGGCAGCACGGAAATCACTTCCAATAGCAATACCCTTACCGAAGAAGTGACGGGCATTCCCGGGCTAAAAGTGAAAATCAAGGACACCGGTGAGGATACGATTACGGTCAATGCCGATACATCTGCAGCCGTTGGAAAAATCAATAATTTCATTTCCGCTTACAATGCCCTGAATTCAAAAATTTCCGAGCTGACCAAATCGGAAACAGATTCAAAGGGCAAGGTGACGCAAGCCGCCCTTGCCGGCAATCGCGAGGTTTCTGAGTGGCAGCGGGAGATGCGCCTGGCCCTCTATGATCAAGTGGAGACAGGCCTCTCTTCGGTTTCGCGCCTGTACCATATCGGCATTGAGACTGACGGCACCAGCGGCACACTTTCGATCACCGACCAAGACGCCTTGGAAGAAGCGCTTGAGGATAATCCAACTGCCGTAGCGGCCCTCTTTAATCACACGGCCGAAACAAGTACCTCCAAAGTTGCCACCGATGGCGACGGCATTGCGGGAGTAATCAGCAAGTACATAAAAAATCTTATCAAGACGGATGGCTCCTACGATGCACAGCAGGATTCCATCAACAGCCAGATTAAAAATTTGGAGTCGCAAATTGCGACAATGGAACGCCGCATTATCAATTATCAAAGTGACCTGACCAACAGCTTCCTTCGCATGGAGACAGATCAAGCCAAGGTGCAGCAACAAGCAACACTTATTTCGTCGTTTTTCGGCAGTTAGAGCCCATCCCGATAGGAGAGCGTAGGCGAGGCGCGAGGATTTTTGTTTTTTAGCAAGGCTTCGGAGGAGGAAGTGGGCTAGAAGCCCATACTCCGGGGGAGAAACGCCGCTAAAAGACAAAAAGACCGCGAGTTTCTCGTCCGCGCCAGCTAACCTATCGGGATAGGCTCTTAGTCTTCGGGAATGTCTTTTCTGCGGTCGCGCGGGCATCCGGCCTTGAGCCACCCTTCGACAAAGGCGTCGAGATCTCCGTCCATCACCGCCGGTACATTTCCACTTTCGACTCCCGTGCGCAGATCCTTTACTAGCTGGTAGGGCTGGAAGACGTATGAACGGATTTGCGATCCCCAGCCAATTTCGCCCTTGGGCCCGTAAAACTTTTCCATGGCCGAGCGCTTGTCGTCCTGCATTTTTTCGTAGAGACGCGCTTTGAGCACTTTCATCGCCACAAGTTTGTTCTGATGTTGTGAGCGTTCGTTTTGGCAGGCGGCGACAATGCCTGTCGGCAAGTGGGTAATGCGCACCGCGGACTCGGTTTTGTTGACATGCTGCCCCCCCTTGCCGCCCGAACGGTAAGTGTCCACACGGATTTCCTCGTCTTTGATTTCGACGGGGGCATCCTCGACTTCCGCAATGACGTCCACTGCCGCAAACGACGTATGGCGGCGAGCATTGGCATCAAATGGACTAATGCGCACGAGCCGATGGACCCCTCGCTCCGCCTTTGCATAGCCGTAGGCGTTTGTGCCTGAAATTTTAAAGGTCACGCGGCTGATGCCCGCCTCATCTCCCGATTGCAGTTCCTCGATTTCAACCGTCCAGCCGCGCCGCTCGGCCCACCGCGTGTACATCCGCAAAAGCATCTCCGCCCAGTCGCAGCTCTCGGTGCCGCCCGCGCCCGCATGGATGCTCATGATCGCGTTGCAGGCGTCGTGCGGGCCGCTTAAGAGCGACGCCGTTTCGAGAGAACCGATCTGCTCCTCGAGCCGCGCGAGGGTCTGGGCAAACTCGTCTTGCGCCTTGGGATCTTCTTCCGCCTGCAAAAGCTCGGCCATCAGTACCACCTCATCCAGCTGTCGAGAAAAGTTCAAAAAACCCTCCAGCGCTTTTTTGTGGGCGCTGCCCTCGGCCATAATGGCCTTGGCTTTTTCGGCATCATTCCAAAAACCTTCCGCGCTCATTTGCGCTTCGAGCTTTTCTATTTCCTTCTTCCGCCGCTCGACGTCAAAGTACCCTCCTTAGCGGCTTGAGCCGCCCTTGGAGATCCTCAACTTGCTGCACTTGCGCTTTACTGATCACTGTGTGAATTGATTTTGACGAAATACTTCGCGCGAAGTTCCTTCATCCATTTTTCATACGCCTCTTGCGCGCGCTGTTCAAAAATAGCCTTGCGAATCTCTTCCGTCACCACCTCGATGGGTTTGACCGTTTGGTCGGTGCGGCTATTCACCTTGACCAAAAGAACCTTGGGGCCCTCAAGCGTGATGGGCGCGGAAACCTCACCACTGCGCAAGGTCGCGACCGCCGTGCGCACTTCTTCGGAAAGCTCGTCGAGTGAGAGCTCGCCCCAGTCGAAATTGCTCTCCTGACTGTATTCGGTGGCCAGCTGGTAAAAATCGGCTCCGTGCTGGAGTTTTTCGCGAAGGGTTTCGGCGGTTTGCTCAAGAACAAGCGCGGGTTCGTCAGCCAGAGGAGTGAGCGTAATCGCCGAAAGCCTCAACTTGCCGCCTTCGGAAAACTCCGGCAAGTGCGCATTATAATAGGCGACGATCTGATCGGGCGTAATCGCCGGCAGTTCGCGGCGAAAGCGTTCGGTGAGCGCTTGCACCATCAGGTTTTCTTTGATGCGCTCGCGATAGGCCGGAATCGTAAGCCCTTGAGCGCGCAACGCCTCGATCAAGTCGCTCACCTTATCATTGTAGCCCTCCTTGAGCATCCTCTTATATTCGGCGTCCACTTCCTTTTCGGGGACCTGATAGCCCTTGGTCTTGAATTCCGTAATCATCAACGCGCGATCAACCAAATGGTCGAGGGTCGAGCGATAAAGCGCTTCCATGTTTTTTTCGTATTCCTCCGCTGAGGACGCTTGCGCGCGGATGGCCGGGGAATAGGCGGCCATTTCGCGGCGAACGTCGTCGTGCGTGATGAGTTTCTTTTCCACTTGGGCGGCCGTGCCGTTGTAGAACGGAGGCTCCCAGATTTTCTGGCTACGTGAGGCGGGCTCAGAGGACGATGTCTCTTGGGCCAAAAGAACGCTACAGGCAAGAAGGGATAGCAAGATGATACGCATCTGTTCATCATACGCATTTAATGTTGCCTCTTCAACCTCGAAAAATTACGCTCGCCTCATGGACTCAATGGACTATGAAAAGGTCGAGGAGCGCCTCAAACGCTTCTTGGACAAGCCCCCCAGCATCCATCCAAGCGCCTATGTGCATCCAAGCGCCGTTGTTTGTGGGGATGTGAGGCTAGGTAAAAATTGTTCAATTTGGCCGACGAGCGTCTTGCGCGGCGACATCAATTACATTGAGGTGGGCGAGGGAAGCAACGTGCAGGACGGAACGATTGTTCATTTGGCCGATGACCATCCGGTCGTCATAGGGAAATATGTGACAATCGGTCACAAGGCGATGATTCACGCCTGCACGATCGAGGACGAATGTTTGATTGGCATGGGGGCGATTATTTTGGATGGGGCGCGGATTGGCCGCCAGTCCATTATCGGCGCGGGCGCGCTTGTGACGGAGGGAATGGTCGTTCCCGAAGGCAGCATGGTGCTGGGGCTTCCCGGCAAAGTGGTCAAAACACTCGATGAGCAGCGGCGCATGAGCCTCAAAACTTGGGCGCTTAAATATGTGGAAGTCACCAAGGGATTTAAGTCAAGGGGCTAAAAAAGGCGCTCCGGTTTGGAGCGCCTCGAAAATTTTGAAAGAACGTCTATTTTTGATCAGGCATTTGCCGTCGCCTTGAGGAGTTTCGATCTTGCCAATCGCCCTTCTCCGCATTAGAGCGCTCGGAGCCCTCCGAAGGATGGCCCTTGGGTCGGTCCTTGCTGCCTTCCTTTTTGCCGGCAAATTCAATCATTGCATCTGCGGGGGCCGCGTTAATTTTGGTTCGCGCTTGTTCCACGGCGGCAAGTTGATTGCGCAACCTTTCCTCCATACGGGCAACCATGTCCAGCGCGCGGTCGCGGGGCATCAGGCGGGCAGGCATTTCGCCTCTTCCGGAGCCTTCTCGCGCTTTTTCCATCATAGGTGGAAGCGAAAGCGCAACGGTGACGACCGTTGCCTTGGGATGGCGCATTTGCGAATTATTACTATATGTATCTGTTCTTGCCGGATTGTCTCCGGTGGCGTAGAGAAGGGCGGCGCAAGAAAGCGCACCCAAAAATAAGAGCTTTTTCATGGTTAATTCAGGCGGAGTATCCGCCTTCAAGCGCATTCAAAATCCAACGCCTGTTTTTTGCAAGAGAAATGGAGCCCCCACAGGCAAACCCGTGATCCGTTGCGCTACGCCCCCATGGGGCGACATCTCGCCGTAGTCAGAATCCCCCGTTTCGCATTCATCAACGCCAAAAGGCGTGGCCTTCTGCGAAGGCGGATGGAATCGCCCCATCAATACTCCCACAAGGGTGAGGCCGAAGACGCCAAAACTTTTCCGTCTTTATCCAGCAGCGAGACCTTCCAGGCCAAAATTTGCAGGCGCGATCGGGGACCCGAGGCTCCCTCGCGGCCCAACGTCGCAAAAGGCTCGTCGGTAATGCCCAGATAAAGGTGCTTCGAGCGGTTCTGCGTCGGGGGGATCTCAAAACGGAAGGTCTGCGCCTGACCGTCGCCTTCCATCAAGAGCTCCACCTGTGCAAGCGTTCCGGCGGGAATTTTCGAGACGCGCGTATCGAGAGTTGTATTGAAATAGAGTCCTGCGTGTTCATTCGGGTTGCTAAAAAGCGCCAAACGCGTGGGGTTTTCTTTCGGATGACCGAAAAGATCGCACAAACGCGTAAACGGCACCTTGTCAAAACGCCGAGGCTCCGTGTGGGTAATCTCCAGCGCAAAGACAGGCAAGGCCGCGCTCAAAAAAAACAGAGCGAATGGCAAAGACGCGTGGCGCATAGTCATATTTATTTTTTCTTTTTTACGCGCGACTTCAGTTGCGTCTTTTTGCGCTTGAGATAAGCGGCGCGGCGTTTGCGTTTAAGAGCGGCATTGGTTGGCTTCATAATCAAAATTTATGCAAGGATAGCCCCCCGCTCAGAAAAGAACAAGCGAAAAACATTCTCATGCAAGGGCGTTTTTGCTATATTGTCTCATGGCAAAAATTCTTGTCACCAATGACGATGGCGCAAGCAGCAAACTTTGGTCGCGCCTTTGCGATGCGCTCGGCAAACGCGGCCACGAGGTCTGGGGGGTGGTGCCTTCGGTGGACCAAAGCTGGACGGGTGTTTCGCTTACCGTTACGCGCAACTTGACTGCCACGCTAATCGCCCCGCAGCGTTTTGCCGTGGATGGCACTCCTGCCGATTGCGTAGCCGTGGCACTGGCTCCCGGAGGACTCGTGGGAGAGGGCGTCGATGCGGTCGTGAGCGGCATCAACGCGGGCGTCAATACGCGCTTGCCGGTGATTCTTTCTTCAGGGACGCTTGGGGCGGCGGTCGCGGGTGCGTTTTTGCATAGCCGCGCGATCGCTTTTTCTTACGCGCTCAAACGCGAGCTGGCCGTGGCCGCCAAGGCACAGGGAGGCGTCCTGCCGGAGATAGAAGAGACGGTAGCGGCGATGATTGCCCATTGCGCCGAACGCGTCGAACGGCTTCTTGGCGAGGAGCGTGTTTTCGGCCGCGTTTACAATGTGAATTTTCCCGCCGAAGTAACTCCGCAAACGCAATGGGCGCGCGCGGCGACGGCCTGTTGCGGAGTCAAAGGCTATTTTGAGCTGGCCGACGCGGCTGCGCGGGTTTTTAAGCCTTCCTTAAAGCTGGAAATGCCTACGCCCGGACGCGAGGACGAGTTTGCGGTTTTGGGCGCAGGCAAAATTGCCGAAGGGGTGCTTGAGTTGGCCTCGCTATAAAAAAGCTAAAAATGGAGTGCCCGCTCGACCACCGAAGGAGTCAGCAGATCGGGCAGCACGGTCGTCCGTCCATCGGGAGCGTAAATCACCAAAAGAGGCACCGCCGCACGGCCAAATTTTTGCAGCTCGGCGGCAATCTGCGCATTGGGCTGCGTCCAGTCGGCCTTTAAAAGAACCGCCGTTTGCGCCGCGTGCAACACGCGTGGATTTCTCCATACCACCCGTTCGTTAACGGCGCAACTCACGCACCAGCGCGCCGTAAATTGTACCACGACCGTTCGCCCTTCCGCTCGCGCCGACGCTTCTCGTTCGGGCGTCCAAGCCTCCCATTGCGGCGCCGCCGGAGCCATAAGGGCGCTCCAAACGCTCAAAAGCACAACCGCAACCGAAATAAAACGCCCCCAACGACGCCAGCGGAAAATTCCCCACACGCCAAAAAGCGCGCCTACCGCCCAAAGCAAACCTCCTAGCCCCGCCGGCTTAACGCCCAAATATACCCACGCCAGATATACCGCCGAAAGACCCATCAGCCACGCCAAAAGCGCGCGAAGCTCGTCCATCCACTTTCCGGGCTTGGGCAAAATTTTTACCGCCGCCGGCCACAGAGCAAAAAGGACGTAAGGCGCCGCCAAACCTATGCCCATCGTCACCAAAACCGCAAAAACTTGTGCCGCCGGCAGGGTAAACACTCCCGCGAGCGCCGCTCCCAAAAAAGGAGCCGAACAGGGTGTGGCAACGGCAACCATCAAGACTCCCGAAAAAAACGCGCCCAGCAAACCCCCGTGCGAAGCCGCTTTTGCCGAAAAACTTCCGCCCAAGATCCCAAGCTCCATTCCTCCCGAAAGTGAGAGGGTGACTAATCCCAACACGACCATCAAAATCCAAAGTACGCGCGGGTCTTGAAGCTGGAAACCCCATCCCAACGCGGCTCCTCCGGCGCGAAAAATCACCACCGCCAGCGCGAGCGCGCACAGGCTTAAAACAATCCCAAGTGCATAGGCAAGCGCTCGGCCAACCATGCGCGCGCGCGAAGCGCCAGAGTGTTGGATAAACGACAGGATTTTAATGCCCAAAACCGGAAATACACACGGCATCAGATTGAGCAGCAAGCCACCCAAGAAGGCAAAGAGCAAAGTTTTCCAGCCAAAGGGCATAAGCGTGGTGGAAGGAGAGGGAGAGGAGGGGGCGATGGGAAAATCTTGCCTAGAATCAATAATGTCAGCAGGAGAAGCAGCTGCGTGGGGAGCGGTGGAAAAAGGAGGCTCGAAAGTTTGCGGGCGAAGCTCAAACGAGAGCGGCAGGCATTGACCCTCGCCGCAAGCTACGAGATTAAGCGTTGCGGAGAGTTGCGAGAGTTCGGCCTCCATTATGGACGGGTCTGCGGGAGCATCGCGCTCGATTTCTTGCCCCACGGCAACCGTCGCGTCGTAGCCCATAAGAGACTCGCCTTGAAAATCGAATTTTTCAAGGCGCGGCCATCGCGCGGAACCGCGAAGGTTCCAGTGGGGCGGCAGGTTCCATACGAGCGGATCTCCCTGGGGCTCGCCGAAAAAACTGGTGTGCCAGCCCTCCGAATGCTCAAGCTGCAAGATAAGCTGCGCCGCCGCCGGAGGCTCAAACTTGGCTTGCAGCGAGGCTTGGAGGGGAGGGGAAGCAAAAAGCGCCGATGCGCAAAGGGCCGCCGAAAGTAAAAAAAGGCTCCGAAAGACGCGTTGCATGCCTCTATAAATGGAGGATCTGCGCCAAGGCGTCAAGGCTGCGAAAGGAGGATCGCTTTGCTCCCCACTGTTTCCGCTAGCTGCTCTTGGTTTTGCCGGCGATAAGCAGACCCTTGATGTCGTTGAGGCGTTCGTGGATTTGCAGCAGGAACCGCTCCAGATCGGTATCCTCTATCCGCAAGAAAAACACTCCGCCGCTTTGATGCGCAAGCCGCTCATTAATAAGCGTGGTAATCATCCCACCTAGGTGGAAAAAACCTGTTGGGCTGGGGGCAAAGCGCGTGACCTTTTGACCCTCGGCGAGCGGACGGCGGGGCGTGGAAGCTTCGATCTCGGTAGGAGAGAGTAGCCCTGTGGCGGGAAGGAGCCGATCGATAAGAGTGCGCGAAAGAGACATCAGATGAGCTTACTGAAAGGAATTAGCTGCGGCAACGCGAAAAACCTTACAAGAAATATTGACGGGGTTTTGCAAATAAGGCATATTGTATGGCGTATGATTACGACGATTTTGTGGGATAGCGGAGATGTTTTGATTAGGCTCAACGAGGGGCTTACCGACGACGCGTTAAAGCAGAAATGTAATCTAGAGAAAGTTGCAAAATATATTGCTTCGCTTGAGTCTGCCCAAGCGGATGCCTCGATGGCTGTCTTTGGAACTCAGTCGGCCAAGGCGGGAATATTTCCACAGTCGTTTGGCAACAAAGATTGCCAGTACAGTTCTGAGATGGTCGAGATGCAAAATAAATTTCACACAGGCAAAGCGAAGGCAAAGGGATTTGCCGACATGGCGGTAAAATTTTTATCTGTGAATTTTGGTTATGTTGGAGATGTGAGGCATTTCCTTAAATCTTATGGACTGCTCCTGGAAAGCTATATCGAAGAAAATATGGAGGTTTATGAGAGCCTTGCCAAACAGGCTTCGCAAAGAGGGCTTAAAGTTGCGCTGGTTTCCAACAATAACCCTTACCACTTTGGTCAGGTGCTCTCTAAAAAATATGGGCGTGTACCGGAGGCGCTGCCGCAGGAACGCGTATTTCTTTCGCACAAAGTTGGTTGCATGAAAACTAAAGATGGGAAAATGTTTGGAATAGTTCTTGAGGCGTTAGGTTCGCGCCCGGAAGAAGCGGTAATGATTGATGATGTGCCAGGAATCTGCCAGACGTTCGAGGGTCTGGGGGGTAACTCTATATTGGTTGGGAAAAAGACGGATTTGGCGAAGGAACTTGCGCAATTGGGAATAGGCGTATAGGTTTTTGAAAATCGACTTGCGCTATTGGGACAAAACTGCATTTGTAGACGCATGTCCAAACAATTGGTGATCCTTGTGGGTGGCGCGGGTACACGCTTGAAGTCTATTTTAGGTGATCTTCCAAAGCCGATGATTCAAATAGGAGGTAAGCCGCTTTTGGAACACCACGTGGAGCTGGCAAAGCGTTATGGCTTTGAGGAGGTCCTCTTCTGCGCCCACTATCGAGCGGATATTATCGAAAATTATTTTGGCGATGGCAGTAAATGGGGAATAAAAATTAAGACGATTGTCGAAAAGACGCCGATGGGGACCGCTGGAGCGGTGCTGGTGAATTTCGATTTCTTGGCAGATGAGTTTGTGCTGATGAATGGCGATGCGCTGACGAATGTTGACCTTGGAAGACTCTGCCGGGCTCATGCGGATGCTCGGGCCGACGCTACATTCTTGGTCCATCCGAATAATCACCCGCAGGACTCGGAGCTGGTGGTGGCGGATGAGAAAAATTATATAAAAGCTTTTCATGCGCGTCCACATCCGCAGGACCGGTGGTTCCCCAATTCGGTGAATGCGGGACTTTATGTTATCCGCAAGGCCGCGCTGGCCCCGTGGGCGCATAACGAAACGCCGATGGACCTTTGCAAAGAACTTTTCCCGGCGGTATTGGGGCGCGGGGGACGTTTGTTTTCGCACCCAAGTCAGGAATATATCCGCGATATCGGAACTCCCGAGCGTTATCAAAAAGCCTGCGCCGAGTATGAAAAAGGAGTGGTGCAAAAAGGCGACTTTAGTCATCCGCGACGCGCGGTGTTTTTGGATAGGGATGGGACGCTAATCAAGGAGGTCAATGGCCTGACCTCTCCCGATCAACTCGAGATACTTCCGGGGACCGCGCAGGCCCTGGAGACGATCAATTGCAATGGATATCTGGCGGTGCTGGTGACCAATCAGCCGGTGGTAGCCAAAGGATTTTGCACCGAGGCCGATATTCAAAATATCCATAATAAGATGGAGACGCTCCTGGGACGCGAACACGCCTATTTGGATAAAATTTATTACTGTCCGCATCACCCCGAGAAGGGATTTAAGGGAGAGAGAGCGGGCCTCAAAATCGATTGCGCGTGCCGCAAGCCAAAGCCGGGGATGCTCCTGCAAGCCGCAAAAGATCTTAACCTAGACCTGGCGAAATGCTGGATGATAGGAGATACCACGACTGATATAAAGACCGCTCAAAATATCGGGATAAAATCGATATTGCTTCAGACCGGCTATGCCGGTGGCGATAAAAAATATGATGCCGAACCGGATTTTGTTGCGCCCGATTTGCAAAGCGCGGTGCAGCTGATCTTGCGTAGCAATGCGGCGACGATCGACGATCGCACGGTTGTTATCGGCAGCGTAAAGGTGATCCCCACAGGAAGCCCCGCGGCAACACCCAAAAATTAGCTGCTCTTGGTTTTGCCGGCGATAAGCAGGCCCTTGATGTCGTTGAGGCGTTCGTGGATTTGCAGCAGGAACCGCTCCAGATCGTCCGGCTCGAGGCCCAGCTTTTCGAGTGCTTCGTCGTGAGCCTTGAAGGCCCACGCATCGCGCCCATAGTTGAGCCCCACGCCCCCAACCACGCAATTTGCCAAATGCAGCGCGCACGCGCTCATCTGCTGGGTGGGCGCTTCCATGGGGTTGTACTGGTATTCGATGGGCTCGTAGATCTCCGGCGGAAAATTCCACTTGGCCAAAAGCGCTTTGCCGATCTGGGCGTGATGGAAACCCAAAATGCGCTCCTCGGCCTCGATAATCGAGATCTTTTCTTTTTCGATAAGCCCGTATACTTCCGCGTATTTGTCGGACATGAGCTGGTTGATGATCACCTTGCCAATGGGGTGCAGTAGGCCGATCGTGTAGCAGTTGGAGGGGTCCAGACCTATGCGCTGGGCCATGTTTTCCATGACGAGCGCCGCGGCAATCGAGTTTTCCCAAAGCTGGTCGTTTTCGAGATAGTAGGTCTGGACGGGAGTATTGAAAATCTGGCTGGAGCAAACCACACCCACAAGCTTGTAGGTTTCGCGAAAACCGATGCGATTGATAGCCTCTTCGAGGTTGTAGGAAGGAGTGACGACTCCGTAATAGGCGGAGTTGGAAAGGCGGAGGACTTGCGCGGTGAGGGGCGCATCGATGCGGATGAGCTCGACGATGTCGTTGGGGTTGGTATTGATGTCCTGAAGCAACCGCAGAAGCTTAAGCATGATCTGCGGATTGGGAGGGAGGCGCTTGACTTGCGCTAGAAGTGTATCGAAGTTGGTCATTTGAGCTCGATTTGTTTGGTTCCAGTGGGGTACTTGATTTCGACGGTACCTGTCTTGAGCGCCAGGTGGAGCGTCCGATTGTTTAGGCCGCCGATCTCCTCGGCTAGCACAGGGATTCCCTCCCGTTGAAGAATCCCGCGAATCGCTGTGGCGTTGCGCTCGCCAATCTTGAACATGTCGGACTGCGAGAGCACCGAAGCGCCTCCTGCCATGATGATCTTGATGCGGCGTTTTTCCGCGCGCAAAGAAGTCATTGCCTGCCAGAATGAAACCCAACCGCTATCCGCAAACATGGAGGGTTGCGAGAAGGCCTTGTCGGGCGAAAGGGTCGAGTCTGGCAGCATGATGTGCAGGATGCCGCCCACCGAAACAAAGGGATCGTAGGCCACCACTCCTATGCACGAGCCCAACGCATAGGTGCTGATGGTCATGTTGGTGTTGTTTGAAACCGCCATGTCCCCAACCCCCACCACTATCCGTTGGGCAAAAACCGCGCCGATCGATGGAGAACCTCCCATAAAATTTTTGAATTAAAGTAGAAAAGCTTTTGGTTGTCAGCCAGAAAAACTCGAAAGCGAAAAGTTTTTTGTATCAAACTTTTGCGTCCAAACCCTTCTGGACTATCTTGCAATCTCTACGGTCTAAACGTGGCGCAACTCTAGCCCTTTTTCAATGTTTTTTAACCCTGTGGTGTTGGCGAGCTGCAGCGCTTTTTCGCCAAGAGGGGTAGAGGCGTCTAAGGATATCTTATTGCCTGTTTTATGGGAGGTTAAAGTAAGGGAGGTCGCGGATGTTTGCTCGAGAGAGTAGGGGCCCTCGCCCAGTTGTCCGCGCAGGGAAGGCTCGGCGCAAAAGAGCTTTTCAAAGGCAAGGGCGGTGGCTGCGGTTTTCGACTGGGCAAAATCTGCCTCGAAAATTGAAGGTGAAACCTTCTCTGCGGACAGTGCGGCTTTGGCGCGAGCAATCTCCGAGGCTTCTTCGACGCCCTCGAGGATATTACTAGCCAGACGGGTGGCTCCCAACGTAAGCGAGGCCGTTATGGGATCGATCATAGAGTAGTAGGGGAGCAGGAAGCAGGCCAAAACTACTTGCTAAAAAAAGGGGCCGAAGTGTTTGCAGAGGAAAGAGCGGATAATCGCCAGATGCGAAAAATAATCAATACGGACTTGGGCGGGATGGACTCCGCCAAATTCGCGCATGCGCAAACGATAGTCGTCGCGGCGATTGACCTCCTGAATCGTGAGAGTTTTTTGCTGATTGTGAACGCGGAAGCAGCCAAGGAAAGCTGGGATACGTACGAACTTGGCCCCCGCTCTTTTCATCCGCAGAATAAAATCCCAGTCCATGCTAAAAGAGATGGTCTCATCAATCTTGCCGCCTGCGCGCTCCCAGATCGAGCGCCGCCAAAACAGCGTTTCTTGCGGAATGAAGTCAACATAGCGGATTTCGTCGCGGTCGTACTGTGGCAAATACCAGCGGCCAATCTCGTCGGAATTTTCATCGATGAGAATGCGATGGCCATAGACCGCGTCCACCTCCGGATGCCGTAAAAAATAATCCGCAACCACAAAAAGTGCCCCCGGACAAAGCATGTCATCGGAATTTAGCCACGCCATAATCTCGCCCGTGGTATTGCGTAAGCCGAGATTGATGGCGTCGGATTGGCCCTTGTCTTTTTCGACTCGGCAGTCGAGCTTCGCCGCATAGCGTTCGAGCACGTCGGGAGTGTTGTCGGTGGAGCAAGAATCCTGAAGCGTGTATTGCAACGCGGGATAGTTTTGCTCAAGCACGCTGCGGAGCGTTTGTTCAAGATAGCGCCCTTGATTGAAAGAAGGAGTGGTGATGGAGATGGTCGGCCAGTTTTTGTGCGACCTCCACGAAAGACGCGGGTAGCGAAGCGCGCGAGGTTGATGGTGGCCGAGACGCCCCATGGGTGTCCGCGTGTGATCCAAAATCATCCGCGCAAGAAAGTGTGCGACTACGTGCTCCCAAATACGCGACCCCATGGGCGAATAATAGCGGTTGGCCCGAGCCACTGCTCGGTTTTCAAGCGCCTCCATAAAAGAGCAAAGCGAATTTTGAGCTTTTTGCAGAGCATCGTTTTGCGCTTCGTAGCGCTCAAGTAGGGCATCGTAACGCCGCTTCCAGTCGTCGGAAGTAGCGGGAGGTGTCGATACTTTTGCTGGGGCTATGTCGCTCATTTTGGGTGGGGATTGTCAAGCGTAGCAAAATAATGCGGCGATGTAAAGTTGACAAAGGCATTGCCCTGTGGCGCAAAAATTGCTACATTGGGGTATCTCGCCGGCTTAGCTCAGTGGCAGAGCAACAGTTTTGTAAACTGTGGGTCGTCGGTTCAATCCCGACAGCCGGCTGGTTTTTAGCGGTGCCTCTTGACTCTTTGGCTGTTCGCCGCAAAAATCTTAGGCAATGCTTTCTTCCGACGAAAGTTGCGAGTTAAAAACCCAGGCGACCCAAAACGCCATCCCGTGGTATTGGAGCGGCTGGGCGTTCGGAGACGCGGATGCCCTTTTCCTTACCCGCGAGAATGTCTTGGCTGGTGAGGTGCCCCTCGAAGCGGCGAGGGAGGCTAAGAAAATCTATGTTGATTTTTTCCCCGACGAGCTGCCCGTGGCAAAGGAGATTCCGCTCAAGGAATTTTACAATAAAATGTTTTTTCTGCCGCCGCGCGTCGCGCTTCCTGCTTCGGTTGGCAAAACGTACAACAAAAAATTCCTTTTGAGCGATGGGCCGTTCGACGCGCTTACGGCGCCGGAAATCCCCGATGGCCCGCCGGATTCCATTCGGGTTGAATACAAGCCGTTGCCTGTGCCGGTGCCGATTCTCTCGGAGATGTTGGAGATCGCCCGCGTAAGCTCGGCGGCGGATATTTGCGAAGTATTGAATGCGCCCGGCTGGGTGCTTTTGTGCCAGTCGCCGCAGATTGAACAAGCGCTTTTTTATGTGGCGGCGCAACATGGCATCAAAATTGATTTTTGGCAACGGCAATACAGCTCCCCCTTGCGCGCATTGGACGGATATGAATTTCCGTTCGGGACGTGCTTGGATAAGTCGCTGCGCGCAAGAGTCAGGCGCGTGATGGATTCGGCGCTTTCGGCAAGGGCTCCGGCGCTCAACGGCTCGTTTGAGCGCGTGGAGGAAATTTTTAATTTCGAGAAATTGGGGCTTAGCGAGCCTAGCCTCGACGGCTCTAGGTCAAACTGGCAGGGTACGCTTGAGTTGACACTGCCGGAGCCGCTGCGCAAGAGCGTTTTTGAAAACCAAACAATGCTTTCGCTCGGCACAGCCGCGCAACGGCTTCCAAAAGAGTTGCCTCTGCGCGGACGCGTTTGGAAGACGATGTGCGTGGATGCGCTTTCGCGGTGGGGCACGCAACGCTTGTCGCTTTTGAATGATTTGTGGGAGGCTGATGCGCAGCTGACGCAAAAATGTCTCGCCGAATTGCTAAACTCTAGCTTTGGGCGCAGTATTCCGCAAATTAGCCGTCTGGCAGAAATTGTTTTTCAAACGATAATGGAACTTGGCTTGGGAGCTCAGGCAACTGAACTCGTCTCTTTTTGGGAAGCGCAAAAGGAGGGTTGGGAAGTCGCGGGAATAAAGGAGTCTCAAAAAATGCGCTACTGGGCCGAGCTGATAAAGGGAAATTTGGAGGCGGAAGTGGACGAAGAAATGGAGCTTTGGAGAGGCGTGGGGCTTTTAAGAAAGGGATCCTCCTTAGCCGAAGAAGTCCTTGAGGCGAGTTTTGCAAAGGGCAGCGCTCCAAGCCGCACCTGTGCACTACGTGAAACGCTCCTGTGGCGTTCTCCGATTTTCGAACGCCTGTGGAAATTGCAAAAGTTGCCAGCGGAGGGCGTTGCTGCGGTTTTCGATCTCTTTTATATTTTTGGGAACCATGCTCAGTATCGAAAAGGGCGCGAGGAGCCTCTGCGAATGATTGGCCAGACGCTCAAAAAGATGCCGCTGGAAGGTTGCCAATGGCTGCATTGGCCGGCAGCCGTTTTGCTAGGACAAGAAGGAAAGATTGTTGCCAATTATCAAGCGGGCGCGGGCAAATGGGATGCGGGCGCCGAAGTGCGCCTTTGCGATACCTTTTTTGCCGGCGGAGATTTGGTCAGAGCGCGCGAATTTTTGGCAAAGGTAGATCCCAAGCGCTTGGACTTGAACCAGACACTCTTTTTTGCCAGCCTTTCCTTTGCGCTGGGAAATCACGCTCAAGGCAATGAAGCGCTCCGGCAAATTCGTTTGCGCTCGGAGAGCTTTTGGAAACTCCAGCTGATGAGCCTCTATCGTTATAGCCGAGATGCAAGGGCTGGCTGGCTAGGCGCTATCCTAGGCGACTCTGAGATGGCTCAGGCGGCCCTCGCGCGGCTTGGAGGTGAGGCATACAGGCCGCGGCGAATGTTTATAGAAGCGCTGGAGCCTTGCCAACAGCGGCAGGTGCTTGACGAAGAATTGCGCGAGTGGATGATGGCTGACTTGCGAAAGGGCTGGCAGGGAAAATAGCCATTATAAAAACTTTTGCGCGGTACGCAGAAGAATCTCGGCGCTTTTCTCCCAAGTGAAGTGGCGTGCGCGCACAAGCCCCTTGTGGCGAAGCGACTCGCGCAGGCCGACGTTACGTAGAGTGTCAAGATGAGAGGCAAAACCTTCGGCATCGTCGGGAGCTGCAAAGAGCGCCGCATCGGCGCAAACTTCGACAAGGGAAGGCGTGTCGCTGCATAAAACAGGCGTCCCGCACGCGAGCGCCTCCAAAGGCGGAAGCCCGAAACCCTCGTAATAGGAAGGAAAAAGAAATGCGAAGGCGTCCGAGTAAAGCGCTGGGAGAAGGGCGTCGGGAAGATAGCCGCTTACAATAATTCGCTCGCGGAAAGGGTGGGCGGCCAAAAGCTCTTCGAGCCGATTGCCTTCCCAACCTCGTTGGCCAATAAGCAAAAGTTGGCGCGCGCTGGCCGGATTGCGTTCGCAAAAAAGCCGGAACGTCTCGAGTACGCAAGGAATATTCTTGCGGGGCTCGAGCGTACAAAGCGAAAGCAGGTAACCCTTGCGCAGGCCAAGCTTGCGCATCAAACGGCGGAATTCGGACGAAAGCTCCGGATGTCTCACGGGATGAAAACGCCGATGATCAACCGCGTTGGGCAGCACCGTAATGCGTTCGGGCGAGATGCCGTAGAGCGAAACGATGTCAGCCTGAGTGCAGGCGCTTACGGCAAAAACGTGATCGGCCAACCGTGCGTTTTGCCGAAGCGTGGTCTTGAAGAACTCCACCGCGCGCGCCGACGCCGCCCATTGCGGAAACTTGAGCGGAATAAGATCGTGGATCGTCAGAAAACGCGCACAATGAGCGCGTTCAGGTACGCACGGATACGGAGAAAAATAAAAGTCAACTCCCGCGCAGGAAGCTAGAAAGGCAAGATGTTTGCTCGCAAGCTCCGGGTTGCCCTCGGGGATATTTTGATTGAATGCGCGAACTCCTGGCGGCTGGACTTTGCCGGCCCCTACGCCAAAAGCGCGTGTGCGTTTGGCGAGCGCACGAGCCAAATTAAAAGCGAAGCGCCCCACTCCTGTCATCGCTCCTGCTCCAAGCACGCGCAGGTCCAGCATGATTCTGGGCGCGCGGGAAGATCGGCGGTGCAGCGAAAATATTTTTGTAGGATTGCGCCAATTTTCGTCCAAAAGCTCGCTGATATTCTCAAGCGAGGCTTGTTGTCGCGCCTGAAATTCCAGTGGGAAACGCAAAAACTTGCCACCTGAGGTGAAGCAAAGAGGTTCGAAATCCAACGCCGAAAGTCCCTCGATAATATTGGTGTAGCCGCTGGCGGTTGCGTTGCCGCTCAAGAAAAAAACGCGCGTGGGCTTAAAGGCATCGATCGCGCTGCGGATTTTTGTAAAGCCTTCGAGGTTAAAATTAGACTGTCCCGCATAGGGGATGAAAAGAGCCTGTGGGCACAAGCGCAACAACTGCGGCTGCGACTCAGGCCTGTCAATAATTGCCAGCGGCATCCCCAAGGGCAGCTTTCGCAGGAAGCTCCGCAGGCCGTCGAACGAAAACGAACGTACCAGCAAGACGCGATCGTGTTTTTTCCAATGGGGACGGAAAGCTGGCGGGCGGGTTTGCCTCAGCAGGCGCGAATAAAGGCGATAGGGATCCTTCACGCTGCTATTCAATAGGGCCTGACGGCAGGGGTCAAGCGTGGCCGGCAATTTCTCAAGCTTTGACGCCGGCAAGTTTGCCAAAGCGCCTCTCGCGGTGCGAAAAATCGGAGATGATCTTTTCAAATTCCTCTTCGGAAAAGTCGGGCCAGAGCGTAGGGCTGAAGGCCAGCTCGCTGTAGGCCGACTGCAACAAAAGAAAATTGCTCAGACGCAACTCACCGGAGGTGCGCAAAATCAAATCGGGATCGGGAAGCTCGGCCGTATCGAGTGCGGCGGCAAGCTGATCCCAGCTTTGTGGGGCCAATTTTTGCGCTTGGAGCTTTTGGACCGCGCGGAGAATTTCGTCGCGGCCAGAATAATTAAGCGCCATCACGAGCGTGCGGCGCGAAAAATTGCGTGTTTCTTCGATAGTCTTTTCGAGCTCGCGACGAGGGCCTTGAGGAATGGCGGAAATATCGCCTATGACGCGCAAACGCGTTTCCTTTTTGATCATGTAGGCACGCTGATTTTTGAGGAAGAGCTCCAGAATGCCCATGAGGCCGCGCACCTCATCGTCGGGGCGCCCCCAATTTTCTGTCGAAAAAGCATAGAGTGTGACGATCTCGATGCCCAACTCGTCTGCCTTATCAAGGATGCGACGCGCGACCTCCGCGCCGCGACGATGGCCCTCCAGTCTTGACAAGCCATGCGCTTGAGCCCAGCGGCCATTGCCGTCCATAATAATGGCGACATGACGAGGAACTTTCCGGTCGTTTGACATGAAAGGGTCATTCTACTCCTTTCGGGCCTTGTTCTCAAGCCTGAAAACGCTCATAATGGAAGCTTCTTATGAATCCATGGCGTGCGCAATTTCCTTTTTTTGCCCAAGCAAACTCCTCCGGCGAGGCTCGGGTGTATCTGGATAGCGCGGCTTCGGCGCAGAAGCCGGAGGTTGTTTTGGCCGCTATGGATGCCTTTGCACGCGAGCATTACGCAAGCGTTCACAGGGGCGTGCACCGTCTGACCGAGGACGCCACGGCACAATATGAACGCACGCGCGAAGTGCTGGCGGAGTTTATCGGGGCCGAAAACGCAACTGGAGTCATTTTTACAAAAGGCACGACCGAGGGCCTCAACTTGGCGGCTGGAACGCTGTTGGAGGGCGGACTTTTGCCTCGCGGCGCAACGATTCTTGCAACGGCGCTGGAGCATCACTCCAATTTTTTGCCTTGGGCGCGGGCCGCCGAACGGGTAGGGGGATGCCTCAAGGTCTGGCCGATTACTCCCGAAGGAGAGCTGCAACACGGGTGGCTGGAGGAAAACTTACGCGGGAAAAAAGTCGCGCTGCTTGCGCTCACGGCGGCTTCAAACGTGTTGGGAACGCTGCCAAAGCTAAAAGAGATTATCCAAATGGCTCACGTACACGGGGCGCTGGTGTGCATTGATGGCGCTCAACGGGTGGCGCATCAAGCTATTGATGTACAAGACGTTGGCGCGGATTTCTTTGCATTTTCGGCTCACAAGCTCTACGGCCCGACAGGCATCGGCGTGCTTTACATCCGGCCGGAGCTTGCCGAAAAATTGCCGCCGTGGCAGCTTGGGGGCGGGATGGTGCATCGTGTGGAAGAGAGTTTTTCACAGACAACCTTTGCGCCGCCGCCGCACCGTTTTGAGGCGGGGACTCCGCCGATTGTCGAGGCGGTGGGCTTGCGAGCGGCAGTAGAATTTGTAAAAGAAGTGGGATTCGAGAAAATCCGCGCGCATGAGGAGGCGCTTATGCAAAAACTTTTGCAGAAGCTTTGCAGTGTGGAGGGCCTGACGCTTTACGGAGCGCCGCCCGAGAGGATAGGAGTCGCGGCCTTCAACCTCAAGGGTCTGCATGCGCACGACGTGGGGAGTATTCTAAGCAGTGAAGGGGTGGCTGTGCGCGTGGGCCATCATTGTGCACAGCCGCTTATGTCGGCGCTAGGCATAACGGCATGCGTGCGTGCGTCGCTGGGAATTTACAATACCGAGGCGGACGTTGATGCACTCGTGCGCGGACTCGAAAAAGCCAAGCAAAAACTCAGTTGAGGGCTACCGCAACGAGACGCCGGAGGGGGCCTCAACGTCTGCCGTTTCGTGAACGGCACAAGCAATCGATGCAACGGCTTCTGTCAGTTTTCCGTTGAGGAGCAATGCCTTAGGGGATAGGCCATTCATCCCAAGAGAGAGCGCCAAACCCACGCCCGCAGCGACAAGCGAAGCCTTCCGGGCGCATCTCGCGGCTTTTTTTGAAGAGGCGTCAGCCTCCAGTCGGGTTAGCGTAATGCAGTGCAAAAGGAACATGCCTGCCCCGAGCAACGGGCTGAACAAGCCCAGCGCAAGGACGGGCAGGACAGGTTTTCCCAAAAGTTCACCATCGTGTAGCTGATTGGCGGTGGGTACTTCTATTTCCTCTATAATCATCACCCAAGCCTATCATCACAAATGGGTAGATAGCAAGCGCTTTCGGCGGACCGCCTATCCGGCCAATGCGCCCAGATCCCCCGCGGCGGCCGTTTCGCCAGTTTCTGTAAAGAGGCGCTCGCTGCGGACGATTTCCACCTCCGTTTCCTCGTGCGTCAGGTTCAAAAAGCTGCGCCATTGGGCCTCGATTTCCTGCCCGATGATATAGGAGACAAAAGGCCGACTCTTGGGCTGTTTGGGGCGGCGCAAAAGCCGCATGCCCGCCTCACGCGGAGTACGGTTGGCCTTGCGGGAGTTACACTCAAGGCAACTCGTAACGATATTGGCCCAAGTAAATTGGCCCCCTTGGTCCTTCGGGGTTACATGGTCCAAATTGAGCTGATGGTTTTTGAAACGCTTGCCGCAATATTGGCAATGATAGTCGTCGCGCTCAAAAACCGACTGGCGGTTGAGATGGATCTCTTTGAGTGGAAGCGAAGCGTACTCGTTGAGCAGAAGGACTTTAGGAAGGCGGATGGCGCGATTGACGGTATGCAGATAGACGGCCTTCGCATCGGGAATGTCATCCGCTCCGGAGATCTCCAGCCAATCTTCGGCCGGCCATACCTGCCAGTTGTTTTCGCTTTGATGCAGCACGCGCGCATGGCCTGTAAAAAGGAGAGAAGTTGCTCGTTTTGCGCTCACGATGTGCACGGCCTGCCACAAGCGGTTCAAAACGAGAACCCGACTGGAAAGGACATCGCGCATCGTCGATTTCTACGGCAGAAAACCCTAAAAGTCAAATTGCTCGACCGCGCCGCAGGAGCAGATAATATGTGCCATGCGCGAGCGAAAAATCGCAAGTTACTCGCTGCGTAGAAGTTGCACCAGAAGACGCAAGCCACCTTCATGTCTGTTTTCCGCCCACAATTTTCCATGGTGCGCCTCGACAATCGCGCGGCAGACGGTCAGACCCAGCCCGGCGCCTCGGTTACGGGCGGAAAGCCGATAATATTTCTCAAAAATTCGCTCAAGTTGTTCTTCTGGAATGCCTTCGCCCTCATCTTCAACGAGTAGCTCGGCAAAAGAGCCGTTGGCGCGGGTGGAAATGTAAATTTTACCCGTCGAATACGCCAAAGCGTTTTCGAGGATGTTGCTAAGGACTTGCGAGAACAAAAGAGGGTCGATTTCCACCCACAAAGGGCGCGTATCTACTTGGAAGCTAATGCGTTGAGCCTGTAAGGGGGGTTGAGCCAGCTCTTTTTTTACAAATTCGCTTAAATCGATGCGTTGAGCATGCAAGGGGAGGTCGCCCGTTTCAAAACGCGTCAATTGGGTAAAATTATCAACAATGTGCTGCAAGCGTACACTTTCGTCGCGGATAGCCTCGAGGGCATTCCCATTTTGCGAAACCAAGCAAATTTGGGCCGTTTTTTGCGCCAAACTGGCAAGCGGCTCTTTGAGGGCCTGCGAAATAGAGCTAAAAAGGTCGCCGCGCAGGCGCTCGCGTTCGGCCTGCCAGTACAGCTTTTCGGCTTTTTCCGCTATCTGGGCGCTTTCGATCTTGGTGGCCAGCGGATGACTGAAGCGTTCAAAACGCTGGCGTTCGCGGGAGGTATCTTGCGTTTTGACCCCTATTGCAAGGACTCCCACGACCCCCTCTGCTGCCATAAGCGGAAGATACAGCGCGCGGGCGTTGGGAAGGGTTCGAGTGGTGCGTCCTGCGGGCTGTTCATGCTCGGCCACCCAGTCCGCTATCGCCCAGCCGGAACGGTCGTCCTCAAAAGTGTGCTCGGTCTGCAGCAACGGGCGATAGTCGCCATTGGCATCCGGAAGTAACACAACTACCTCGCGCTCAAGGATTTTTTGCAGGTGCGTCTGGGCGGTGGCGACAATTTGATGCAACCCGACCGAAGACGCCAGCATGGTTGTAAAATTGTAAAGCGCCTCGGTGAGTTCCTGCTCCTTTCGAGCAATTTCTGCCTGATTTTTCAGCCGCGAGGTCATTTGACTGGCCAAAAGGCCAATGAGCAAACTGACGCCAAAGTTGAAAAGATACTGCGTATTGCTCCAAGAGAGCCGAAATTCAAAGTTGGAGAGCCCAAGACTTAAAATAACCGCCGTCAAAAGGGCGGCATAGGCACTGGCCGCTTCTCCGTGCAAGACGGCTGCTGCGATTACCGCCAGCAGGTAAACCAGTGTCAGATTTGCCTCGGGCGCGTGCATTGCCCCCATCAGCGCTGCAATTACAAAAGCCCCACCGACCATAGCGGTCGTCTCCAAATAAGCCCGCAACTGTGCCTTTTCGTCGCGCGCTTCGGGCGTTTTTTCTTCGGGAACGCTGCGGCGCGCGATGGGGTTTACCCAGACGATATCAATACCAACAAAGTGGAAAATCAAATTCTCAACCCATCTGGGCAGCTCATAACTGCGTGGGCGCGTAAGCACAAGCTTGGTGATATTCTCTTCTCGCAGGGCCTGCAGCACCTCCAAAAACCGGAAAATGCCACGCCGGCGAAGAAGCCGTCCGCCCAAATCTCCGGCAAGCTCAATGCAGTGTTCATAATCGCGCTGCGCGGCGCCAAACTGCGCAATGCGCGCCGCCGACTCAATATCCAAGGCCAGCCACGGGCATTGCAACTGGGTAGCCAGCCGCGCCGTGGCCCTCAAAGCCGAAGCGTCCCAAGGGGTGATAAGGCATGCCAAGCGCTCGTGGGTGGGGACGACCGTCCGAATATTGGCGGTTAGTCTCGCGCGATTGACATCGGCATGCACGCGATCCGCCGTGCGCCGCAAGGCAATTTCGCGCAAGGCCACCAGATTGGTCTTTTTGAAATAGTTGCCCATCGCGCGTTCCGCTTGGCCCTCCCGATAGACCTTGCCCGACTTGAAGCGCTTGAGCAGCTCGTCGGCGGTAATATCCACCAGCGTCACTTCGTCGGCGCGGTCAAAAGCGGCGTCGGGAATTGTCTCGTGCACCCTCACGCCCGTGATTTGCGCCACGATATCGTTGAGGCTCTCGAGATGCTGCACGTTGAGGGTCGTGTGTACATCAATGCCCGCCTCCAGCAGCTCCTGAATATCTTCCCAACGCTTGGTATGGCGGGAAGTAGTGGCATTGGTATGCGCCATCTCGTCCACCAAGACGACCGTGGGCCTGCGTTCCAAAATAAGATCCAAGTCAAGCTCGCGGAATTTTGAGCCGCCCACCTCCACGATTTTCGAGGGGACCACCTCCAGCCCCTCGAGTAGTGCTTCTGTTTCGCGCCGGCCATGCGCTTCCAGATAGCCGACCACCACGTCAATGCCTTGGCGTTTGAGCTCGCGCGCGCCGGAGAGCATCGCGTAGGTCTTGCCGACTCCCGCGGCATAGCCGAAATAAATCTGCAGATTCCCTCCCTCGTGCGACTTGAGCGCTTTGAGGAGCTTGTCGGGATTGGGACGATCGGTAGGCATGAGAGTTAAAGCAACACGAGAATACCTCTCATGAGAATAAACGGAATCGCCGCGCCGCCAAGCCCATAAAGCAAAATGTGCTTGAGCAGGAGTCCTCGAGTGTTTTGAGGTTTGGGGCTGCCGGAGAGCGCCAGCGGCAGCAAAAGCGGAATGATGAGTGCGTTGAAGATGAGCGCCACCTGTAACGCCTGTGCGGGACTGGCGAATTTCAGCAGGTCAAAGCGCGCGAGTTGGGGGAAGATACCGGAGGCCATCGAGGGCAAAAGCGTCAAAAACTTGGCGATGTCATTGGCCATGCTAAAAGTCAAAGTGGCGCCGATCGTGATGAGGTTTTGCTTGCCGATCTGCACCACCTCGATGAGCTTGGTGGGGTTGCTATCGAGGTCGATGAGATTGCACGCTTCCTTGGAGGGCTGGGTGCCGCTATTCATCGCAAGAGCCACGTCGGCTTGGGCGAGCGCGGGAGCGTCGTTGGTGCCATCGCCGGTCATGGCAACGGTGTGGCCCTGTTTTTGAAATTCGCGGATAAGCCGGAGCTTTTCTTCGGGGGTGGCCTCGGCAATAAAACGATCAACTCCCGCCTCTGCGGCCACCGAAGCCGCCGTGAGTGGATTGTCGCCGGTAATCATGATCGTTTCGATCCCCAACTCCCGAAGTTTTTCGAAACGCTCAGCGAGCCCGCCTTTGATGACGTCGCGCAGCTCGATTACCCCGCGTGCGCCGGAATGGTCGTCGGCGAGCACCAACGCCGTCCCTCCCTCCGAGGAAATCCGCGAGGCGCGCCTTTGAAGCTCGGGAGGGATCTCTCTTCCGATTTTTTGAAGCCAGCGCCCAATGGCGGCAACCGACCCTTTGCGCAGGCGACGATTTTCAAGATCCACGCCGCTCATTTGCGTTTGTGCACTAAAAGGGACAAATTGCAATTTTGCCGTTTCATTTTGACGTAGCCCAAAACGCTTTTTGGCCAAAATGACAATCGAGCGGCCCTCGGGGGTATTGTCGGAAAGCGAGGCCAGTTGCGCCTCGCGGGCAAATTCTTTTTCGGCAAGGTTGCCGCAGGGGAAAAAACGACACGCCTGACGGTCGCCGAGGGTGATAGTGCCTGTTTTGTCCAGCAAGACCACGTCGACATTGCCGGCGGCTTCCACCACATGGCTGCTTTTGGCTACAATATTGGCCTTCATCAGTCGCAGCATCCCCGCAAGACTGACGATGGGTAAGAGCACTCCAATCGTCGTAGGGGCCATGCAAAGGAAAAGTGCTATCAGCTCGAGCGTCCCAAAGGGATTCTCGACATTTCCAAATTGCGCCCACACGGCGGAAAAAGACCCGATCGCGATGGTAAGAAAAAGATAAAGCACCGTCTGCGCCAAAAGATAGGTCTCGATGGAAGCCTCCACGGGGGTCTGCTGTCGGCGGGTACGTTCGACCATCAGGAGCATCTTGTCCACAAAACTCTCGCCGGCGGCGCTGCGCACCTTGACTATAATCCAGTCGGAAAGCACGCGCGTAAGAGCCGTCACCGATGCGTGCTGGGTTTCGCAACTGCGGATGACGGGAGCGCTTTCGCCCGTAAGCGCGCTTTCGTCCACGGCGGCTGTCCCCAGAATGACTTCACCATCGGCAGGAATGGTCTCGCCGGCGCGCACGATAATGAGTTCGCCCGTCTTTAAAAGAGCCGCGGGAATTTCCTCAATGGGCGCCTCGCAGTCGGCTTTGCAGAGTTTTTTGGCCTTGAGGGCATTGCGGGCGGTGCGCAGCCTGTCGGTTTGCTCGCGTGCTTGATGGCTGGCCACCGCATCCGTAAACGCCGAAAAAATAAGCGTAAGCGAAATCCAAAATGCCAGGCTCAACGCCATTAGCGGTGGCGTCTTGACCAGCCCTACGCAGGCTCCCAGCGCCCACAAGATTGCCCCGACGGTAGCCAAATAGACGATCGCACGAATGGGGCTTTTGAAAGCCGCGCGCGGAGAGAGTTCCGCAAGCGCCAAGCGCAAGATCTTCAAAAGACCGCCGCCCATGCTCGCGCCGGCCTTGGCGAAGTTTTTTACACCTGCAAAATTCACCTGAGCGTTCATGGGATCGCCTCCAAAAGCGGTCCCAAGGCAAGGATGGGGGTCATCGTCATCGCGCCGCTTAGCAGAATGACGGCCAATGCAAAAATGATTACCGTTGGTCCGGCTGTGTGAAATGTTTCAGACTGCGGAGTATCAAAGCGCTGACGGGCCAGTCGGCCGCTCAAAAAAACAATGCTGCCGATGGTCAAAAGCCGCGCGAGGGCCATCACCGTCATCGAGACTTGCAGCATAAAAGGGCTTGTGAGCGGCAAAGCAAACGAACTGCCGTTGTTTTGTGCGCAACTGCCCAACATCCACAAAAACGCACTGGCGCCGCGCGCGCCATGCTGCGCCAAAAGCGCAAAGCCTTCCTGAGAGTGCAACACCACCGCCACGCCAAGTAAAACAAGCAATTGCGGCCCCAAGACGCCCGCGGCCGTGATGGCAATTTCGTGGAGCCGTACCTTAAAGCCGAGAAAATCCGGCGAGCGTCCCACCATGAGCGCACACAAGTACAGCGCTATGAGCAAATTGATAAGCAACATCGCCACTCCAATTCCCATATGGGGTGGGATAGGGGCGCCCGTCAGTAGCAAAAAGAATGGCCCTAGTCGTCCCGCTGGCGAAAAGACTTCGAGGGGTGTATTAAGCATACCGTTGGCAGAGCCGGCCACGGTATTGGTCCAAAGGGCACGGATGGGTCCCAATGAAGCGCTTTCGGGCGCGGCCATATTTGAGAGTTGTGTTAGGAGTGTAAAAATTGCCAGCACCGCTCCCACGGCAATCATCAAGCGCCGCATGAGCGCCTCGCGCTTAATTAGCCGTCCCGTTGCCAAACAAAAACCAAAGGGGATGCCCACAAACATCATTAGCGCCGCCAAGTTGCTCCAATACGTCGGGTTTTGCCCCACGCCCGAGAACCCCTCCGAATCCCAACCCGGTCCGGCGCCACTTACCAGCGACCCTGCGCCGAAGACGGCCCCCGGTGCTCCTTGGGTTGTAAGGATCACGGCCAAGATAAATTGCAGCACTACTATGACGAAGATCCCTCGCCACAGTCCGACGAAAGCATTTCCAACGCTTTTGCGCCCAAGCGCCCTAACGAGAGCCCGCCAAGCGGCAAATTCAACCGCCCCCATTAGGACGTTGGCCGGACCAATCACCAAGTTTTGCGTAAAAAAGCTCAATTGCGTCTCTGGCGCAAAGGGCTGCCAATTGGTATGCGTAAGCACCGCCACTGCCAAATGCAGCGCCTGTAGCAAAGGGAGGTTGCCTAGTCTTGCGGGGTTAAGGGGCAGAACGCCTTGAAGGCTTGCAGTCAAAAATACCATCGCGCCCACCAGCACGGAAAAGGTCGCAAGCGCCCACAGATATCCGGCGCCTCCCATTTCCTTTTGTGTGTCGATGCGGAGCGATTTTTTCAAAGCCAACTCGCCGCGGTCCTCGCGGTTTTCTACCCACACAACAAACCGTCCGATGGCCAGAACCGAACCCCAGAGGGCTGCGAGAATTGCGATGCCTTCAAGCCAGACCATTGGGCGGATTATTTGCTGGGCGCGCTCCTAAGCTCGGGATAGACCTCTTCGAGCGACTCCGCCTGCATTGCCCACGGACGTGCATCCTTGAAGGTTTTGAGTAGTCGGACATAATCGCGCGATTTGGCGAAATCTTTTGTTTCTGCGTAATATCCTGCCAACTCGGCTGCGGCATGGGCGCGCGTTCCTTCGAGCAGCGTGGAGTTTTGCGCGATTTTTGCAAGGGCCTCAATTCCCTTTGGAGTGTCCAACGCATAAGAGGCAAACGCCTCGCCCAAAAGCGCCTGTTGCCAAAGTACCGGTTGAGATTTCAAGCCGCTTGCAAGCGCTTCGGCATAGGCGGAGCGCGCCGCGGCATAGTCGCCGTTGCTGTAATATTTATTGGCTTGCTCAAGAAGCACAAGTCCCCCCAAGGGATGCTCAACATTGCGCTTGGCAAAGGCCATGCGGCTGGCATCATCGGTGAGCGCCAGATATTCCTTTTGGACTTTTTTGATCGCAAGCTCGGTAAAGAGCATTATGCCCCCCCACGTCACAAAAAAGAGCACCAGAGCGATCGCCGCTCCGAGGAAATAAGGCCGCAGCTTTTCAAGCGAGAGCGAGTCGTCGGCGGGCGGGGTGGGCTTTGAGGAGGGCAGGTCAGTCATCTTGCCGAGAGTATGGCGCGTTTTGGGCGCGCAAGTCAATCCTCGACAAGCGATTGCTCGTAGCTTTTTTTTGAAAATGCATGACTTCGTCTAGCGCCAACGAGGAGATAAGACGCCTCGGTTATTCGGTCGATAACATCCCCGCTTCCCGTGCAAAATGAGATGGTTAATTTTGGGCCATGCATGAATGATCGTTTGGCAGGTCAGGTAGGCGGGCATTGATGGTAAAATGATGACAAGTCCTTGGTATTGGCTCAAAACTCTTTTTTCCTGCTCGTTTTTAAAAAGGTCATTTGTAAAAGCAATATAGTCATTTTTTGCAGCCCACTCGGCCCAAATCAGGTCAGGGGTTTGTGTGTCTTTGAAAATTTCATCGTGGAGGATTATTTCATGAGGGAAGCCTTTTTCACGAAGAAGCTCTCGCACACGGACACCTCCCAAGCATCTGTCGAAGAAAATCTTAGAGCGTGTTTAGAATCTATTTGGCAGTATTGTTGGGATGATTTTGGCGTTTTGGCAAGGCAATCCCCGATGAAATCGGGGGTCTTCGAGTGAGCAACACGGGCTAGAAGCCCGAAATGCGAACGAGAAACGCCGCCAAAACACAAAAGCGCCCAACCCGAAGGGCGCCGCTCATTATTGATAATCAATAAATTGTGCGGCGCAATATGGCGAAGAGATTCTGAACACGCTCTTAGGCGGCTTCCTGCATGACATAAATCCGGTTTCTTGCCATCAAGGCCTCATTTATAAAGACGGTTGTTGTAGCATAGTCGGCAGCGAGATCTTCGACCGTTTCGCCCGCGTCAAAGCGTTTGCCGATGATTTGGACGGGAGCCTTAATTTTCTGATGAAAAACCGAGCCGTAGCAAATGCGTGGGTCTATGACAATATTTTCGAGAGGAATTGTCGGTATGTTTTCCTTGCGATTGATAAACGGGTGCACCCGATAAATTTTGTTTTGTCTATCGAATGCAACACGTCTGAGATAGGGTCGGATGATATTTTTTTCATAGGTTTGCCCTTTCTCTCGGCAAGAGATAATTTGTTCGCCCCTTTGCCAGTAGAGCGAACGCCTATCAAAGAAGTAACCTCTGCTGACGAGATCCATCGGGTCTATCTCGCTAAGTTGTTTTCTAAAGGCGCGAAGCGTGGTGCCATTTCCAGGTCCAATTGAGAAGAGTGCATCAGCTTGCATCATTTCAAAAAACGAAAGAAGCTTTTCATCGTGCATTGTGAGGAATGCTTTTGCTCCAGGTTGCCCTTTAAACCAAGCTCTCAGAGTCGCCACGGGCATTCCCAGACAGCGAGCAGCCTCGGCAAAAGTGTAGATGGGAAACGTTCTGGGGTCGTCCATGTCTTCACTTTATTCAAAAAGACGCCGTTGGCAAGTCCTCATTTTTTTGTATTTTCCCTCTAACCGCTGACGATCGTGGACATCTGGAAGATTGGCATGAACATGCACATGACAATGCCGCCGATAATCACGCCCAAGACGCAAATTAGGAGCGGCTCCATCAGCGACGTCAGCGACGCAATGGTATTTTCAATCTCCACATCGTAAAAGTCCGAGACCTTTTCCATCATCGCGTCCACGTTGCCGGTCTGCTCGCCTGCCTTGACCATATGGCGGATCATTGCTGGAAAATATACATGAGCGCCAATGCCATCGGAGAGCTGTCCGCCCTGTGAGATGAGCTTGGAGATGTTTGCGCTGGCCTCTTCGATGAAGGTGTTGTTGCTGGCGCCCGCGCAGATTTCAAGGGCCGAAAGGATAGGCACCCCGCTTTTCATAAGCACCGCATAGGTCCGGCAAAAGCGCGAAAGCGTCACGCGTCTTGAAAGAGCCCCGACAACCGGAAGGCGCAAAATAAAAGCATCCTTGCCCTTGCGGCCACGGGGAGTTTTGCAAAGCTTGGCCACCCCCCAAAAAATCCCGTAGGCGATCGCCAAAATGAGCCACCAAAACGCACGCATGAAATTGCTTATATCCAAAAGCGCCTGCGTCGGTCCGGGCAGCTTCGCGCCAAAGTCAGCGAACATCTCTCCAAAGACGGGAATCACAAAAATAAGCAACACATTCACAAGTGCCACGGCGATGGTAATGACCGTAATCGGATAGGTCATGGCGCTTTTGACTTTTTTGATGAGCTTGACCGACGACTCAAAATAGCTCGAAACTTTCGCGAGCATCCCGCCTAAATTTCCCGAGGCTTCGCCTGCGCGCACCATGCTGACAAAAAGGTTTGGGAAAGCGTTGGGGAACTTGGCGCATGCCTCCGAAAGGGGAGTGCCCGTCGAGACATCCGAACGCACATCGCGGACAATAAGCGCAAAAACGCTGTCCTCGATTTGCTCCTGAATGGCCTCCATCGCCGAGACAAGCGGCAACCCCGCATCCAACATCGCACCGAGTTGTTGGGTAAACATCGAAAGCGACTCAAGCTTGATTTTCTTCGAGTGGACCTGCCGTTCGAGGGCTTTCTGACGGGCCAATTTTTCCGCATCCCAAAGATTTTGAACAACCTTTGGGGTTTTTTGAGCTGCGGAATGTTTGTGTGAAAGTAAAGGCATGAAGCACTCCCTACAACGGAGGAAATACCGGTGGCCTAAAGAGGGGCGAATGGGCTTCTCAATGAGCGATTAGGCTTGTAATGGTATAAAAAGGGCATAGTATAGCGCTATGGACGACTCAACACAAAACGCGAATCCAACCTTGCCGCAGGACCCTGCTGCTGTGCTTTTAGATGCAGCGGCCCTCTTAAATCTCGATGTGGCTGAGATCGATCTTTCGCCAACGGCAGTCCTTCTTGAGGAGCCTGCGGTCTTGAAGCAATTTTTAGAGCTAACGAGTGCCCACATTGCCAATGCAAATTCAACGACCGATTATCATGATGTTGCAGCCAAGATTACAGGTATCAAATCACCTGTTGTTCAAAAAATCATCTTCCAAAAACTTGCGCGCCATGCAAAAATAGCAGGGCAGAAACCTGCAGCCACTTTCTACGCGCTCAGTGCCGCGGAGATAGATTTTGCTTTGCAACCCGGTGTCGCAACAGCCAGAGAGTTTGGCCGTGCAGCTGCGAATGCGCACAAGATGCGAGCCATCGATAAATCTGTTAGGGATGGCTACTTTACATTCATCGGCAATCAGGAGAATGGCTCTTATCTCGCCGAGGCATATGACGGAGCCGCGAACGTTTTCGTTTCTACCAATGGAGCAAAGTCTGCAAGCAATCGCGAGTATCATCGCTATATCCTGCTTTCAAAAGAAGCCGACTATGAACGTAGGGTGAAAAGTACAGTACCTACCAAGGAGTATAGCCGTGCGGCGGCAACAGCGGAGGTTTTGGGGCTTATCGACGTCAGGGCACGTGCGGCTATTATGACAAAAATCGCTACTTCCGCTGAGCTTTGGAGAAACGCGCTTGAAGGTGCAATTGAAGGCCGGAATATTGGGATGCGCAACGCTACAAGACGCAGAAAACTCCTCCAGCACGTGCGGGAATTTCTTGGGGAAAGCACGCTTGGGAAACTCACAGAAAAGTGGCATTCTGAGGCGTTGGAAAAAGCGGCCATCTCTGCCCGCAAAAATGCCATTCAAAAGTCTGTAGATGAAATCAACTCACTTGAGCTTCCGGACGATTTTTCCAAAAACTGGGTGATTTGAGGTGTCGCACAAGACGTAGTTGGCCCTGTTATGCCCCCAACGGGATTCGAACCCGTGTTACGATACCCCTGCCTATTTATTGCAAAAACCGTTGATTATGAATACTCGTCGTTCTTGCTTGCAGTCGGCGTTGTAGTGATTATGATAGTGACTGTATGGCAAG
The DNA here is from genome assembly GCA_964541905.1 of uncultured Verrucomicrobiota bacterium. GTDB lineage: Bacteria > Verrucomicrobiota > Verrucomicrobiia > CAZIPW01 > CAZIPW01 > CAZIRU01. The sequence continues at coordinate 74,454 of CAZIRU010000003.1, forward strand.
CATCCGTAAAGACGCATCGTGGAAAACCCCATTTTGGTATTGTTGTCTTACCTTACCCGACTTAAAGCGCGTAAATTTAAGCACCAAGCTAGAAGACAAACGCATGGCTCGTGATTTTTGTCGAGAACTTGAAAGGCTGTCCGACTGTGCTGAAAGCAATTCTGTCAATGAGGTCAAAGGCAAAGAGTGTATTGAGGCTATTCTAAAAAGCATTGAGGGGCTCCCTGTCAGAAAAATGAGGATTGTAGAGGTACAGGCTAGAAAATGCGTTGATATTATTTTGAAGAGCGCGGGAGAAGGCCCACTAAAAAACATGAAGACGAGAGCTTTCTTTACCGAGTGGATGAGCAACCAGAAGCAAACGACTACGCCATCGACCTACCTGCGGTATAAAGTCATCCTAGACGCTTTTATCGAGCATTTAGGCAGCACCGCCGATATGCCCCTATCGGCAATCACGCCTCGCCACATAGAGTCTTTTAAGGCGTTGCAGACGAAAGAGGGCAAGTCGGCAGGAACGACTAACCTGACAGTTAAAATTCTTCGCATCCCATTAAATCAAGCGCGCAAACAGGCTTACATCACAAGCAACCCAGCCGAGGCGGTCAGCCTCTTGAAGAAGGCTCCCAACACAAGGGATGTCTTTTCGCTCGAAGAGCTTGAAAAGCTCCTTTCGAAGGCTGCTGAATTAAAGGATTTCAAGGATTGGCGAGGGATGATTTTTCTGGGGTTCTACGCTGGCTTACGGATAAGCGATGCAGCGCACCTAAAATGGGAGAACCTAGACCTTGAAAAAGGGCTGTTGATCTACACTCCGCAAAAGACAGCTAGTCATACCAACAAGCCTTTGATAGTTCCCCTGCCAGAAACTCTCGTTGAGTTTTTCAACTCGCTGCCAGTTCGGGGTATTGGGGCAGCTCCGCTTTTTCCAAGCCTTTATGGGAAGACGACCGTGGGAAGTGGTGGACTTAGCCTGACATTTGAAGAGCTAATGAGAAAAGCTGGGGTCAAAAGGAGGGAACAAACAAAAGATGTTAAAGGAAAGGGACGGAAGTTTTACGCTTTAGGCTTTCACTCCCTGCGCCACACCTGTGTTTCCCAAATGGCAAACAACGGCGTTGATAGGGAATTGAGGATGCAGACTGTCGGACATACGAGCGATGTTCATGACCAATATACGCACCCAGCCATCGAAAGACAGCGCGAAGCGTTGAATAAATTGCCAAAACTGAAAGTTCAATAATTATGAGAGAAAAAACAAAAGAATCCGTCCAACACAAGAAAATTTCAGCTTCTCCCAATGACGAAAAAGAAGCGTATGTTAAATTTCTCTTACACAAGAAAAAGCTTCGATCGTTTGAACGTGGCAATTTGGTTGGTGAACGCATGAAAAATACCACGACAGAAGCTATTGGCGAATACGCCACCGATTGTATTCACGAGCTTTTAAGAAGAGTAGTTGATCACCATGATGATAAAGCGGCGGTATATTTACTTTCGTTTGCCACAGACTCTACCTTGTTTATTGAGTCGGCTATTAAAATATGCAATGGATTTGACCTGGCTATAAAGGACAGTATTCGCTGGCCGATAGTAGTGACGGCTAATAAAGCCTATTCTGATGCCAAAATAAAGTGGCTACGGGAGATAAAGAAATTTGGAATTGATGCCCCCATCCGATTAAATCGAACAAAGAGCATAGATGAATTAACTCCTATAAACCAATGCGTTATTCCCAAAATTTTGCATTGGCTAGAATTGAGAAAAATCTGGCAGTCAACATGCCATTTTTATCCGACCCCAGAAGTGGCGCTAGAGTCGAAGACTTTATTTAATCGAAAGATTTTCGGCTTACCCGATTATAACATAAAAAACTGGAAGGTTTGGGCGGCTTTGATTATTGAAAGCCTTGAGGTAGAAAACAACGGAAAACTAGAAAACGACCCCCTTGTCGGAGAGCTGGGCGACCACCGTGAAAAACACAAGGAAGATGCTTCTTTGGGAACTGCCTTGTCTGAAATGAGAACTCGCATAAAAGAGCGCATCCAAGGCCAAGTAAAGTTATTAGCCCCTAATCCTGTTTCTCGGGGTATTCGTTAAAATAGCTGGGGAAGAACGTGCAACGCCGAAATGAGATAATAGCGTCATATGCCGAACACATCGCATAACGACACACAAGACACATTCACCTCCGAATCCATCGCCAATGAATGGGTTCGTCTACCAAAAGCAGGCCCCAATCACCGTTTCTGGGGCCTCTCTCGTACAACTCTTACCGAGCTTTGTCTAAGCAGTCAGGTGCGCTCTACGCTCATTAAGAAGCGCGGAGCTTTGCGCGGCATCCGACTGGTATATCTCCCTAGCTTGAGGGAATATCTTCTGACGCAAGGCACTCGGGATGAACAGCAGAAAGGAGGTTCCAATGAATAGGACTATCGTTTCCAGCCGTAATGACTGGCCGCTGACGATTTACGATCTCTGGCGCATCTTCGGTATCAAAGGGAAACCTGCACGCAGTTGCAGAAGTCCTTTCCGAGAGGATAAAAATCCAAGCTTTAGCGTCTCGCCTGACGGTCTGCTTTGGCGAGATTTTGCAACGGATGAAGGTGGCGGCATTATTAACTTTATCGCCAAAGCCAAAGACCTAAATACAACGAATGCAGGGCGACTATATGGGCAGCTAGTCCGACAAGAGGGGAGAAAATAAATATGGCAGACTACATTTCGCGGCCTCTCTCAAAGGTTATGTTTCGAGGTTCAGAGAAAGAACTGTTTGCGCTTTCTTGCCTGCGTGGCCTTAATATCGAAGGATTGGAACTTGCCCAAGAGCGAGGGCTTCTCCGCTTCGGACATCATTGGAACTGCCCTGCGTGGTTTATTACCGACCAGACTGGGCTTGCGGTATCCGCAAGACGATTGGACGGTCAAAAATGGTTCAATGGCGCAAAGGCAGTCATGCTCAAGGGGTCTGTTGCCAGTTGGCCCATTGGTATTTTGGAGGCGCAACCTTGCAAAAATATAGCTCTTGTAGAAGGTGGCCCCGACCTTCTTGCGGCACATCACCTCATATGCTTCGAGGATTGCGATGAGGACTGGGCGGTAGTGGCTATGTTGAGTGCGTCTGTATCAATTCACGAAAGGGCTTTGTCTCTGTTTAGGGGTAAGCGCGTGAGGATTTTCTATCACGACGATCCCAAAAAGCAGGGTGCAAAGGCCTGTGCGCGTTGGCATGAGCAACTGGGTATATCGAAAAACGCCGAACATTTCTGCTGCGGAGGGTATCCAATGCAGGGCGGCGGCATTTCAAAAGACCTCAATGATCAAGCGCACGCCTCTGGGGATTGGTATGAAGATTCCATAGCCCAAGGTTTGCAACTGGTTATTAACAGAGGGGCGGTGTTCCATGAATAAGAGTATTGAAGATATCAGACAAGAAATTACTTCAGCTGGAGAGACGGTTCCTGCCGTACAGCTAACCTCGGCGGCGTTGCGGCAAAGCATCTATACGCAGGAAAAACTCAACGAGCTGAAACTTCCACCTCGGGAAAAAATTATTGGTGATTTCGGACAAGAAGGGGCCATTGGGTATCTCTTTGCGCCTCGTGGCGAGGGAAAAACTTGGATGGCTCTCCACTTGGCGAAGTGTCTGGGGGCTGGCGCGAACTTTGGCCCCTACGAAGTTTCCCAACAATGGCCAGTTCTCTATATTGATGGCGAAATGAATGTCAGGTCATTGCAAGACCGTATAAATTCGCTGCCTAACGATAGTGAAAACCTCCACCTGTTAAGTAGTGACCTGTTGTGGCGTCAGCTCCCAAATTCATTCAGGGGGCTCGACCTCAACGATGGAGGGTTCCAAGAGGTGCTACTCAAAACGATTGATGAGATTGCCCCGAAAGTAGTCATTATTGATAATTTGAGTTGCACTTTCTATGGGATGAATGAGAACGAGGCTTCCGACTGGGAGAAAGCGATGCCGTTTCTTGCGCAACTCAAGCACAGGGGTATCCTCATTATCATATTGCATCACACGACCAAGAAGGGCGATGAAATGCGCGGGACTTCAAAACGCGAAGACCAAGCGGATTTTATTATCCGACTTTCAAAGCTCGACGATGGAACGAAAGAAAAAGGCACTCTGCGTCTCAAGACCGAATTCCGAAAAAATCGAAACTGTGAAGTGGATGAAGAACATGACGAACTTGCGTGGGTCTTTGCCCTTAGCAGAGAGAAGAAGGCGGAAATAACTCATCGCGTTTTCAATAAAAAACAGCAGGTTCTGCTCGCCATTCAGCGCGGTATCACCAGCTGTCGCGAAATTGCCGAGGAACTTAACATCAGCTTTGGCTATGTTTCCGACATTTCGAAGGAGCTGCGAAAGGCAGGCAAGATAAGGAAAGAAGGCGGAGGCTACTATCCTGTGGACTCTGACTAGGCTTAAGGGGGCCGCTCGGCAATCCGCTGGGCGGCCTTCTGTTCGCTGGAGTCCCCCTTAGGGCGCAATCCACCGAACAGTCCTCCTAGTCTGGCTTCCAAGGGCCTAATGAAGCCTGTGGAGGGGGTGCCATATTGTTTGGGTCGGGACGTTCATGGCATTTTCCACGAATTCAGTTTGCCGCCATTAAACTCTACTGAAACTAATCCAAATTTTTCATAATCCCACCGCTCTAACTGCTCTGCTCCAATATAGTTATAGGACTTAACTGCTAATGGCTTCCCTAACAAAGCTTCAACTTCGTCTTTTCCCATTCCTTTCTTTAATTTTAACCAAGGATCTCTTTTTTCAGCCTGTGCTTTTCTATAAGCTTCAGCTTGAGCATCTTGCTCGACTTTAGCTTTCAATTGGTTCTCTTGTCTTTCCTGCTCTATCTGAAGTGCTGTCTTATAGGAATGAATTTCAATCAGAGATTCTTTTGCATTGCGATATTGTTCAATTGTTGTTTTATAATTGATATAAACAGTTCGACTCTGTTTAGACGATAAATCACCATCTTTGTCATCACTGTTGGACGTTGCTTCATCTAAAAGAAAGCCTCCTTTATCAAATAATTTGATTTTGATAGCATACCGTGCGGACATATCGCTTTTGTTTTCAACATCGAATTTAGCTTGGGCGAATACAACATTCCCTGCTTTCCCAGCTACGCCAATATACAGTTGCCCTTTTGGTTCAACATACTCTGTTTCATAATATTTATAGACTATGTTTGCTGGCTTAAGTTCGAAAGGAAAACTGGCCGTGTTATAGGCATAAGAAAGAAATCCTCCTGCACAGATGACGCCAACTATAATCAATACATACACATAGACTTTTTTCATATAACCTTGTTATAAGATCGGTTTATAATAGTCAATACCCTTGGTTGGGCCCTAGAAACTGTACCAGTTGAAATGAGACTATAGGCTGAAATTAACCCTTGTTTTAGAATTCTCTCACACAGCGAGGGCAGGTATATAATAAACGGGATGGGGGGATGGGGGGGCTCCCCCGTGGTATTCTATAAAAAACAAGAGAGAGGACGGGCGATAGTGGGGGTAAATCAATCATTTATTCAATTGATATCTTGACTGAAATATCCTTTTGGTGAAAAATCTACAACGTATTAAGCCAGTAAATTAAAGGAAAATTAGAAATTTATCAACAATGGCTAGGCAGGCATGGAGCAATTCAACAGAAAACCGCAAAAGAAGGGATTTGTGGCGGCGATTGTTCAGCGGCTTCTACCTTTATTTGAAGGGGCTTGGCTACGAGGCGGAGGACTTTGGCGACGATTGGAAACAGGCGCAAGCTGTATTAAGTTTGCCCCACTTTGAAACAATGGAAGGCATTTCTACAACGGATTCACGGCTTCTTTGGAAAAGGGATATGCGCCGCGAGGCGGCAAAGCATCGTTGGATTAAAAGACGAGCATTGGAAGAGGCGCAAGGTCATCGGCAGAATCATTGATTGATTTTTGAGCGTTAAAAGCTGGGAGAAAAATGTAATTTCGCGACTTCCTCCGTCAATTTTCAAAGTCGCCGTTGATAATAATTTTGAGCGATTTGTGGTGAGTCCTGTAGTGACTTTGGCCGTTTTTGGCTTTCTGCTTTCGTAATTAACTGACTATAAGGTGTTTGCCCCCAACGGGATTCGAACCCGTGTTACCAGAATGAAAATCTGATGTCCTAGGCCTCTAGACGATGGGGACGCTAAAGATTTTCTACTCTAAGGCACGTTGCAAGGTTTTTCAAGGCAAATATATTCGAGTCTTCGGTTTTACAAACTTGCAGGAATCTCTGGCCCTTGTCGGGCGATAGCTGGAGTTTTGGACTCCATTGCTTGCAGGTTCTTCGTCCATCTCCCGTTGCACAAGACAAAACCTTTTTGCTCATAGAGCTTGCGGCAGGGCATGTTGGCCGAGGTTTCTTCCAGTTCGCCAAGGACTTGGCGCTCGCCTTCTTTTTCCATTTGCCGACAGAGATCTTCGAGAATTTTTTGTTCCACGCCCAATCCCAATACTCGACAGCTCATAATAAATTGGAGAAGGCGGTTGCTCATGCGCAACACAACTCCAACGATTCCATAAAAGGTATATCTGTCTTTGACTTCAAAAATGTAAATTCTCATTCCCGCATCAATTTGCGCGAGGAGTTCTTCTCTTCTCCAGCGCCGACCAGTCGTATTAAATTGATTGGTTTTATTCAGCAGCTCAAAGGCGCGTTCAAAGCGCGCGTCATTTTGGGCATCCAATTCAAACAGCTGCACTTCCAAATTAAGAGAGGCTAAAAATTCCTCCCGCGAAAGCTTTTGGCGGTTTTCTTCCCGCTGGATTTGCCCTCGGAGCATTTCTGTGCGCCGCTGCGCTTCTTCGGTAATGGCCGCGACTTGCGTCTCCGCGCTCCAAAGCAAAATACGCCTCAAAAAATAGGGATAGGCCCCCAAAATCCTCATTTGCGGGTAAGCCGCTTTCATGGCCGCGCGCTCCAGAGGATTGTCGTCCACAAAGACGACGTTTTGCGGCAACAAATTTACTTCTTTGAGCAAGGTCTCCATATTTTCCACCTTCGGCAGCCAATTTATTTTGCACGCAACAAAATCTCCCATCTGAATTTCATCTGCGGTCATTTTCTTCCAAAGACGTCGGATTTCATTTTCGTCGTTTTTCGAAATGATGGCGAGTTGTATACCCCGCTTTTTGAGATACAACAGCGCTTCTATGACCCCTAACGGCCAGCCTTCTGTCGGCGCAGCGGAGCCACTATCGGCGGCAACTCCGCGCCAAAGAGTGTCGTCCAAATCCACTACGACCATCTTCACCGGATCGACTTGCGCCAACGTGCGAAAAGCTCCTTCGACTTCGGCCCATAGCGCGGAAAGAAACCCTTTCCCCATGAGCGTATAGTGCTCGGTTATGCCTGGGAGGGATTCGATGCGGTCTTTATCAAGCGGCGCATCAATGTCGAAGATCCAAGTACCGTGCGAAAAAACCCATAACATGTCATCCTGAATGAATTTTTTGCCATAACTTGAGGCGATCCCGTCAATATCCAGAAGATAAGCGTTCTTATAGTTTTTGAGTTCTTCCGCAAGGGTATCGTTGAGACGTCGGATAAAATATTGTGGGTTGTTCAACGAATTTGTTGGGAACAAGCGACCCAGCGCATTTTGCTGCGGCAACATGAAATTGCCCACAAAACTCAGTAGCCCGTGTTCGCGATTGTGACGCAATTGCGCCTTCAAAATTTGCCGGAGCCTTTCTTGCGACTCGATAAAAAAACACTCCCAGTCTTTTTCGTCGTTGGCTGCCAAAGGCAAATACCCTCCTTCGGGCATTACCGTGCGCAAGGCAGGTATGCCTACCTGAAAATCATATTCCAGCGCCATTTTCCTGTCCAGCGAAGGCGGTTCTTCCGTATAGTTTGTCATCGCAAAATCTACCTTGCATCCGGAAAGCCGATGAAATTGTCCTCCGAGCGTTTCGGTGAAGCACGACCCCACCAGCAAAATTTTCCGCAAGGGCGTTTGGTTGAGCCGCAAGTCTTCCGGTACGCGATAACGGTAGCCATTATGGGCTTCTCTGAGGGCCTCAAATTCCATTTAGCAAAATTATGGGCCCGTATTTTTCGTGTCAAGCGCGTGGCTATAATGCAAAGAGCACCTATGATTCAGCCATCCCGTTAAAAGGCACACTAATAGCCCATTTGCTTCAGCTTGCCAACGCTTGCATAGTTGCTTTACAATGGTCTTTTCAACTATGCCATTCGACCTAAAAGACGTAAAGCAGCTCGTTGATTTGATGCGCCGTTCGGACTTGACCGAGTTCGAGCTCGAACAGGAGGGCGTGAAGGTTCGCATCAAGCGCGACTCGACCGGAGGGGCGCCTGTGGTGATGCAGACCCAAGTGCCGTTTCCGGTGGTTCAGGCGCCACAGGGAACGGTAGCCGCAGCGCCCGCGCAAGCACCTCTCGCTCCGGTGCCTTTGGTCGCCGAGCCGGGGGTTTCCATCATCAAGTCGCCAATGGTCGGCACGTTCTACCGTGCGGCATCTCCCGAGACGCCTGCCTTCGTGGACAAAGGCTCCGCCGTCAAGGAGGACTCGATCGTCTGCATTATCGAAGCAATGAAAGTCATGAATGAGATTCAGGCGGAGGTCAAGGGGACTATCCTTGAGCTTCTTGTCGAAAACGGTACGTCGGTTGAGTACGGTCAACCGCTCTTTAAGGTCAAGACCGCCTAGTTCCAATGAAGAAACTTCTGATTGCCAATCGGGGCGAGATCGCCCTTCGTGTCATCCGTGCCTGCAAAGAGCTGGGCATCAAGACGGTTGCCGTTTATAGCGAAGCCGACGAGCAGTCGCTGCACGTCCAGCTTGCCGATGGCGCCATTTGCATAGGGCCGGCCGAAAGCGTCAAGAGCTATCTCAAAAGCGACCGCATCATTTCTGCCGCCGAGATTGCCGATGTAGATGCCATTCATCCAGGCTATGGTTTTCTTTCCGAAAAGGCCGACTTTGCCGAGCAATGCGAGGCGTGCAATATCAAGTTCATTGGTCCCCATTCTTCGTCGATTCGCATGATGGGCGACAAGTCTGTCGCCAAAGAGACCGTTCGCAAGGCCAATGTCCCGACCATCCCTGGCAGCGACGGCCCCGTTGAGAACGAAACCGAGGCGGCCAAGATTGCCAAAAAGATAGGTTTTCCGGTCATCATCAAAGCGGTTGCGGGTGGAGGCGGCAAGGGCATGCGCGTGGTGCGCAACGCGATGGTGCTTTCAAAGGAATATAATACGGCGCGGGTAGAGGCCGAAAAGGCTTTTGGTGACGGACGGCTTTACATCGAGCGCTACATCGAAAACCCTCGCCACATCGAATTCCAGATTTTGGGCGACCAGCATGGGAAAATCATTCACTTGGGCGAACGCGACTGCTCCGTGCAAAGGCGCCACCAAAAGCTCCTCGAAGAAGCGCCGAGCCCCTTTATGACGGCTGATTTGCGTCGGAGAATGGGGGCGGCAGCCGTGCGGGCGGCAGCGGCCTGCAACTACCAGAATGCCGGCACGGTCGAGTTTCTCGTCGATAAAAAAGGCGAATTCTACTTCATGGAGATGAATACGCGCATCCAGGTGGAGCATGGCGTTACCGAGGAAGCCTATGAGATTGATTTGGTCAAGTGGCAGCTCCGCATCGCCATGGGCGAAAAGCTCGATCTTGACCAGAAGGAAATCCGGCCCAAGCGCCATGCGATCGAAGCTCGCGTGAATGCCGAGAATCCCGCCCGCAATTTTTGTCCTTGTCCCGGGACGTTTACGCTCCATTATCCTCCGGGCGGCATCGGTATTCGCGTCGATACGCACGTTTACGGCGGCTATAAGATCCCCTCGCAATACGATAGCATGATTGCTAAGGTGATAGGCTATGGCCCCGACCGCAAAACGGCCCTGGAGCGCCTCCATCGCGCCTTGGGTGAATATCTCATCCGCGGCGTGGATACGACGATTCCCTTTACGCGCGCGATCATTGCCGATTCGGCTTTCCAAGATGGCAAAGCGACGACGGGCTTTATTGAGGATTTCCTCAAGCGCACGCCGCTGGAGAGTTTTGCCCTTCCTCCTAGGCCGTAAGACTTTGCGCTTTCGCAAGCGCTACGGAACCCTCGGCCCAAAACATGATTTTGCGTTTGATTCGTCTTTCATTTTTCTATTAGAGTGGAGATCTTATGGCGACCTTTCTGATTTCGTTCTTCACGGTGGTGCTTGTCTTGACGAGCCTGTTCCTTATCTTGCTGGTGCTGATGCAACGAGGAAGCGAGGGCGGAACGGCGCTTGGGGGAGGGGCGGCGGAAAGCGCTTTTGGCGGACAAACCAATGCCGTTCTTACGCGGGCCACGGTGATTTCTGCCATAATCTTTTTTGTCGTGGGGTTGGGACTTTATCTGGGGCAAATTGGCGTGCATCGTGCCGCGAGCGAAAAGGTAGAGCTTCAAAGCGCCATCTCCCAAGCGCAAGAGCGCTCGGCGGCAGCGGCAGCGGCAGCTACTCCAACGACTGCTCCCAAACTGGGAGAGGCCACCGCCGAAGCCGAGAAACTTCTAGCTACCGAAGCTCAGTCCGAGCCCGAAGACATCGCCACGCAACCATCGGCCCCCGAAGTTGAAACTTCCCTTTTGCCCTTCACGTTGCCGGCTGAAACTGCCGAGCCTTTCACTCCCCAAAATTGATGTCATTAAAGGTGGCAGTTGCGCTTGGACTGCTCTTGGTCGGGGCTTGCGCTTTTGCCGCGCCCGAAACGGGGCCGGCAACCAACTCCGAGCGAGCCAAAGCTTCTTTGGCGGCGATCGCCAACGGACCATGGGTAGTAGGCGATTGGGCCTTCAAGGCCGTGGTAACCTCCGGCAACGGACGTGAGAGGATCGCCATTCCGATGGATGTGATAGGCGGCTGGACCGAGCGAGAAGGCCGTTGGCAGCGCGTGCGGATGGCCAATGGTGCGTTATGGTTGCTCAAGAGCGGAAATGAGCTTTGGGAACTTGGCAGTACGGCGGGCCTTCCCGCCAAGCTTTCCGGCGAGGAACGTCTGCGACGGATTCACGAGCGAGTGAATCTTTCGTGGGAGCTTTATACGATGGGGTTTTTGAATTGGCAGTCGTGGCGCTATAAAGGCGTGCAGAAGGTTCGCGGACGTTGGTGCGATTGCGTGGAGCTTGTGGGGGAAGGAGGGATTTACACCCGCGCAGAGCTGTGGATGGATACGGAGTTTGGCGCGCCGCTCGAAGCGGAGCTTTTTGGTCAAAACGGCGAGCTGCTTAAAACGCTGCGCGCTGTCAGTCTCCAAAAAGTGGAAGAGGGCCAATGGGTGCTCAAGCGCTGGGATGTCGTCGATGAGGTGACTCACACGAAAGTGACCATCGAAGTGACGGCGGTGGCTCTTGGTTTGCGGTGGGATGCGGCTCTGCGGGACGAGAAGGCCAATCTTTGGCCAGAGATTCCTCTTCAAAGCTGGAGGATTTTGCAATGACGGCGAAAGGCGAAAAAGCACTTCGTTGCAAAAAGCTTCCCCGCCAAAAGGGGATGAGCTTTGGCTATTGGATTTCGAGGACTATCTGCGGGCTATTCTTTAATCTGGCGTTCAAAATGCGCATTGTGGGCCTTAAAAACATTCCCCGTCGAGGAGCCTATCTTCTGGTCTGCAACCACGTCAGCTATTTCGATCCTCCGCTTATCTCCGGCATCACGCCGACGCCGCTACATTTTTTTGCCCGCAAAAGCTTGCTAAAAAACACATGGTTTTTTCTTTTGCACAAGGCGCTGAATATCATTCCCGTGGACGTGGACGGCAACGACATTAACGCCGTGCGCCGCGCCATCGTGACTTTGCAGGAAGACAAACCGCTCGTGGCTTTCCCCGAGGGCACGCGTTCGGATGATGGCAGCCTTCAACGCGCCAAGGCGGGAGTCGGTCTTATCGCCTGTAAAACTCAGGTACAGGTGGTCCCCGTGCGCATTTTTGGTAGTTTTGAGGCTCTAGACCGTACAACGACTAAGCCCAAATGGGGGATGCCCATCACGGTTGTTATCGGCGAGCCCATTTTGCCCAAAGATTACGATAGCGGGGAAGGTCGCGATCGCTATCAACGCGCGGCGGATAAAATGATGGAGGGCATTTCACGCATCGAAAAGCCGCAAAAGCATACCGACAGTGAAGCGGAGTGGGTGATGTAAGAGCGTGTTCAGAATCTATTTGGCAGTATTGTTGGGATGATTTTGGCGTTTTGGCAAGGCCAAACCCCGATGAAATCGGGGTTCTTCGAGTGAGCAACACGGGCTAGAAGCCCGAAATGCGAACGAGAAACGCCGCCAAAACACAAAAGCGCCCAACCCGAAGGGCGCCGCTCATTATTGTTTATCAGCAAATTATGCGGCGCAATACGGCGAAGAGATTCTGAACACGCTCTAAGAGCGCCGCTTTTATCCGCCTCCGCAGAAGACCACGCCATTAGGCGTTGATGAATGTGGCAAGTTTGCTTCTGACTACGGCGTGATGTCGCACCTTGCGTGCGCACCGCAAGGAACCACGGGTTTACGCGTGGGGCTCCATTAACGACAGCCTAGTCCTTTTGCACGCTCAAGCGCCCAGGCCCGAGGAAAAGCGCCGCCAAAAACACGCCCATCATCGAAAGCGGATGGACCACGGCCATGATGAAATCGGTGGAAGTATGCGTGGCCGACAACCCGGCTTTTTGGCTGATTGCTGCCACCCCCATCAGCAAGACCAGCAAAAAGCATGAAGCGCGGTAATAAGCGCCAATAATGAGCATAAAACCGCATACGACTTCGATAAGGGCCGCAACAATTCCAAAAAACTGGAAACCAAAATTGATTCCCAAATGCTGCACGGCCGAGCCGACCTGAACGAGATAATCGGCGCCACCCAGAAGCTTGGGCACCCCATAGGCAATCATTGTGCTGCCGAGCACCAAACGCAGGCAAAGAAGCCCGAAAGTTTGTTGGGCCAAGACGCGCTTGAGCAGCTCGCTGCGGGACATCGCCGAGGCGGACGAGGTGCTTTTGGCGGCCGAAGACGAGGAGGATTGAACGGTCGAGGCGTTGCTTTGGACGGTCGAAGTATCTGCCATAGAGCCCATTTTGATGTAAAAAATTGCAAAATCAAGCTTCTTTATTGCCAAAAAGGCTTTCATCGGCTAGACTTATGATCTTAATAAGTTTCCGACGCATTAGGACCGATATAACATGACCGAAAATAATAAGCCTTCGTGGCAATATACGCCCCCCCCTTCACCCACAGACGCCGCCAGCATTGATGCGACGCGCTATATGAAGGGCGGAGCCCCCCGCCGTAGCCCAGATGCCGCGGCCACGCCTCTCCCGCAAGAATCAAACGAGAATTCTTTGGAATCAAATCAAAACATTGAAAGACAACCGGATACATTGGCTTCGGAGCCCTCCGCGCCTTCTTCCGAGCAAGGCGAGACCTTTGAGCGCAGGCGTTACGAGCGCCCAAACCGCGATTTTTCACGCCATAGGCCTTCGGAGCGCGGTCCTCGAGGACCCCGTCGGGAAGGCCGCCGTTCGGGCGATTACCAAACTCGCCCACAGGCCCCTCGCGAGGGTTTTGCCTGCGAAGCGACGCCCAAGGCCGAAGCCGAAAAGGCCAAGCCTTGCTCGTGTATTTTGAACTTCTTCCGCAAACTCTTCGGGCTCAAGAAGCCCGCGCGTCCCCAGCGTAATACGCGCCCCTATGGGCGTGAACGCTCCGGCGAAAGGCGCTTCTCCAATAGCTCTGCGCCGCGCGGTGGACGTGGAGGTCGTTCGAATTATCGCCGGAATCGCTCCAGCAACTACCGTCGCGACGGTTCGTCGAGACCTTCCGAGGGGAGTTCCGAGTCTTAAAAGACGTCCCCAATCGGCTTTTCAAAACGCGCAGATTCGTCTGCGCGTTTTTGTGCCACTCCGCTCTTCCAGGGTATAAAAATGCCCTATTTCCGTCTTAAAAATCTTCCGTAGGAGTGATATGCGTCGGTTGCGATATTTAGGTTGGACATTCTTGGTTTTGCTCCTGATGGGGTTGGCAGGTTGGATCGTGTATTGGGGGTATGCGGTAAAATTGCGCTCCCAATGGAGCGAACGGGCCACGCAAATTGCGAAACGTCTGGAGCGCACGCTTTCGGATCGGCGGCTGCAGGTGGGTGTTTTTGCAGAAAGCCTTGCGACGCGCTTGGGCAAAAGCCGCGAGCTTGAAATCGTCGAGCTTGCGGAGGACCCGCTTATTCGCCGATTGGGAGTTTCCGAAATCATTCTACACACTCCGGATGGCGCACGAGTGCTTTATGCTACGCAGCCGGTTTTGGAAGAATCGATTTGGCGTGCCACGCTTTACGATTTTTCTCGTACCAACGCGCCGCAATCGGCTGTCGAGCTCACCAACTATGGTGCGCGGATTTTGGACATAGAGCCCTTCCGGCGCGAGGGAGCCACTTATGGGCTGGAAGTTGCGATTGGGTTGCAAGATTTTCTGCGTGAGTTTGCGCGGCTGGAGGGCGTGGAGCTTTCCTTTGTAGTGCCGGCGGCCCGTTGGAGTGCGCCCGAGACGCCAGGGTTTGCCGCGCGAGGACTTCCTTACAAGCTGCTGGCCACTTCGTCGAAAGACGCACTGGAATTTCTTAATCACACCTCTGTGGGTGCGCATATCGGCGAGAGTTCGTTTGGGATGTTGATGGAGCGAAAGTCTGCCTATGCGGTGATGATGCTCGACGGCGTGGAATATCGTTCTTCGCTTTTGCCGAGCGTCAGCGGGGCTTCGGCGCTGGTGCTGTGGATGGACTACTCGGCGATGATTGCTACGCTCAACGCCCAGCGACGGGCGGTTTTGCTACTGGTTTGGCTTGTTATTGCAAGCGCTGGAGTCTTTGTAATGCTTTTTGGCGCGCGTTACCGTCGGCGCATTCAGGCCAAGCTCAATGCCGCGCGCGATGCTCTGAATGCCTCTAATAGCCGCCTGCGGCACGAAGTGGCGGCGCGCCAACACGTGGAGGAGCGCTTGCGTGGGATCGCCGACGAGATGTATGCCGCGCGATTGCAAGACCGCCAGATGTTGGAGTCCCTGGCCCACGAGATGAAGTTGAATGCCTCGGCGACGCTGGGTTTTGCGGAAATCCTCTGCAGCGAAAAGATTCCCGATGCCGAAAGCCTGCAGTCTCTTTCGGCCTTGGGCGGTCGGATTTTTTTCATGGCTGAAAATGTCGACCTGTGGGCGCGGCAAGAGATGCTCACGCCGGCTTTGAATTTGCATCCGTTGCGAAATATCGCCGAGCGCGCGTGGAATGAACTTAGCCGTCTGTCTTCACGCAAAAAAATATCGGTTTCTTTCAATATACCCGAGTCGGTTTACATACGGGCCGATGCGATGCTGCTGAGCATGGCGCTCAAAAATCTTTTCAGCAACGCCATTCGTTTTTCCAATCCCGACTCAACGGTTGTTGCGGAAGCGCGCGAGTTGGCTTCTGGCGTAGAAATTTCCGTTGTCGATCTCGGCATGGGCATCCCCCGCGAAATCATGGAGCACCTCTTCGAGATTAGCGCCGAAAGAGTGCGCCGCGATACGGAAGGCGAAAAGGGCTTGGGGCTGGGCTTGGTGCTCGTCAATGCGGTTGCAAAGATACACGATGCCAAGTTGCGGGTGACCTCCGACGAAGGGCAAGGGTGCCGCGTCACGCTACTTTTTCCCAGCCACGCGCCCAAACGTTAAGAGCGTGTTCATAATCTATTTGGGAGTATTGTTGGGATGATTTTGGCGTTTTGGCAAGGCAATCCCCGATGAAATCGGGGGTCTTCGAGTGAGCAACACGGGCTAGAAGCCCGAAATGCGAACGAGAAACGCCGCCAAAACACAAAAGCGCCCAACCCGAAGGGCGCCGCTCATTATTTTTTATCAGCAAATTATGCGGCGCAATACGGCAAAGAAATTGTGAACACGCTCTAAAGGGTGCGACGCTGGCGCAAAACCTCATAGAGCATCACCGCCGAAGCTGCGCTTACATTGAGCGAATCCGCCACTCCGCGCATCGGCAGCGATACCACTTCGTCGGCGGCGGCCAAAAGCTCTGGCGAGAGTCCCCACGCCTCCGAGCCCACCGCAAGTGCCATGGCGCCGCGAAAATCGGCGTCCCAAAAGCTTTTTTTGGCCGCAGGCGAAGTGGCCACCAGCGGCAGCTTGTGCGCGCGGAGATAGGCGAGGATCTCCGGCAGACTGGCGGTGGCATAGGGGACGCTAAAGGCCGCTCCCGAACTCCCGCGCAACGTATTGGGATTGAAAAGCTCCACGGCGCGGTTGCAGCCCAAAACCGCATCGACTCCCGTTGCATCTGCGGTGCGCAAAAGCGTTCCCAGATTGCCGGGCTTTTCGATGTCCTCGGCCACGATTACCAGCTGCGGCGCCTTCAGCTTGAGGTCCTCCAGCCTCGTCTGCCAGCTTTGCGCCTCAAGCAAAAGCCCGTTTGGATTTTCGCGGTAACATACCGCCTCAAAGGCCCTGACGCCCAGCTCCACTTCCGGAATTTTTTTGTCGCGTACCTTTTGTAAAAGCGCCGCATCCGTCGGAAATTCAGCGCAGGTATAAGCCGCGCAAATTTGCAAGCCGCACTCAAGTGCACGCGCAATGTCGCGGGGAGTATCAATCAAAAAACGTCCTTGTTCGCGACGGCCCTTCGCCTCACGAAGCTCCACGAGGCGTTTAAGGAGCGGGTTTTGTCGGCTTTCGATGCGCATGGATGGATTCTACGCCAAGCCTCCGCAAAGCTCAAGCGCTGCGTCGGCCACAAGCGCGCCGGATGCGATCTCCAAGAGCAGCGCCGAGCCCTTCTTCGGGAACTTCCTCGATGGCCGCGAGGGTGTAATTGTGCCGGTCGAGTTCGCGAAAAAGCTCGTAAAGGCGCGCCGCTGCGCTCTCCAGACTTCCGTCCTCGCTCAAGGAATAATCGGGTGGTTGGGCCGAGGGCTTGTAAAAATATATGCGCGCCTGCGCCTCGCGCGGCGGAGCGCCTTTGAATAAGACAAGTGCCGTAAGCGGACTGTAGTGAACCTTAAAATTCCCGGGGGTGGGCGTCTCGCAGGGCTTGGAGGTAGATGAAGCCCTTGCGAGCGTTTCGCCGAGGGTTGCCTCTAGCTCCTCGCGCGTGACAAACCCGGGCCGTAGGATGCGCGGTTGGTCGTCCGACAAATTGACGATGGTGGATTCGATCCCGATCTCGCAGCGTCCCGCATCAATGATGAGTGGGATCCGTTCGCCCAGCTCTTCGGCGACGGCTTGGGCGGTGGTGGGGCTTACGCGGCTAAAGCGGTTTGCACTGGGAGCCGCCAAGGGAAGCCCTGAAAGCAAAAGAACCTCGTGAAAGACCGGATGGGCGGGACAACGCAAAGCGACAGTTGGACAATCGGCCGTGACCAGATCGGGGATGAGTGAAAGTTTCGGCAAGACGAGGGTCAGCGGCCCGGGCCAGTATTTTGCCGCCAGCTTTTCGGCGCGAGGATTCCAGCGTGCCAGCCGCTTGGCTTGTTCAACCCCCGAAACATGAACAATCAAGGGATCGCTAAAGGGCCGCTCTTTGGCGATAAAGATCTTTTGGCAGGCTGCAACGGACGTGGCATCTGCGGCCAACCCATAGACGGTTTCGGTCGGCAGCGCCACGCAAGCGCCCTCGCACAACAAAGAGGCGGCGCGCTGAAGGTTTTCAGGCGTCGCCGGAACGATAGGCATGACCGCAAGGCCCGTTACTTGGCCAGCTGATTGTTGCGGGCTTGCTTGTAAAGCCGCGAAAAACGGCGCTGCTCCTTGGCGGAGAGGTGGGTATATTTGCGCGGGAGAATCCGCCCCGTATCGGTCACATAGTCGCGCTGTTGCGCGGCGTCCACAAAGGTCATCTGCAATACATTTTTCGTCTGCGACTTGGCTTTTTCTTCGGTCATAGAACCTTCATTATCCCAAAACGCCTCCGCGGGCGCAAGTAAAAACTTTACCCCCCAAACCTAAATTCCCTTGAGCATCTCCATAATCCCCGAGACAAAACGCGCGCTGGGCCGATTTTTGTAAAAACTGCCATCCGAAGTGATTTTCCGCCGATCGCGGACGAGCGCCAAAGGAATCGCCCCCTTGCGCACCACCAAACAATCCTCCATCACCTCGCCATCGCTCCACATATGGGCATTGTAGCGCAAAAACGAGATAAAGAAATCCGCCTCGCGGGGATTATTGGTATAGGTCAAGTTTTTAGGCAAAAAGTATTCGGTCAGCCACGGCGCCATAGGCGAATGCACCTTATAGACCTTCGTATCACCTTCGCGAGCCAAGTGAGCCACCAGAAGCTCCACGGCCTCTTTGTGCGAGGTCCCCCAATACTCGGTATCAAAGCGCGGCCACGCTTTTTCGGTGCCCCCCACAAACGAGTTGAAATAAACATATTGATAGGGGTGCATGAGGATGTTTTCGCGGACGATAACGAGGATATTGAAGCACAAAAGCCCGCCAAAGAGAACCGCCGCCGTGCGCCCAAAGGGCCGCAGCGCCGGGCTTTTCAAGTGCCGGAGGCTCTCAAAAATCCTGTCAAAGGCCAGCGCGCCGAGGACGGCCAACGGCCCCAGCACAAAGAGGAAATGGCGTATCCCGTCGTAAAGCGTGGCGCGTTTTACAATTACCACCGCAAGCGGAAACAAAATGCAAAAAGCGATGGCCAGGATGCTCAAGCGGCGTGCGGTAAAATAGTCGGCTTTTTGGCTCGGGATTTTTTTTACAAAGCTTGCCACCGCCAGCGCCACGCCTGCAAAACCGAGGACGACCAAAAATTCCGGCGAGGTAATAATCAGCATCTCGGGCATGTAATACCAAGGCAGCTCGGTTGCCGCATAGGCCACCCCATTGAGGACCACCGGTCCATTCCAAGGGTAATTGGAGAGCCGCGAGAGGGCGTGGAAAATCGACCAGATGGGGCTGGGGTGTGCGTAGGGCCAAAAGGGCAGCAAAATCGCGAGGGCTCCCACAAAAGTTCCCATGGCCAGTCCGGCATAGCGCACGGTACGCGCGAGGGCCTCCTTGTGTGAGAGCTCTTTTCGTTGGAGAAAAAGCCGTGCGACCAGCGCCAAAACAAAATAGCCAAAAAACAAAACTCCGCCCATCCGGATGCCCATCGTAATTCCATAGACAACCGTCAGCTTCAAAATAAGCTTCCATTTAAGCGGCGAGTCGAGAACCTTGAGCGTATAGTAAAGCGACCACAGATAGGCCGCGGCAAAGGGAATATCTTTGGGGTTGATGAAGATATGCCCATAAAAATGGGGGAAGCTGATAAGAAAAAGCGCCGAGAGAAAGCCCACTCGGTCGCCATTTTTGCCGCCGAGGCGCTTTCCGATCTTCCAAGCCGCCACGACTGCCAAAAAGCCAAAAAGAGCGGAAAGCAGATGGTCGGTGTAGATCTGGCCCAAAATGCCTTCGCCGCAGGGGCGCGCCGAATTTACAAATTGGACAAGCAAATCGTAAAAGCCCGGATAAAGGTCCTCGCGGCTTTGATAGCGCTGATAATTTCCGGCCAAAATATTTTCGTAGTAGTTGAGCTTTTTGCCTCCTTCGTTAAGGCGATAATGTTGGTCCCAGCTCATGCCGTAATCGCCAAAGGTGCGCAAAATAATCGCCAAAAGCAGCACGAAAAGAATCCGGGTTGCGATCTTGAACGGTGAGGGTAGGGGGCGGGAAAGCATTTAAAAGCTGATTATATGAAAGGCAGTTGCGTCAAACAAGGCTGTTTTTTACAAAAGACCGGCCGAGCGCGAGCGTATGCGAAAAAGACTCTTTGCTTGTCGAAGTTCAAGAGCGGCTTTAGGCTGGCGGTAGAAATTTGGCGCGCGCGTTTTGCGGTTTTTACACATAATTTAATATCCATACGCTTAATTTAAATTAATTGTGCCGATTTTTAAAACAGGGCACAAAAGCCCCACTCAAACCAACGTTTCTCCATGTCAGGCAAACTTCTTACCCTTTTGTTGAGCCTTCCCTGCGCGCTATGGGCCGCAGAGATCACCCCCACTCCGGCGGCGCAATACTATCGCGTCTATCCCACGGGGCTTTCGATTTACAAGGTTGAGGCGGCGCGGGCGCTCATTACTCCGGCAATGGCTGCCGAGGCCCGTCCCTACAGCCGCGATCCGCGGGTGCAAGAGCTTATTTGCCTTGCGCGGGCGCTGGATGCGCTGGCCTACGACGGTTTTCGGCTGGTGCGGATGCGCGGAGCGCTTTTGACGGACGGAGCGATTGACGATTCGGCGATTGGCCGCACGGTTTATTATTTCAACGTGAATAACTCCGAGGCGCGTTCATGGCTTTACGCATCGCGGCTTTTGCAGCTAAGCAAATTCAAGGACGATGGGGTGGCGCTGCTGGCCCTGGAGCTGGAGTTGTGCGAAACGGCATCGGATTTGTTCCTGCGCTTGCGGACCTATTTTGGCGATGAAGGCGCGCTCTACTTCATGCCGCACTTTGCGCGGTTGCAGGGCCGTTTTTACATCTGCGAGCCGCTGGCGCCCACACCAAACTTTTGCAACACCGTGCAGGCCCCCTCAGCCGACCGGATCAACGGAGCCGAAGCGCCCGAACCGCAAAAAGTCCAGCGCAAAAAATTCCTCGGTCTTTTTTAGGGTAGAAGAAAGTATCATCCGTTGGTTGAAAAGCCGCATAAGAGCCCATCCCGATAGGAGAGCGTAGGCGAGGCGCGAGGATTTTTGTTTTTTAGCAAGGCTTCGGAGGAGGAAGTGGGCTAGAAGCCCATACTCCGGGGGAGAAACGCCGCTAAAAGACAAAAAGACCGCGAGTTTCTCGTCCGCGCCAGCTAACCTATCGGGATGGGCTCTAAGTCCTCAAGCGCGAGGCAGCGGCTTTTTGCTTTCCACCCCCCCTGTCGCTCCCTTACTGTCTGGACATGTGGCGGCACTGCCTCGACTCCGAAATAAACGACCCTTCGCTTGACGCCGCAGGTTTTTTGCAGGCCTTACGCCACGCCTATGAGGGCCCGTGTGGCTTGGATTTTGAAGGGCTTTTGCGCACTTGGTATGAGTTGTGGGCGCAATCGCAGACGCTTGCCTGCGACGTGGGGGCGCACAAGGGGGCGCACAGCCGCCATTTGGTGAAGCTCTACAAGCACGTCCACTGTTTCGAGCCGCTTTTAACGCTTGTGCCCGGAGTGCAGTCGGCCCTCACTTCGGCGCTTGCGCCGCACAAAAACTACACGCTCCACCCCGTGGCCTTGGGCTCGAAGGCTGCCGAGGCGGAATTTGTCATAAACGCCGGAGCCCTTGAAGAATCGGGCCTGCGCGAACGCGCATACACCTATCCCGAGACGGCACAGCTTTGCCGCGCCAAGATCCCCGTGCAAAGGCTCGACGAGGCCCTCCACGCGCGCAAGGGCCGTTTGGGCTACATCAAGATTGACGCCGAAGGGGCGGAGGTGGACATCCTCTCTGGAGCCGCCGAGATCTTGCGGCGCGATCGCTGCGTCGTTTCGGTGGAATATGGAGCGGACGGCTATGCCGCCTATGGCTGCACGGCGCGCTCGCTCTACGACTTCGCGCAGTCCGTGGGCTACACCGTTTTTAATATCTTCGGTTATCCGCTTGAGCCTCTTTGCGTTTACGAGACTTGCATAAACGTTTTTAACTGGGACTATTTTTTGATTCCCTCCGAAAACAAAACCCTGCTCGCGCTTATCCGCTCGCGTCGCGGAGAAATTCTCCGGCGCTACTTGCCTTTTCAAACCCGCCGCGCCCGTTTGCAAGCCGCGCACGCGGCTTACGCGCAACTATTTAGCCACCAACCATCGATGAACGGCTCAAAACAATTTATCGACGCGGCAGCAGCAACGCGGTAGGATTCCTGTATGTTTTTTACACCCGCTTTTCTCAAGGATGCCAAAGAGCGCCGCAACTTGATAAAAAAAATTTACTACTATCGCCGCAACGAGCTTTCGGCGCCGCAGCTCGAAAGCTTGCGCGGGCTTTCGGCGCGCTTCAAGGAGTCCCTTGCTCAAAAGGACCGCGCGGGGCTGCAAAAGCTCACTCAAGAAAGTGCCGCCACTCTCGAACGCCTGGGAGGGCATTATTACAAGCGCTACCACCTTTTTGAAAATACCGAGACGTTTGTTGTCGCGGCGATTGTTGCGATCGGCATTCGCAGTTTTTTTCTCCAGCCCTTCAAAATCCCCACCAACTCGATGTACCCGACCTATCACGGGATGGTCTATCATTTCAATTCCCCCGCGACGCCTTCTCGCAATGCGCTCGTTTCGGCCGCGCGCTATCTTTTCGGAGGGCTCAAGCGCTACCGGCTTGTCTCTCCCCAAACCGGCGAAGTGCGCCTGCCGGTAACCTCGCAGGGCTTTTATTACGAGCGCGTCAAGGGAACGCTCTGGGGCGTCATCCCGATCCCGCAACGCGAATACGTTTTTTACGTCGGCCAGACGCCCGTTTCGCTGCGCGTGCCGTTCGAGTTCTCGCTGGATCGCCTTTTATTAGATAAGTTTTTCCGAAAAGACACGCAATCTCTCCGTCCTGACGAAAAGGGCCTCGTCTCAACCGGGGTTTACGCGAGGGCAGGGGAGGCCCTTCTGGATTTCGACCTCGAAACAGGGGACATGCTTTTCGTCGATCGTTTTACCTACAACTTTTCCCCTCCGCAAATCGGCGACCCGATCGTCTTTCGGACCCGCGACATTCCGGGCTTGACGGCGCTCAATCGAGGCATTCCTGACGACAAATACTACATCAAGCGCCTCGTGGGCCTTGCCGGCGACACTCTTTCGCTCGAAGGCTCGACTCTTTTGCGCAACGGCGCCCCCATTACCGGCAGCGCGATTTTTACAAAAAATTCAAAAAAGCTTGCTCCCTACCCGGGCTACCAAGCCGCCTATGAGCTTGGCGTTGGCGCCACCCTCAAGGTCGGCAAAAATGAGTTTTACGCTTTTGGCGATAACTCTCCCGAAAGTCTGGATAGCCGCGCTTGGGGCGGCGTTCCTCAAAAGGAAGTCGTTGGCAAAGCGGTGTTTATATACTACCCCTTCAGCAGGCGTTGGGGCTTCTCTGAGTAGGTATAGCTTACCCATATGCCCTGTTGTTTTTTATTCTTGTAAAATATCAAAAAAGATGCCATACTCCATTTAATTTCGTGCAAAAAATGTCGAAATTCCTTACTGAGGCATTATGTCCCTGACCATCGGCAGTTTAGCCAATACGACCTTCGCTACCAACAATAGCGACACGGCTCTTGCCATGGCTAAAAAATCCCTTCTCCAACGCAATCTTCATTCCCTTTCAGAAGCCTTCGAGCAAAAAGACTACGACGATGCCGCGCGAGCGCTTGGCAAGCTCATCAAAAACAACCCTTCTTTTCTCGAAACCCCGACGGTAACCCAAGAAACCGAAGCGACGGACAGCTCTGAGGAAACGGACGAGACCGAAGAAGCCGAGGAGACCGAAGTGGCCGAGAAACGTACGCTCAATGAAAATTTTGCAATTCTGGCCGACGCGCTTGAAGAAGAAGACGAAGACGCCATCGAGGAAGCTTGGGCGGCGGTAAAGGAAGACTTGGAGGCGCTTGAGATCGACCTGAGCCTCACGGGGGCGGAAGCGGCTGCGGCGGCGCGCAGCGAGCTGAAAATTTCCACCGAGTCTTTGCTTTACGGCACTCTTTTCGATACCGAGCAGGACGACTCATCCTCGCTAACCGGTTTTCTTTTGGGCATTTCGGGTACAGACGACAGCACCTCCTCGGGTACGCTGCAATTTTTGAAGTTTGATGACGACGAAGATAAAGCCTCCGGCCTTGGCAGTTCTATTTTGCAGTCTTGGGCCGTTTACGATAGCTATGGCAGCGCAAAAACTTCCTCCGACGAAAAGAGCTCTGGTACTCAGCTTGACGCGGTAGCCTAGGAGCCCTGCAAGGCTTCCGCCCATTACCTTCTTATCCCGTTGCCTCTGAGCGTTTTTTTATCGACTCCCTACGGCGTCACATCGAAGTTGGCCGAGATGGTCTTGTACACTTCGCCATCCACCAGCACGGGAATGTCAAACTCATAGTGGCCGCATGGCCCCGTGTAGGAGATCTGGAAATCGAAGTTATTCGCCAGTCCTCGAGAATATGTCCCCGAGTAATCGCCGCTATAAACGACCGCGAGGTCCGAAGGCACTCCACTAAGGTCGAGGCTTACGGTACCGTAATCGCCAAAGGTCACGCCGATAATCTTCTGGATGGCCGACACGATGTCATCTACCACATCCGAAGAGCCATTCGAGAACGAAGCGAAGTCGTTGCGTAGGGCTCCAATGAAGGCCAGCAAGTCGGCATAGACCACCTTTTCGGCTGTGCGAGCCGTTGCATCCGAGAGCTCTTGCATCTTGGCGATGGCAGCCTCAGGCGTTACGCTTCCCGAAAGGGCGGCCTTGGCGGCCTGCAGCGCCAGATTGTTGTAATATAGATCGCCCATCGAGGCGGCATAGGCGCCGTCATAGACAGCCGTACGCAAAGCCGTCGCAAAGCTGTTGGTAAGGGTCTGGAAGCGGGTCAATACACTGCTGGTAAAAACATAATTGGGTGTACCCGCGACTGTCGTTATGGGCAGCGCGCTAATGGCGGCGTAAGCCGTATTATACAATGAATCCAGCGTCGGCGAGAGGGCCGGCATGGCCGGATAAACGCTGCGGTAAGAACCCTCCAACGTCCAACAGGCTGTCCGAAGGTCTTGCAGATTTTGTAGAGCTTCGGCCTTCTGGATGTACGTATTTCCCGAAACGCTATCGGCCAAGGTTGCCGTTCGGGCGTTGGTATAGATCGTATTCACCGCAGTCGTGACACCATTTCGAGCGGTAGTAGCGGCAGTTGTCGCAGCCGTATTTGCAGCGGTATAGCCCTTGATCTCAAAACAATTTCCGAAGGTAGTCCAATTAATGAGATAGCCGCTTGTTTCGTCGCCAGTCAGAGAAGCCAGATAGTTGCCAAAATAGCTATATTTTAGAAGAGTAACCCCTACGGCCGTTGCCGGAAGTTCGGCGGCAACCTGCGCCTTGGTTTTCGTCAAAATACCGTCGCTATTGTACGCCGAGAGGATCGTAATCACATCCAAGGCAGAAAGGGAGCGCGGGCTTGCGCCCAAAGCAAAGGTGAGATATTGGCCTAATGCCCCATCAGGTGTAGACCTCGAGATATAGGATCCTCCTGTGTTCGTACACAAGTCCCTCGTAATCCAACTCATGTCGCCATAGTCAATGCCACAGGTTACGATATTATTCCGACTCAAAAAGTCGGGAAGGAGGGGAGAAACTGGCGTCACTGGGGAAGTCACTGGGAAAGTCACTGGGAAATGGTGAGAAACTGGCCTCTCTGGGATAATAAGAATATAATAAGTGATTCCCGCTATATACCTCTTATAGACATTTGTGCTGGGGGTATCATCCCCCATGATAACAGCTACATGCTTGGCGTCTGGCCTCCAGGTTGTTTGAGTAGCTCTCGCATACAAACAAGTGATCTGGCCCCCGTGCCCATCGCCATCGCCGGTATCAACCGGCAAAAGAGCCGTGCGGAACAAACTCGCGCGCTGGGGAACCGTTAACCCGGTATAGTTGCGATCATCATAATAAACACGGCCCCACGCTGAGTCGCCCGTATCCTTAAATCCCGCAATCGCCATACACGTGTCATCACTCATGGCGGCGACGGCATTGTAAATGGCAATTGCATGAGTCTTCACCTGATTCCAGCGCCCGGCCATACTGGAAGTGCGATCCATCGCAATCCACAAATCTAGTTTAGATGTTAATTTGCCTCCCAACACATTCACTGAGAAGACATCATTGTATGTACCTACCAGACCACCCGTAGGGGGTGTTGCCGAGGTAAGCGTTCCTCCTGGGGCGCTTGGGGTAATCACGCTTGCGGGTCCTGCATATACGCGCGTATCCTCGTCCCAAACATATTTGACTTGGTCTGCATATTTATTTCCGCTCTGACCGGCCGTGGCCACCGCGGCCACGAGCGCAGTCACGTTCGCAGCATTGACGGGCGTTGCGCTAACATACGTTTTTTTCTTGGCGACGGTAAAACCTTGGCCCGTTGTCGAGAGCCAAAGCGCGCCATCATTCCCCAAAATCAAACGCTTTTCTCCGTTCTCGGTGGAGGGCACCACGCAAGCATCCGGCGAAAGAAGATTATTGACGGTGCCTTTTTCAGTGCGCAGAGCCTGCAACGAAGTTGTCCCGTCAAGGAGGGTGGTGAGGGCGGCAGCCTTGTCGGTAGCCGAGCAATTCGCCAGCGCAAGGGTTTTTAGATTTCCGCCCATGCCTTTAAAAGCCTCCATCGAATCGCGCAGCACAAGCAAGTCCTGCTCAAGGACGATGCGTTCGGCTGTTCGCCTGAGGTTGGGGTAAAAGCTTACGACGATTGTGACGAAGACACCCAGCAACACCACAACCATAATCGTTTCCACAAGTGAAAAAGCTTTTCGCATATGCATGGCAGAATAGCACATATTCGGTGGTATACAAGCCCCTTTGCGCTTTTTTTACAAAAGGCGTTTTTTGGGGGAAGCTTCTATTCCAGGGTGATGTTTCTATGAATGACAGTGTAAAGGATGCTATCCACCATCACCGGAATGTCAAAGTTGTAGGTTCCGGCGGGTCCGCTAAAGGTCAAGTCAAAAGAGAATGTTTCGGAGTCTCCGCGGGAATAGGTTCCAGTATAGTCTCCGCCATAAGCCACGGAGAGAGCCGTGGGCATATTGCTAAAATCAAGACTGACCTTCGAATATTCGTCGTAAGCGTTTTTGATGATGCCCGAAATGGCACTTACCACATCGCCCACAATATCCAAAGTCCCCGCAGAAATGGGGGCATAGCCCTCAAGTAGCGAAATGAAGGTTGCCAAGTCGGCATAGACGGCCTTTTCGCAAGCGCGAGGGGTCGCATTCTTTAGTAAATCCATCCGTTGGATGCCTTGCGTAAAGCTGACGTCTCCCGAGAGGGCCGCCTGAGCGGTCACAAGCGCTTGCTGCATATAGGCATAATCACCAAGCGTCGCGGCATACACAGCATTATACAGGGCGGTACCAAGGGCGGCCCTATAGGAAATGCAAAAAATTTCCAGATAAGTCTCGACTGAAGTGGAGCGCACATAGTCGTTGTAAGAGCCTATCTTTTGTTTAGAGAGCGCATTGATCGCCGTATAGGCGGTATTATAAAAATCATCGGCGCTGGGGGAAAGAGTGGCCATCCCTGGATACAAAAGCCTATAGTCTGCCTCGACTTTCTTAAAAGCGTCTCGCATATCTTGAAGGATTGCGATGGCATTTCCCAAACGAATGAACCTGCAAGTAAACCAATGTATTATGTCCTGGTCGTCAACATCATCCTCGGCTACCGCAAGCGCTTGGTTTAGTTTGGCGTTGACGGCAGTTCGCGCAGCGGTCGCGGCAGTTGTAGCTGCTGCAGCCGCGGCCGTATAACCGTTTATCTCAAACGAATTTTTGAAGGTATCCCAGTCCAAATAGCTTCCGGTCTCGCTATTGATTACCGAATCCAAAAAGCTTTTAAAGCTGGCATATTTGACAACAGCCGTACCGATTGTTGTCGCAGGCATAAGTATTTTTAAATCATCCTTGCTCAAAATGATCGCACCGCCGGCGTCGTATATCGAAAGGATTTTCTGAACATCAGAAGCGCTCAATGAACGGACGGGATCAACCGCATAGCGCATGTAATTATCAAGGTTTGTGTTGGGCATTTCCTGCGAAATCACAGTACCGCCGCTATTGTTGCAGACATTGATAGTCACCGCCCCGAGACCATCCGTGCATTGCGAATTCGAGTCATACTCAATGCCGCAGACTACGATTTTTTTGCTATTGATGAGGTTTGTAAGCCCTCCCTTTGGAGAAACAAGTGAATTGACAAGAGCGGTTGAGGGAGGGGAGTCGTCTCCCATCACGAGCATTACATGGCAGGCATCATCGCGCCATGTGGTTGTCCCACCAATTCCGTAGAGGGCCGTAATCTGACCACCGTTGTTATGGCCACCTGCAACGGTGATCGCGCTGGCAGCTTTAAAAATTTGAGCTTTTTGGGCGTCTGTTTGGGTTGGATAATTCCGATCGTCGTAAATCACGACTCCATTCATAGCGGCGCCGGTATCTGTATAGGTGGCATATCCGAGAGTCGTATCTCCGCTAAGATCTTTTATTGCCTGATAAAGCGCAAAAGCGTTTATGTTCACGGCCGAAAGAACAGGTTGCATACTCTTGGTCGAGTCGCTCAACATCCAAAAATCCAGCATGGCTGCAACTTTGTCCACGGTGATGGAAAAACTATCGGTGTAAGTGCCCGCCACTAGCACAGGAGCCGTAACGCCTGGTGTACTGTAATTCGCGCCTCCTGCCGGCCCCGCATATACGCGCGTATCCTCATCCCACAGATATTTGACTTGATCGGCATATTTATTTCCGTTCTGGTCCACCGTGGCCACAGCACTTACAAGCGCCGCCACATTCGCCGAGTTGATGACTGTCGCGCTTACATATGTCTTTTTCTTGGCTACCGTAAAGCCCTGGCCCGAGGTCGCCAGTGAAAGCTTTCCATCATTCCCCATAATCAAACGTTTTTCACCGTTCTCGGTGGAGGGCACAACGCAAGAGTCCGAAGGAAGAAGATTGCCGACGGCACCTTTCTCGGTACGCAGGGCTCGCAACGAAGTTGTCCCGTCAAGGAGGGTGGTGAGGGCGGCGGCCTTGTCGGCTGTCGAGCAGTTCGCCAGAGCAAGGGTTTTTAAATCTCCGCCCATGCCTTTAAAAGCCTCCATCGAATCGCGCAGCACAAGCAAGTCCTGCTCCAACATTATGCGTTCGGCTGTTCGCCTGAGGTTGGGGTAAAAGCTTACGACGATCGTGGCGAAGACACCCAGCAACACCACAACTATAATCGTTTCGATAAGGGAAAATGCTTTTTTCATATACTGCTTTAGAATAGCAGCCATTGTGGGTTATAGCGGAATTTTTACAAATATTTTTTTGTAAAATAAGTTTACAAGTATGCACAATATACCTTATGTATAATGATAAATTTACATTTGGCTGTAAATTTTTTTGCGCTTTTACCGCAAAAATCTGTTGCGCTAAAACCGCAACAAACTTCCCTTCTGTTGCGCCAAAAGCGCAACAAGATCACAAGTAAATTCCACTACCCACCAGCTCATCTTGCCTGTAAAACGCCACAAGCTGGCCCGAAGCCAAGGCGCGTTGGGGCTCTTTAAAAGTAATCTGGGCTTCTCCATCATTCTTATAATCAATAATTAGTGGAACTTTTGGGTCACGGTAACGCGGGCGACCTGTTAAATTGTCGGCTGCGGCAGCTTCGGGCGATAGCCAGCGCAAGTTTCTAATAATCAATGTCTTTTGATAGAGCCCGGGGGTTTGCGGATGGTCAAAGCCTACTTGTAAAATATTGTTCGTAAAGTCTTTTGCCACAACGACATAGTGCTCGCCGCTGGCGTTTGAGGGGATGCCCATGCCATGGCGTTGGCCCAAGGTATAGTGGTGAAGCCCTTGGTGAGTGCCAACCTCCCTACCCTCGGTATTCAAAATTATTCCATTTCTATCTGGTAGATAACGTCTTAGGAAATCGTTTATTTTGACTTTGCCCAAGAAACAGATGCCTTGGGAGTCCTTTTTTTGAGCATTGGGAAGCCCAAAACGCGCCGCAATTTCGCGGACTTGCGGCTTTAAAAGACCGCCAATTGGGAAAAGTGCACGCATAAGTTGTTCATTATCAAGCTCTGCCAAGAAATATGACTGGTCTTTGTTGGGGTCAAGGCCCTCCAAAAGGCGCATGCGCGACCCATCAGGAGCGAGTTCCGCGCGGGCATAATGCCCCGTTGCAAGATTTGTAAATCCTTCTTTAATAGCAAGTTGCAGAAAGGCTCCAAACTTGATAAAACGATTGCAGGCGATATCCGGATTGGGGGTAATCCCGCGCGCATAGCCTTCGACAAGCATTTTTACAACCTCCTCGCGGTAGTTTTCGATGAGATTGACGATGCGAAAAGGAATAGCCAATTTTTCGCAAACCTGTTGTGCATCAGCAATATCCTGCTGCCAAGGGCAGTTGGAAAGGGGGTCCTCCTCGTGCATCCACGTTTTGATATAGGCCGCTTCTAGCCGTACAATGTCCCCTACTCGCTCGGCGCGTTCTTTGAGCAGCGCCAAGCTAACGGAAGAATCCACTCCTCCCGAAAGCGCAACCAAAACTGATCGGCCAGACATTGACATTTGCAGTTGAGAATAGCAGTTTGCAGAACCGTGAGCAAGCCCCCCTCGCATGCTTTTCGCGCCCATCCTCCGCTGGGTGCAAAGACAGGAGAAGCGTCACTACGCGACGCGGAAGGGCAAGACAACATAATTCACCGCACCTAAACGCGCAACTTGTACGGGGGCTTCCGCCTTCGCGCTTTGCGACTACGGCGTGACAGGTGCGTCCCCGCCTACATAGGGAGGCGTCGCGCTGCGACGCAGGAGGCCATTCAACGTTACCGTGGGTTCCGCCTTCGCGCTGCACGACTATGGCGAGGTAGGCGCTCCATCACGCACCTTTACAGATGGGGCTTTTTGCGGAGGCGGGTGATAGGCACTGCGGGGGCGGCTTCAATATTTCGATTTGCCAAAGAGGTTTGTATCCTCTTAATAATGGGAGAGATGGCTGAAGCGCGAAAAGTTGACAAAGGAAGCTGGGAAGGGCCCGCGTGGGGCCGCGTCGAGCTTGCCAAGGACTGGCACGAGAGCTTTTTGCCTCCCCTGCGGCTGCCGGAAGGTACCCGCGGGCGGCTGATACTTACCCGCGAGAGCGCCTTTGAGTATGCGAAATTTAGCGGCTATACCATCAACGGCGATTGGGTGAGCTTTGTGGCGCCCATCCTCGCGCCCAACGAAAAAATCTTCCTCGCCGGCGAGTTTAACCACTGGAATGAGGCGGTCGGCGACAAAACGTGGGAGATGCATCCGCAGGAAATCGCCGGTGCCATGTGGGCCGTCTTGACCGTCAAACGCAATCTGGTGGAGGAAAGCCGGTTCTTTAAATTTGTAAACGACAAGGGCGTCTGGAGAGAACCGCCCTTTGAAATCAGCAACGCCGCCTATAAAGAAGGCGCGCGAAACTATTTTATAGATCCCCAGCGCACCGGCAGCCATCTCTTTCGGTTTGAAATCAAAGCGGACCATGAGGACAACACCCCCGATTGGCGGCAAGTGGATCACCTTGTGTGGCAGGAGGGCGACAGCCACGAAAGTGTCCCGCTGTGGCCCGGGCTGGGGTTTTATGAGATGGCTTCGAAAAGTCCCCAAGGCGCGATTCTCGAACGCGGGGGCTTGACGACCTTCCGGCTTTTTGCGCCAAGGGCTACGCGCGTAAGCGTCGGGTATTTTCCCGCCGGCAAACCCGCAGATGAAAAACGCGCCGAGATGGAGATGGAAAAAGACGGCTGCTGGGCCATCACTTTGCCGAAAAATCTGGAGGACTACAGTTATTTCTATTCCGTGGAGGGACATGCCCACGCCCATACCGGTTTTGACGCGGCCCAAAAGGTGCTCGACCCGTGGGCGCTTGCCGTGCGCGACAAGATGGGAGTGGTGGTGGATCGCCAAAAGATCTGGCGCTCGGCTCCGGAGAGCTTTACGCCCCCTCCCCTCGAGGAGCTTTTCATTGCCGAGGCGCACGTCAGGGATTTGCTCGCCAAAGCGCCGCTCGACTTAACCGACGAAGAACGCAAGGGCTTTGCGGGTGTAAGAAAATATCTGCAATGGAAGGAAAATGTCTTTTCGCAAATGGGCGTCAATGCCGTGGAGCTGCAACCGCTCATGGAGTTTGACGGCAATCCCAACGATTACGCCTGGGGCTATATGCCCATTAACTTTTTTGCCCCCGCCGCCGCCTACGGAAGCGATCGGCTGAAGTGCTCGCAAGTGGAGGAAGCGCAAAAAATGATCGCGGCCTTTCACAAAAAAGGTATGGCCGTTATTTTGGACGTCGTCTTTAACCACATGGGAGTGCCCACGAGCCTGCTCTTTGTGGATAAGGCGTATTATTTTAGACTCAATACCGATGGCGCCCTTACCAACTGGAGCGGCTGCGGAAATGACTTTAGAATTGAGAGCGCAATGGCTGAACGGATGGTCTTGGAGGCGATGGAACACTGGGTGACGACTTTTGGCGTGGACGGGTTCCGCTTCGACTTGGCGGAACTGCTGGGTATCAATTTTCTTAAACGCGCCGAGGCGCACCTGAAGGAAATCAAACCCGGAATTATTTTGATTGCCGAACCTTGGAGCTTCCGCGGACATATCGCCGCCGCGCTCAAGGACACCAGCTATGCCTCGTGGAATGACGGCTTTAGGGAGTTTGTCCCGGGATACCTCGACGGGCGTCTGGATGCTCAAAGCTTTAAATATTTTATCAGGGGCAGCGTGGGAGGCATGACCGTCCGGCCTACGCAATCCGTCAATTACGTGGAAAGCCACGACGACCAAACGTGGCTTGACCGTATCACGCAAAACGCGGGGCATAACGGTTATTACCCTACCCTCCGCGACCGCAGGCTCACGCACCTGATGGCAACGATGGTTACGATGGCCCTCGGCGTGCCTATGTGGTCAAGTGGCATGGATGCAATGCGTTCCAAGTACGGCGTCCGCGATACTTATCTGCGCGGCGATCTCAACACCATCGATTATGGCAGAATTCGCGAATTTCCGGTGACGGTCGAGTACTTCAGGGGCTTGACGCTCTTGCGGCGCGGCCAAAATGGCAAAGCGCTCCGTGTCCGCGAGGCTCGCGAAGGCTACTTGCAATTCTTTATGGTCGAACGCGCCTCCGCCATCGGCGTGCTTTATAACGCCCAAAAACAGGAAAGCGCACGACGCATCTTTTACGCAATCAATCCGCTGCCGACCGCCGTCAAAATAAAAACCGAAGGGCTGCGCGGCGAAAATTTTATTCAGGTTGCCGATCACGAAAGAGTCAATGAAGAGGGCTTGGGGTTGGGGAAATTTGCTTGGAATAAAGATGTACTCGAGATCCCGCCCGTGAGCGTCGGGGTCTGGCTGGAACTGTGATAAAAATGAAAATTGCGCGGAGGCTCCGCTCAAAGCTCTTAGAGCGTGTTCAGAATCTCTTCGCCATATTGCGCCGCACAATTTATTGATTATCAATAATGAGCGGCGCCCTTCGGGTTGGGCGCTTTTGTGTTTTGGCGGCGTTTCTCGTTCGCATTTCGGGCTTCTAGCCCGTGTTGCTCGCTCGAAGAACCCCGATTTCATCGGGGCTTGGCCTTGCCAAAACGCCAAAATCATCCCAACAATACTGCCAAATAGATTCTGAACACGCTCTTATAACTTGAATGTCATCGCTCGGACTTTTTTGGCGGCGCGTCCTGATCCAGCTTTCTTAGGAAATCGAGCTTTTCGCGGATTTGCGCTTCGAGACCGCGGTCGGTGGGAACGTACCAGTTTTGCTCGCGGAGACCCTCGGGCATATACGTCTCGCCTGCGGCATACGCGTGGGGCTCGTCGTGCGCGTAGCGGTAGGCGTGGCCGTAGCCAAGCTCTTTCATCAACTTGGTCGGCGCATTGCGCAGGTGCATCGGCACCGGCTCCGAGCCGTGATTTTTGACCCAATCGCGCGCGGTATTAACCGCCGTGTAGCCGGAGTTGCTTTTGGGCGCCGCCGCCATGTAAAGCACCGCTTCGGCCAGCATCAGCTCGCCTTCGGGACTGCCCAAGCGGTCGTAAGCGGCCGCCGCCGCTTCGGCAAATTGCGCCGCACGAGGATCGGCAAGACCGATATCCTCCCACGCCATGCGGATAATCCGTCGCGCAAGATAGCGCGGGTCGGCCCCTCCATCAAGCATCCGCATTAGCCAATAAAGGGCCGCATTGGGATGGCTGCCGCGGACGCTTTTGTGAAGGGCGGAAATCTGGTCGTAAAAGTTTTCGCCGCCCTTGTCGAAACGGCGCAGGAGCTTGGGCAGGGCCTCGGCGATTTGGGCGGCGGAGATTTCTTTGAGACTTTTTGCCGCTGCCGCCGTTTGGGTTTGCTCAAGCAAATTGAGGAAGCGCCGCGCATCCCCATCGGAGTGCTCGATAAGAAGCGCTACGGCATCGTCCTGGAGCGTGAGGTCGCGCAAGTGCCCTCGGGCGCGGTCGTAGAGCGTGTGAAGTTCGTCGGCGCTCAGCGACGAAAGGACGTAAACCTGCGCGCGACTCAAAAGCGCGGAGTTGACCTCAAAAGAGGGATTTTCGGTCGTGGCTCCGATGAAAGTCACCAGCCCGCTTTCCACAAATGGCAACAGGGCGTCCTGCTGGCCCTTGTTAAAGCGGTGGATTTCGTCGATGAAAAGAATCGTGCGGCGCTTGTATTGGTCGAGGTAAAGTTGGGCTTGCTCGACAGACGCGCGCAAATCTTTGACGCCCGACATGACCGCCGAAAGCGCGATAAATTCACAATCGAAGGCGTTGGCCATCAGGCGCGCAAGCGTCGTCTTGCCTACCCCCGGCGGGCCCCAGAGGATCATCGAGTGGAGTTTTTTGGTCTCAAAAGCCACACGCAGAGGCTTGCCCGCACCCAGCAAATCCCCTTGCCCCACCACCTCATCGAGAGTCTTGGGTCGGAGCGCCTCCGCCAATGGCGGGACGGGCTTGGTCGTAAACAAATCGGGCATGGAGGTATTTTGGAGCACTCGGAGCTTTTAGACAAGCTTCCCCAAAACTATTTTAGGCGTTGCAGGGCGTTCTTTACGCTGCCAAAAAGATTTCCTTGCGCGGTGGGGGGCTTTTTTGTATGATTGGCTTTTCGTAAGCACCCGTAGTTCAATGGATAGAATGTCTGACTACGGATCAGAAGGTTCCAGGTTCGACTCCTGGCGGGTGCGTTTAATGATCAACGACTGGCGTGGCACTCGAATTTAGGCGTTGATGATTTGGGGCCTCAGACAGAAGAGAGAAAAAAACGGAGTTTCCTGGAACGAGGTCGAATGTTCTTTCA
>CAZIRU010000004.1:0-82651 GCA_964541905.1 uncultured Verrucomicrobiota bacterium
TGGGTAGGCAGAGTTTGCCTACACGACAGACATCAGGGTGGCTTTTGAGGCGTCGAGCTGCGACGCAGAAGGCAGATGCGTCTAGCAGGGGGAACATGGGCAGAGTTTGCCTACACGACAGACATCAGGGTGGCTTTTGAGGCGTCGAGCTGCGACGCAGAAGGCAGATGCGTCTAGCAGGGGGAACATGGGCAGAATTTGCCTACACGACAGACGTCAGGGCGGTTTTTGAGGCATCGCGCTGCGACGCAGAGGCAAAAATGAGAAGGCAAGAAGGCGGATCATGGATATACTGGCGGGAGTTGCGGCTTGACCGGAGGGGGGCAGGTGCGAGGATTGCGCATATACATGCGGAAACGGGGCTTTACATTTCTTGAGGGGTTGGCGGTGGTCGCTATCGTCGCTGCGCTTTTGGCCGTTACGTTGCCGTGGGTCTTTAATTACGTCGGGGAGGCCAAGCGGCAGGCGGATCGGCGGACACTCGTCGTCCTCAATGATGCCGTCACGCGTTACAAATGCGAGGGCGGGAATGTGAGCGCCTTGACGGCGGGGATGAATTATACGAATTTGCTCGCGAGGCTCCGCACGCCTGTTTCTTGGAGCGGGTTTGAACATCAGTTCCTGACGGGGCAGGGACAATACGATAAGGCCAAGACCATCATATCGGAGGGTAACGGGAAGAGTTTTCGCTTAACGCGGTATGACACGTATTCCGAAGACGGCGGCGCCGGCGCGTATAGCTTGGGAGGAGGCGCGGGAGGAGATCCCAATGCCGTGGTGATGGTGGCGGGGGGCGAGCATAGTTTGTTTTTGACAGCAGGGGGCGACCGGAGTGACCGTGTGTGCGGCGGGGGGAGCGCACAGCCTGTTTGTAAAAACGGATGGCAGCCTTTGGGCAATGGGATACAACGCCGTAGGCCAATTGGGTGATGGGACAACGACGAATCGGTCAACTCCCGTGCAGATTACGCTGGAGTAGAGGGGGAGATTAGTTGGGGTTTAAACAGCCTTAGAGTGGCGGAAAAGTTTGAAAAATACCTTGTGATAGAAATCAAACGCTCTGCGGGGCTGGGGTCCTAGGGCCTTGCGGCCCTAGAGTGGCGGAAAAGTTTGCAAAATACCTTGTGATAGAAATCAAACGCTCTGCGTATCTCGGGTCCTAGGGCCTTGCGGCCCTAGAGTGGCAAGGGAATCTAATAAAATTCTTATGACAGAAAATCAAACGCTTTGCGTATCTCGGGTCCTAGGGCCTTGCGGCCCTAGCGTATCTCGGGTTCTAGGGGCTTGCGGCCCTAGCGGCCCGAGGTGGAGGAAGATCTCGCGGCTGACGCAGGCGTCGAGCGCGGCGTAGCGAAGCTGCGAGTAGCTAAGTTCCGCGCGCGCCCAGTTGGTGAGCTGTGCGGCTTTGGAAAGCCGTTTGCCCAAAAGCTCCGCGCAGAGCGCCCGCAGGCTGCCCGCGGAAAGACCTTTTTCTCGCGCCAAAAGTGTCAGGTCGATGAATTGCGCGCCCTTGTTTTTGGAGCGCAAGTTGAAGTAGGGAAGCAGCCGCCGCAGATCCTCGCCGATGCCGACCCCGACTTTCAGCGCCGGACGCTCCAGAAGCTCTTGCAGGGGCTTGAGCTGGCGGAGAGCCTTAAACTGGACAATGTAAATGGCATGTGCACTCGCGAGCTGGAGAATGGCGGGTGCATAACGCTCCCCCCGCTGGAAAGCTGGCTTGGTTTCGGTATCAAAGCCCAAAACCGTTTCGTGTGCCAGATGTTCGCACATCTCGTGAAGCGTCACCTCGCGCGGCACCAAATAAATTGGCAGCAGACAGCGCGCAAGGGGAAGCTCCAGCCATGCTGCGTTGCCACCAGAATTGCTCATGCTCGGAATTATAACATCTTCTACATCAAAGGACCAGTCTTTCCTCTTGAGTTGTTGAAAAGCTGCGGCTACGCTGGGCGCATGAATTGGAATTTGCTCGTCATCCGAGCGGTTTTTTTCGGGCTTTCGCTGCTGGGCGGCTATTTGATTTGCTATGTGACTCCCGAGTGGAACGCTCATTGGCAGCAGGGCGTCTTTCTCGCCGGTTCCATCGCTTTCTTTGCCATCGCCGTGGATTTGTTCTTGCGGGGGTTTTCGCTGCGGGGCTTTACCAGCCTGACCCTCGGGCTTTTTGTCGGCTGGGTGGCCGCCAAGCTCATTGCCAGCTCGCCGCTTTTTGATTATGGCGACCCCGATATTATTTATCTGGTGCGCATGGTGCTCTTTTTGGTCCTGACGTATTTGGGCGCGGTGGTGGCGCTGCGCGGCAAGGACGATTTCAATTTCATCATTCCTTTTGTGCGGTTTGTACCGCAGGACGTGAATGTGCCGACAGTCATTGTGGATACCTCCGCACTCATTGACGGACGCATCGAGGGCCTGTGCGCGAGTAAGTTTTTTTCGCAGACGCTCGTCATCCCGCAATTCGTCCTCGACGAACTGCACGCCGTGGCCGACAGCAGCGACGCAGCCAAGCGGGCGCGCGGACGAAAAGGATTGGAAGTTTTGGCGACGCTTAAAAAAATGACGCATCTGGATTTGCGCGTGCATGCTTCGGATATTAAGCGCGGACAAAATGTGGATGATAAGCTGATTTTCCTCGCGCAGAGCCTTAAGGCCAGGCTTTTGACGACCGATGCGAATCTTGCCAAGCTCGCGGAATTTTATTCCGTCGAGTGGCTCAACTTGAGCACGCTTTCCAAGGCGCTGCACGCGGAGGTGCTCGTGGGCGAACACCTGTGGGTGATGTTGGTCAAGCCCGGGAAAGAGTCGGGACAAAGTATCGGTTATATGCCCGACGGTTCGATGGTCGTGGTGGAAAATTCACGCGAGCAAATCGGGAGGACGGTCGAGGCGGAGGTTGTTTCGGTGCTGCCTTCCGCCGGAGGTAAGATGATTTTTGCCAGATTAGTTTGATGACAATCGGTCCTTTTGCCGTTGGGGGGTTTGCCTTAGGAAAGGAGTAAAAATAACCTGAATCGTTGGAGGGCAATCTTTTTTGCTTGTGAATTGCCAAAAGTTGAATAACTTGAGCCTATTGCCCAACACGGCTGTCGGGTAATTTCAACTATCATCAATCATATGAAAAAAGCATTCACACTCATCGAAATCATGATCGTGGTGGTCATCATCGGCCTGTTGGCCGTCATGGCGATCCCCGCTTTCCAAAAAGTCCGTCAAGATGCGCGCTCGAAGACCATCTTGAATAACCTTCGCCAAGTCGCCTCGGCTGGCCAGCAGTACCTGCTCGACCGCGGCGTTACCCAGGTCACCTATCAGCAGTTGCGCAACGATGGCCGTTTCCCGGAAATCAAAGTGGTCGCGGGAGAGAACTACTCTTCTTTGACCGTCGCCGAGGGCGGCACGAAGCTTGTGGCCACGGCCGCTGGCAACCAGAGGGTGGTCTATACCTACGAATAACGTTTTGGCGTTCTTCAAAAAGGGCGGCTCTTTTACGGGCCGCTCTTTTTTGCGCTCTAAGAGCGTGTTCAGAATCTCTTCGCCATATTGCGCCGCATAATTTGCTGATAAACAATAATGAGCGGCGCCCTTCGGGTTGGGCGCTTTTGTGTTTTGGCGGCGTTTCTCGTTCGCATTTCGGGCTTCTAGCCCGTGTTGCTCGCTCGAAGAACCCCGATTTCATCGGGGCTTGGCCTTGCCAAAACGCCAAAATCATCCCAACAATACTGCCAAATAGATTCTAAACACGCTCTAAGAACGTTGCCACCGGAGGCGCAACACCCTAACATGGAAGGAAACT
This sequence comes from uncultured Verrucomicrobiota bacterium, assembly GCA_964541905.1. GTDB lineage: Bacteria > Verrucomicrobiota > Verrucomicrobiia > CAZIPW01 > CAZIPW01 > CAZIRU01. The sequence goes on from CAZIRU010000004.1 coordinate 3,791, forward strand.
TATGATTTCGCTTGAAGGAGTTTTAAACAAAATTTTTGAAGAGGCGCTCAAATTGGGCGCCAGCGATATTCATTTTGAAAGCGCGCCGGAAGGGTTGCAGGTGCGCTGGAGAGTGGCGGGGGAAATGTGCGCCGGGCCCCTTTTGGGAGAGGCAATCCGCAACAATCTGCTTGCAAAAATCGCCGTCATGGCACGGCTCGATGGCGCGCAGGAACTCTACCCCCAAGATGGCGCGTTCGTTTTGAAGGGGACGCAAGTCAGAGTTTCGATGATCCCGACTCTCGGCGGGCGGAGTGCGGTTTTGCGGCTTTTTCGCAAAGCGGGGGAACTGGAGCAGCTGGCCGGATTGGGCATGGACGCGGCGCAAAAAAAGGACGCTGAAGAGGCTTTGCGTGACGGTGCGGGGCTTTTTGTCATCGCGGGCCCTACCGGCAGCGGAAAAACGACGACCTTTTATGCGGCGCTGCGGGTTTTGGACCCAAAAAAATTGAAAATCATCACCGTAGAGGATCCCGTCGAGCAGCGTTTGGAAGGCGTGTGTCAGGTGGGCGTCAGAGCGGAGTTGGGATTTGCGCAGGCGTTGCGCGCGATTTTGCGGCAATCGCCGGATGTCATCGGCGTGGGCGAACTGCGCGACACCGAAAGCGTGCGGATGGCCTTGCAGGCGGCCCTTACCGGACATCGCGTGGTGGCAACCCTCCATGCGCAAAGCGCCGCGGGGGTGGTCGCACGCCTCGCGGACTTGGGGGTGGAGCGGACGCTTTTGGCGGAGGTGCTCTCGGGAGTGGTGGCTCAGAGACTGCTTTCGGCCAGAGATAGCTGCGGTCAGAGCCGCCAGCGCGGGGTTTTTGAACTGTGGCGGCCCTCCGCGCAAGCGCGCGCGCTCATTAGAAAAGGCGTCAGCACGGCAAGCCTTGAAGATGCCCTGCGGGCGGAGGGTTTTTGCACGATGGCGGCGCAGGCGCAGGAGCTTGCGTGCAAAGGAGAATTGACGCGCGAGGCCGTTATGGGAGAATTTGTAACTTTATGAAAATTTTATTCATGTCATCGGAGAGAATTTCGCTCAAGCTTTTGGACGTCCTCCTCAGGCGCGGAGATGAAGTGCTTGTGCTTTCGATGCCTGATCGTGCGGTCGGGAGAGGCCAAAAACTGCAGCCCAATGACGTAAGCGCGGCGGCGCTCGAAAAGGGAACGCGACTTTTGCGGCCAGAGAAGCTCGACGAGGCCGCCATGGCCACCTTGCAGGGGTTTGCTCCGGACATTACGTTTGTGATGGCCTATGGGCGCATCTTGAAAGAGCCCTTTATTGCGCTGCCGCGGCTGGGGACGTGGAACCTGCATGCTTCGCTTTTGCCGGAGCTGCGCGGCGCTTCGCCCATCGAGACCGCCATTGCCACGGGCGCGCCCCAGACGGGAATGGCGCTGATGCGGATGGTTTTGGCCCTTGATGCAGGGCCAGTCGGCGCGATGGTGAAGCTCCCGATCTTGCCGCGCACGACCGCCCCCGAACTGCGCGAACTCCTTGCCGAAGCGGCCGCGCAACTTGTCGAAGAACGCTGGCCGGAGCTCGAAGCCGGGACGCTCGAGACCTTGCCGCAGCAGGATGCGTTTGCAACGTATTGCCGGCCTTTCAAAAGCGACGACGCTTTTTTGGATCCGGCGGCGAGCGCGGAAGTGCTTGAGCGGCGCGTCCGGGCCTTTGCGGAAAAGCCCGGGGCGGCGTTTGTTTATGCCGGCGAGCGGCTAAAAATCTTTGAAGTAAAAGTGGGTGGCGAAACAAAAAAGGCTCCGGGGACGATTTTGGAAGCGGGAGAAAAATTGGTGGTGGCGACCGGAAAAGGAACGAGCCTCGAAATCTTGAAGCTTCAGCGAGCGGGGGGTAAACGTCTGGGCGTCGCAGAGTTTTTGCGGGGATATCCCATGAAGGTGGGGGAGGTGCTCTTCGGAAGGCCGCTAAGGGAGCTGGTCGATAGAAAGCCCTTCCCGAGGGGGTTTTGAGCATTACAAAAACGCTTGCCTTGGGGAGGGGGAGTGCTTTATGATTGCTCTCTATGCAAAAGACACGCAAAGCCATCATGGCTCGCTTTAAAGTTACCGGTTCGGGCAAGGTTACGCGCCGTACGCCCGGAAGACGCCATCTCTTGCGCTATAAGAGCAAGAGCGCCTTGGCTAGCTCGACCAAGGACAAGGCCGCGCATGATTCCGTCGTGGCATACTTGAAACTTTGCAAGCCGAAGGCTTTCTAACTCTAAATTTCGATGTCCGTGGGTGATCTTTTTGAGGCGACCTGCGGCGTCATAACCAAACTCAAACATGCCAAAAGCTCAAAATATCGCAGCCACCCGCAAGCGTCATCAAAGGACGCTCAAGGCCACCAAAGGTTACTTCGGTAACCGTTCGCGCCTTTACAAATACGCCAAGGACGCCGTCACGCGCGCCGGACAGAACGCTTATCGCGATCGCCGCCGCAAAAAAAGAGATTTCAAAAGCCTCTGGGCGGTTCGTATCAATGCCGCCGTCCGCGCCGAAGACATTACGTACAGCCGTTTTATGGAGAAGCTCCGCAAGGGCGGCATGCAGCTTAACCGCAAGCAGTTGAGCGAAATGGCCATCAATGATCCGGCAGCTTTCAAGGCGCTCGTGGCCAAGGTCAAAGCGGCGTAGGGAAAGCTAAAGTTTTACAAAAAGGCTCTGCGAAAGCGGGGCCTTTTTTGTTGCGTTGAAGCGTGAGGGCGTGAAAGAATGCTTGGCATGAGTCCCGACGAGATGGATGGCATTTTGGCACAGGCAAAGGAAGGGTTTGCGAAGGTCTCGACGCGCGCCGAGTGGGAGGGCTTTAAGGCGACAATTCTGGGCCCCAAGGGGACGCTCACCGCCGCTACGAAATGTTTGGCGGAGGTTCCAAAAGCCGATAAGCCCGCGTTTGGGAAGAAACTCAATGAGATTAAAAAAGCAGTCGAGGCCGTTTGCGACGAGGCGCTTGCGAAAGTTGAAGGCTTAGCGGCTCTGAAGGCGCTGGGAAGTCCGATTGACCCGACGCTGCCGCTTCTTGAGGAGCTTGGGGGGTCGCGCCACCCCATTAGCCAGCTTGCCGACAAGGTTATTGATATTTTCCGCAAGGTGGGCTTTGTTGTGCGTGAGAATACCGAAATAGAGACGGATTTTTTTTGTTTCGACGCGCTCAATAGCCCTGCCGACCATCCTTCGCGGGATATGCAGGATACCTATTACATGCCGGCGGGGACGGCTGTGACGACAACGACTCCCCATCGCGCGGATGGAAGCGAAAAATATCTTTTGCGGACGCACACCTCCACGAGCCAGATCCGCACGATGCTCAAAGAGTCGCCGCCCTTGCGGATTATCGCGCCCGGCCGGTGTTTCCGCCGCGACAATGCCGATGCGACCCACTCTGCGAATTTCCACCAAATCGAGGGCCTGCTGGTCGGCGAGGGCGTGAGCCTGTGCGACTTGAAGGCAACGCTGGATTATTTCATCCGCTCGCTTTTTGGCATCGGTTCCGAGACGCGGCTGCGCCCAAGTTATTTCCCCTTCACCGAGCCGAGCTTTGAGCTCGACTTCCGTACGCCCAACTTGGGCAAGCTTTCCAACAAATGGATTGAGCTGATGGGTTGCGGCATGGTGAATCCGAAGGTTTTTGAAAATGTCGGCGTAGATGCGGAAAGATTTTCGGGCTTTGCTTTCGGCGTGGGGGTCGAGCGTCTGGCGATGATTTATTACGGGCTCGACGATATCCGCGACTGCTACCAGAACGATTTGAGGCTCTTGAAACAATTGGCATAAAATGAAAATTTCTTATCAGTGGTTAAAATTGTATTTGGACTTTGATAAAACGCCCGTGGAGGTCGCGGATACGATTGTGCGGCTGGGGCTTGAGGTGGAGACGACGGAAGCCTTTGGCGTGAAGCACAATGACAAGCTCGTGGCGGGAGAAGTTCTCACGCGGGAGCAGCACCCCAATGCCGACAAGCTTTCGGTGAGCCGCGTGAACGTGGGGGGAGCGGAGCCGCTCCAGATTGTTTGTGGCGCGCCAAATTATGCGGTGGGCGATCGGGTTGTCGTGGCGCTTGTGGGCTGTCAATTGCCCGATGGCGAGGGAATTTTTGAAATCAAGGCCGCCAAGCTCAGGGGAGTCGAAAGCCAAGGAATGATGTGTGCACCGGATGAGATTGGCATGGGGACTGACCACAGCGGACTGCTTATTTTGGACAAGGCGGCGCCGATTGGGCGGCCCGTGCACGAGATTTTGCCAAGCGATACCGTTTTTGAAATTGCGACGCCGCCCAATCGCGGGGATGTCCTTTCGCATTGGGGGCTTGCGCGTGAGCTGGCCGCCAAATGGAATTTAAAACTGCGGCTGCCAAAAGCGGGTGCGATCGCGCCAAAGAAATCGGAAGTTTTCAAGGGCGTGAGCGTCGAGGATGCCGAAGCGTGCCCTCATTACCGCGCGTATGTCATCCGCGGCGGCAAGGTCGGGCCTTCTCCCGAGTGGATGCAGAATTTGCTCAAGGCGGTCGGGCTGCGGCCCATTAGTAATTTGGTCGATATTACGAATTTTATTTGTCTGGGCCTGGGACAACCGATGCACGCCTTTGACTTGAAGAAAATCGAAGGGAGCGCGCTTAAAGTGCGCTGCGCAAAGGATGGCGAAAAGCTCACAACTCTCGACGAAAAAGAACGCGCGCTCGAAAGCTCGATGCTCCTCATTGCCGATGAGGCCAAGCCCTTGGTGGTGGCGGGAGTCATGGGAGGGGTGGACTCGGGAATTGCGCTTGAGACGACGGATGTGGTTTTGGAAGTCGCGCAATTCAACGCGACGAATATCCGGCGGACCTCACGCAAGCTCGCGCTCTCGTCCGACTCGTCGTATCGCTATGAGCGCGGGATTGATCCTTTGATGCTTGAACGCGCGGCCGAGCAGGCGGTCTCGCTTATTTTGGGAGTTGCGGGCGGCAAGCTGGAGGGCGCGTACGTTTGCGGCAAGGCGCCAGTGGCAGAACGCAAAATTTTGGCCAGCCGCGCATTCATCGTCGAGCGGCTGGGCTTTGATGTTTCGGCGAAGGAGATTGAACTTGCCTTCAAGAGCTTGGGATTTGGTGTTGCGGCGAAGGGCCGTGAAGCTTGGGAGGTGGAGGTGCCCTCGTGGCGGGGTGACTTGGAGCAGCCCGTCGATTTGGTCGAGGAGGTCCTGCGCTTTTACGGAGTTTATAAAATCCCTGCGTCGCTTTTGAGAACGCCTACCAATGAGGCTTCGGACAATGCTCTTTATCTTTTGACGCGCGAGTGGTCGCGGCGGTTGATTGCGTTGGGTTACAACGAGTGCATGCATTATACTCTGCGGACCCGCGCGGAGGCGGAGGCTCTCGAAGGCGCGGCAGAAGACGGGGCGCTGCACTTAATTGAAAATCCGCTCTCAAGCGAGATGTGTGCGCTGCGATATTCGCTCTTGCCTGGGTTGGTCGAGGCGTTGCAGCTCAACCGTTCGCGCGGGAATGCGCCCGCACCGCTTTTTGAGGCGGGGCATGTCTATCGCGTGGAGAGCGGAAAGCTTTGCGAGTATCAGGCGATTGCGTTTGTGAGGGCCTTGGGGAATGCTGAGGCTTGGCGCAAAGACGCGCCGGCGGACTTTTTTGCGGCCAAGGCGGTCGTGCAAAGCTTGCTTGTGGTGGCGGACGTGGGGGTCGCGGATGAGAAGTGGATGCGTATCGAGACGGGTGCGCTCTGGCAGGCCTTTCATGCGGCAAACGTTCGGGCTTCTAAAGATGTGACGGCGGCCGCGGGACTGCTGAATTTGAATTTGGTGCAAGGCGCCGGCTTTGATGGGAAGGTTTTGGCAGGTGAGATTTTGTTGCCGCTGGAGGCTTTCGAGGAGGGCGCGGCGCCGAAGCGGTTTGTGCGGTTTTCGGTGTTTCCGCCCACGCGGCGGGATGTGGCGCTGTTGGTTGATGCGGCGGCTCCTGCCGGAGAGGTGGAGGCCAAGCTGCGCGCGTTGGCACTGGAGGCCCTTGGCGGGAGGTTCGCGCTGGAGAGCGTGGCGCTTTTTGACCTCTACGAAGGGCAGGGGATTCCGGAAGGAAAGAAGAGCTTGGCCTTTGCGCTTAACTTCCGCGCAGCCGACCGGACGCTAACCGATGCCGAAGTGGCGGAGGTCTTTAACGCGCTTCTGGAAAAGATCAAAGCGTCGGGGTTGCAGGTGAGGGGCTAGGAGGCAACTTTTTTTCGAAGTGCTGATAATCCTTAAGGCTCTGCCAATGCCCTCCCCACGCCCAGCCCCTATCAACAAAGGCGCGGTGGCACATATCGCTTTCGATAATCATGCCTTGTCGTAAGAGGCCTCGGTCGAGATAGTTGCGCCCCGCTTCTGGCAGGACGACGTCTCCCTTTACATAAGGGTTCTGAAGAGGGTTGATGTCAATGGCGGTGCCGAAAGAGTGGCTTGACCACTCGTGTGGTTTACCTGTTTTGCGTCGAACGCAAAGGGCGGAGGAATTATTGTCGGTAGTGCTTTTATCGTCGTCGGCGCCGTAGTCGTCGATAAGGCGGATCTTTTCGATAGGGAAGCGCTGTGTGTGGAGCTCTTCGAAAATTTCGAGTACTTCGGCGGCGAGAAGACGGTGGACGATCATCTCGCCGGTGTGGGCTTGGCCGTCGAAGCCATGGTGAAGAAGTTGCAAATGCGCAAGATCGGCAAGCGCGACAGGCCCCTCGGGCTTCCAAGATAGTCCGGTAATTTTATGGGCGAGTTCCTCGGCGATCGGTTTTTGTGTGAATTGTTCGGACATAAATTTGGCTAGAGTTCTGCGGGTTCGTTTCGGTCCATTGCTGCAGAGACCTCGTCTAAACAAGCCGCCGCCGCGGCCTCCAAGGCGCCACAGGTCTTTCGGTCTTTGGCAATTTTTGCATGGGTTTGGGCATTGTGCAATTATTGCAATGAAGCTGCCCTTTTGCAACGCCGAAGCTATATCATGCCCTTAAGTTGTCGCTGGTTGGGACAATTTGTCTCGCTTGGCGTGAGCGCGAAGCTGAAGGCATTTTCATATCTTATTGATATATAATATATTATCAAAAATATTCTTTTTGGCACAGGCTTTGCAAAGCGAAAGTACTATGGCAAAAGTACTAGGTATTGATCTTGGCACAACGAATTCCTGCATGGCTGTGATGCAAGGCGGCGAACCCACCGTGATTCCGAATAGTGAAGGCGCGCGCACAACTCCTTCGGTCGTCGCTTTTACCAAAAGCGGTGAACGCCTCGTAGGTCAGGCGGCCAAACGTCAAGCTGTGACCAACCCAGCTAACACCGTCTATTCTGCCAAACGCTTGATCGGTCGCAAATTTAGCGAAGTCCGCGAGGAAGCCAAGCACTTCCCCTTTAAGGTCATCGAAGGCCCCGGTGGAGATGCGTGGATTGAGTGCAAAGTCGGGGAGAAGACCGAAAAATTTGCCCCCCAGCAAATCTCCGCCTTTGTTTTGCAAAAAATGAAGGCCGATGCGGAAAAATATTTGGGCGAGAGTATTACCGATGCGGTTATTACCGTCCCGGCCTATTTCAATGACGCCCAGCGCCAAGCAACCAAAGATGCCGGACAAATTGCGGGCCTGAACGTCTTGCGTATTGTTAACGAGCCCACGGCCGCCTCGCTGGCTTATGGCCTCGACAAGAAAAAAGACGAGACGATTGCCGTCTACGATCTTGGAGGCGGCACGTTTGATGTTTCGATCCTCGAAATCGGCGATGGGGTTTTTGAAGTCAAGGCTACCAATGGCGATACGCACCTTGGCGGCGACAACTGGGATGCCGCGCTAATGGAGTTCCTTATCAGCGAATTTAAGAAAGATACGGGCATTACGCTCACCGACCCGATGGCCCTTCAGCGCCTCAAAGAGGAGGCCGAAAAGGCCAAGATCGCGCTTTCGTCTTCGACCAGTTACGACATTAATCTTCCCTTCATCACCGCAGACGCTTCGGGCCCCAAGCATCTGACCATGACCATGACTCGCGCCAAGATGGAGCAGGTATGCGAAAGCCTTTTTGCGCGCACGGCGGCTCCCTTCCGCAACTGTTTGAAAGACGCCGGCGTCGCGCCCAGCGACATCGACGAGCTTGTCTTGGTGGGCGGCATGACGCGCATGCCCAAGGTCGTCTCTGATGCGAAAGCCCTTGTTGCCAAAGACCCCCATCAGGGCGTGAATCCGGACGAGGTTGTCGCCGTGGGCGCAGCCGTGCAGGGGGCTGTTTTGAAAGGCGAAGTGCGCGACATTCTGCTTTTGGACGTAACGCCGCTAACCTTGGCCATTGAGACGGCAGGAGGAGTTGCGACAGCTATGATCGAGCGCAATACGACCATCCCGACCAAAAAAAGCCAGATTTTCTCGACTTACGCCGACAACCAGACCTCCGTCGAGATCCGTGTCTTGCAAGGTGAACGCCCCATGGCTTCCGATAATAAACTCTTGGGCAATTTCCATCTTGATGGCATCCCGTCCGCTCCTCGTGGCACGCCGCAGATTGAAGTTACCTTCGATATTGATGCCAACGGCATCCTGCATGTTTCGGCCAAAGATCTCGGGACTGGGCGCGACCAAAAGATTACGATTACGTCTTCGTCGGGCCTGAGCAAAGATGAGGTCGAACGCCTACGCAAAGAAGCGGAAGCGCACGCCTCGGAGGATAAACAGGCGCGCGAACTAGTGGATACCCGCAACCAGCTTGATACGGGCATCTATACGGCCGAAAAACAGCTTAAGGATTATGGCGACAAGGTGGGAGCGGACGTCAAAAAGAAGGTCGAGGATGCCCTTGCCGAAGCCAAGAAACATCTCGAGGATAAGGACTTAAGCAGCCTCAAAAAGGCGCAAGAGGACCTGATGCAGGCTTTACAGGCCATCGGGCAGGAGATTTATTCCAAGGTCCAAAAGGAGAACCCGCAGGCTTCCTCTGGCGGCGCAAACCCTTCCCCCGAGAAAAAGGCAGACGGCACCGTCGACGCCGATTTTGAGGTGGTGGACGAGAAGGAAAAGAAGTCATAACTCCTTGGGGGGCCAGACTTAAACGCATCCCCTATGTTTGTCTTACAAACCTCTCAATTTTCAACATCTCTAATACTATGAGCAAAACAACAAAACCTAACCTCAAGCCGCTCGGCGATCGGGTGCTCGTCAAGCCCATCGAAGTAGCCGAGCAGATTGTCGGCGGCATTGTCATCCCCGACTCCGCCAAGGAAAAACCTCAGGAAGCCGAAGTGATCGCACTTGGCACCGGACGCATCGACGACGCTGGCAAAACCCACCCCTTCAACGTGAAGGTGGGCGACCATGTCATCATCAGCAAATACGGCGGCACCGAAGTCAAACTCGGCGACCAAAAATATCAACTCGTGAGCGAATCCGACATCCTCGGCGTCCTCGCCTAAACCCAAATTAGAAAGCATACATTTATGGCAAAACAAGTCCTCTTCCGCGAACACGCGCAGAAAAAAATCCTGACGGGCGTCAAGACCATCTCGGCCGCCGTCAAGGCCACCCTCGGCCCCAAAGGCCGCAACGTCCTCATCGATAAGAAATACGGCGCCCCGACCATCACCAAGGATGGCGTGACGGTTGCCAAAGAAGTCGAGCTGGCCGACCCCTACGAAAATATGGGGGCGCAGATCGTCAAAGAAGCCGCCAGCAAAACGGGTGACAATGCCGGTGACGGCACCACGACCGCGACGCTTTTGGCCGAAGCGATCTACGCCGAGGGCGTGAAAAATACCGCCTCGGGCGTCAATCCCATCCTCGTTAAGCGTGGCATCGACAAAGCCGTCACGGCAGTCGTCGATTATTTGAAGTCCATCGCGATTAAGATCAAGGGCCGCGAGGACATCAAGTCGGTTGCGACCATCTCCGCCAATGGCGACGAAGAGATCGGCTCGATGATCGCTGACGCCTTCGACAAGGTTGGCAAGGACGGCACGATCACCGTCGAGGAAGCCAAATCGATCAACTCCTCGCTGGAGGTGGTCGAGGGCATGCAATTCGACAAGGGCTATGTCTCGCCCTATTTCGTCACCAATACCGAAGGCATGACAACCGAACTGGAGGATGCTTACATCCTCATCCACGAGAAGAAAATTTCGTCGCTTCAGGATATGCTGCCGCTCTTGCAGTCGGTGGCCAAGTCGGGTAAGCCGTTTGTCATTATCGCCGAGGACATCGAAGGCGAAGCGCTGGCGACGCTTGTGGTCAATAAGCTTCGCGGCACGCTCAATGTGTGCGCCGTCAAGGCCCCCGGCTTTGGCGATCGCCGCAAGGCCATGCTCGAAGATATCGCCATCCTTACCGGTGGCAAGTGCATCACCGAAGACCTCGGCATCAAGCTCGAGAATGTCAAAATTGAGGATCTCGGCCGCGCCAAAAAGGTGACCGTCGAGAAGGAAAATACGACCATCATCGAAGGCTACGGCAAACAGTCCGACATCCAGGCGCGCGTCAAACAAATCCGCGCGCAGATCGCCGAGACGACCTCCGACTACGACAAGGAAAAGCTCCAGGAGCGCCTGGCGAAGATCGCTGGAGGCGTGGCCGTTATCAAGGTGGGCGCTGCGACCGAGCCGGAAATGAAAGAGAAGAAGGATCGCGTGGATGATGCTTTGCACGCCACCCGTGCGGCCGTCGAAGAAGGCATTGTCGCTGGCGGCGGCGTGGCGCTTTTGCGCGCAGCCAAGGCCATCGAGGCGCTTGAGTTCAAGGAGAACAAGGGGGCCGTTGATTGGCAGCCTAGCGAAGAACGCATTGGTGCGCAAATCGTCCGCAAGGCGATCGAGTCTCCGCTCCGCACACTCTGCGAAAACGCCGGAGTCGATGCTTCGCTTATCGTCCAGCAGGTGCTCTCGGCCAAGGGCAATATCGGCTATAACGTCGCCACGGGTGCAATGGAGGACCTCGTCAAGGCGGGAGTCGTCGATCCGGTCAAGGTGACCCGCTCGGCCCTGCAAAACGCGGCCTCTGTGGCGAGCATGCTACTCACGACCGAAGTCATGATTACCGACAAGAAAGAAGAGAAAGATGGTTCTTGCGGCACCAATCACGGCGCGCCCGACATGGGCGGGATGGGAGGCATGGGAGGAATGATGTGATTTTTGGACGCGCCAGCGTCCAAAAATCATCACGCCGTAGTCGTATCGAAGCCCGCAAGGGCTTCTGATACGCGAAGGCGGACGGAAGCTTCGCTTCCTTCCCTTGCCTCCGGCGAGAGCACATTCAAGACTTTAAACAAACCTGTTACACCTCCAGTCCTAAAAGGCTGGAGGTGTTTTTTTAAAATGTATATATTAGTTACAGACGAAACGAACGCTACTACCTCAAATTCAAATCCTAATGATTACTTTATCTCCGGAGGATTAATACTCTCGTCCGAAAAAATATTTGATCTACATAAGAAAATAGGAGATGCGAGGAGAACCAAAAACTATCAAAGTAGAGACCTTCTAAAATTTGAAACAAATAGCAAACAATTAAAAAACGATGTTATTGATATCTGCAAACAAATCGGAGGCCTTCTTATCACGGTGTTAACACCACATACTATCGCTACTGATCCAAAACAAAAATATCAATGGAATCACAATCAGGTTGTAGGAAAATACCATAAATTTCTGCTTGATAGAAATGTTTGGGGTATTTGTATGTGTGATCCCATAGAAGGCGCCCGCCAACATTTTGCCGAGCTCTTCCAGAACGGTCTATACATATCACGGACAAACAAAAGCGTCCCATTGCCAAACATTGTTGCATATACAACCGCCCATATTGAAAGCAGTCATTTAATGTCTGCTCTGGATGTTGTGTTGGGCGCATTTAGATGGAGTGTTAATAATTTTAAAAGCAAAAACACAGAATGTCGCGATATCGCACAGGCTTTATTAGTGAAAATATCAGATTTAATCTGGTGTGATGCAACACCCACATACCCTACCGAAACAATACAAGAATTTGGATTGACCGTAAGGCCTATGGGTATAGAAAAACAAAGACCAGAGTTACAAGAAATAATAAATTTTATAGAAACTTCTCGAGAAAGGAAAGAGGTCGCAACAGTTTAACGCCCCCGTCGCGTAGCGACGGTCGAAGGTAGCCGTGGGCCTTGGCCCACGGAACAATAGTCGCCTTCCCCGCACCGCGCTCGCTCCGATGAAGTCGGGGTAGCGGTGCCCGCCTATTGTAAAGCGATCCTCGAGCGCCACTACACGACGCCGCTTTCCTTGCCGGCACGTTCCTCACCGTTGACGGTGGGATGAACGCGTAATAGAATTGCCCTATGGCATATATGCAAACGCCCGTCTCGGGTCACGCTGTTTTGGTAAATGACGAAGGCAAGGTGCTGCTGCTGCAAAATATCCAGCATCATGCCAACTCCACCCGCACCGAAGTTCAAGACCTTTACATCTTTCCTGGCGGACGCCTCGAAGAAGGCGAAAGTGATCCCGAAGCCGCGCTCCTGCGGGAAATCCAAGAAGAAACGGCCTTGACCCGCGTCAAAATTCTCTTGCCCCTACACACCTCTTTCTGGGGGCGCACTTTCCCGCGTTTTTCAGTTATTTACCTCGCCCGCGTCTGGGGCAACGATCCCGTCCGCATCCAGGCTGATGAGGCCGCCTCTTTTCGTTGGGAGAGTTTTGACGATGCGGCCAAGGTTCCTTTTGTCAACGTCCATATGCTGCGTGCCCTCGAAAAGGCCCGCGTGTTGCTACCCAAGCTTGCCGACATCTCCGCTTGAAACATATGTGAAAATCTTCTAGCGTAAGACTGTGGAAACGCCCTTTCGCCGCACAACCTGCCCGCTCGATCCTAGCGCCCAAAGCGAAGTCGTTGCCGACCTGCCCTATGCTGGGGACATCTTTGTGGATACCCGACTCGTGAGTCCCACCGCGGCAGGACAGCGCTACACGATTCGCTACGCCCCCAAGCCGGATTTCTATTGGATAGAAACGCTCCTTCCTCCCCCATCCAAAACAGACGGCCACACCTACGGCACACCCGACCTGCGACGCTGGACACACGCCACCGAAGAGGCGATTCTCTATCGACTTTTGCTGGGCCAAAGCGGCACTCTCAAGGTTTTCGACTTTGGCATGGGAGACGGCACTGCGCTTAAAATAATGATGGCCTTTGGCATGGAAGCGCACGGCTATGACGTTAATCCTCAATCTCCCGCGCATGCCCAAAGGTGCGGCATTACCTTTGCCGAGCTTGCCTCCTACCCCGACAATTTTTTCGACCTCATTCTCGCACAGGAGGTATTTGAGCACCTCAGGGACCCGCTGGTCACGGCAAAACTCATCGCGCAAAAACTCAAACGCGGCGGCATCTTCAAAATCTCGACACCCGGAGACAAAAGCGTCAAGACAAAGCTTGCCCATCTCGCCGCTTCTCGCATCACCGCCAAAGAATTTTCCCGTCTCTTCAACTCCATCGAGCCCTTCGAGCACATTAACCTATTTTCCAATAAGGCATTACGATACATGGCTCGATCGGTCGGTCTCGAGGTGCGAAAAATCCCGCTTCTTAAATTCTTTCAGGCGACCGCCGGGCTTTATTCTTGGAAGCAGCTCAATCGCGCTTTTTACAATCCGCTCAAGCGGCATGCAGCACAGGGTACGCTGCTATTTTTGACGAAAAAATAGCTGGACAGGGTGTAAGAGGGCGTTAAGATGCCTTTTTATCCATGAAGCATCAGGCGCTTATTCTGGCTGTGGTCATCGCGTTTTTTGTGGCGCTCGTTTATTTCGGCGGGAAGAAACCCGCCGCTGAGCTGCCCCCCTTTCCTGTCGATCCCGATGGTGCCGTGCCTGCGGTTGTGATGTTTATTCAGGGCAGGCTTTTGAATGACCCTGTTTCGTATCAAAGTGTGAGTTGGTTCCCGATAGAGAAAAATAAGGCGGGGAACTATGAGGTGCGTCATCGCTTCAAGGCCAGAAGCGCCGAAGGCGAATATAACGATCCGGCGACCTTGCTTTTTATCCTCAATCCGGAAGGTGTAGTCATAGGCTGCCGATAGACCGCGTGAGTTGGCACGGGAGGTGCTTTTTAGGGAGCGTATGTATCCCCTAAAAGCAAAAACGATTTCTGAAACCTTGGGCGAGGCCGAGGCCAAGCTAAATACCATTCGCGATGGGCTGCGCGGCGCGATTTTGGCCTTGGAGGTCGAACGCCACCAGATTAGCCAAGCCGGAGCCGATGCGCTCGACAATTTGAACGGAATTTTGGGGCTGGGAGTCCTGCTTAACGAGCTTCAAGGCTGCCGCAGCCGCGCCCAAGCGGTTCTGGCAGCTCTGCCGAGCCCCAATAAAGTAGGAGCCAAAACGGCTGCCCGTGTGGCCGCGGTGATGCGTTTGGGCTTTGAGACCGTGGAGCACACTCGCAACATTCAGGCGGAGGTCTATCGGCTTGCGCGGCTAAATTTGCGCTCGGCTTGCCACAAGATGAAATAGGGGCTGAAGGCGAAAGCCCGAACGGCCGTTTTTTTGATGGAAGTGCTTCAGCGCGTGAATGAAGGGAGTGTGGTAATGTTTCTCGCTGCTAAATAAGCGGCGTCGTGGGGGTAACTTTGCCTATATGATGCCGCATGAGAGGTTGACCCCGGTGCTGTATTTTGAGAGAATATTTACTTATGCAATCGATTGTCATCGCAGGAATGGGGCATGCGGTCCCCGAAAAGATTTTGAAAAATGAGGATTTTGTAAAAATGGGAGTGGATACTTCGGATGAGTGGATCCGCACCCGGACGGGTATTCATGAGCGGCACATTGCCGAAAAGGGCGAAACGCTCTTGCAACTTTCCAAAAAAGCCTCGCTTATAGCCCTGAAAAATGCCCGAGTGGACCCCAAAGAGGTGGAGCTGATTGTTTTTGCGACGTTGACTCCCGATATGCCGATGCCTTCGATGGCGTGCCTTCTGGGGGATGAGCTGGGGATGAATGGCTGTGGCGCGTTGGATGTCTCGGCCGCCTGCAGCGGGTTTATTTATGGTTTGAGCGTTGCCGAGGGCCTCATGCGTGCGCGGGGCTATCGGACGGCGATGGTTGTGGGAGGCGAAAAGCTTTCGGCCGCCACAGACTGGACGGATCGCAATACTTGTGTGCTTTTTGGCGACGGCGTGGGGGTTGCGGTCCTCAAGGCAATTGACGAGCCCGGCTTTGGCATTACGGATGCGCTTTTGGGCGCCGATGGAAGCGCCAAGGACCTCCTTAAACTTGAGCATGGCGGCTTTATCCAGATGAACGGCAAGGAGGTTTTTAAAATTGCCGTCAAGGCAATGGGCGAAGGCTGTGAAGCGCTGCTAAAACGCAACAGCTTGGCCAAAGAGAATATTGCACTCCTCATTCCGCATCAGGCCAACAACCGCATTATCGAGGCGATTGCGGAGCGGCTCAAGATTCCGATGGAGCGTTTTTTTGTCAACGTTAGCCGCTATGGCAATACGTCTTCGGCCTCAATTCCAATTGCGCTTTCGGAAGCCCTGAGCGCTGGAAGGCTCAAAAGGGGCGATAAGTTGGTGTTGGTGGCCTTTGGCGGCGGGCTGACTTGGGGGGCCATGCTTTTGAAGTGGTATTAGGTTGCCAGCGTATCGGAGTTTCCTTTATCATTGCTTTATGCGATACCTGTTTTTGGCGTCGATGCTTTTCCTAGCTCTGGGACTGTATGCCAATTTTACCTACGATCCGGCCAAGGGCTGGATCTCCGCGGATGGAATGCTTGAGAAACGGCTTGCGGATGGTGCGGAAAATCCGGAAGCGCTACGAACGATGAATCGGGCCGCCCGCACTTATGCTGAGGGCGAAAAAGAGGATGCCCGCAAGCTTTATCGCGACGTGGTGAAACGCTACCCGACTTCGCTTCTGGCGCCGGAGGCTTTCTATCAAATCGGACGCATTCGCATTGAACAGGATAAGGTTGATAAAGCGTACGAGGCTTATGGACATATTGTCGGGGAGTATCCCGGCTATGCGAACTTTGATGGGCTGCTGAAGGAAATGTTTGAGCTCTCGGAGCGTCTGGGCCGCGAAAAAACGGCGAATTTCTTGGGTGTCTGGAAATACCGCGACCGCGAGGCGGCCATCGAAGCTTTCGAGAAAATTGTTTCGGCCGCCCCTTACAGCGATTATGCCCCCAAGGCGCTCTTTTTAATCGCGCGGCTTTACAAGGAGGAAGGCGAGGAGCTTTCCGCGATCGACGGTTATGAACGGCTGATTAGCGCCTATCCCAACCACCCCCTTGCGCTCGAGGCTTATTGGGCGCTGGCGGAAACCTATCGCGGCATGATTGCCGGCGCGCCCTACGATCAGGGGGCCACGCAACAGGCTATTCGTTATTATGATGAGTTTATCGCACTCTATCCGGACGATCCGCGTGTCGCGGAATCGCGGGGCAAACTCCAGCGCATGCGCGAAATTTACGCCCAGGGCAAGTATGATATGGCGGTTTTTTATCTCAACAAACGCAATAATTCTGCGGCCGCCGCCAATCTTTGCCAAGAGGTGATTCAGACAGCGCCCGAATCGCCGGTGGCCCAAAAAGCACAGCGTATGCTTGAGAAGATTTCCGGTCGCAAAGATGGTGACCGCGAAGAAAAACCCGAGGCGAACGCCAAAAAGGATAAGAAGAGTTTTTTGGATCGCCTTCTTTTCTGGAAATAGTGAAAATAACCATATGAGTAGGAACCATCCCTTGCTTTTTGGCGCGCTCTTTTGCGCGGTGGCTTTTGCCGGTTGCGCCCATTATCAACTCGGCACCTCAGAGGAAAAGCCGCTTTATCACAGCATCTCTTTTGCGCCGGTCAAAAATAATTCCTTCGCGCCGCAGATCGACACACTGCTTTCGGATGCGCTTTTTCGTTCCTTTGCGCGTGGTGGCGGCATGGCCGTCGAGGCCCAAGGCGGCGGCGAGGTCGTTTTGCAGGTTGTCATCAATGATTTCCAGAAGCTTATCGGCGCCTATTCTTCGGAGGATACCGGTCGCGCACGAAGCTTGGTCATGATTATGAACGCGACGGTGAGGCTTTCGACGCCGGAGGGCGTGGTGATTTATAGCGAGGAATTTGAGGCGCGGCACGAAACTTATGCCGATAGCGGTTTGGCCCTCGCGGAAAATCAGGCGATGCCCCAGCTTGCCGAGGATCTGGCGCAAAAGATTTATCGCACGGTCGTTGCGGTGTGGTAGGAGAGCGCTGTTATTGCTGCTCGGTGGTTGTCCACTTGAGACTTAGCACTTGGAATTTGCGTTGCGTTTCTCCTGTGGCGAGGCGTTGCACAAGCGCCTCAAGAGAAGCTTTCGCGTTTTGGTGTTCGCCGTAGGCGCGAACAAGAAAGGTGTCGCCGCGACTTTGCAAAAGCGCGCTTGTGCGGCAAAAAACATCTTCCGGCAAAAGACCGTTTTCCAAGGCGTTGTCGGCGGTGAACTCGCTTAGGGACATCCAGGGTTTGCCGCGCGCGCGGAGCTTGGCGGTAATTTTTGATGCGCATGCGGCTGCTTGTGCGTCGCTAAAAGCTGTCTCTGCGCCGCCTAGAAATTCGAAGGTGTAGCGCTTGCGGGGCAAGACGGCTGCCCAAGCTTCTGTGTCTGCGGTATTTATGTTGAAGGCGCCGCGCAAAAGTAGCGTTTGCGCCGGAGTCGCGCGCAATTGTAAAAGCGGTTTATCCATTGGCGCCCTCAAATTCGCGTTGGGCAGTGGCAAGCCTTGGGCGGGATACCAAAGCGACTCATCCGCGGGCAGCGTGCTAAAAAAGTATCGGTCGAAAAGCGCGTTTGCCTCTCCCGCCGCCGCCGTCCCCAAAGAAAGCGGAGGTGTATCGGCGAAACCTTTGTGGCGCAAGGGGCCTATGCTGACCGTATTACCGATGGGCAAATCGAAGCGTACATCGCTGGCACCATCACGGTAAATGCCGCCGGAGACAAAATTTGTTTGAGAAAAATTGTTTTTGGCAACGAAAGGATCCGAATCGAAGAGGTAATGATCGGTTGTGCAGGCGAGCAGGGACGCGCGCGGATCGGTCGTTTTTATCATTTCATCAATGTTCTCGCGTAGCCTTAAAGCGAAGGCCCATTGCGCTTGCGAGACGGTGTTGTAATTTTCAAATTGGTAGGCGGTCAGGATGTTGTAGGGAAAAGTCTGGCTTGCGCTTGAGGTTGTAAATCCGTCGAGCGTCTGGACGTCTTGGCCCTCGAGGGTTTCAAAAATGAATTTCCAGTTGCCGGCGCCGATCGTCACGAGTACTTTATCGGCACTCGCGTATGCCTGAGTGGAAATCGGCAGCATCCGGTAATGCGTGATGAAGCGCACTTCTCCTGGCGCCATGCTGCCATAGAGATCGACGGCTTGTGGGGCAGAAAGCGTGTGAGACGTGAGGCTCAGCGTAAGAGGAGCGCCCACCTGCGTGCCGGTTGAGTCGAGAAACTTGAGCGTGATGCTCGGCCCTATAAGGCGCAGTTGCAAATCTTGAGTCCCTCGGGCATTGAAGGGGAGGGCCCGCGTATAGGGGTTCCACGCGTTGGCCCAAAAAGCGAGCCCGAGTTGAGGGATCCCCGTGCCATCGTGATAGACGCCCATGAGCATTGCCATCCGCGCCCAGATAAGCGGCCGCGAGATTTGAAAATTGCCGTCAGCCAGCCAGCTCAAAATAGCTGTGGCCTCTGAATTGCCCGTTGAGGAAAGCGTCGAGAAATCCGTTTTGAGGCCGCCCTCAAGGGGATTACTAAGGACGCCAAAGCTCGTCTGGGTCTTTTGCGATTCTTCAAGGGCGTCGGCGAGCGGCACAAAAACAGTCTGCCGCCGCAAGCGCTCGATGTCGTCGCCAAAAGCCGAAGAGAGGCTCTCAAGGGTATCGGTTTTTACACTCACGCGCTCGGAAAGATCTTCTATCGCGTAGGCGTAGGCCGCGCCGTTGTGCTCAACGCGTGGCGCACACCAGCCCTGCGATAGCGAAACAGCCGCTTGGATGCTCGGGTCGCCCGTCCCTGAGACAAGCCAGATGGGCGCGCTTGCGCCGGCCTTCCAAACGCCTGACCAGTTGCCATTGGGGAGGTCCTCGCCAAAGAGCGCTGCGCCTGCCGTCGCGGAGGTATCGCCGGAAGCTTCCGCCTGCAATTGCGCGCAGGCCACATCGAGCGCATAGAGCGCTTGCGCCCGCGCGAGGGTGTAGCTGCGCTGCACGGAGGCGTCATTGTGACGTACAAGAGCCGCGCTTAACATGACCGCGCCCGCAATAACAGCCGAGACGAAGAGCGCCACGACCAAAATAAAGCCACGGCGCGGCGCGGCGCTTCGGTAGCCCAAAGACATCTTACGCGGCGCCCCGGCGGCGTTTTTTTGGTAGGAAGGGTTTTTCAAAAGCATCCGCAAAAGAGTAAACCTCCTTGAAGTCCTCAATCGAATCTTTTTCTGTTTTGCCTAGAACCCCATGCGAGACAAGATTGAAAATGATAGCCCCCACGTCCATGGTTTCGGTAAGTCCCCAGCTTTGCAGTACCGTTGCGCTCATGGGGCCGAATTGCTCAAGGGCGTAAGTGCGAAAGCCCTCCAGAAGCTGCGCACCGCTTATATGTCCGACAGGGCGTTTGGCTTTTTTGGAAATTGACTGAACCGTTGTGTCGAGCGCCTTGCGGACAAAATAATACGCGTTTTTCGAATAACGAGGATCGTCATGCAGGATCTCGTCAATGACTTCGGAAAAATCGCGCGATTCGGCCATGAAGGAGAGGGCGTTTTAGCCGATAAGTTTTTTGAGGATTTCGTCCAAGAGCGCCGGATTGGCCGAACCCTTGCTCGCTTTCATGACATAGCCTTTGATGACATTAAGAGCGCCGAGCTTACCCGCCTTGTATTGGGAGAGAGCCTCGGGGTTCTTCTCGATAGCCTCTTTGGCGAGCGTTTCCAGCGCACCAGCGTCCATCGAGGCTTTATAGCCGCGCTCCTTGATGATGACCGTTGCTGTTTTGCCCGTCGCGTACATTTCTGCAAAAACCGCCTTGGCGTTTTGCGTCGAAACACTGCCCTCGTCGATGATTTTGACCAGCTCCGCAATCGCCTCGGGGGTGATTTTCACTTCCTCCAAGGGCGTGAGTCCATCGGGGCTATTGGCGGCGCGCTCGCGCAGAAGGTCGTTGGCCACAAAGTTGCCAATCCCCTGCGGGTTCTTTGGATACGCTGCGACAGCCTTTTCAAAATAGTCGCACAAATCTTTGTCCGGCACCAGCACGGCCGTTTGAGAGTAGGGCAGCTTCCATTCGCCTTGATAACGCTCCTGCTTTTTCCAAGGCAACTCGGGAAGCTCATTGGCGAGGCGAACTTTCGTCGCCTCGGCAATCCGCACCGGCATCAAATCGGGATCCGGAAAATAACGATAGTCATGGGCCTGTTCCTTCGAGCGCATCGAAAAAGTGGCCTGCTTGCTGGCGTCCCAGCGGCGGGTTTCCTGAGAAATTTTCTCACCGCGTTCCACGGCGGCCACTTGTCGGCGAATTTCAAATTCGAGGCCATTGCGTACCCCCGTGATGGAATTGAGATTTTTGAGCTCGACCTTGACGCCAAGTTCTTTTTGTCCCACCGGACGCACCGAAACGTTCGCATCGCAACGCAGCTGTCCTTTTTCCATGTCGCAATCGCTGATGCCGGCGTAAAGCAAATGCATCCTTAGGGCCGTCAAATATGCAAAAGCCTCATCGGGGGTGTGCATATCCGGTTCGCTTACAATTTCAATAAGCGGTACGCCCGCACGGTTAAAATCGAGGAGACTATCGACTCCCAGGTGTGTCGATTTGCCCACGTCCTCCTCCAAATGGATGCGTGTAAGTTTTACCACCCGATGGGGGCCCATCACGCCGCGCGAAGGGCCGGGCATCTCGATTTCAACGCCCCCTCCGAGGCACAACGGCTTGTCATATTGCGAGATTTGATAATTCTTGGGCAGGTCAGGGTAGAAATAATTTTTGCGGTCCCATTTGCAAACTTCCGCAATCTGGCAGCCGAGCATAAGCCCCACCTTGACCGAGCGCTCAATTGCCTGGTGATTCATGACGGGCAGCGTCCCCGGGAGCGCAAGCACGCGTGGGTCGGTAAGGGTATTGGGCTCCTCGCCGTAGCGATTGGCCGCGCGCGTAAACATTTTCGAGTCGGTTTTAAGCTCGACGTGAACCTCTAATCCAATGACTGTTTCGTAATTTGCCATGCGCGTAAAAGTTAAAGTTTTGCCTCCTTGAGACCCAGGTGATGCTCTTTGTCAAAGGCATTTGCTACTGCAAAAAGTCGCGTTTCCTTGAAGGGTTGACCGATCAGCTGCACGCCAATAGGCAATTCTGTTTTTGTAAAGCCGCAGGGCACCGAAATGCCCGGCAAGCCGGCCAAATTCACGCAAATCGTGTAAATATCGGAAAGATACATTGCTATCGGGTCGTCGGACTTTTCGCCAGCCTTGAAGGCGGCAGTAGGCGCTGTCGGGCAAATGACGGCATCGACCTTTTCAAAGGCTTTCATGAAGTCGTTGCGAATGAGCGTGCGCACCTTTTGCGCCTTGAGGTAATAGGCGTCGTAATAGCCCGAGGAAAGCACAAAAGTCCCCAAAATGATGCGGCGCTTGACCTCCGGCCCAAAGCCTTCCGCGCGGGTTTTGTAATAAAGATCAAGCGCATCGGTCGCGTGCGGCGAACGGTGGCCGTAACGTACGCCATCGTAGCGCGCAAGATTGGAGGATGCCTCGGCGGTTGCAATGGTGTAATAAACAGGGATGGCCAGCGAGGTTCGTGGGAGTGAAATATCGACGATTTTGTGGCCTTGTTTTTTGTAAAAATCAACCGCCGCTTCGACGCTCGCTCGCACATCGCTGTCGAGTCCTTCTCCAAAATATTCCTTGGGAAGCCCTAGTGTAAAAGGCCCCTTCTCGGCAGCCATGCCTGCACGATAGTCTGGCACCTCCGCGGGGAACGAGGTGGAATCAAGAGGGTCTTTGCCTGCGAGCGGCTGTAAAAGCATGGCCGCATCCTCAACCGTGCGCGCAAAGGGCCCAATTTGGTCGAGAGAAGAGGCATACGCCACCAACCCATAACGCGAAACAAGCCCGTAGGTGGGCTTCATCCCAACGACTCCACAAAGCGCGGCCGGTTGGCGAATCGAGCCTCCCGTGTCGGAGCCCAAGGTCATTGGAAGCATTCCGGCAGCCACGGCCGCCGCCGAGCCGCCCGAGGAGCCTCCCGGAATTCGCGAGAGATCCCAAGGATTTTTCGTCGTCTTGAAAGACGAATTTTCGGTCGAAGAGCCCATTGCAAACTCGTCCATATTGAGCCGGCCAAAAATAATTGCGCCTTGCGCGCGCAAGCGGACAATGGCCGTTGCATCGTAGGGCGAGACGTAGTTTTTCAAAATCTGGCTTCCGCAAGTCAGCGACTGGCCCTTGACCGCGATTACGTCCTTGATACCCACGGGAAGGCCATCCAGCGGCCCAAACGCCTGACCTGTGGCGCGACGTTCGTCGCTGGCCCTCGCCTGCGCCAGCGCGTCCGTCTCGTCATAGCGCAAAAACGCATCGACCTTGGGCTCAACAGCCTTGATGCGTTTCAAATACGCCTGTATGAGCTCAACCGAAGAAATTTCCTTTTTTTCGAGCTTTTGCGAAAGGGTCGTGGCGGGGGTACAAAGCAAATCCATAGATTCTAGTTTTAAAGCCTCCTTCCGTTGCTGGCAAGGACGGAAACATCACCTCAAAGCGGTAATTTTTCTTTTAACCCCATTGCGGAAGGAGAAAACAACGCCACCGACAATAAATTTCTTCTTGGCGCCGACATCAATAAATATCGCCGAGTTCTCCGGCAACCCCAATATTTCCACATCCAACTCCTTCGCCAAAGCCAAAAGTCTTTCATCGGCCGAAGGCTCATAATGGCAATCCAACACGCGATTTTCCAAAAAATTGAGGCCATCTTCGCGGGTATAATTTTCTTTTTCGGCTCCCGCCGTTCGAATATTCTTTCCGAAGATGATGGCGCCGGCGCTGCCACCATAAACAAGACCGCCGCGACTGATATATTCAGCCAATTTTATCCCCAAAGGCGTTGATTGCACATAATCAAGCAACCGATAAGTATTCCCGCCTCCTATATAAAGGGCATCGAAATCTTCAAGTTCGGGAATTCTCTCATCGCGTTGCTGCAAAACAAAAGTTATATCGTCGTCTCTGTTATGCTTGGAAAGCAAAGTTGAAAACCAGCCGCGACAAGAATCGAATTTATCGCTACTTCTAGCCTCTGGAATATAAAGAATTTTGGCGCCTTTTTTGAGGAAAGCAAAATACCTTTCGTCCACTTCAAAACTCACCTCCGCATTTCCGCCGCCTGACAATATAAGCATATTTTTTAATTTTCAGCCGTCCAAAGCGCATTATAACTTTTGATTTTGCGTTTTGCGAAGGTTATTCCTCGACTACCCGCGGCACCACAAACTGATTCGCGCGCTTTTGGGGCGCATTCATGAGAGCTTCTTCCGGCGTAAAGCCTGGTACGGCCTTGTCCTCCTGCCAAACATTTTCCAGCGGGAAGGCGTGGGAGGTCGGCTCGACCCCTTCGGTATCAATCGCGCTTAATTGCGAAAAATAATCGAGCATCCCGCCGAGCTGCCGGCCAAATTTTTCTTCCTCTTCGGCCGTCAGGTCGAGCCGTGCGAGGGTTTTGAGATGCTTGATGTCAATATCCGCCATGCGGGTATTTTTTCAGAAAAAGCACACGGAGTGCAAGAAAGAATCGCATACCCCAGGCTCTGCTAACAAATTCTGACAGGCGCGGCGCTGTCGTAACAGATTCAGCAGTAGTAAGATGCGCAGCGCTTCCGCTTAGCTGAAGTTGGGCGGTTTTGAGTTTTAACTTCGTTTCTCGGTCGAAGTCCGTGCCTCTAGCACGAGTTTTTCCCTCAAAGCCTTGTTAAAACTCAAACCTGCCTCAACCGCTCCTTGCCATAATTTGTTAGCAGAGCCTAGCGCGTCCCGAGTTCACGCGCGGCCCAGCTTTTGAGCGATTCCAAAAGAGAGGCCCCCGACATCTCGGGCGGCTCTTCTACGGCCGCGCGCAAAAGCCCCTGAGCTTGTGAGCGCTGCGGAGCGCTCAGGATCTCAAGCCAGCCTTCCTTGACCGCGAAACCCTCGGCGGAGAGAATTTTGTAGAGGGCCTTGAAGGTGATAAGCTCGGCCGCGGCGGGATGTCGAGCGTAGTGGGCAAGCGCTTTTTGAAAGAGGTCGAAAACGCCGCCATAGTCGGGGAGCTCGCGAAAAGTCGTGCGGAGAAAATGCGCGAGCGCGCAAGCCTGGTTAAAAGCGCCGAGATTCTGCCCAAGGGCGCAAGGCCGCTCAAGCAGGTGTACCTCGCGCGCAAAAAATGCCTTGCCCTTGGGCGTGGCGATAAGCTCAACGGAGTCGAAAAGCCCGTAGGGAAGGGCTACTTTGATGGGGAGCGTGAGCGCAAGAAAGCCCTCCGCGCGGGTGAAAAGCTCCCAGCTTGAGTAACGCTCGGCCTTGGGCGCGCAGAGCACGACGATGCCGGAGAGAACGCGCGAGGTGGGCATGAGAGGATTTTCGTCGAAACTACCTGTGAAGGCAAATCTCCTAACAAATCGCCAGCGCGTATTTCTCCACAAAGCGCGCGCGGGCGCCACGAAGCATCTCATTTACAAGGGTCGGGAAATCGCGGCCGGTGACCGAAGCCGACTTGGGAAGAAGGCTGGTGGCGGTGAGCCCTGGGAGCGTATTGATTTCGAGAAAAACGGGAGTCCCATCATCGCGCAGGCGAAAGTCTACGCGGGCAAAGTCGCGGCAAGCGCTGGCCTTGAAAAAGGCGGCAGATTCCTCGCGGAGGCGTTTGGCAATAGGCTCGGCAATCTTGGCGGGAAATTCGTATTGAGTCTCTCCCGTGGTGTATTTGCGTTGATAATCGTAAACGCCTCCCTGCGGGATGATTTCGACCACTCCCAAGGCCTCGCCATTGAGGACGCCCACGGTCATTTCGCGGCCAAAGACAAAACGCTCGGCGAGAGTGGGCTGGCCATCGAACTTTTTGAGAGCGGCCTCAAGCGATTTTTCGTTTTCGACGATTTGAAGCCCGACCGAAGAGCCTTCGGCATTGGGCTTAAGGACGATCTTGGGGCCGAGGTTTTTCCAAAGGGCATGTGCGGGCGGGGGTGTTTGAAAACAAACGCCCTCGGGAATTTCGATGCCGAGATTGCGCGCGAGCGTCAAGGAGCGTTGTTTGTCGAAACAAAGCTGCGAGCTTTGCGAGTCGGCTCCGGTATATACAAAGCCGCGATCTTCAAGGAGCGCCTGCAACGCGCCATCTTCGCCAAAAGTGCCGTGAGTGGTCAGGAAAAGGATGTCTTTTTGAGGATCGAGCGCAGAGGGCAGTTCGTAGCTATCGAGCGTCATAAGCGCGGCCTCGGTGTGTTCTCGCAGCGCTTCATAGACGGCCTTGGCTGAGCGCAGCGAGACTTCGCGTTCCGAGGAAGTTCCCCCTCCCAAAATGACGACTCTTCCCTTCATGGTTTGAAATGGAAGATGTTTTTGAGGTCTTTGGCAAGACTTAAGCACACGGCCTCCTCGCGGCGCATTTGGCGGCGGTCTTTTGGCGTAAGATCATCAAAACCAATAAGATGGAGATAGCCGTGGGCGATATATCTCCTAATTTCGAGCTCCACTTTGCTGCCCCTTTTTTTTACATAATCAAGTGCGGCTTGGGGGCTTAGACAAAGCTCGCCAAATTCTAGCGCTTTTGCGTCATTTGCGGGGCTGGCTGGGAAGGTAATAACATCGGTTGGGGTCGGGTCGGCGCAAAATTCGGCGTGAAGGGCGGCGAGGTGGTCATGCGTAAGGAAGGCGAGCGAAAGCGTGCCGCGATTGGCGGGAGTGTAGTGGGCGTCGAGGGCGGCAATGAAAGCTCGAAGCGCGCGACGGTCAATTTTTAGCGAACGCAATTCGGAGAAGATTTCGATGGAGCGCGGCGGCGGTTTCATGGCTACTAGCGCAGCGCTCGGGCTTCTTTGAAGCGCTCGTAAGCATCGATGATGCGTTGGACGAGCGGATGGCGGACGACATCGTGGCCAAGAAATTCAAAGACGGCGACGCCTTGGGTTTTTGAGAGGACTTCGACCGATTGTTTGAGGCCGGAAATTTTGCTGCGAGGCAGGTCGATTTGGGTGATGTCTCCGGTGATGACCATTTTGGAGCCTTCACCGAGGCGCGTCAGAAACATCATCATTTGTTCGGGGGTGGTGTTTTGGGCTTCGTCGAGAACGATAAAGGCGCCGGTGAGTGTTCGCCCTCGCATGTAGGCTAGGGGGGCTATTTCGATAATGCCTTTTTCGACCATTTTTTCGACGTGGTCTTTGCCGACCATTTCGTCCATGGCGTCGTAGAGCGGGCGCAAGTAGGGGAGAATTTTTTCTTCAAGGTCGCCTGGGAGAAAACCGAGTGCCTCGCCCGCTTCTACGGCGGGGCGGGTCAAAATGATTTTGCGGACGGAATTTTGCGCGAGGGCTTCGAGCGCGAGCGCAACCGCCAGATAGGTTTTGCCGGTGCCGGCCGGCCCAATGCCAAAAGTGATTTCGTGGGAGCGAATAGCGGTAATATAGCGCTTTTGGTTGAGCGTTTTGGCCACATAGGTGCCATTTTTGAGCTGGATAATTGCCGGTTGGCGGAAAAGTTCTTCGAGAGCTTTCCAGTCATTCTGGCGCATATATTCCAGAAGATGCTCAAGGTCGAGAGCTTTGTAGGTCATGCCCTGAGATTTGCCAAGCTTCAAGATCTCGAAAAACTTTTCTGCTGTGGCAACGTCTTCGGCTTTGCCGTCAAGCGTCAGTTGACAGTCGCGCGCCACCAGAGAGACGCGCAAGCCCGTTTCGAGTGTTTTGAGATTGCCTTCGGCTCCAAAAAGAGAGACGAGGAAACGTCCGTTTTCAAAGTGCAATTGTTTTTGCATCGGCGCTATGATTTGAAGACAATCACGCGCCAAATCGCAAAACTATTTTTCGAGCTGCACAATTTCTTTGCGACGACGGATTTTTACACCCAGGAGGCCCAGCAGTGCTACGCCCAAGCCGATCGTGGCCGGTTCGGGAACAGGAACGACTTCGCCTGAACTCAGGAGCGTGGCGCCGTAGGTGCCAGCCGCGAGGCCTTCAGGATTGAAAAATTGGACTTGGCTGAGCTGTTGGGTGGTCAGGCCATTGGCGCCGACGAGGAGTTGCTCGTAGCTGCCTCCCGAACGAGAGCCATTCCAGCCTTTAATGGTCAAAGTAGCCGAAGAATCCCAGGCGACTCCTGAGGAATTCGAAAAGCTCAGGATGCTCGAGCCACTAGAAAGATCGATCGTAGAATCTGCATTGAGCGTGAGGACTCCAAACTTTTGGTCATAACCGCGGGTCTTGAGCGAGCCGCCGGAGAGCGTTAAGGCGCTTAGGTTGGCCAAGGTCTGGTCGCGACCGAGCTGGAGTGTGCCGCCCGAGAGAATCGTCTCGCCAGTATAGGAATTGATGCCGGAAAGGGTGAGGGAGCTTGTGCCATTGATTGTAAGACCGCCCGTACCACTAATGGAGCCGCCAAAAGAAGTGGAGGCGTTGCCAGAAATGGTCAGGCGTCCGGAGCCCAAGTAAACATTACCAACGCCTGAGAGCGAGCGAATAGTCTCCTGGTTGTCGTTGAGATTGAACATGCCGTAGTAGTTGCCAATGTCCATATCGGAACTGTCCACAATCTGGTTGCTTGTATTGAGCGTTAGAGTTGCATCGCCAATTTCGATGTCGCCGGCGATTGCTGTGACGCCTGCGGTTTTGCCAAGGACAACCGTTCCGTCATCAATAACAAAATCTCCCGTGTTGGTGTTGGCGGTCGTGCCATTAAGAGTCAAGATGCCATTGCCATCCTTAATGAAACGTACGCTATGGCCATCTCGACCACTGATGGAACCGGAGGCAAAAAGATTACCATCGGTTATATCCCAGGTTTGCGAAGTGGGGGAGGCTAAAATGATGTTGTTGAGGATGGTTTGGGTATTGGGGCTATCGCTCACAATGCCTCCGTTGCGGATGAAAATATCCTGACCGGAAAGGACGAAGCTGCCTGCATTGGAGGCGAAATTGAGCCCGTAAAGGTATTGTGTTGTGTTGACGTTGCTGTTGAGGCCATTGGTTCCGGCCATGACAGCGGTGGTCGTGTAATTGGTAGCCGGACGCGCGCCGCCCTGCCAATTGGCGGTATCTGACCAATTGCTCGTGGAGCTACTGTTTCCTGTCCATATGGATGAGGCGGCCTCTGCCGAGGTCAAACCGAGAATTGCGAGAAAGAAAGCTGCCTTTAGCGCGTTTTTCATTGAACTATAATGCCATATTTCGAGTAAAAAATCAAGCTTTTAGTTAATAAATTGTAAAAGAGGGGAGCTGGGACTTCAAACGCAATTGAAGATTAGCAAGTTACGACGAAAAACAGTGTAAAAACGAACAGCTGCTGCCCTATAATAAGGAGCTATTGCTATGTTGTTGGGCCTGTTTTGCGGATAATGTGCCGCGCGTAGGTGTTTTGCAGGGTGCGCGGCATGAGTTCCAGAGAGACGATTTTGTCAGCCGCCCCCAGCTCAACACAGGCCTTGGGCATTCCATAGACTACGCACGAGGCTTCATCTTGGGCGTAGGTGGAGGCCCCCCCTTTTTTGAGCTTTAGAAGCCCCTCAGCTCCATCGCGGCCCATGCCAGTGAGAACCGCAGCTGTGGCAAAAGGTGCGGCATTGCAGGCGATGGCGGACTCGAAAAGAACATCTACTGCCGGGCGCTGGTGCCAGACCATGGGAGTTTTTTTGAGCGAGACGCGGTAAGCGTTACCCGTCCAATGCAAAACCATGTGGAAATCGCCTGGAGCTACAAGCGCCAAGCCCGCGCGCCCGATGTCGCCTTCTTGTGCTTCACGGACTTCAAAGGGGCAAAGTTGATTGAGGCGATCGGCAAACGCCTTGCTGAAGTGGGGCGGAATATGTTGGACGATGAAAGTGGGCGGAATTTCGGCGGGAAGCCGCGTGAGCAAATCGCGTAGGGCTTCGGTGCCGCCCGTGGAAGCTCCCAATAGCAGGGTCGCGTGATTATCGAAAGCGCAGATGAGGGGCTTTTTTTCGACGGTTTTGATGAGCGTCGGATGGCGCGGCGCGTTGGCGGGTGCGGCGGGGGCTTGCGTGAAGCTGCGCCTGGGAAGCCTTTTGGCAATAGCGGCGGCCTTGATTTTTTCGATCAGTTGGGGGCCCACGTCTCCAATCGTAAAAGCACTGCCAGGCTTGGCCATCACATCGACCGCTCCGATGCGCAGCGCCTCGAGGGCAATCGCTGAGCCTGCTTGAGTGAGGGAGCTGATGATAATAACCGGCATCGGATGCTGCTCCATCAGGATTTTGAGAAAGGTGATGCCGTCCATGCGCGGCATTTCGATGTCCAGCGTCAAAACGTCGGGCTTGAGCTCCACGATTTTGTCGCGTGCAACATAGGGATCTTGAGCAGTGCCAACTACCTCGATTTCATCGTCTTGCGAAAGCATCCGAGAGACCAATTGCCTGACCGTGGCGGAGTCGTCAACGACTAGAACTTTGATGGGCATGTGTTACTCCGGTTTTTGGTAGATGGCGGGTTTGATGGTTTTGTAGCGGTGGTTAGTGCCTGTCAGACTTTCCGCATGCCCGATAAAAAGGTAGCCTCCCGCGCGAATAAGAGGGAAGAATTTTTCCACAAGCTCGGCTTGCGTGGGTTTATCGAAGTAAATCATGACGTTGCGGCAGAAGATAACATCGTAGGGCTCTTTGAAAGGATAGCGTCCGCCAAGCAGGTTGAGGCGCTGGAAGGTCATGTGCCGTTTGATTTCGTCGCGGACGCGGTAGTGTCCTTCCCATTGACCATAACCCGCCTGAAAGTATTTTTCGACCATTGCTGCGGGGACCTGTTCGAGCCGTTCTGACGGGAAAATGCCTTCAGCGGCCTTTTTTAGCACCTTGGTCGAAATGTCGGTGCAATCGATGTTCCATTGGGCTGAAGTGTTGTGAATGCCGTAATATTCGGCCAGCAAAAGCGCGATGGAGTAGGGCTCTTCGCCCGAGGAGCACGCTGCCGACCAAATGTTGATTTTGGGATTGGGTTTTTCGCGCGGGGCAAATTTGGGTAGAACAATGTCGCGAAGATAGTCAAAGTGGCCCTTTTCGCGGAAGAAGAAGGTGTGGTTGGTAGAGATGGCGTCAATAAGATCGCCAAGCTCTTCCTGCCCCTTGGGCGTTTTGACCATTTTGCAGTAGTCGCCGTAGCTCTTCAGCCCCAGCTTCCGCAGGCGCTTGCTTAGCCGCGCCATGACCAGTTCGCGCTTGTTGTCGCCGAGCTTGATGCGGCTTTGTTCATACACCAAATCGCAAATAAATTTGTACTCGGAGTCGGTAATCGGCGCGGGAGAGAAAAAGTCGTTGGAAGCTCCAAAGGCCATACAGGATGCTTTACGGAATTTTTTACAAATCCTTGAGGATAGGGGCGAGGCGAGGCCCTTGCCTGTTGAAAATATAATAAGGCGTATCTTGTCTTATTATAAGTGGCACGAAGGGTGCTACCGGAGGGAGACACATGGTAGAGTCGATCCTCAGTTCTCAGTCGTATGTGATGGCCAAGAAGCTCTTGGACGCAAGCGCTTTGCGTCAAGAGGCGCTCGCTAGCAATGTTGCCAATGCCGAGACCCCCGGATATAAGCGGGTGGATTTGGCGCCGGATTTCGATGCGCAGCTGCGCGCAGCCGCAAAAGACTCGAATGTGGGCGCTCTCCGCGCCCTCGAGCCGACTTTGACTTTTGATAAAACGGCAGCTTCGGTGCGCCCTGATGGCAACAACGTCTCGCTAGACAAGGAGCTTATGCAAATCAATCGAAATACGGTTGAGTATCAATTTTTGACGCAGTATCTCTCCTCGAGCCTGCAAAAACTTCAGAGTGCTATCAGGTCACAAACTTCTGGTAACTAATTTTTATGAACGTTATTCCTTCTCTTGAAATCACTGGTTCCGCGCTTAATGCAGAGCGCGTCCGATTGGATGTCATTAGCAGCAATATCGCCAATGCCCAGACGACTCGAGATGTGGATGGAAAGCCTTATCAGCGCAAAGTGGTGAGCTTTGAGGCGGCGATGATGACTGCCGAAAAAGGTAATCCCATGGAATCTTCAAAGGGGGTTCGCGGCGTGCGCGTTTCGGGTATCACGCAAGATACGCGCCCTGGCGAAAAGATTTTCAATCCCGCTCACCCGGATGCCGACGCAGATGGAATGGTAACGCTTCCCAATGTCAAAACAGCCGAGGAAATGATCGATTTGATTACCTCCTCGCGGGCCTATGAAGCCAACTTGACGGTTGCAAAAAACAGCAAGGCGATGGCGGATGCGGCGCTAAGAATGGGGAGACAATAGATAATTTATGATAGATGCAATTAGTACAGTTTCTTCGGCCGACTTGCTGGACACCGTGCGCAAGATTACGCAGGATGCGCAGACGATGGTTGCGCGCGGGACCGGAAGCGTGACGCAGGTAGAGAATAATGTCGGCTTTGACGATATGCTCTCCAATCTTGTGCAGTCCGTGGATGGCAAGCAGAAGGCGGCGGATACAAGCGTTCAGGCGGTTTTGACGGGCAAAACCAACAATATCCATCAAGCGATGCTGAGCATGCAGGAAGCTGGAGTGGCTTTTACGATGATGTCGGAGGTGCGCAACAAACTAGTTTCGGCCTTCCAGGAGCTTATCAAGATGCAGGTGTAATTTAATTTTTTATGAACACGCTTTTTGAACAACTTGGAAAAATTTGGAAAGAGCTGAGCGCTGCTCAGAAAATGACGATTGTCGCGGCGGCACTCGCAGTCGCGGTGGGTATGGGAGCTTTGGTCTTTTACTCAAGTCGGCCGCAGATGCGTTTGCTTTATGGCGGCATTGATTCGAAGGATATGGCGGAGGTGATTTCTACCCTCGACGAGGAAAAAATACCTTATGAGATGGGGGCGGGCGGGCGTTCGGTTTTTGTTCCTTCGGAGAAAGTATATCAGCTGCGAATGAAGATGGCAGGAGAGGGGATTCCCAGCGGCGGTGGGGTGGGTTATGAGATTTTTGATAAGGGGAATTTTGGAGTGTCGGACTTTGTTCAGCGTGCGAATTATGTTAGAGCCCTGCAAGGGGAACTTTCGCGCTCGATTAACCAGTTGGAAGGGGTGCGCGCTTCGCGGGTAATGATTGTACTGCCTGAAAATAAACTTTTAGTGACAAATGATCATGCACGTCCGACGGCTTCGGTGTTTGTGGACGTAGGAGGCCGGAGCTTGAGCGAAGAGAATGTGACTGCTATCCGTTATTTGGTAGCGAATTCAGTGGAGGGCCTAAAAACCACCGATGTCGCTGTAGTGGACAACACCGGCAAGGTGTTAAGCTCCAATTCGGAAGAGGAATCGACATTCGGAGCGGCCGCAGGCCACTTGAAATTCCGCAAGTCCATAGAAGATTATTTCACAAAGAAGATTGAGACAATGCTTGCGCCTATTGTGGGGGAAGGAAACGTTGTGGTTCGGGTTTCGGCTGATTTGAGTTTTGATGCACAGACGCTGGTCGAGGAAAAGTATGATCCGGAAGGGCAGGTGATTCGTTCGCAGACAAGTCAGGAGGAGACCTCCTCGAGCTCGGAGAATTCTCCGGGAGGAGTGGTCGGCACGGCGGCGAACGGGCCGGGTGCATCGGGCGCAGCGGCAGCCCTGCAGAACAGCAACAGCAATTCGCAGAAGAACAAGAGTATTTCCTATGAAATCAACAAATCGGTGAGCGAAACCGTGCGCACGCCTGGCAGTATCAAATCGATTTCGGCCGCGATCTTTCTGGCCAAAAAAGTTGAAGGAGGTTCGACTACCAGCGCCCCGGTCAATCGCACGGCTCAGGAGCTCGATACAATCAAAAAGATGGTTATTAATGCTTTGGGTCTGGATCCCGCGAGCACGCCTGACCAGCGTGTGACGGTGGATGAGATGACCTTTGAGAAGCCGGCGGCATTGGCCGTCGAGAAAACAAATACCATTGCAAGTGCGACCGGAGGAGCTTCGGGCTTAATGGAGATGGGGCGGAAGCTTTTGGCAATCGCCGCCGCCGTGGGTATTTTCCTCTTCTTCCTCAAAATGCTCAAAAACCAAAAGAACGAGCCGGCTAGCCTAGAAGTGGTGGAGGAAAAACAGGCCGCTTCAGCTCAACAACCTGTCGCAGTTACACCGGAGCTTTTAAATAATTTGATCCAGCAAAAACCTGAAAATGTCAGCGCAACGCTCAAAACCTGGGTGGCGGCCGGACAGAATAGACGATAGTATGCCTGAAACACTTGAAATCAACATAGAGTACGACAAGCTCAATAAATACCAGCGCTTGGCGATCTTCATGATTGTGCTGGGAGTGCCTGTGGCTTCGGAACTTTTAAAGCACTTCGAGGACCACGAAGTGGAGCTTATTTGTCAGGAAATCGCCAACTATCCGCTTATCGACATGAAGACGAAAAAGCGTGTGATTGATGAGTTTAGCGGGATTATTGGCGAGGGGCTGGGGACTGAACTTGGAGGGTCGTCTTATGCGCTTAAGACGCTCGAGAAGGCAAAGGGAGATTTCAAGGCGGCCAATATTATTGGGAGAATTGCGCCAGCCACAAGTGCGCTGGAGGTCCTCAACGAGATTTCCGAAATGGAGCCGCGCCAGATTTACAATTTGATTAAAAATGAGCAACCCCAGACGGTGGCCTTTATCCTTTCGCACCTTACGGAGGAGAAGTCAGCTGCCATTTTGACGATGTTGCCCCCAGAGTTGCGCGAAGTCGTCACTGAGCGCATCGGCATCATGGAGACGACTTCCACCGAGCTTGTGGCTAAGGTAGTGCACAATCTCAAAAAGCACATGGTGGGCGCCCAACGCCAGACGACACACGTTGCTGGCGGGATTCGTACTGTTGTCGGGCTTATCAACGCGATGGACAAAGAGGTCAGCAAGGCTCTCTTGGTCAAACTCGAGGAACGCAATCCGGCTTTGGGCCAAGCCATTCGCAAAAAACTGTTCTCTTTCGAAGACCTCCTCAAGCTTCAGCAGCCCGATTTGCAGCGAATTTTGCGCGAGGTCGAAATGGGGGACCTTACGATTGCGCTCAAATCTGCGACGCCCGCGCTTCAACAAGCGATTTACTCCGGTGTTTCCAAACGCGCCGCCGAAACCCTCAAAGAGGAAATTTCCATGCTCGGGCCTGTCAAGCTCAAGGACGTGGAAGCGGCTCAAGATCGTATTATTCAGGTGGTGCGCCGATTGGGTGACGATGGAGAAATCTCACTCGACGCTTCCGGCGGAGATCAAATGGTTGGATAGAAGTTTTTCTCATGGCATTCGAGACGGCCCTAGTTTTTTCGAGGAAACTCAAAAGTGTTTCGCTGGAGAGCTCCGGCGAGGCGCCGATTGGCGGAGCGGCTCTTGAGGCCGCGCGCCAAGAAAGCTTTCAGGCTGGCTTTCAGTCGGCCAGCGACAAATGCAATGCGCAAATCTTGGAGCTTAGAACCCAGATGCAACAGCATGCCGATGGAATTTTGAAAAAAATCGAGGGGGCTTACGAGGCGCTTGCCGGCGAGCTGGCCGCAGCGCTGCCCGAGCTGATTGTGGCGGGTGTACATAAAATTTTAGGGGAAGATGCCTCGGGCGTCGAGACGTTGCGCGCCAGAATAGACAATGCGGTGGCGCAAAGTTGTCCCGTCGGCGAGCCGGTGAGTGTTCGTTTGGCGCCGCAGGACCTGAAGGCGTTACAGGAGATGGACGCGCAATATTGCGAGAATCATCCGCGGTTGAGTTTCAAGGCCGACGAGACTCTCAAGGTGGGCGATTGCGTGATGGAGACGAAATTTGGGCTTGTGGATGCGCGGCTAAGAACGCAGTTGCGCAGGCTTTTGGAGGAGGTGTCTGTTTTATGACCGAGCCACTTTTGCAGCGCTTGGAACGTATTCGCGGAAGACTGCATACATTTAGCCCGCAAGTCAAGGTTGGACGCGTGGTGCAAGTGCAGGGGCTGATCGTGGAGTCTGAGGGCCCAGATCTTTCGTTGGGAGAATTGTGTGTTATTTCCTCGGAGCGCACCGGCGTTCAGGTGGAGGCTGAAGTGGTTGGCTTTCGGGATGAAAGACTGCTTTTGATGCCGCTAATGAACATGAATGAAATTCACGCTGGGGCAAGTGTGCGCGCTGCCGGAGTGGGTGAGCGCGTTCCTTTAGGAGAAGGCCTGGTTGGCCGCGTCATTGACGGAAGAGGGCTTCCGATAGATGGCAAAGGCGAGTTGCGCGCCAGTTATAGCAATGGTTTGCAATCGGCCGCGCCGAATCCGCTCAAACGCGAGCGCATCCGAGAAATGCTGACGACCGGAGTGCGTTCGATCGACTTGTTTACGCCATTGGGCTGTGGCCAGCGCATCGGAATCTTTTCGGGCTCTGGTGTGGGTAAGTCGACGCTTTTGGGTATGGTCGCCCGACATTCTGCTGCGGACGTAAATGTTATCGCACTTATCGGCGAGCGCGGAAGAGAACTGCGCGAATTTATCGAGGGCGATCTCAAGGAGGCGGGGATGAAGCGTTCGGTGGTGGTGGTTTCGACCTCCGATCAGCCTGCACCCCTGCGCGTGCGTGCGGCGCTGATGGCAACGCGCATTGCGGAGTATTTCCGCTCGCGTGGACAAAAGGTGATGTTGATGATGGACTCGCTCACGCGATTGGCGATGGCTCAACGCGAAATTGGTCTGGCCATCGGCGAGCCGCCCACTTCGCGTGGCTATACGCCATCGGTTTTTGCGCTTCTACCAAAAATTTTGGAGCGTACGGGGATGGATGAAATCGGCGCTATTACCGCGCTGTATACAGTCCTTGTGGAAGGCGACGACATGAATGAGCCCATTGCCGACGCGGCCCGCGGTATTTTGGACGGCCATATTGTTTTGAGCCGCGCCCTAGCCACCGCCAATCATTATCCGCCGGTCGATATTCTGGAGAGCTTGAGTCGCCTGACAAGGACGCTTTTAACGCCGGAGGAGCTTTCGTTGGTTTCTACCGCGCGAGACTTGATGGCGATTTATCGCAAGAACGAGGACCTTATCCAAGTGGGCGCGTATGCAAAGGGCACAAACCCAAAGCTTGATCGCGCCATACAGAAGCAGCCGTTTTTGATGGAGCTTTTAAAGCAGCATTTTGACGAGTGCGCCGACCGGAAAGCGGCACTCAAAAAACTTAAAGAAATTTTGGCATAGTATGAAAAAATTTAAATTTTCACTGGATTCAGCCTTGAAATGGAAGCTTTCTCTGGAAGAGGCCGCCTTGCAGCTCTTCGGCGAGGCGTCGCGCAAACGCGAACTGGCTTTTGAAACGCTGCAAAACGCGCGGAGATGCCAAGGCGAACTTTTAAAAATAGTCCGTCAGGCGCGCGAAGGGCGGCAAGAAGGCTGGAGACAGGTTGCCTATTTGCGTGAGGTTAACAGGCAAGAAGGCCTTTGTAAAAATTATGAAGAGCTTTTGGAACGAGCTAAAGCCGAAGAGGTGAAAGCCCGCGAGGGCTATTTGCTGCAGCGACGCGAGGCGGAAGCAATTCGACGATTGCGCCAAAAACGCCACGAAGATTACCAAAAAGAAACCAATCGAGAAATCGAAAAAGAATTGGAAGAGATTATGCTTTCCAGAGAGGGTAGCGCATTATGCAGCTGATTTTAAACAAGTGGTTCGCGCCTGTCTTGGCGATGTTTATCGTTTTGGCGGTAAGCTCGCTGAGGGTTTACCAGTATTTGGATTCGACGCTGATGGCTTATGCCAACTCTTTTCGAACCGAAGATGTGGACTATTATGTGTATTGGACTTTCCATACGCGCGAATTACAAAAGCTCATCGACGCACTTGAGAATCGCCAGAAGGAGGTCGCCGATCGCGGAGAGGAACTTAGACTTTACGAAGAGCGCCTAGGGGCCGAGAAAAAGGAGCTGGAGGTGGTGCGCGAACGTTTGGAAGCGCTTCGGAAGAATATAGACGAAGTTGTTGTACAGTCGCGTTCGGCCGAGATGAAGAATATAAAGACCCTTGCCTCAACCTATTCAGCCATGAGCGCAGATGTAGTTGCTGGAATCTTCAATCAGATGGACGATAATATGGTCGTCAAAATATTGGCGTTGATGAAATCGGATACTGTTGGCGCAGTGTTTGAGGCCATGACCGCCCAGCCGGGCCAGGAGGCGCAAATGCGCGCAAGGATTGCACGTCTTTCTGAGAAAATGCGATTTTACCAGCAGTCGCAAAAGTAGCCATGTGGGAATATGACGTCCATGCTACTGCAAACCGCGCCGAGGAGCGCGAACTTCTGGAGGCGGACGCCGAAAAGGCGAGAGCGGAGCGCCTATTGACGAAAGAAAAGCCTCCCGAGTTTGACTGGGATAAAATGCTTTTCGAGAAGGCGGTGCAAGCGGAACGAATGGTGGAAAAAGAAGCCGTCATTGAAGAGGCGTTTTCGCGTGCCGAGAAAAGCCGCGAGCAGGGTGAATTTTTGGCGGCTTCGCGGCGCGCCCTGAAGGAAGAGTCCGCGCGCCTTGATGAAGAGGCGCATCTTTCGAAGCTTGAAAATACAAAATCGGCCGCGCCTGCGGCGGGCGCTGCGATGTGTGATGTGCGCCAAAGCGTCTCTGGATTTTCTCCCGCGCAGTCGACGCCCGAGCTATGCTCTGAGGCATTGGGGCAGCCTGTGATAGTATCCGAAGGAGTGGCTCCTACTTCGGCCGTGCCATCGGCGCAGGTTCCGTTGGATAAGGAGAGCGGTCGACATCTTGATGGTAAAGAAACTGTAAAAACATCGACGCAGTCCCATCAAAAAGCGGCATTGCAGCACTTTGGCGAGTGCTCTGGTACGCAAAATGCTCCAAAGGAGTCTATGAGTTTTTCGGCGCACCATGAGAATCGTCGCGATACGTCGCGCACGCATGATTTTGCATTCAGTCAAGATGCCCTTGACGGCGTTTCGCGGATGCGTTTGGGTGCCCTCGTTGAATCGGCGCAAACCGATTTCCAAGACGTGGCCGTGCGCGAGACCTTTATCACTCGCATGCAGGAGCTTATCAATCGTCTGTGTGCGATGGGTCAAAGTTGGGCGCGTATTGTTGTTCCGGTGGATGCACAGACAAAGATCATCGTGCGTTTCAACTCAAGCTCGGGGCGCGTTAAGATTCATATTACTGCCCCCGACAAAGGGCTGGCCGAACTCATTTTATCCGGCTGGAAAACTTTGACAGGAGATGTGGCCAAGAATGGCATTAACGTGGACGAACCCACTTTCGACTATTCAAACTATGACAACTGAAGCAACCAGCGCAGTATCCCCTACTTCATACTTAACTCAGGATGATTTCCTGGAGTTGCTAACCGTGCAGCTCGAAAATCAAGACCCACTCAATCCCGTCTCGGATACCGACTTTATAGCGCAAATGGCTCAGTTTTCGGCGCTGCAGATCTCAACGGAGACCAACAATACCCTCGTGGATTTGGCGAGTACTGTTTCCGCGCAGGGGACTGTGTCCTACATCGGCAAGCGAGTGACAGTAGATAGCGCAGATGGCTATATTACTGGAGACGTGACCGAGGTGGGAGTCTCTGATGACCAGCCCTATGTGACAATAAACGGCACTAATTATAACGCTTCCTCAATTATCTCGGTTTCAAATATTTCCACAACCTCAAACACTCAAAGCTAATTTTCTATGTCTCTTACAGGTTCACTTTCTTCCGGCGTCTCGGCTCTAAAAAGTTTTTCAAAGGGGCTCGAGGTCATCGGCAATAATATTGCCAACGTTAATACCACCGGCTTTAAGGCTTCGCAAATCAGCTATTCCGATACCTTCAGTAATGAACTGGATACGGCGTCTTCCGCAAGTAGCACAAACAACAATACTTCACAAGTGGGGACGGGAGTGCAAGTGGCGGCCATCTCGACGGTCAATACTCAAGGATCGATTAATGAGACAGGGGTGAGCACCAACCTTGCAATAGACGGTGATGGGTATTTTATTGTTCGAAATATTCTCGGTGACGAAAATTATGCCACGCGCGCGGGAGATTTTGCCCTTGATGACGAAGGATATTTGGTGAACTCTTCGGGCTTGCGCCTGCAAGGAGTGGTGGGGGGCTCGATTAGCTACGATGTTACGCAGGATACGGAAGGTAATTTGATTTACACTTTGGATACGGCTGCCGCTACATCTCCTTCGACCGTGGGGGATATGAGTTTTACCTATTCGCTTGGCGTTGGGAGCGGGTTGACGGTGGATAGCTCCGTTACCGCCACTCAGGCGCAGATCGAGGCCAACGCACCCTTTACTTCGGCAATTGCCTTTAGTTCGGATGGGACCATAACCGTTACGATGAATGACGGGACGAGTTTTAAACTCGGACAGGTTTTGCTGATGGATTTTACGAATGTCAATGCGCTCAAAAAGACGGGTGATAATCTCTATACGAATCTGGCGGCGGCTGCTCCGACAACAGGTTCGGTGACGCTTGATCCAACCCTCAATCTTCCAGGGACAAGTGGTTTAGGGGTTTTTAAGACGAGGGCTTTGGAACTTTCCAACGTCGACTTGACGGCAGAATTTGCGAACCTTATAGTCACGCAACGTAGCTTCCAGGCCGGATCTCGTATCATTACGGTAACGGATGATATTTTACAGGAAGTCGTTAATTTAAAACGTTAATAATTTATGGCTGAAGAAAAACAAGATAAAAACACTGAGGCAGAAAAGGCGAAAACTGAAGCGCCAAAGGCCGAAGGTTCTCCCCCAGAGGCAGCCGTCAAACCGAAGGCCGCCTCAGCAGGTGGTAGCCCTTGGTTGCCTGTTCTGATGGTCATTATTGTTTTGCCGATACTGTCCTTTGTTGTGACAGAGACAGTGATGATCCCGCGTTTGAAGAGAACCTTGGGCGACATCGCCAAAGTCCAGCAGCAAAGCGACCAGCCTGCACATGGCGGACCTTTGCCATCTCCCAAAAAGGCAGGCGAGAAAAAGGCTGAAGGTGCGCATGGTGGTGGTGAAAAAGCGGAGGGCGGCAGCGGATCGGTGGAATTCCCAAATGTTGTCGCCAATCTTGCAGGTTCTATGAAGAGCCGCTTCTTGAAAGTCAGTTTTATCGTCGAAGGCGACGAGCCAGCTTTTAAGGAGGAGATTGAGCAGAGCCGTACAAAGATTATTGATAGCGCGCTTGGCATTATGAGCGCCTTGAGCGTTGCGGATTTGGAAGAGCCTGGGATAAAAAATATTATTCGCAGCGATTTGATTGACGGCTTTAACCAAGTCTTGGGCAAAACTCTCGTGATGCGTCTATATTTTTCGGAATTTGTTGTGCAATAGAAATTTGAAGAATGAGCGAAGAGCCAAACAGTAGTGAAGCGCCCAAGGAGAATCCGCAGGAAAATTCTTCGGAAGGGGCGCAAAGCTCGACACCAAATCCAGATTCGCAGGCGCCGGAAGCCCCCGCGCCCGAAACTCCGGCGGCGCAAGCTCCAGTACCAGAACCGCGCCCCTCCGCTCCAACGCCGCCTCCAGCGGCTGAGCCTGCTGCCGATATTAATATGCAACTGGATCAGGGCGATATCGAAGCGCTCTTGGCGGAGGTGGAAACAAAAAAAACCGAATTGGTTTATACGCATGATGGCGAACGTTATCCTTTAGGACAAAAGCTCGTCATCGAAAACTACGATTTCCGCAATCCCGTGTTTCTCACTGAATATGACTTGCGCCAAGTGCGCATTCGCCAAGAGCAATTTGTCCATTATTTAGCTGCGCGCATGTCGATGTTTCTGCGGATGGATTTTGGACTCAAAATGTCCAAGTTGCAAACGGTGGACTTTAGCAAATTTACGGCAGCCTTGCCGAATCCAGTTGCGATAACACTTTTTAAAGCTGAACCCCTTTCGGGAGTGGGCGTCCTTTCTATTAGCCCGCGTTTGGCGATGACGATTGTCGATAGAATGCTTGGAGGCAAGGGACATTCCGTGCGGCAGGACAGATACTTGACCGAAATCGAAGTCTCGCTGCTCAACGATGTGGTGACGATCTTCTTGGAAGAGTGGAGCCGGCAATGGACAGATATTCAAGAACTGACTCCCGCCATCGTTGGCAATGAGAATAACGGAAGGTTTTTGCAGACAACGGCTAGCGACGCGCCCATGTTGGTTTTGGTGATGGAGGGCGACTTGGGGGATTGTGCTGAGGAAATTCAGTTTGCGATCCCCTATTATACAATCGAGCCGCTGGTAAAACAGATCCAAGCCAACAGCAAAAAGTATGCGCGCATCCAGTCGCTTGAAAAGACCGTTTCTTGGCAGGAGGCCTATTCGGGCATTCGCATGCCCCTCTATGCAGAGTGGCCTTCCTTCGACATGACGGTTCGAGATCTATTAGCCCTGCGGGTGGGGGATGTCTTGGAGCTTTCGGCTTCGGTGTTGCAAGATACTTCCGTGCGGGTTGTCAATTCAACAAAATTTAAAGGCGAGGTGGGGCTTGAAGGCGAACGTGTTGCCGTCAAGATCACCGAACGAATAAAAGAGAAAGTCTAACTATGGCAGAAACAGAAGCAAAAGGTCTCGATTTGGTTTTGGACGTTAAGGTTCAAATAACAGTGCAGCTTGGCTCGTGCGAGTTGCCGATGCGCGAGGTGCTCGCGCTGACTCCCGGAGCTGTTTTGCAGCTCAAACAGCAGGCCAAGGATCCTGTGGGGCTCTATGTAAATGGCAAGCTTATTGCTTACGGTGAGGTGGTCGTCGTCGAAGATAACTTCGGCATCAAGATCACCGAACTCGTTGGCAACTCATGAAAGCACTTATTCCCCTGTTTCTTTTATCGGCAAGCGTCCTTTTTGCTGAAGAGCCTACCCATGTCTATTACCCTGCGGCGCCGGAGAATACCTCGAGCGTCGCCGTGGCTGGGCCTTCGAGCACGGGAACTGCGTTTGTATATATCCTTTTTTTGGCTGCGATCGCATATGCCGCCTACGTTTTTTGGAAGCGCAAGAAGGGCTTAAGCGGTGTTAAGAATGCCGCGCAAGCTCCGCTTGAGGTGGTAAATACGCGCGCATTGGGGAATCGGCAATTTTTGGTGGTCGTCAAATATCGCGAAAAAGAACTGCTCTTGGGGGTGGGGCAGGGATTTATAACGCGATTGGATCAAACGCGGGAGGAATTTGTATGCGAGGAGTAGTCCTATCTCTTGGGTTATTTTTTGCTTCGGCAATCTGTTTTGGCGCCGATGTGGCTCCGGCCGTTCCCTCTGCAATGGCAGCGGCCCCTGTGGCTCTCAACATTAGCCTCAATGGTGCGGCCGACCCCACAGACATTTCATTGCCGTTGCAGCTAATGCTGCTGATGACCCTTTTGACGTTGGCTCCGTCACTGGTAGTCATGTGCACTTCTTTTACGCGCATTATCATCGTTTTGGGGTTCATACGCGGAGCGGTGGGTGTTCAGCAGGCTCCTGGAAATCAGATTATCACGGGGTTGGCGATTTTTCTGACGTGTTTCATCATGGCTCCCACTTGGAATAGTATTTATCAAAACGCCATTACGCCCTATTCTGAAAAGCAGATTACGTCCAAGGAAGCTTTTTCGCGCGGCTGCGAGGATCTCAAGGGGTTCATGCTCAAACAAACCCGCAGCTCCGATATCGAGTTTTTTCTCAAGATTTCGCGTAGTGGTCCGACAAAAGTGGAGGAGCTTCCAATGCACATCGTGATGCCGTCGTTTATCATGAGTGAGCTGCGAACGGCTTTTCAGATGGGCTTTTTGATCTACATTCCCTTCATCATTGTCGATTTCATTATCGGCTGCTCGCTTATGTCGATGGGTATGATGATGATGCCTCCGGCGGTTATCGCAACCCCCTTTAAAATTCTTTTGTTTGTCTTGGT
The DNA here is from genome assembly GCA_964541905.1 of uncultured Verrucomicrobiota bacterium. Lineage (GTDB taxonomy): Bacteria > Verrucomicrobiota > Verrucomicrobiia > CAZIPW01 > CAZIPW01 > CAZIRU01. The sequence continues at coordinate 46,826 of CAZIRU010000004.1, forward strand.
TGACGGATGGACTCTTATCGTCCAGTCGCTAGTGCAGAGCTTCAAATAATGAACATAGAACAGATAGTTGAGATTTTGCGAACTTCCGTGATGGTGAGTATGACGCTTATGTCGCCCATTTTGATTACGGCCATGGTTGTAGGCGTTTTGGTTTCGATTTTGCAGACCATCACGAGTATTCAGGAGCAAACCTTGACTTTTGTTCCCAAGATGATGGGAGTTTCGCTGGTGTTGATCATCGGTTCCCACTGGATGATTCGTACCATCGTCGACTATACGGCGTGGGTTTTCCAGAAAATACCCAGCATGGCCTCATGATTGATGGTTGGGATGTAGATTTCCTCTACCGGGGATTTTTGATTTCCCTTCGCTTGGGAACTCTTTTGTTTTTTGTGCCGATCTTCAGCGGCAGTAGCGTCCCAATGATGTTCAAGGCGGGGATGATTCTGGTTTTTACAAATCTGGTGGCGATGATTGTTCCGGAGCGTCCGACCTTTCCTGCCCATGTTGCTGGTCTTTTGGTGGCCGGTCTGCACGAGGTTCTTTTGGGCCTTTTTATGGGATTGATTGTAAAAGTGGCTTTTCAGACTGTCGCGATGGGGGGCGAAATCATTTCGATTCAGGGTGGTTTTATGAGAGATGCATCCTTCAACCCCAATACGCAACTTTCGGGACCCTCTGTGCAACGTCTTTTGGCCCAGACGGCTATTGTCGTTTTTTTAGTCACCGGGATGCATTTAGAAGTGTTTGCTTCCTTTGTGAAAAGCTTTGATGTGGCGCATTTGGGGACTTGGGTGCCTACGGGCGCGACCGTTTCGGCGCTAATCGCACAAACGGCGCAAATTTTTGTACTGGCGGTACAAATAGCGGCACCTTTTATCGCCCTTAACTTTGTAGTAAACGCGATCTTTGCCGTTTTAGGCAAAACCGTTCCGCAAATGAATGTATTTATCGTGAGTTTTTCCATCATGATTGTTGCGGGCTTTTTAGGCCTTATTTTTACTTTAGATGTTATAGTTCAGTATATTATGACGCTTCTTCGAGATTCGGCATTTAATCTGCTACACCTGCTCGATGTACGCTAGTCCGAAAGGGGGCAGCCGTGGGCGTTTCCATGGAAGGAACTTTTAAGGGCGGCGCAGATGACAATGGCAGACGCCGACAAAGATTCAAAGACGGAGCAGCCGACAGCCAAGCGGCTTGGGGAGGCTTTTGATGAAGGCAATTTTCCCAAAGCTCCCGAAATTGGCGTTGTTTTCATTCTTGCTGCAAGCTTTGCATATCTTTCGTTGCAAGCGCCGGCGCTGGCGGCTTCCGTTTCCAAGTTCGCAACGTGGCTTTTTGGGCATCTCAACGAATTTGAGATTACGCCGGATGTGGCGGCCTTTTTGGTCCCCGAGCTTTTTAAGATTGGCGTAAGCATTTTGATTCCTTTTTTGGTGGTCTGTTGCGCGGCGGCAATTTTAGCGGGTGGATTGCAGACGGGTTTCCGGATTACGGGAAAGGTCTTGGGCTTCAAACCGGATAAGCTCAATCCGGTGACTGGGCTGCAAAGGCTTTTTTCTACCGCCAAGTTTGTGGAGATGGGAATCTCGCTGCTGAAGTTTATTGTTGTGACATGGATTCTTTATGGGGTGATTGTGGATATCCGTCATGACCCGATTTTTTATACAATGGTTTCGGCGCAGCATATCGTCGAATTTATTTTCAAGACTTTCATGGAGATGCTCTCCAAAATGATTTTGGTTATTGGAGTTATTGCGGCTCTCAATTTCTCCTATCACAAATGGCAACACATGGAAAATCTCAAGATGACCAAGCAGGAGGTTGAGGATGAAATGAAAAATGCCGAGGGAAATCCGAAGGTTAAGGGTGCTCGTCGCAAGCGCGCGCGGCAGCTGGCCTATCGCCAGGTGCTCTCCAAGGTTCCGCTCGCGGACGTAGTCGTGACCAACCCCACCCACTTTGCCGTCGCGCTTAAATATGAGCGAGGCAAGGACAATGCGCCGGTTGTGCTCGCTAAGGGAAAGGATCTTCTAGCCCAGCGCATCAAGCAAATTGCCGCCCAAAACGAAGTGCCGATGATCGAAAACCGGCCGGTTGCGCAAGCTCTCTATCGTGAGTCTGTAGTCGGGCGCGCTATCCCCGCTTCGCTCTATCAGGCGGTCGCGCAGATCTTGGCCTTTGTCTATCGCACTCACCGCTATTATTTCCACCGACTGAAAGCTCGCCGCCTTCTCGAGACCGCCCAATAAAATATGACAGCGCCCAAAAGTCCATTAAGTTCATTTCTCAAGCAGAGCGATTTGTTTTTTACGCTCGCGCTCTTCGGCATTGTCATTATTTTGATTTTACCTGTACCTCCGGCGCTTTTGGACGTTTTGCTGGCTGTTTCAATAGGGCTTTCGTTGATGATCATGATGATCATTATCTATGTCCGAGATCCATCGGAGTTTTCGTCCTTCCCGACAATGCTTTTGGCGGTGACGCTTTATCGCTTGGGGCTCAATGTGGCCTCAACGCGTCTTATTTTGCTCCAAGGCAATGCCGGACATATCATTACGGCCTTTGGCAATTTTGTGGTGGGCGGCAATTTTGTCGTTGGAATCGTCGTCTTTGCGATTCTTGTCATCATTAATTTTATTGTGATCACAAAAGGCGCGGGGCGCATTGCCGAGGTTTCGGCGCGTTTTACCTTGGATGCCATGCCTGGCAAGCAGATGGCTATTGATGCAGAAATGAACGCGGGACTTATTGATGAAGTAACGGCGACACGCCGCCGCGAAAAAATACAAAAAGAAGCCGACTTTTATGGCGCGATGGACGGTGCCAGCAAGTTTGTCCGAGGCGATGCCGTTGCGGGAATTCTCATTACTTTCGTCAATGTCATTGGCGGCATTTGCATCGGCGTGTTCCAAAAAGGAATGGAGCTTTCCGAGGCCGCCTCACGTTATACGCTGCTTTCGATTGGTGATGGTTTGGTTGCCCAAGTGCCGTCCCTGATCGTTTCTGTGGCGGCAGGTATTCTGGTGACGCGCACCGCCGAAGAGGCAAACTTGGGCGAACACGTTACGCGGCAGTTGCTTTTTTATCCACGCGCCATTGCGATCGTGGGCGGCATGCTTTTGGTTTTTGGCTTCCTGCCGGGCATGCCCATGTGGGTGTTTTTCCTTCTTGGAGCGGGGTGTATCTTTCTTTCGTCAAATCTGGAGAAAGCCAAGAAGCAGCACCCCGAACTTGATGAAGATGTATCAGTGGGTGGGCACCAGAGAGGCAACAAAGGCGCCAAAACAGGCAAGGCCACCGGCGCGGAGGCCTCCAGCTCGGGCACAAGCGCCTTCCAAAGCGACTTTGAAAAGGCGATCCATGTGGACGTATTTGCTGTCGAGCTGGGCTATGGATTGTTATCTCTGGCGGACAAGTCCCAAAATGGCGATTTGCTTGAGCGCGTTACCGGAGTCCGGAAGAACTTTGCTCGAGACGTTGGGTTGGTCTTACCATCAGTGGCCGTCCGCGACAACCTTGAACTTGAGCCCAACGAATATCGTTTTCTCTTGCGCGGCAAACGCGTAGGTGGGGGAACGCTGGTGCCCCATCGCTATATGGCGATGAATGTGGCCAATCGCGCGGTGACACTTAAGGGCATTCCGGCGGTTGAGCCGGTTTTCGGGCTGGAGGCGGTTTGGATTGGCGAAGAGGAGAAAGCCTCCGCAGAGATGAATGGCTACACAGTGGTCGATTGCTCTTCGGTGATGATTACGCATCTTACGGAAGTCTTTCGCGAGAATGCCGCGCTCATTCTCGAGCGCGAGGACACCCAAAAGCTCATCGACTTTGTCAAGGGCAAGAACCCGACGCTTGTTAGCGAGCTGCTCCCCGATCTTGTCAATGTCGGTATTATCCAGCGTGTTTTGCAAAATCTACTGCGCGAGCGGTTGCCAATCAAAAATATCACTCTAATTCTCGAAACAATCGCAGACATGGCTTCTTTCACAAAGAATCCCGACGAGCTTGCCGAGCAGGCGCGCAAACGATTGGGCGTTTATTTCATCCCGAGTTATGAGGCGGAGGCCGGATTGGTCAAGGCGGTTACCTTGGATCCCCGTTTAGAGCAGCACCTTATTTCACGCATTCGTCGGACCCAGTTTGATGTGGGACTTATGATGGATCCTAATCTTACCCAGCGGCTTTTGACTGAACTGAACCCGCTTGTTTCGCAAATTTCCACCAGCGGACTTATGCCGATTGTTGTTACTTCCGCCGAGCTGCGGCTGCCTTTCAAGCGTTTCTTCGAGCCGAGCTTGCCTCGCATGAATGTTATTTCCTATCAGGAGCTTCCCGCTTCCACGCAAGTGCAAAGCCTGGCTATTCTTCAGGCTCCCGAAAATCTTTTGGGCGAAAACACGCCTTCCAATACAAACACCAACACCGTACCGGTCTAAAAATTTATGGCAACACCCATCCAGAAAGGGCAAAAAATCAAATTCGTCGTCTCCTCTGCCGAGGAGGCCGTCAATCTCATTCGTCAGGAAATGGGACCTTCCGCAAAGGTCCTCTCCGTGCGCCAAGTGGAAGGCAAGGGACTGGCGCGCTTCTTGACTGCGCCCAAGCTCGAAATTGTCGCCACCTTGCCGGATGAAAAGCCGGACGTCCCAGCACCTAACCAGGCCCCCGCTCCTGAATTTTCCGCCGAAGAAAAGAGCCTTTTGGAAGCGCCGGCGCCAGCCAGTCATCCTGCTGGCAAGGTGCGGGAGACTTCGGAGGAAGCTCAACCCAAACTTGAGGCGCTTTTGCGTTCGGCAGGTTTTGAAAACTCGCTTATTCGTCGTTTTGAGGCCTCGACCGACTGGACGAAGCTGCAGCGCGTTCCGGTCAAGACGGCGCTCAACGATCTCGCGCGTCGCCTGCTCATGGACTATGGAAATGTGAAGGTTCCTGCAACAACCCGTGCTTTAGCTTTTATGGGACCTTCGGGCGTTGGCAAGACGACGGCGCTTTGCAAGCAATTAGCACACGAAGTCTTCTTTGAGCGCCGCAGCGTTCAGGTTTATAAGCTCGACGGTGGAGCCCCCAATGCGGATACAGCCTTGGCGCTTTACTGCGAGGTGATGGGGGTTCCCCTTATTCGCGATGCCAAACTTATCGACCCAACTGCGGCGTTGTTGGTTGATACCTCCGGCATATCTCTGGGCGAACCCGAGGAAGCACTTGCGTTGCGTCGCCAACTTGATGCGTTGGGTGTGCAAACGCGCGTCTGGGTGATCAACGCCGCTTACGATAACTCGATGATCGACCGCAGCTTTGCAGTAGCCGAGGAAATTGCCGCTACGCACAGCGTATATACCCATTTGGATGAGATTCGTTCCAGCTCGCGCTTGTGGCAGTTTGTCCTTTCTGGACGTATGCCTCCTCTTTTCGGGAGCATTGGGCCGGGAATCGCTCATGATAGGGCTGCAGATATTAGCTCGATTCTCCTGCAAAAGACTTTTCCGGAGTACTTACTCAAGTAATTGTAAAAAAACTTAATAAAAAACCGTTTGAGAGATGGGGGATGCCTTGAAACAACACTTACTATTACTGGGGGGATTTGCTGGCTTTGCGCTTGTCTTTGCCACAGGTATTGCCGTTGGCAAAGAAATTGAGACCGTACTCTTCGAATCGGCGATAGGGTGTGTGGTTGGCGGGGTGCTCTTTAAGTGGATTTCTGGGCTTATAGTCGATTCTTGGACTATATCGCGGCGCCGTGCGGCAGAAGCACTTGCGGCGCCCACCGCGCCTATGCCAGCTCCTGCTCAACCGTCTTTGCGACGCACGCCGCCTGCGGGAGGGGGTAAAACATGAGCCAGATGCATCTTCCCAGCAATTCCAAAACGGTTTGGAGGGCTTACAGCCGCATCCGCGAGGTTGCGGGTGAACCCATTAACTGGGAGCTCATTGAGCAGTATCTACCTTTGGTAAAAGGGATTGTTTCGCGCATGGGTATTTACTTCAACTCCCATATCGACATGGAGGATATTTATAGCGTAGGCGTGACGGGTCTTATTTCGGCGGCACAGCGTTTCGATCCCGAGAAAAGCAAGTCCTTCTCGGGCTATGCGGCCATGCGCATCCGTGGCGCTATCCTTGACGAGCTGCGCCGCATCGACTGGATGCCGCGGACAGTTCGGGCGAGCGCAAAAAAGCTCCGCAAGGCCATAGAAGAGCTTGAGCACGCGCTCCAGAGGCCTGCCACCGAAGGAGAAATCCGAGAGTCTTTGGGCCTTAGTGAGGCCGAGTATGCCAAGCTGCTCGATCAGGTGCGGCCGCTGAGTTTTGTCGCGATGGACGAGATAAACGCCAAGGCGGGCGCGGAAGGAAACGTTTCGATGCATGAGCGTATTAGCGATGCCAACGAAATGAACGCCCGCGAGCAAACTGAAAGCCGCGAAGTAGTCGACTTGGTCCGTGCGAGGATAGACAAGCTTCCAGATTTGCAAAAGAAGGTACTGTCTCATTACTATTTTGAAGGTCTGCGCCTCTCGGAAATCGCTGCCATTTTCAATCTCAGCGAGGCGCGCATCTGCCAGATTCATACCCAAACGGTTCTGTCGTTGCGCGCATATTTAGATTCCGTTCACAATCGCCGCGAAAAGGAAGGAGGCAGGGCCTAGTCTATGATGGTTATACTTGGATATGTGATCGTTTTGGGTGCCGTGCTGGGTAGCTTTGTGATGGCTGGCGGCAACCCTGTTTTGCTATGGCAGCCAGCTGAAATCGTTGCGATTTGCGGTGTTGCTTTGGGGTCAGTCGTGGTGGCCGCACCCACCGAGGTGATGAAAAACCTGCTCAACGACGTTAAAAATTCCTTTACCTCCAAGGGCCTGACAAAAGGGGAGGTCACAGACTTGTTCAAGTTGCTTTACGAGATATTTGTCCTCGGTCGTCGCAGCGGTTTGATTGCCCTTGATGAGCACGTTTCCGATCCGGAACACAGCACTATTCTTCAAAAATATCCTTCTTTCTTGCACCACAAGGATCGAGTTGAGTTTCTCACCAGCGCCTTACGTCCCGCGATTGATGGTAAGGTCAAACCCGACCAGCTCAAAATGCTTTTGGAAACCGAAATCGAAGCTAAAGAAGAAGAGGCTGGCCAATCAGTCATGCTTTTGGGGATGGTGGGCGATTCACTCCCGGGCATTGGTATCGTTGCAGCCGTTTTGGGTATTATCAATACAATGGCGTCCATTGCCGATGGACCCGAAAAAGTCGGAGAACATGTGGCAGCCGCGCTTACGGGGACGCTATTGGGCGTGCTTTTGGCCTATGGCATCATCAATCCTTTGGCCAAGCGCATTACTTTCAATCATGCCGGTCATTTCGTCTATTTCCAATCTATGAGTCGCGCGATTGGAGGTTTTACAACCGGTCTTTCGCCGATTATGGCTATTGAAATTGCCCGAAGAGGTCTCGACCAATCGTTGCAACCGGGTGCCGACGAACTCGAACAGATGCTCAAGGCCGCAGCCATGGCCAAGGCCCCAACATCCTAATCGCTATGGGGAAGAAAAAACATGCAGAAGCGCATGGAGGAGCATGGAAGGTGGCTTTCGCCGACTTCATGACGGCGATGATGGCGCTTTTCTTAGTGCTTTGGATCTCGGCCCAGCAAAAAGAAATTTTAATTGCGACTTCAAAGTATTTTCAAAACCCATTTACCTCACCGATGCCTTCTTCATCCGGCGTAATGGACCAAAAGAACGAAACCATTCGCTCGGAAAGCGGCAGACCCACACAATTGTTTACGCCCGAGATGTATGCGCAACTGGCCCGTGAGTTTCTCAAGATGCTTCAAGCTCCGGATAAAAAGGGCTCTTCGCAGCCTATCGAAATCAAAGTCGTCTCAGATGGCATTCTTATCACTCTTTTCAATCGGGAGAATCAGCCACTTTTCGATACGGGGACGGCCAGGCTTACAGATTGGGGAAACTATGTCAGCCAGAATTTGGCATGGGTCGTCGATCGTTTTCACATGAGGTTGCGCATAGCTGCCTATGCACCCGTTGGCGCTAAGCGTTTGGATGGTGGCGCGGGCGACCTGTGGGATCTAACCTCCGACCAAGCGAACGTCATTCGGCATGAGTTGGTCCACTATGGCTTGGATGCTTCCAAGGTTGACCACATTAGTGGTTTTGGAGATACTAATCCCAAGGTCGGACTTGCACCAGAGGCCATCGATAACTATCGTGTGGAGATGGTGCTTTCGGCCACTTCCGATACCCCCACATTCAATCAAAAATGATTTTATGGAAAACTTTCTAAAAGGTAGAAAAAAGCTGCTTTCGCGAGGCGGACAGCCGAGCGGGACTTTTGCCTCCGAGGAAAACGCCCATTTTCAAAAAGTGGAGGTCATCAGCAACGAACCTGGTAAGCCGAAGGTCGAGTTGACTACCGAGCAGGGTGTTATTAGCTCAATTATAGTCACTTGCAAATGCGGCGAAAGAATTGAGCTCAAGTGTGGCTATTAGGTTTTTTCTGCTCTATTATCGAAGCGTGAAGGCAAGTTATCCCTCGTTTTTCGTTCTGGCATCCTATTTGCTACGGAAGGAGCATGAATGTTGGAATTTATCAGGGGGCTTCAGCGCTTACGGCTCTTGAATGTTGGCAGGAAACGCTTTCGCAAAACATAGCCGCTTCCACGGTTCCCGGGTATAAAAAAGATCAAATTTCCGTAGGTGGTATCGATTATGGCGCGTTAGTGGATGGCGCCAGCTCGGGGGCGGCTTCGGCGGTCTTGCCGCAAAGCTCTTCGACCGTTTCTTTTGCGCCCGGGACTATCCAGCGCACGGGCAATCCAAACGATGTGGCGATTGATTCTGAGGGTTTCTTTGTGGTTCGCGAAGCTTCCGGCAAACTGCGCTACACTCGCAATGGCGAATTTGAGATTAATGCCTCGGGGCAACTGACGACTTCTTCCGGAGAGCCTGTGCAAGGGACGGGCGGGCCGATTTCGCTACTGCCAGATGGGGGAAGCCTTATCATCAATCCGGACGGTCAGCTCTATCAGGGGGAGCAGCTGATCGGCCGCCTGAGGGTTGTTGAATTTTCTGACAAGAGCGGCCTCACAAAAGTTTCCGGTGGCTTTTACGCTGGCGATGCTTCCCAGCCCGTCGAGACGTCCAATCCGCGCCTTTCGCAAGGTTACCTCGAGGGCAGCAACGTTTCCGCTATCAACGAGATGATCCAAATGATACAGGTTAGCCGCGCCTACGAGGCCAACCAAAAAGTGCTCCAAGCCTACGACGATCGCCTTGGGCGCGTTAATCAAACCTTCGTTTAATTTTTAAATCTATGAATCTTGCTCTTTACGCCGCCGCTTCGGGAATGGACTCCCAACAGCTCAATCTTAGCAATATTTCCAATAATATTGCCAATGTGAATACGACCGGTTTCAAACGTCAAAAAATCGAGTTTCAAGACATGCTCTATCAGAACATGAAGGCCCCTGGAGCCGATGCTGGCAACGGTGTCTATACCCCCACGGGTATCTCTGTGGGTAATGGTACGCGTGTGGCTTCGACTGCGCGGGTCTTTACGCAGGGTGAACTTTCCCAGACCGACGTGAATACCGATATGGCCATCAACGGTAACGGTTTTATAGAGATCCAGATGGCGGACGGTTCAACGGCTTATACGCGCGATGGGGGCCTGAAAATTTCTTCGACGGGCCAGTGGGTAAATAACGACGGTCTTTTGGTTCTCAGCGGTTTCCAGCAGGTTGCCACCGATTATACCGATATCAGCATTTCCAAAAACGGCTACGTGACCGTCGAGTCGTCTGGAGGTTCACAAACCTTCCAGGTGCAACTGACGCGTTTCCCAAATCCGGCGGGGCTCAAGGCTTTGGGGGCCAATCTTTACGCCGAGACCCAATCCAGCGGTTCTGCAGAGACGGGCAATCCCAGCGAAAATGGCTTTGGCTCGCTTCAGCAGGGGTATCTTGAAATGTCGAATGTCGATGTGGTGGACGAAATGGTCAACATGATTGTCACGCAACGTGCCTATGAGATTAATTCCAAGTCAGTGCAGACAGCGGACAACATGCTGGCCCAAATCGCGCAACTCAAACGCTAATGAATAATATTTCGACAGTACTGTTTTTCGCAGTGGTATGTTGCGCGTGGGGCAACGAAGGCTCGTTTGATTCCGCCGCACAGGTCAAAGTGCTGGCGGGCGCGCTTGAGCAACACTACAAGGTCTCGGGCAAAATCGAGTTGTCAGCGCTGGCGAACGTACTTCCCGCGTTGCAAGAGACCCCCACCTCGGTGGAGCTTCTCGATGTCCCTTCTAGGCTTTCATCGAGCCTGCCCGTGCGCGTGCGCTACCTCAAAGGATCCGACCTTCTCGCAGAGGTGAGTGCTACCTACCGCGCCGCTTTGAATCAAAATGTTTTTGTTGCGCGGTCCCAGCTTGCCAAGGGCCGTGGACTTTCCGTGGAGGATTTCGAGGTTCAGCTGTTGGATGTTCTTTCCTTGCGTCAGATGCCTGTTCTAGCGTCTGCTGACGTGACGTCCTTGGCGTTGGTATCCCCGCTTCCGGCGGGTGCGCCGCTGACTTGGAATCTCGTCAAAAACAGGCCGTCTGTCCGCAAAGGTTCGCTGGTAGATGTGGTTGCTGAGGACGGAGGGCTCAAAATTACCACTCGCGCCGTAGCTATGGCCGATGCCTCTTTGGGCGAGGCCGTTGCGCTTCGCAATCTGAATACCCACCGCACATTTGAAGGAGTCGTTATCAATGAAAATCTTGCACAAGTCCGTTTTTAGCGCCGCAGAGGATACCCCGCGCGCTTCTGCTTCCCGCGTGCGGGCCTATAGTCCCGTTCCTGGGGCCTCGCTTCCTGGCCGGGGCGCCAAAATTAGCTCAAGCGGCATGGAGAATGTCTTATTGGGTAGCCTTTGGTACACCTTTGTGTTTGGCTGTTTAACTCTTTTCGCTTTGCCTGCGCAGGCAGAATCTCTGTGGTTGCGCGCGGGTAGCAACGTTTCCAGCCACTATGGCGACCATCGCGCGTGCCGGCCGGGGGATATTTTAACCATTATTATCTCTGAAGAGATCGATATTACCGCCACCCAAGAAACGAAGGCGGACAAGGACTCGACCGTCAACGATTCTGTTGCATCATTCCTGTATGCGAACAGCAATTTTGGGAAGTATAAAGGAGAGATGCCTTCGGTTGAGACCTCTAGCACCAATCAATACAAAGGCAAGGGGAATATCACCGTCAACCAGTCTGTCAGCGCCCAAGCGGCGGTCATGGTGACCGACGTTCTTCCCAATGGCAATCTTGTCATAGAGGGGTTGCGTTCGATTATTTTTGCCAACGAAAAACAGTACATGATGTTGCGTGGAATTGTGCGTGCGGATGATATTTCCGCCAGCAATACCATCGATTCCAATCTTATCGCCAACGCTTATGTGGAAATTAAAGGCGAGGGCGATCTTTCATCGGCCCAGCACAAAGGATGGCTGCTCAAGCTCAATGACTTTCTCAACCCCTTCTAATTTGCGAATACTCTGCCTATGTTAAAAAGACTCCTTCCGCTTTGCATTTTTACAGTTCTCTTTGCCCTGCCGCTTTTTGCTGCACGCCTCAAGGACATCACAACCGTCGAAGGTTGCCGCGAAAATCAGTTGGTGGGTTATGGCCTTGTGGTCGGCCTAGCTGGTACGGGTGATAGCAATGCGGCCTATACCGTGCAGGCTGTTTCCAACTACCTCAAACGCTTTGGCCTCTCGATTCCTGCCAGCAACATCAAACCGCAAAACATTGCGGCCGTCATGCTTACAGCTAATATAGGTCCTTTTGCCAAGCCGGGTTCCAAAATCGACGTGACCCTTTCTTCGATTGGCGACGCCAAGACGCTGCAAGGGGGGGTTCTTCTGCAAACACCGCTGATTGGCGCAGATGACCAGGTCTATGCCGTTGCGCAAGGACCGGTTGCCGTGGGAGGTTTTTTGAGCGGCACCCCCGGAGCGACGGTGCAGCAAAACCACCCGACGGTGGCAATGCTTACGGGTGGCGCGATTGTCGAGCGTTCCATTGACACGCACTATCTCTCCAATGGCACTCTCAATCTTGTCTTGAATGCGCCCGACTATGCATCTGCGGCGCGCCTGGCCGACCGCCTGAATACGGCGTTCCCGCACAGCGCATATACGCCCGATCCCTCGGTTGTGAACGTCAAGCTTCCGGCCGATTACGCACAATATCCGGTTAATTTCCTCGCGGCCATCGGAGATCTCGAGATTACTCCGGATACTCCCGCCAAAGTGATTATCAACGAGCGCACAGGTACGATTGTTGCAACCGAATCCGTGAAGCTCTCTCCGGTGGCCATTTCCTATGGTTCGCTTACGGTCAATATTACCGAAACGCTTAGTGCCAGCCAGCCGAATTCCTTTGGGGATGGCGAGACGGTCGTTTTGAGCCAGCCCTCGACATCGGTCAAGGAAGTCAAAGGCGGCTTTCAAGCGATTGCCGCAGCGCCGACGCTCGATCGCTTGACGGCGGCCCTCAATTCGCTGGGTGTTTCCACGCGCGACATGATGTCGATCTTGCAGGCGCTCAAAAAAGCCGGCGCGCTTCAAGCGGAGCTGGTTATCGATTAGTATGTCCTCCGTCGCCCCCATTTCCTCCCAGACGATAGACCCGAATGCGCTTCGAGACGTCATGCACGGCGATGGCAAAAGCGAGGCTGCGAAGATTGATGCGGCGGCCACGCAATTTGAGGCGATTCTCATCCGCGAATTTATGGGCGAGGCGCTCAAGCCGATGATTGCGGGCGGTGCGCTCGATGAGGACTACGCAGGGGCGGATACCTACCGCTATTTTATGGTCGATACGCTTTCGCAATCTCTTGCCAGCCAAGGGGTTTTTGGGATTGGCAAGCAGATTTCTGCGCAGCTTAAACTCCAGCGTGGCACTCCCATCGAGGATCTGCAAAATTATTCTGGCGTAAATAGCCTTTCTTCGCGGCCGGCGCCTCAAAACGGCACGCCTCTTGCTATAAATCAAAAACCAAATCTCTCAAATGAATGAATCTTTGGAAAGTTTACTGGAGGCGCTTCGCGAGGAGCTGCGCGAATATGGTGCGCTGCGGAATGTCCTCGACGAACAACAGAAGTGCATCATCAAGCGTTCAGCCGCGGAGGTGACCGCAAAGAATTTGGAACTCAATGGCCAGCTGAGGGTTTGCTCGCAGTTGCGTGAAAAGCGCAAGGCGCTCATGCGTTTGCTTACGCAGGCTCATTCTTTGCCGGAGAATGCCACTCTTTCCGCTCTTAACGCGGTATTGCCGCAGCCGGTGCAGCCGCTTTTCAAGGCGATTGCGGACGAGATTAACTCAATGATCAAAATCTTGCGTCGTCGGCTGCGTCAAAATCAGGTCTTGCTCTCGCGTACCTGCGAGACGATCGAAGATACCTTGCGCGTATTCCAACCGGATTCTTTTACAAAAACCTATTCTGCCAAGGGGTCTGTTGCGGTTCGTTTTGGGCCTCTCGGCGGCCACATCCAAGCGGTAGGCTAACGTATGTCGGGACTCATTTCATCGCTTCTGGCCAATGCCAAGACGCTTTCGGCGCAGACCCAGCAGATTTCCACAACCGGCAAAAACCTCCAGCATGTTGGCGATGAGTCATATGCAAAACAAACCGCCAACGTGGCCGACAGCGGGACGGTCGAAACGGCCTACGGGTTGCAGAGTATGGGGCTTACCGTTTCGTCGATAACCAGCTCTCGCAACGCCATAATCGACAATCAGATTCTTCGTGAAACGTGGAACAATTCTTCGCTTGAGGCCAAGTACCAGATGTCGGCGCTCATCGAGTCGGCCTTCGGGGAATCGATCGACACGACTTCGACGACAGGTTCCAAAAGCGGTATTTACGCCGCGCTAGACGATTTTTTCAATAAAGCTTCCGCGGCTGCGGCAAGCCCGGGCGAGGCTGCCACGCAGCAATCCTTTCTCGAAGCCGCCCAAACGCTTTGCGATCTTGTCAATGGGCTAAACACCTCTCTGGAGCAGATCGACTCCGACATTGTTTCGAATATTGACGCGAAGACTTCCGATGCCAATACGATTCTCTCCGAGATAGCGACCCTCAATAAAGAGATAGCGCGGCTCGAGCTGACATCCGGACAGCAAGCGCTCGACTTGCGCGATGCGCGTCAGGCGAAGCTCGAGAAGCTTGCGGAAATAATGAATTTCACGACAAGCACCTCCGCTTCGGGCAGTTTGGCTATTTCGGTGCTCAGCGAAGCCGGCAGTCCGGTGACGCTTGTGGATGGCGTCAACGTGCAAGGGACTCTTTCTTACACGGGGACAAATTACGTTGTAACTTCCGGCAGTACGACTACTAATGTTTCAGTTACCGGTGGTAGCCTTCACGGCTTACATGCGATTCGCGCTAGCACGACCGATCTAAGCCTTGCCACTCTTTCGGATGATCTGGATGCCCTCAAGAACCAACTTGTTGATTCCGTAAATGGCGTTTATAGCCAAGGAGTTGTGGGTACTCCCAATACTTTTTTTGAGCTCAATGCTGCGGGCGATTTGAAGATTGTCGATGGGATCGATGCTTCTACTCTTAAGACAGCAACAGATGGAGAATCTGGCAATACCGACATTCTCCAGCAAATAGCCGATTTGGCTTCAGCGTCTTTTGATGGCACCACCGACTATATTTCAGGATCCTTTTCCGATTACTACAATAGCATGGTGACTTCAGTTGGCCAAGAGATGTCATCTACCGAGACGCTAAAGGAAACAAGTGATTTGGTCCTCAATACGCTTAAAACCCAGCGTGACTCGGAAAGTGGCGTGGATACCAACGAAGAAATGACTCATCTGCTTCTTTTCGAAAGAGCTTTTCAAGGGACCTCACGCGTTATTTCAATGTTGGATGACATGCTGAGCATTATTGTGAACGATCTAGGTCGATTCTAGCCGGTTGGCTTCTGAAATTTTATCGCATGGCCAAGTTTGGCTTGTTTCCTGCTTTAGGAAGCTATGCGCATCACGCAGAATACGGTTATCAACAGTTTTCTTTCGGGCGTGCAGGATCTAACCGCCGAACAGGCAAAGTTGTATTCTCAGCTTACGACGGGGCAGAAAATAACAACTTCCTCGGATGACCCTTCGGGTGCGAGTGAGGTCATGGCTTTGCAGAGCGACCAGCGTAATCTCGAGCAGTATAAGGCGAATATCCAAACAGCCTCGGCGATTAGCGAGGTGACCTACTCAAAAGTAAGCGCATTGAGCGATTTGGTGATTCAGGCCGAAGAAATCGCCACATCGGCTGACGATTTAACAGAATCAAGCGAATACACCTCCTACGCAATCGAGGTGGAATCCTTAATCGAATCTGCCATTGACCTGCTCAACTCGAAATACAATGGCAACTATATTTTTGGCGGCACCGATATTGAAAGCGCTCCAGTGGAGATAGACGGGTATGATGCCGATGGAAATATTACGGGAGTGACCTATGTTGGCAATGACGATGCCATTACCGTCAAAATTAGCGATGGGATTGCCGTTTCGCCTTATTCCACGCCCGAGGACACAAAAAAGCTTGTTGCTACGATCAACAATCTTATCCAGTTGCGCGAGGCCCTTTCACAAAAAGACCCCGCTGCGGTGGCCACGGTCAACGAGACGCTCCAGTCCGATGGGGATGAGGTGATTGACCAGATGTCGAAATCTGCATCGGTACAGGCGCGATTGGAGATTGTTGAAGATCAAATTAGCGCTTCTTCTACTGCGATTACCAATCGTGTTTCTAGCGTTGCGGATGTCGATATAACCTCCGCAACGGTAGAATATTACGAACTATACACCTCCTTCCAGGCAGCGATGTCTGCCGGAAGCAAAATGCTGAGCATTTCTTTGCTCGATTACATATAAGTTGGCATGAGATCTGCTATTTTACATTTTGTTAACTTATGAAACTGACCGCACCAGCACCGCAAGATGTTGCCGACAAGGCGACGGCACAGCAGCAAATCCAGCTGCCCTCGGGCCTTATTGGCTTTCCAAATTTCAAGAGTGCCGAGATAGCCTATCGCAAGGAAGAGCATCCCTTTATGTGGTTGCGAGAGGTGGGGGGCGAGAAGATTTCGTTTATTGTTGTGGAACCGGCTGGGCTTGTAAAGGGCTACGAAGTCGAGGTGACGGATGCGGATGTGGAGGCCTTGGGGCTCCAGTCTTCCGCCGATGCGCTTGTCCTTAATATTGCCACGCTGCATACGCAGAAGGGCAAGAATTCCATTTCGCTCAATTTGATTGGGCCCGTTGTCATCAACCGTCGCACTTTGGTGGGACGTCAAATCATCATCGGCAATTGTCAAAAATACTCGGCGCGTCACCCCTTGTTTGAAACCGAATAACATGTTGGTACTTTCCAGAAAAGTGGATCAGTCGATTATGATCGGCGAGGACGTCGAGGTGCACATCACCCGTATCGACGGCGATGTGGTCAAGATAGGTATAGTGGCGCCGCGATCGGTGCCTGTTCACCGCAAGGAAATTTTTGAGTCCATACGCGAATCGAACCGCGAGGCGGCTAAGTCCCAGGGGAATGCCGCAACGCTTTTGATGAGCTATGCACAAAAAACTCATGGAAGTGGCCCCGGAGGCGGCCATGGAAGGAAAACATCCACGGAAGGAGACGCAAAACAATGGTAATCAATACTAATACCTACGCGACCAGCGCCACGAGGAGTTTGGACAACAGCCAAACGAATTTGGGCCGGTCACTTGCGCGGTTAAGTTCCGGGGATAAAATTCAACAACCTTCGGATGACGCCGCTGGTCTGGCCGTTTCTGAGAAAATGAAAGCTCAGCAGAAACGCGTTGAGGCCGCTTCAAACAATGTCGAAAACGCCATCTCTTACGTGCAGACGGCGGATGGCTTCCTTACCAATATGTCGTCGATGCTCTCTCGCATGAGCGAGCTGACCATGATGGCGCAGGATGTCACCAAGAATTCCGAGGATATTTCGCTTTACGATCAGGAGTTCCAGTCACTCAAGGAACAGCTCCGTGCGACCATTGGTGGCGACGAGTACGGCATCACGGGTGAGCCTTTGGGCTGTTTCAACGGCATATCGCTCTTCGGTTCCTCGACAGGTCTCTCGGTCACAATTGGCGAAGGCTCTTCGCAGACGATGACGATCGGAGGTATCGACTTGCGTGCCGCCGATACGGTGATGCGCGAGCTGCTATCGATCTCGACCGGTGCAACGATCTCAGTGAGCGATTCAGACGCTAACGATACGGTAACCAGCGCGATTCAGGAGTTGGCGACTGTTCGAGCGAGCTTGGGTGCTTCCCAGTCGCGCCTCGAGGTGGCTTCCGATCTGCTGACGGTTCAGGACGAGAATCTTTCTTCGGCCATTTCGACCATCCGCGATGTCGATGTGGCGTCCGAGTCCACCGCATACGCTCGCTACCAGATCTTGGTGCAAAGTGGCACCGCGATGCTGGCGCAGGCGAATACGATGCCTCAGACAGCCCTGCAACTTTTACAATAACCACAGGGCGCGCCGCGATAAGTTCATCGGCGCGGGCCTCAGGTTAGGTAAACGGGGATACGCCTCCCGCCTCCACCTCCATGGGGGCGGGGGGTTTCTTTTTTGCCTCGTTTCTATATTTTTGATTGTCATTTTCCGCGCAAGGTCTCTATTCTGCGTGCATGACAGAGGAGGGCCGATCATTCCTCGGTGTTTTTTTTGTGACGTGCAACGTCTATGGCCGTCTTTACAAAAATGACGCTGGCACGGCCTACGAAGGTCACTGTCCCCGCTGTGGGATGCCCTGCCGCGTTTTGGTGGGCCGCGAAGGGACTTCGGCGCGCTTTTTCCGCGCCTTTTGCCAGTAGCCTCTTCGCCGGTTGCGTTGCTTTTGATTGCTTTTTTCCTTTTGCGCTGGCAGGCTTTCCTGCATGCCCTCTCGAAGGAGCCTAGTTCTATTCTTGCAGTTGATTTTTAGTGTGGGCGTGTTGTTTTGGCTGGTGCGGAAACTGGGGGCGGGTGCGCTCTTGGATGCGTTTTCGCATTTGGACGCCGCAACACTTTTTTTGGGAGTGGTTGCCTATATTGTTGCTCAGGGCCTTTCCGCTTGGCGTTGGGCCATTCTCTCGCGCATTTTTCGTTTCCGCGCCGCTTTTTGGAATTACGCCCAGCTTTATTTCCTTGGGATGTTCTACAATTTATTTTTGCCAAGCGGCTACGGTGGAGATGTCGTGAAGGTTTTCTATCAGGCTCCGGATCGGAAAATTCCCAGCAAGACGCTCTCGGCGCTGACGATCTTTCTCGATCGCCTGACGGGGCTACTGGCGTTGCTTCTTTTGGGAGGGCTTTGCTCATGGGGTTTGCGGAACGAGTTGGGGCTTTACGGAGCGGTGATGGGGTGGGGGTTTGCGGCAAGCATGCTTCTAGGGTTCTTGGGGCTATTTTTTGTCGAGCGACTGCGCTTTTTGCCGCGCAAATTGCGTTTTGCGGCGCTGGCGATTCGCGCTCATTTTCGCAAATTTGTCCCCGTCGCGCTGCTTTCGGTTGTTATCCAGCTTCTCAATGTAGCCATCTACTATTTTCTCTTCTTCGAGTTGGGGGCGTCGCTTTCCTTCGTGGCGGTTTGTTTTGCCTACTCAATTGTGACGATAGCCACGCTGCTTCCCGTCTCGATAGGAGGACTTGGCGTGCGCGAGAGCGGATGGGCGGCGTTGATGCTTGCCTTTGGCGCGGCGCCTTCGATAGGCGTCACGGCGGGGCTCATCTATTTCATTCTTCAAACCCTTTCAAGTTTGCTAGGTCTGTGGCCATTTTTCACCCGCAAGCTAACCCCATCCTCCTAAACTCCGATCTATGCGTCGCCCTTTGTTCTTCTTTTGGCTTGCCTGCGCTGTTTTTTTTACGCTTCCCTTTTGGTTTTCGCCGCTCGATCTCGCCATCAGCCGTTTTTTTTACAATCCCGAGCTGACCGACCCTTGGCCTATTGCGGCCTCGTCCTGGGCGCGCTTCTTCTATCGCGCCGCGCCCGTGCTCACTATTTTGCTCGGCGGAGCGGGACTTGGGATGATTTTGGCTGGATCGCTTCGCAAGGAATGGCGCGCTTATCGTCTGTGTGGTTTATGCGTTTTCCTTCTTTTGGCGCTGGGGCCGGGTCTTGTGGTCAATGCCGTCTTCAAAGATTATGCGGGCCGCTCGCGACCACGCCAGCTTGTTGAATTTGGCGGCACGCAAAGTTACGAGCCTCCTCTGCTTTTCAATGGCGGCGAAGGCAAATCTTTTCCCTGTGGACATTGTTCGGTGGGCTTTGCTTTTGGGATTTTTGCGCTCTTTTTTTGGCGCAAGCAACGCAAGCTTGCGTGGACCTTAGTCGTTTTTTCGCTTTTACTTGGAAGCGCGATGGGTCTTGGCCGTATAGCGGCGGGGGCGCACTTTTTTTCCGACGTGCTTTGGGCGGGGCTTTTGGTGTGGGGTGTTGCAGGAGTCCTCTGGGGACCTCTGTTACGGGTAACCGAGCGCCTTTTGGCCCCCGACAAATTCCCTCCGCTTGAGGGTCGTGCGTTTGCGACTTTCGTCGGGATTCCTTTGGGCGCGCTAATGCTTGTGTGTCTTGCTTTTTTAGCCACTCCGTTTGAGCAAACCTTGTCGGGTTCCGTTGCAAGTTTGCCGGAGCGTACACTTAAGCTTGTCCTGCCTCGGCTGCCGAGTAAAATTACCTACACCTCGAATGGTCCCGCGCTCGAGTTCGAAGGTTCTTTCAGCGGCTTCGGCTTTCCGGGGCGCAAGGTCAAGCTCCGGCAAAGCGCTCCCGATACTTTTGCTTTCTACAAGCGAGGGCTCTTTACCGAGCTGGACGGCTCGTTGATTCTGCGGGTGAATATCTCCAAGGTGCGTTCGCTTTCGCTTCGTGCGCCGCAAAGCCCCGAAATCCAGACCAATGGCCTCGCAGAAGCCCCTGCCTTGAGTCAATTTTAGCGCGCCAAGAGGCTGCCTGTGGCGTACCCTTGCATATTTGCCGCCTTATAAAAGTTCGCCGCAAGCGCGGCTTGAGGTTACATTGCAAAGATGAAAACTTTCTCAAAAAACCTCGAAGGTTTTTGCCTGATGGCCTCGCGGTCGCTTGAGGGAAGTTTTTTTGGCGCAGCCGTCATCTTAATCACGCACGATGACAAGCTGGAAGGAACTTTGGGAGTGATGCTCAATCGTCCGCTGGGGAAAAGGCTCAATGAGTTTTTCAATGGTCGGTGGCCGGAAGATGTGGAGCTTTTCCGTGGCGGTCCGGTCCAGCCCGAAACGCTGGCGCTCATCGGTTTTAGGTTTGGCAGGCGCAAGCTGGAAGCGCGCACACATTTGACGCCCCAGCAGGCTTTCGCCTTCAAAAGGGAAGCTCCCTCCCAGACCCAATTGCGCGGTTATTTAGGCTACGCGGGCTGGGAACTTGGCCAGCTCGAAGACGAAATCGATCGCGGCGATTGGAAAGTCGTTCCTCTTACACCGGTAATCCTAGCCCCGCCCGATTAAGGTTTGGCCTTGGTGGTATATATTTTTTTGCCAGTGCTCTCGTAATAAGTCCTGACGATTAGTTCCGCGCACAAGCCTATCGAGAGCAAAACAACCCCGACGAGCATTGCGAAAACGCCAATAATGAGGATAGGACGCCCTCCCACATTGTGCCCCATGAGCTTTTCGATAAAAAGCTCCAGCAAAATGACTCCGCCCAACGCTCCAGCCAAAAGACCCGCTCCGCCAAAAAACTGAATCGGCCGGGTCGCAAATTTTTGAAAGAAAAACATCAAAAGCAAATCCAGCAGTACCCTTGGCGCCTTCGCTAGGTTATACTTGCTCTTTCCGGCTACACGCGCATGGTGTCGCACGGCGACTTCCTTCAGCCGTGCCCCTTGTTGCGAAAGTAGAACGGGAATAAACCGGTGCAGCTCGCCATAAAGCGTGAGATTCTTTGCAAACTCCGCGCGGAAAACACGCAGCGCGCATCCATAATCATGCATTCTCACTCCCGTCATATTGCGGATAAACCAATTTCCAATGAGAGAGGGGATTTTGACATCTGCGGCGCGGTCTTTGCGATCGACGCGCCAACCGCAAACAACGTCCGCCTCGCCGTTTTTTACGCTTTCGAGCATCGCAGGAATGTCGGAAGGGTCATTTTGCAGATCGCCGTCGAGCGTAATTATGTACGCTCCCTGCGCCGCGTCAAAACCGGCCGTGAGGGCAGCGCTTTGTCCATAGTTGCGCCGATGATAGACGGGTCGCAAAAGCGGGTGTTCGCCCTTGAGTTTCTCCAGCGCCTCTGCGGTGCCATCGTCCGAACCGTCGTCCACCAGCACCAGCTCAAAAGGGTGCCCCGTTTTCTGGAGAGCCTCTTCCAGCTTGCAAACGAGCGCGCCTACATTTTCTACTTCCCTATAAAGCGGGACCACCACACTCAGAAGTTCCTCACTGGCATTTGATGACATGGGTAAAGCTTAAGCGTTAAGCACAGCTTTCTTCAAGCCGTATAATAAGGCAGTGTTTCTCCGCTGTCTTGCCTGTTTCGGGCTCCGGCCTTAAACTCAACTTGTTTTCTCCCCATGTCGCAGTTGCCAAATTTCGAGAAGGAGCATTTCGAGCGCGTTTTCCTTGCGGTCGGCGTTGAGGAGCCGACCTCTGGTGCTCTGGCCGAACTGGCGGAGGAGCGTTCGGGCTTTCGTTGGGTGGAGAGCTCCCAGTTTCACCTGACGCTGCGTTTTGTTGGTGAGGTGGATGCCTCTCTACGAGAGGCTATTGCCGCCAAAATGCGCCCGATTGCGGTCGAACCTTTCATCCTTCCGGTTGAAAAAGTCGGAGTTTTTCCCTTACGCGGTCAGCCTCAGGTTGTCTATGCGGGTTTAGGCAGCGCTCATCCGCGACTCTTCCAGCTCCAACATCGGGTAGAGGACGCTCTTGCTTCATTGGGGTTGCCTCTTGAGTTGCGAGCGTTTACACCGCATATCACTCTGGCGCGCGTCTCGCGTGCATCGCCACAGGCTGTGCGCGCCTTCATCAAAAGCCGCCGCGACTTTGCCGCGCCTCCCTTCCGTGTGGAAAGTTTTGGCCTCTATCGCAGCCGCATGACCCACTTTGGCGCTCAATACGAACTTTTGGAAAGCTACCCTTTGCGCCACAAGGAGCGGCAAAGGGCCGGCTAAACATCTCGCAGTGGCGCTGGGCGTACCTATTTTTTGGGCTCCAAGATTCTCAATTCTCCCTTGGGCGTACGGTTTGGCGCGACGGCGTCCGAAATTGCCAAGGTGTTTGCGACGATCTTCTGACATTGTTCGACACTTGCTTGAAGCTGACGGATTTCCTCCGAGCGCTCGCTGGCGGACATGCGCTCGGAGTGGTTGCGCAACAGACTTGTCGAGAGCGAGATAATTGTCAGCGGGTTGCGCAGTTGTTCGCCTATGGATCGCAGAGCTTCTCTATGAGTGCAGGGCCTTTTGCAATCTTCCATTAAGTGTCCCCAAACAACTTTCAATTCGGAATATATGGCTTCGGGCAGTGCCACCAGATGCATCGGGCAGCAAAATGGAGAGGGTTCGGCGGCCGAGCTTTCCCCTCCTTTCCGGTAGAAGAGCCTCACGCATAAGGCAGAGCTATCCTTGCGGCATAGATGCGTAATTGCTACATGTTCCCCTTGCGATGCGGTTAAGATGCTTTGTGCTTCAACTAGCTCGTTGAGTTGTTCCTTTTCGCAAAAAAGCGCTCGCAAAGGCATACCCACAAGGGCGTCCTTGGAATATCCGAGGAGTTCTTCTGCGGCCGTATTGCATGCCGAAATGATACCTCCGGCTTCGATATACAGCCAAGGGAGATGTTCGTAGGATTCTTTTTTTACAGAAGTGTTGGTAGGGGGGCGCTTCACTATTGGGGCGGACATAAGAGTCCTCTGTAGATCTTGTGAGAAAAGGGACAGTCGGAGGGAGTGAGTCTCCCTCCGACCCCACGGTCGCCAACTGGGATGGGGTAGGATCGATAGAGTTGGCGATTCGTGGCGGGAAATTTGTGGCGGCTGTCCGTGTTAAGGACAGCCGCCTGGTTCTCAAGGGACACCGTGTCCTGATTAAGAACCCCCTCATGCGTTGCCGGAAATTTTGCGATTGAAAAAGGTCCAAAAACTCCTCCGGAGAACGCAAATTTTCTCCGCTGAATTTGAATCAACTTTTGTTTTCCTACCCTTTTCACAGGGATAACATTTACATTTGCCGTGCCACTTTTAAATTTATTTTATAAGTGACTGTTATAGAGTTGTTTTTTTTATATTCGTGTGACATTCGACCGATTTATTGTCGTTTTTTTCTCTTTTTTCTTGAACTTAAGTTTACGCTCCTTAAACTTTAGTTGATGGATTTGGTTGCATTCTTTTCTGGCAAGGAACTTATGAGCGCGGGTCTACTCGAGGGCGAGCCGACCAAGGGTCCGCTTTTAAAAACCATCGAACTTCTGCGCCCGGAACGCATTTTACTTTTGGCGCGCGAAGGGAGTGCCGAAGATGTAAAGACGCTTGCGGTGCTGCTTCCCGTCTACGTCCGGATGGAAACACTTCTTTGGAGCAATGGCGCTGGAGAGAGCATGAGCACGTTGCTTGCGTTTCTGAAAGCTCACCGCGAGGAGCTTGCCGCCTATCGTGATGCCGCGATTCTCAACGCGGGAACGCCGCAAGAGCGGGCCACGCTTTGGATTTTAAAACATGACGGGACTTTTGTGGGAACGATGGTCGAGCCTCCCAGCGATTACAGTTTTTTGCCTGCGGTGCCCCAATATTTTGGCCGTGCGGCCGAAAAGAAAGAAACCTTTGTCGAGGAGGCGAGTGAAAATGCCGAGAGGCTTGAGGAGCCTTGGGTGAGTGTAGCGGCTAAGATTGGCTGCGTGGGGCGCAGCCCCCGTTTCCGGCAGATGTTGGAGGAAGCGGCGGCGTTGGCCAATCATCCTACCCCGATTCTTCTTTTTGGCGAAACCGGCACGGGCAAGGAAGTTGTTGCGCGTTTCGTGCACATGCTCAGCTCGCGTTCAGCCAAGCCCTTGGTTTGCGTCAACTGTGCTGCGCTTCCCGAAACTTTAGCCGAGTCGATTCTCTTTGGCCACGAGAAGGGTTCTTTTACGGGAGCCTACAAGCGCCAAGTGGGCAAGTTCGAGCAGGCGCACGAGGGGACGCTCTTTTTGGACGAGCTAGGCGAGCTTTCATTGGCCAATCAGGCCAAGCTTCTCCGCGCGCTGGAAACCCGCTGCGTGGATCCTCTGGGCAGCAATCAACCGGTGGAAGTGGACGTGCGGGTGATTGCGGCGACGAATCGCAATTTGCTTCAGGCGGTGGCGCAGGGCCGTTTTCGCGAGGATCTTTACTATCGCCTGCGCGCGGGGGAGATCGACATCCCAAGCCTTCGCGAACGCGCCTCCGATATCCCGCTGATAGCGCTGCATTTGTTGGAGCGCTTCAATGCCACGTTGGCGATTCCCAAGCAATTTTCGCGTCAGGCGCTCAAGTTTTTGGAGGCCCAACCTTGGCCAGGGAATGTGCGCGACCTGATAAATACCATCGAGCGTGCAGCGCTTTTGTGCCCGCGCAATATTATCGAGCCCGAAGACTTTCGCGTTCAGACCGAATCCTTGCGGGCGGGCGCGCTAGGCAACTCGCTGCCGGCGCTCTACCCGGGTTTTTCGGTAGAGGGCTATCTCCAAAAGATTCGCCGCGATCTTTTCGAAAAGGCGCTGGCGCAAGCGGGGGGCTCGCGGGGCGAGGCGGCCCGCCTTTTGGGCATCACCCCCCAAGCCATCCACAAATATCTCAAGCAGCAGGAGCAGGAAAACCTCATGCAAGAGAAGAACCCGCAATGAGAGCGTGTTTAGAATCTCTTCGCCATATTGCGCCGCATAATTTGCTGATAAACAATAATGAGCGGCGCCCTTCGGGTTGGGCGCTTTTGTGTTTTGGCGGCGTTTCTCGTTCGCATTTCGGGCTTCTAGCCCGTGTTGCTCGCTCGAAGAACCCCGATTTCATCGGGGCTTGGCCTTGCCAAAACGCCAAAATCATCCCAACAATACTGCCAAATAGATTCTGAACACGCTCTAAGGGCTTTTGTTTTGGGTGGCACGCAGCCTTGCGTCGAGCGCACCGCGAATTGCCGTGCAAAACGCCCGCGCCTCTACTTTACCTCAGCTATGGGGCAATCCGCGCGGATGCCTGCAAAGTCGGCCGGGCAGGTGCGGAACTTATTCTTGTACATTCCCGATTCTTTTGGTCGCGGGTCGCGCTGATTAAACTTGGCGTTGGGCTTTTTGTCGTAGGTCACCGATACCTGTCCATGGATCGTGTGATAGGTCAGTTGTGCGATCGGCATTCCCGCATAAACACGCACGGGTTTGACGACGGAGAGCTCCATCGTCCAAAAATTGCAAAAGCCCACGTCCCCGCGACCGGCGGTCAGGTGGATGCAAATGCCCAGCCGTCCGGTGCTCGATTTTCCGTCCAAATAGGGCAGGTGCTTATGGCTCTCGGTGTACTCAAGGGTCGAGCCCAGATACAGCGTTCCGGGCTGCAACACAAAACCCTCTTGCGGGATCTCGAAGTGCCGGAGCTCATTTCTTTTGGCGGCGTCCAGCACGTCCATGTCATAGACGGCCAGATGCGGACTCAGATGCACATCATAGCTGTTGGAGCCCAGACATTCGCTGTCAAACGGGTCTATTACAATGGAACCTTCGCGAATCGCCGCAAGGATAGCTGTGTCAGAGAGGACCATCGCGATGCATTCTAAAATTCCGCGTCTCGCGGGTCAATTAAATTGTGCTGGCGCGGCAGCGATTGCGGTTTTGCCGCTCTTGGAGCGCGATACCCAAACAAATCTCCCCACCATAAAGAGTCCCGAAAGCATGATGCCGCTGCAATAGCCCCACCAGACTCCTTCCGCCCCCAATTGCCAGTCAAAGCCCAAAACCCACGCCAGCGGCATTGCCACCAGCCAAAAAAGCCCCATGTATGCGCCGGCAGGCACGACGACATCTCCGAGCCCTCTGAGCGCCCCAATACTCACGCAATCCACCCCGTCAAAAACACGGAAGAGCGCCGCAATCAGCAGCAGGCTTACGCCGATTGTTTGGATCTGCGGATCCCCGGAGAAGAGAGCAAAGATTTGCTCGCGAAAAACGATCATGCCCGCCGAGGCCGCGGCGCAAAAGAGGAGCGCCAAAAGAACTCCCCCTCGATAGATGACGCGCGCAAGCTCAAGATTGCCGGCTCCATAGGCGCGTCCCACGCGATTGGCCATCGCATAGGAGAGGCCCACGGGAATCATATAGATCGCGGCATCAATCATGCCGACGATCCGATTGGCCGCCAGCGCGCTTGCGCCGAGCGTGCCTATCCAGATGCCTCCGACGATAAACGCAAGGTCCGAAACGACGATTTGCGCACCGCTCGAGGCGGCCATGCGCAGTTGCGTCCCCAAAAGTTCCAGCGGCACGCCCTTGCGGTCAAAGGGTTTGGCGAGGACGCCTTGCGGTTTTTTGGAGTGCAAAAAAAGTCCCGCGGCAATTATCGTTCGCGCCAGAAACGTGGCCACGCCTGCGCCGGTAACGCCCAACTCGGGGGCGCCGAGCTTTCCGTAGATAAAAACCCAATTCAAAAATATATTGAGTCCCAAGAGCGCCAGCATAAACGCAAAGGGAACCCACGGTTTGTTTAGCGCCTCATAGTAATTTCGCAGCGTCTGGAAGTTCAGGGCGGGAATGAACGAAAGGGCCACCCACAGCGCGTAAGGTTTTGCGAGTGCCGCGACCGCCGCTTCTTGCCGCATCCAGTCAAATACGGGCATCAGCCCAAGCGTCAAAACCACACCCGCCGCGCTATATACAAAGGCAGTCCACAGCCCCAAGTAAAGGATGCCGCGCGCACGTTCGTTTTTGCCGGCGCCGAGAGCCTGTGAGGCCAGCGCCGAGACCGCTTGCCCGATCCCCAGTCCGCCAAAGAGAATCAAAACGACCATCATCCCGCCAAAGGCCGCTGCGGCCAGGTCAAGAGTGCGATAGTGTCCCAGCATCAGCGCATCCGTCAGTTGTACCAGCGAATGTCCGACCATCCCGAGCGCGATGGGAAGCGCCAGGTGCCACGTCTTGGGGATTTCCTTGAGAAGGGCCCCAAAAGCTGCGGGTGAAAAAAGCCGCATAATAACCGCATAACAAATACAGGGCGTTTTGGCAAATTTTTAGACTTGGCCTGCCCAAAATTTGTTGTCAGGATGAGCGTGCATGGCAGAAGAACATATTTCCCCTTCACGTCCTTTGGCGGTCGATTTGGATGGGACGCTGATCAAAACCGATTCGCTGCTGGAGGCTTGCGCGGCGCTTTGGTGCGCGGAGCCCTTTGCGTTTGTGAGGCTTCTCTTTTCGTCGGTTTTTTCCAGCGCGGCGGCGTTCAAGTGGGCGCTTTTTTCTCGCGTGGATTTGCAAACCCTTGAGGTTCCCTTTAGCGAAGCGCTCCTCGAGTGGCTGCGCGCGCAGAAGGCCTCCGGTCGCAGCCTTTTGCTTGTGAGCGCCACGCCGCAATTCTGGGTCGAGCGTTTGGCGGCGCGTGCGGCCGAAGCGGGCCTGCGTTTTGATGAAAGCATTGGCAGCACTCCGGTTGAAAATCGTCGCGGCAAGGGCAAGGCGGCGTACTTGGTCAAGCGTTTTGGCCGCGGCGGCTTCGACTACGTTGGCAACTCCCAAGCTGATATGGCGGTTTGGGCGGCGGCGGGCACGGCTTACAATGTGAACCCCTCGCGGCGGCTCGCGGAGTTTGCGCGCAAAAGGAAAATCGAGCTTTTGCAGATTGCCTCGCAGGAGCAAAGCCCTTTTATGGAGCGCTGGGATGAATTTCTGCGGATGCGCTCGGGGCTGGCACTTTCAGCTTTTGCAGGGATGTTGACAGGGCTTGTCGGCTGGGCGGCATGGACGGGTTGGGGGCTTTTCTTATGATTGCACTTGACGTTACTACCACCCTGCGAAACCGTTCGCTTACGGGCATCCAGCGTGTCGTCATCGAATACCTGCGCGCCTTTCGCGAGCTGCGCGAGGACGTTCGTGCGGTGCGCGTCGAAAAGAGCAAGGGGCTTTTCGCGCTTTCCGAGCGCGAGACGACCTCGCTTCTCGAGCGCGGGCTCAACAACCGTCCGGCTTTGCGGCGCAAACGCTGGCAATGGCTGCGCAACGCGGGCGTTCCCTTGCAAATTTCCTCTACCGACGTGCTTTTTGCGCCGGAGTTTTTTGATGAGGCTCTTCTGGAATACCTCCCGCATTTTTCTCGGAGCGTTGCAATGCTGCACGATCTCAGCGCGCTCAAACATCCGCAATGGGTAACTAGCCCCAAGATGGCTGCCGCCTATCCGCGTTACGCTTTGGCTTTGTCACGTTTTTCGCGTGTAGTAGTTCCTTCGCTTGCCTCCAAGACCGATTTGGAGCGCTATTGGGATTTCCTTGAGCTTCCTTTGCGCCCGGGCGTGAGCGTCGTTGAGCACGGTCTGCGCGAGATTGGTTCCGGCGAGCTTCGCAACGCTCCTCCTTCGGATGCGCCCAAAAACCTTTTGTGTTTGGGCACGCTTGAGGCTCGCAAAAATCATCTTTGTTTGCTGGAGGCCTGCCACAAGCTCTGGCAAAACGGCGAGCATTTCACGCTGACGGTGGTTGGGGCGCAAGCTTCAAGCGGGGCCGCTGCCGCTGAGAAAATCCTCCAGCTTGCCAAGGAGGGCTTCCCCGTCCATTGGCGCGGGACGCTCAGCGACGTTGAGATTTCGCAGCTCTGGCGGAGCGCTTGGGCCTTCGTCTATCCCTCTTTCGAGGAGGGCTACGGCCTTCCGGTGATGGAAGCTCTTTCGCGCGGCGTGCCGGTCGTGTGCGGGACGGGTGGGGCCTTGCGCGAGCGCGTACGCGAGGGCGGCTGCGAAGTGTGCGAAGCTGTGGACGCGGAGGGCCTTGCGCGCGGGGTCAAAAACATCCTCAATCCCTCCGAGCGCGAGGCGCGTGCGGCCGAAGCGCGCCGTCTCAAGCCCCGCAGCTGGCACTCCGCCGCCAAGGAGCTCTTGACTCTTTTGCGAGCCTAAGAGCCTATCCCGATAGGAGAGCGTAGGCGAGGCGCGAGGATTTTTGTTTTTTAGCAAGGCTTCGGAGGAGGAAGTGGGCTAGAAGCCCATACTCCGGGGGAGAAACGCCGCTAAAAGACAAAAAGACCGCGAGTTTCTCGTCCGCGCCAGCTAACCTATCGGGATGGGCTCTAACCCTTTGCCCCTTCGTCGGCTTGGCCTTGCAGTCTTTTCTTTGCGGCGATTTTCCTGAATACGCCTGCGCCAAAGCGGCGGATGAGGCCCTTGTTGCGGATTCGGCAGGCTTTTTTCAAAGCCTTTTCCTCGCCATACTTCAAAATCGAGATGCTTGTGGTTCGCTGCACTCCCGGCATCGGGTGCCAAGTCACCAGATAATAGGGGGCGCTTGTGCCGTCGGCTTTCTTTTTGTTGACGCGGGTCACTCCGATGACTCCCGAGCGGTTTCTTTTGTTTTTGCAAACAATGTTTTTGCCTCGCACGCGGATGCCCTGACGTTGCAATCGCGAGAGTGTTTCGTCGCGGAAGAGTCGGGCGGCTGTTTGGGAAAGTCGTTTTCCGCCGGCGGCCTGATCGCTAAAAAACTTCATAATGCGCTCATCTCCCCTGACGATGCGCACCAACCAGCCGCCGCTTGAGGGCTTTTCCATTCTCGAGATATTGCGATTGGGATTCGGCAAAGCCATGCGCCAAGCATAGGCGATTTTGCTTTTGTGGTGAAGCCCAAAAACCCGCCCGTGCGCTATTTTTCCTCTGGCACGGCTTCGGCTATGGCGCGGGCAAGTTCGGGTAGCAGAGCGCTCGTGCGCCGAGCAAAGTCCTCGTAATTTCCATTGCGCCAGCCGTTTTGCGTAAAGCTTCGCGAGAAGCTGTTCAGGAGCGCTCCCGCTTCGTCAAGCACCGAGACGTGGCAGCTCAATACCACTTCGCCATTGGGGGAGGCCCAAAGCTTCTCCACGCTTACGTTGATGCGCACGTCGGGCTTATACGGGCCAAAGAGGGGAGGCGTTTCCACTTGCAGAAAGTATTCTCTAAGTCCGGCGGCCAGCTCGCGTCCCAGAGCGCGTTGCAGGGGTTCGGCCCAGCGATAGTTTTCCTGATAGGCCAGCTGATAATCCGAGCGCGCTAAAATCATTCTCGGCGAACGCAGCGCGGCGGAGGTGTCCACCTTCAAAAGCACCTTCTGCTCTCTGGGAGCGAGCCCTTCATTGGCTTTGTCGGCGACATATTCGATGCGGTAAAAATTGGCGGGGGCCGAGGAGGCCATCGGTGGGGTTAGACAGCCGGAGAGCGCCACACAGACAAAAGCGCAGAAGGCTCCGAGCGACAACAACTCATTAACTTTATTCATTGGCGGGTCTTCCTGTTAAGATTGCATTGGGATGTCTTTCAAGGTAATCGGTCAGGCGCGCCACCGCTTCGGCGGCATCGCTGACGTTTTCCAAAAGCCGATAAAGCCGCAAGCCAACAGCGCTTTCGCCCTGCAGCGCGCCGCCAATTTCTTGCGAAGCCCTGCCCAGTCCCACAAGCGCTTCGGCTGCGTGACGGGCCACATTTTCTTCGCGCGCCTCTTTCAAGATGGCGTCGAGCGAGGCCGCGGAATTTTGCACCGAGGCGCCGAACTCTTTTGCGTCCACCGAAGCGAGGATGCGGTTAAGCGAAGTGGCGAGATTGCGGATGGAGTCGGCCAGTCCCGCATAATCCACAGCGTTGAGCCGGGCAAAGAGGTCGTTGGCGGAGTTGCCCAGCTCGCTGAATTGGCCGCGGACGGTGGGGATTTCGGGATAGATATCGCTTTGCGCAAAATATTCGGGCTGGATATTGCTGGGGAAGTAATTAAGGTCCACAAAAAGCAGTCCCGTAATAAAGCTCTCAAGTTGCAGTTGGGCGCGCAGCCCTCCTTTGACTTCCTCTCGAAGGACGTCGCTGACCGAAACCTTGCGCAGCTCGGCGAGTTGTTTAAGCTGTTCGCTTTCGATTTCCATCAGCACGGGGATTCGGGCAGAGGTCTTGGCCTGATTGTAGCTGATGTAGATTTTTTTGACCTGGCCGATCGGTACGCCCTTGAATTTGACCGAAGAGCCGACCGAAAGCCCTTTTACCGAGTCCTCAAAGTACATGATATACGTCTGTGTGCTGGAAAAAAGCGAGGTTGTGCTAAAAAAAAGGAGCATGCCCAAGGCCAAAAAAAGGGCCGTTAGGACAAAAGTGCCAACTTTAATGGGAGAGATTTCCCGTGCCATATCAAAAACTGTTCTACGCTCTACGGCTTAAAGGCGCAAGCGGATAACAACGGATGCGTGATGTGGAATCTCCGCGCGCTATTTTTCCGGAGCCGCGGGATCCTCGGGCCGCGAAAAATAGCCCCAGATTCCCTCCAGCGGGAGCGCTTTTGCTGATTTTTGAGCTAGAAATTTCTGAAGATCTCCGGCAAAAGCCTTGGGGACGTCCAACGTAAAGGCGATGCGCCCCTTTCCGAGCGAAGCGGCCAGATACAGACTTCCTTTTTCTCCCGAATACGGCGCCCCCGAAAGATCGTTCCAGAGTTTCGAGGCATCCGCTTTGGCTTGCAGGCACAAGGTGGGGTAGAAGGTAAACGCCTTGCTAAGCATTTTTCCTGACGCGCCTTTCGAGCTGCCGAGGGTCTCCAAGAGGGCCGTCACGCTTTCCGCCGAGGGAGCACTCAGGATATTCCCATCGCTAAGCGCCACAAAGAGGCGTTCGGAGCCCTCTTCTTTTTTGGAGAGCTTCCAGACGCTGGCGCCGCTTACTTCAAAAGCCGTCCGTGCTTGCGTCCCCTCAAAAAACATTCCCGCCGCGTTGAGCGCTTGGGCGCTGGTGCTGCTATTGAAGCGCCCGGTTGCAAAAATGCGCGGGGCAGCCTCGCCCTTGTAAAAGGCAAAAGCCGCATAGCCATTCAAATAGGGTAGTGCACTTTGAAGCTCCGTGACGCTTTTGCCCGAGAGCGTTTGGTAGTGAGCCAGATATTCACTCACAACGGTCGGGTTCAAAAGCGCATAGCCATACAAGAAGGCATCGTTCACCGTTAAAAGGTTGTGAGCTTCGGGAGCTTTGGCGATGAGCTTTTGGTTAAAAAGATCGTGCAAGGGTGTTCCTTGGCGCGCGGCGAGGATAAGGATCGAGCGCAGACCCTCGGGGATGGTAAAGACGCGCAGCTCGGCATAGTCGAGGTCCTTGAGCTCTGTCAAAACGGGCTTGTACG
Organism: uncultured Verrucomicrobiota bacterium; assembly: GCA_964541905.1. Lineage (GTDB taxonomy): Bacteria > Verrucomicrobiota > Verrucomicrobiia > CAZIPW01 > CAZIPW01 > CAZIRU01. Next base: position 79,203 of record CAZIRU010000004.1, read on the forward strand.
CATCTGTCAAAAACGCGCCGAAGGGATTGCCCTCCAAGGCGCCGGCAAGTACGCTTGGGGCCAGCCGCACAAAGAAAGGGTATCCCTTGCCGTCTTCGCAAGCCTCTTTGAGGGTATTTTGAGCTTCGTTGTCAAGGGGGTGTTCTTGAGGGAACCCGATGACCCCTGGAGTATTGCCCTCTCTTTCCACAAAGGTATAGCGGCCCGAAAGGCTTTCGGTGAAGTGATCCAGCGGCCCATAATCGTCAAAGCCGGCGACGACGGCCCAAAAAACATTTTCTCCCTCCTTCAGCAGAAACAGGTCGAGCGTTTGAGTGTGGCGCTGCACCCACAGGAACATATCGCGCTGACGGCCGAGTTCCGCCACTTTGCCCAGAATCGTTTTTTCCTCGGCCTCGTTAGGAGCTTTGGTTTGCTGCCAAGCCTCGATGGTAGCGTCAAACTTTTGCCGTACCAGTTCCGTGCAGTCGGCGGGCAAAAGGTGTATACGGAGGAGTTGTTCCGGCGCGGCTACTGCGACCGAGCACGCGAGAAAAAGGCCCAAAAGAAATCGATAATGCATCTGCTTTATATTGAATTTTATTAAAACGCCTATTTTTGAGGGAAAAGGCGTCTTATGGCAAGGTTTTGCCCTCGGAATGCCTTTTTTTAGCCCTAAAAACGTCTTAAGCTACTGTAGTGTAATAGTTTAATATAAAAACTCAAAAATTTAACAATTTTTTTGAAAAAAAGCTTTTACTTTTGGCAATAACTTGTCATTATCTCTTTTGAACCGTGTCGTCATGGCAGGGTTCACAAAACAAAACACTATGAAAAACACTCTGACAATCGTCGCCCTTACGGCGCTTTTTGCGGGTGCGTTGTTCGCTGCCGAGACCACGACGTCTTGGGTGGACGACCTCTCCGTACAGGCTTCCGTCGGGTTTGATTCCGAGTACGTCTTCCGTGGCCGCAATATCGATCACAATGTGATCACGGCTACCTTGGACGGCTCCTACAAGCTCTACAAGGGCTCGCTCTACACAGGATTGAAGAGCATTAATGGTCAGGACTCCACCTACACTGAGACGAACCTCTACGTCGGCTATAAACTGCCGGTGTACGAGAAGTTCTCTGCTGACTTCGGTGGTACCTACTATTACTACAGCAATGACAACCCGGCAATCGACCGTACTTTCGAGCTCTATGCGGGCTTGATCTACAACGGTCTTTATGTCAACCCGGCAGTGTATGTCTTCTACGACTTCGCTCTCGAGCAGTGGGTTGGTGAGCTCTCCGGCAAGTACAGCTGGGATCTCTCCAAGTATGGCATGGCCAACACCTCTTTGGATGTGGGTGCCTTCTTGGGCGTTCTCGCCGCTGATGACGCTGATTCCGATCAGGTCGCTGGCGACACCAAGAACAGCTATATGTACTATGGTGTGACTGCAGACCTCGTCTACAGCTTCACCAAGACCGCTTCTGCCTCGATTGGCATTGCCTACAACGGCAATGACGACGACCAGAGCACTGGAGACAAACTCTTCGACCGCGAGAACAGCTTCTTCTGGGGAGCCAAGTTCACCGCTGGTTTCTAATTGTAGAGTCTAGCTAAAAATTTGGGCCCTGCCGCAAGGTGGGGCCCATTTTTTTGCCATGCGTTCACAATTTTTCACAAAACATTTGACAAATGACAAAGGCGTGCGCTAAGATAATTCCTCTTTATGAAAACAACTTTGGCTAAGAAAGGAAGTGTCTCGCAGGACTGGTATATCATTGACGCTTCCAAGGAAATTTTGGGACGCATGGCGGTCAAGATCGCAACAATTTTGCGCGGCCGCAACAAGCCGCTCTACACCCCCAACGCGGATGCGGGCGATTTTGTGATTGTCATCAATGCCGATAAAGTGAAAGTGACCGGCAAGAAGGAGACCGACAAGGACTACATGTTCTTTGGGGGTTACGTTGGCCGCGAGCGCCATCAGAATCTCGCTTCTATGCGCGCGCGTCGTCCCGACTACATCATCAAGCACGCCGTCAAGGGAATGCTTCCGCAGAACCGTCTGGCCGATCGCCTTTTGACCAAGCTCAAGGTTTATCGCGGTGCCGAGCATCCTCATGCCGCCCAGAATCCCAAGCCCCTCAACTAAATTTTTAAAATGACCGCTTCCAATACCATTGTCACCGTCGGCCGCCGCAAAACGGCCGTTGCTCGTGTCCGCCTTTCCCCCGGGACCGGCAAGATTGTCGTCAATCGCCGCGAGTTCGCGGAATATTTCAAGACGGATTCCCTCCAGCGTGCGGCGATGGCACCGCTCTCGACGATCGAAGCCAAGGATCAATACGATTTTACAGTTCTCGTGAATGGCGGCGGCTCTTGCGGCCAAGCGGGAGCGATGGCTCTTGGCATTGCGCGTGCTCTCCAGAAGTTTAACTCCGAGCTTCGCGCTCCGCTCAAAAAGGCGGGACACCTCAAGCGCGATCCGCGTTCCCGCGAGCGCAAAAAGTCCGGTCAGCCGGGAGCCCGCAAGCGCTTCCAGTTCTCCAAGCGCTAAAATTGCCTTTTGCCGGCGGTTTCTTGGCCGCAGTTGGCTGTCTGTGTTGTGGCGCCATTCCGTAGAATTGTTTTCCTCCGCTTCTTTTCTCTGCGGCGAAGCCTTTTATAGCAAACTGATTCAATATTGCTAAGAGCGTGTTCAGAATCTATTTGGCAGTATTGTTGGGATGATTTTGGCGTTTTGGCAAGGCCAAACCCCGATGAAATCGGGGTTCTTCGAGTGAGCAACACGGGCTAGAAGCCCGAAATGCGAACGAGAAACGCCGCCAAAACACAAAAGCGCCCAACCCGAAGGGCGCCGCTCATTATTGTTTATCAGCAAATTATGCGGCGCAATACGGCGAAGAGATTCTGAACACGCTCTAAACCCCATAGGGGTGTTCGCCGATAGCCGTGACCTGTCTCGCCGTAGTCCCGAAGGGCGAAGGCGGAACCCACGGTTACGTTGCGCCATAGGCGCGGTGAATTATGTTGTCTTGCCCTCCGCATCTTGCTCCCGCCGCCTGACCTCATCGCGCGACATCTGTCGCATAGGCAACCTTTACCCAATCCGTCCTTGTGGCCGTATTTGCCCCTCCCGCATCGCGTAGCGATGCTTCTATAATTAGCCGTGGGTTTTACCTGTCTCGCCGTAGTCCCGAAGGGCGAAGGCGGAACCCACGGTTATGTTGCGCCGCAGGCGCCCACTTCCCGCGTCGCTAAGGCCGCAAGGCCCTAGAACCCCAGATACGCAGAGCGTTTGATTTCTATCGCAACGCACTCCCCATGCTTCTTTGCCACCCTAGGGCCGTAAGACCCCACTTCCCGCGTCGCGTCGCGACGCCTCCATAATTAGCCGTGGGTTTCAACCCACGGTAACGTTGAACGGCTTCCCGCGTCGCAGCGCGACGCCTCTATAATTAGCCGTGGGTTT
>CAZIRU010000005.1:0-81216 GCA_964541905.1 uncultured Verrucomicrobiota bacterium
TTTATCAGCAAATTATGCGGCGCAATATGGCGAAGAGATTCTGAACACGCTCTTACTCAACTTCCGGAGGCAGGGGGATTTTACCGCTGGCCAGCCCCTGTAAATAGGAGAGCACTTCCGGAGGCATTTTGAAGTGTAAAAATTCTCTTTTTTTCATACCTCAAGTATAACACGACCTGTTTTGAGGACTTTGAAATTGTAAAAAAGTGTTGCGCAAAAACCGCAACAGAACCGTGCTTTGTTGCGCTTTTTCCGCAACAAAATGGAAACGCCTGGAATTGTAAAAACGTAAAAAAAGCGACAATTTGTCGCTATTCCAGTCTGCCTTCGTCAAATTCGATGAGGTCGGCAAAATTAAGCAAATCTTGCCTAGCCGACAATCCCATAGAGGCTTTGACCTCTTCCAACCGGTCCTTGGCCTCGCCGCTCAAACCCATTTGGACGAAGGAGCGGTTCCACAAATCGGCGCGGACGTCTTCGGGGAAAAGCGAGCGCAGTTTCTGGTAAACTTCGGCTTCGTTGGCGCTATCTTCCACAATATCAATGACTTCGCCTGGCTCAATTCCAAGGTGCAAGCACAGGAGCCCGTCAAAACCTTTTGTAAAATTCTTCTGATACGAGGGGGGGAGCGTGCCTTGAATGTGATGGCGAACTTTGGCTAAAAAGCGGGGAAGATGCAGCATTCCGAAGACTGGATCGGGCAGATACGCGGAAGGCAGGTCGTGCAAAATGCTCGGCGAACCCAAATTTTCCTGATCTCTGGCCGGATGCGGCATAGTCGTATCATAACGCATAGGCGCGCCGCGTCAAGGCGGACTCATGCGTTATGAAGGTGTTCTATGTATTATGAGGAGGCGTTTTTCCAGTCGATGAGGGTGGCTTGGAGGTAGCGGCGGCCCTTGTAGAGGTTCCAGCCCAGCTCGAAAGCGATATCGAGGGGTTTGCCTGCCGGCGGAAGCGTGGCGGCTTTGTTCCAAGCCACTCCCCACAAGCCTCGCGGACCCGCGGAAGGGACGGGAAGCTGAAAGCGGAAGTGCCTTTCGGAAAAAACCTCCACCGTAGCGGGGGTCATATTTTTGAGCGCAAAAATGGGAGTAGGGTTTTCGATGCCGTAGGGGAAAAGTTTTTCGATGTCGTCGAGAAAGGCCGGCGTAATCTCTTCGGGTGAGAGATAGGCGGTGATTTCGAGCGTGCGTTCGGGCTCGACGCCGTGGAGACGCTCGCGGATGGCCGCGTCGAACGCCTTGCGGAAGGCAGGGAGGTTTTGCGGCTCGAGAGAGACGCCCACCGCCATCGGGTGGCCCCCCCAGCTTTTGAGAAGCTCTTTGCAGGGAGTGAGCACCTCCACCAGATTCACTCCTTCGATCGAGCGGCCCGACCCTTTGGCGAGCGCCCCTTCGCCGCCCAAGACGATTGAGGGCCGGTTAAGCTCGTGGGTGAGGCGGCTGGCCACCACTCCAACGACTCCCGAGTGCCAGTTGGGATTGTAGAGGATGTGGCCGAAAGAGGAGGGGTCGATTTGCTGGAGCGCTTCCTCGTAAATGGCTTTTTCGATCTCTTGTCGCTCGCGATTGTACTCGTCGAGCTGGAGCGCCGCCTTGCGGCAAAAGTCGGGATCGCGCGAGAGCAGCATCTGGATGGGCAGCGCCGCATCGGCGAGGCGACCGCTGGCATTGATGCGCGGGCCCAATCGAAAAGAGATGTCGTAGGGCAGGACGCGCTCGCCCAAGCTCATGCCCGCCACCTCGAAGAGGGCGCTCAAGCCCAGCCGGCGCGTATTGGGCAGGCGCTCGAGTCCCGCTCGCGCAAGGATGCGATTTTCGCCCTTCAAAGGCACCATGTCGGCAATCGTGCCGGCAGCGACAAGATCGAGAGACTCTTTGATGTCGATCTGGTGGGCGACGGGGTCGCCTTGATCGCGCAGGAGCTTCAGCAGCCCGTGCGCCAGCTTGAAAACCAGCCCCACCGTACAAAGATTGGCCCATGGCGAAGAGGGCGCATCGAAAATGTGGGGATTGATGAGCGTGGCGTCGGGCAGCTCGTGCTTGCCGGTGTGGTGGTCGATGATGATGACGTCGATCCCGCGCGCACGCAGGCGGGCAACCTCCTCGACAGAGTTGGTGCCGCAATCCACCGCGATGAAAAGGCGAGGATTGAATTCCTCGAGCGCCCGCGTGATGGCATTCATCGAAAGCCCATAGCCTTCCTCCAGTCGACGCGGGACCAGATAGTGTGGCGTGAGGCCAAAGCGCCGCAGGATATTCACCAAAAGCGCCGTGCTCGTGACCCCATCGACATCGTAGTCGCCAAAGACAAGAATCTCCTCGCGCCGCGAAAGCGCTTCCACAAGCCTCGTGGCCGCCTCCTTGAGATGGGTGATGGCAAAGGGATCCTCGAGCTTGGAAAGCAGCGGCTCAAGGAAGGCCTTGGCCGAAGCGGGAGCGGCCAAGTCGCGTTTGATGAGAACTTCGGCCAAACGAGGACGCACGCCAAGCGTTTGCGCAAGGCGATCCCGCGCGGAGGCGTCCACAGGCGTGTGCTGCCAGCGCATTTAGGCCTTCTCCGCGATGCGTTGGAGGGATGCTTCTTTCTGCTCGACCTTGCGGCGATCGCCCTTGTGCCACCAGTAGAAAATGGGGCTGGCGATGAAGATCGAGGAATAGGTGCCCGTCAAAATGCCGATGAGAAAGACCAGCGCATAGTCGCGCACGACTCCCGCGCCGAAAAGATACAGCGCCAGAGTGGCAAGGAATGTCGTCAAGCTCGTCAGAATCGTTCGCGAGAGGGTGATATTCACCGAAAGATCGATCACCTGTCCCAGCGAAAGATGCGGATTGAGCTTGAGCTCCTCGCGGATGCGGTCAAAGACGACCACGGTATCGTTAATCGAGTAGCCGATGACAAGCAGGAGCGCGGCAATCATCGACGAGGAGAATTCCTGGCCCAAGAGCGCAAGGCCGCCGAGCGTCATCAGCAGATCGTGCAGCGTCGCAATCAGCGCGCCCAGACCATAGCCGATCTCAAAACGAAATGCCACATAAAGCCCGATGCCCAAAAGCGCCGCCACGACCGCTATGAGCGCGCTGCGCTGGACTTCCTTGCCGACGGACGCGCCAATGGTGGTCTCGGAGAGAAGTTGCAGCTTGGCGGCAGGAAAAGCCGAAGCGAGTTTTTGGAAAACCGCTTGCCCTTTGCCCAGCGAGGTTTGTAGCCGCAACGTCTGGCGCTCGTCGCCCATGACGCTTTGATAGACGGAGTTGACTTCTCCAAGTTCCTGTGTGGTTTGGCGGATTTCAATGGGAGAGAGCTTTTCGCCCTCAAAGGAAACGAGAAGCTCTTCGCCGCCCTTGAAGTCGATGCCCCAGATTTTGTCGAAGCGCGTCGCAAAGGCATAGCCCCCAAACGCGATGAGCGCCCATGAAAGAACAAAGGCGGGGGCTGCGAATTTCATGAAAGGTACGTTGCGGATTTGAAAAAGATCAAGCCACAGTGCCTTCTTGAAGAACTTGGACTCAATCAGCAGGCTTTGCAGCGTGCGGCAGAGAACCAGCGTGCTAAAAAGCGTCGCCAGAATGCCGATTGCGAGGATAACTCCGAAACCTTTTACGGGCCCTGTGCCAAAGGCGATCATCAAAAGCGCGGTGAGAAGGGTCGTGATGTTGGAGTCGAAGATGGTGGAGAAGGCCATCGCATGGCCCTGCTCGTGGGCGTGGCGGAGGTCTTTTCCGTTTTTGAGTTCCTCGCGCATGCGCTCGAAGATGAGGATGTTGGCATCCACGGCCATGCCGACCGTCAAAACCAAAGCCGCGATGCCCGGAAGCGTGAAGGTGGCTCCGAGGCTGGCCATCATTCCGAGGATGAGGAATACCGTGAAGGCGACTCCCACCACCGAGATGGCTCCCACCCAGCCGTAATAGCCGATCATGAAAATTGCCACAATCGCGCAGCCGATAAGGCAAGCTTTGATGCTGGCGTCGCGCGCCTGATTGGCCAAGGTGGGGCCGACCTCGACCATGCTATCCATCGTGAGACCCACGTCGAGGGGGTTGTTGAGGACGTTGGCCAGCTCGAGCGCTTCGCGCTGCGAAAAACTGCCGCTGATCTCGGCATTGCCGCCGAGAATGGCCTCGCGGACGGTCGGGGCAGAATAAAGTTTGCCGTCGAGGACGATTGCGAGGCGTCCAGGGGAGCCAGTCTGGGCGTTCTCGCCGGCGATACGCTGGGTAACATCCGCAAAGCGCTTGCTGCCTTCGGGCGTAAACTGGAGATTAACGCGATAGGCGCCCGTTTCGGCGGTCGTGGCAAAAGCTTGTTTGAGCGCCGAGCCGGTCATTTCGGGGATGTTTTTGACATAGAGGCGCTGCGAAACCGTCTCGCCCGTCAGCGGGTCTTCATTTTCCTCGACCATCTCGCGATAGCCCAGGGGGGCTTCGTCCCGACCGGGCAAGGCCGTGCGGCTGACGAGGGCAAATTCGAGCATGGCGGGGGCTTGGAGCGTATCGGCCACCTGCGGATTTTCGCGGAGGTTAAGACCCGGCATTTGAATTTCGATGGAGTCCTCGCCGACAATGCGCACGAGAGGTTCGGCCACTCCCAGGCCATCCACGCGCTGGAGGAGAATTTCCTTGGCCTTTTGCAGGGCCTGCTCGCGCAAGTACGCATCCTCAAGCTTGCTGACATCCACCTTGAAGGTGAACGATACGCCTCCGGCAAGATCCAATCCCGCGCGGAACTTGCTTTGCGAGCGCTTCAAGAGCTCGTCCAAGATCAGGTTGTTGCGCTTGCGGATGTTTTTGACGTCGCGAGCGTTAAGCTGCGGAAAATAGTTTTGCAGATCAATCGCGTCGCTTTGAGCGAGATCCTTGAATGCGCCATAGAACGAAGTGCTTTTGCCCGCCTCAAAATTCGTTTGAGCGCGCTCAACGATCGCGCGGAACTCTTCGGTGTGCGCTTGGGCGGAAGAAAGGGCATAGTCCTTGAAGGGCGTGGCGCGGACGGGGGTCGAGCTGGAGATGGCCCAAAGGGCGGCGACCGCGACGGCGGCAAGCGCCCACAAATTACGTTTGAGCATAAGTTACGCCTTGGCCTCCGTGTTGAGTTTGCTTTGGATGGCGCCGCGTTGGAGCTCGAGAGTTGCCGAGCCGCAACGCAAAGTCACCGTTTCGCCGTCGATTTTTTCGACGATGCCCAGTAGCCCGCCGAGAGTCACGACTTTGTCGCCCTTTTTGAGTTCGCTCAAAAGCTTGCGCAGGTCCTTGTCTTTTTGGCGTTGCGGGGCAATCACCAGAAAGTACATTCCGGCGAAGAGCAACCCGAGCGTGATCAGCTGCACCATGGCATCGGTCATGGTGGGCGTCGGAGGCGGAGCCACTTGTGCGAGAGATAACATAATCGTCTATCGTCGCAGAAGTGCGCACGTCTTTCAATCCAAAAGGCAAGAGCCTTTCTTGCGTGAAGGAAAAGCGCTCTTATATATAGAGCAGTGATGGGGGGACCACTTTTTTGCGCGGGGCTGTATTAGGCATAATATACCTACTACGCCATAAGAGAAGCTGTGATGTTTAGCGGGCTTGAGGATTGATATAAAATATGCCTTATCGAATGGGTGAAATCTGATTTAGAGAATTAGGAGTTATAATTCATACAAGAATTGCCCATAAATGTAAAAAATGGCCAATGCGCCTCTTTTTGCTTGTGAGGAGTTGCGGCATTTGCTAGAGTGGATGTCTATGCCGCGTGAAATGATTATTCTGGAGTGCACCGAGGCCCGCAAAGAGGGAAAGAATCCTTCCCGCTACCTTTCTACCCGCAACAAAAAGACGCAAACTGAAAAAGTCGAGAAGATGAAGTATAATCCTTCGCTTCGCCGCCATACGTTGCACAAAGAGATCAAGGAGTAGCAAGAGGATCATTTTTTCGCGCGGTGCCTTGCGTAAAAATTTGGCGCCTCTGGCGTGAGTGGTGAGTCTTGAAAAAAGAGAGACCCAGCCGGCTCGAAAGAGCGCGACTGGGTCGGGAAAACGAGAGATCCGACTACTTACGCTTCGAGGCGCCTTTTTTAGCCGTTTTCTTCGTTGCTTTTTTGGCAGTCTTTTTAACTGTTTTCTTAGTTGCTTTTTTCATCTCTACTTTTTGCGCAACCGAAGAATTCAATCGCGCACGTTTTCTTTCTACGGACAATCCAAAGAAAATACAACAGGTATTTTCAATTTTTTGAAAATTTTTTTCAAAGCGGGGTCGCGCCCCTTCCTCAACTTCTTTTTTTAAGTACCCAAAAAACGTCAAGCTTCGGAATTTTTCTTTTGTTCGAGCGCCTCGATGCGTTTGAAAAGTTCCGGCAATTTTCGCTTGAGCACTTCAAGCCTATACGCTTTTCGCAAGTCCATCGCAGGATTGCCGCCTACCGTGCAGCCCGCATCAACAGAGGCCGTGACGCCCGCTTGCGCGGCAAGCTTGGCGCCCTTGCCGATGCGGAGATGTCCCGCAACTCCGGCTTGGCCTCCCATCATCACATAATCTTCGACGATGGTGCTGCCGGCAATTCCCGTTTGCGCAACGATCAGACAATGTTTGCCGACGACCACGTTATGGCCGATTTGGACAAGGTTGTCGATTTTTGTGCCTTCGCCGATTTTTGTCTCTCCAAAACGCGCGCGATCGATCGTGGTGTTGGCGCCGATCTCGACATGATCGCCAATGACGACCCTGCCGATCTGCGGAATTTTTTCAAAACGTCCGGCATTGAACTCGTAGGCGTAGCCGTCGCTGCCGATGACCGCTCCCGCGTGGAGGATACAGTTTTTGCCAACTTCGCAATCCTCCATGACCACAACGCGCGACTTGAGCTCCGTATGCTCCCCCACGCTTGCGTGCGCGCGCACTTGCACGGAGCTGTGGAGGATGACGCCTTGATGCAGGCGGGCAAAGGGGCCCACATAGCACAGAGGCCCGACGTGGCAATCGGGATGGACGATGGCGTCGCGATCGACAACGGCGGTCGGATGGATGCCGGCCGAGGGGCGCGGGTTGAGGAGTGTATCGACCCTCCGGCACAAAAGCGCCAGCGTCCACGAGGGTTGTTGGACGTAGAGGTGGAGCTGAGCCTCTTTTTCGGGAAAGGTCATGCCCTCCGGCAAAAGCAGGACGCTCGCGGCGGTTTCGGCCACCTGACGCTCGTAAACGGAGCTGTCCGAAATATTCACGAAGTGCTTGCTCTCGAAGAAGCTTAGATCGCCTTTTTGCGCCTGCGCGAGCGAGGCGATGCCCGTAACTTCCCCCTGATAACTGCCGGCTGTCCGCGAAGGCTTGGCGAGCGCGAGGACTTCTTGGAGACTCAGGGAAAAAGCGCGCATGGAAAAACGATGGGTTTACTTGGCGTTGAGAACTGAAAGGACTTTGTCGGTGATGTCCCACGATTTGTCGGAATAGACGACGACGGGAAGTCCCGCGGCGGTCTTTTCAGAAACATTCAAAATGAGGCTGGCCCCTTGCTGGCGCGCGACGGCCACGGCGGCGTTTTGGATCTCATCGTAGATCTTTTTGCGCTGCGAGTCCTGCTTCTCGATGAGCTGCTGACGCGATTGGCTTTGAAAGCGTTCAAATTCATTCTTTTTGACTTCGATCTGGTCCTCGAGGGTGCGCGCTTGTTTCTTGGCGGTGTCGCGGGCCTCTTGAGAGAGGGCGGAGTTGGCGTACTTGTCGCGGAGGTCCTGAAGCTGCTGGACCATTTTGAGACCCTCGTTTTGGCGGCGCTGAGCTTCGTCGGCGGTCTTTTTGATATCTCCTTCGATGGCAGTCTGGACAACTTTGGCGCGCTTGTAATTGTCGAAGAGCTTGGCCATGTCGACGGTGGCGACTTTGACCTCGGCAAAGACGGCCGAAGCGGCGAGAAGAAGGGAGGTGAGGATGAGTGTGGGTTTCATAAAGGCTCAATTTTGTTATTGTGAGATTGTTGAACGAATCGACTTTTATGGCGAGACAAAAAAGCCCCCGTCGTTTTTGACGGAGGCTTTGCGTAAAAAGACGCTCCTTAGAAGCGCGTTCCAAAGCTGAACCAGAAACGGCCGCCGCCATCGTTCGCGGAGTCGGTCGTAAGCGGGATGCCGTAGTCGATGCGCAACGGCGCACCCATCAGCAATATCCGCAGACCAAAACCGTAGTTGTCGTTGTAGTCGGAGGGATCGAAGTCGCCCGTGCCGGAATTCAGGAAACCGATATCGTAGAACATCGCGAACTGAATCGGCTTGGCGAGCTGGAAGGTGTATTCGATCGAGCCAAAGCCGTAGGTCTTGCCGCCGAGGGGCTCGTTGTTGAGCGTTTCTTTGGGGCCGACCTTGCGATAACCGAAGCCGCGCAACGTGTTCGGACCGCCGAGGAAAAAGCGATCGAAGAGCGGGACGCGCTCGCCATTGAAGCCGTCCATGGTGCCGGCGCGCCCGAGAATGGAAACGTATTGTGGCAATGGCCAAGTGAAGGAGCGCAGGTATTTGGCGCCGCGGCCCTCAACCGACCAGTAGTCGGTATCGCCGCCCAGACCATGCCCTGCCCACGCCGTTTCGAGTTCCCAGCGGGAGCCGCGAGTCGCAAAGGCGAATTGGTCGCGCGTGTCGCGTGAGAAATTGAGCGTGAGCTTGGAGACATTGCGCGAGCCCGCCTCGTCTTGTATGACTTGGGCGGCATCGTTATCCACATCGTAGATCGTGACGCGCTCGAAACGATAGCCCAGACGCGCATCCACAAGCTCGATGAGGCGCTTGCGCAAATACCACTCGGTGCCCGTGCGGCGTTCGTCGTATTCGGTGCTCAAATATTCCGTCTCGGCACGGTAAAGGCTGAAGCCGCCCGCGATTCGATGCTGGAAGAGCCACGGCTCTTCAAAGTTCAAGATGGCTTGGTTGGAACGAGAAGAAAGAGCGAGGTAGAGACGGAGCTTCTGACCGCCGCCACGGAAGAAATTGCGCCAGTTAGTGATGTCGAAATTGCCCTGCTTAAATTCCGTGAAAACCGTCGCATGATCAAGCGAGCCAAAACCCGCGCCGAAGGTGACATTGCCCGTTTTGCCCTCGGTCACGGCCACATTCAAGTCTTTGGTGTCCTCGGAAAGGGCGCTGGGCTCGTGCGAAAGATCGACCGACTCGAAATAGCCCGTGTTGCGCAGGCGTTCCTCAGAGGTACGCATTTTGGTGCTCGAGAAAGTGTCGGCGGGAGAGAGGAGCAGCTCGCGGGCAACCACGATATTTTTGGTAGTGGTATTGCCGGAGATGTTGATGGTGCCCACCGTGTACTGGGGGCTTTCACGGACGGTGTACTTGAGGTCGAGCACCTCCGGAGTGGAGGTCGGGACCATCTCGGAGCGCACCGCTGTTTCAAGATAGCCCTTGGAGCCGTAAAGATCGCGGATGCTCTGCGAAGTTGCGTCCAGCGCCGCCGCCGAAAGAGCTTCGCCCTTTTTGAGCTTGAAGGCCTGCGCGATTTGTTCGGAGGTGAAAATCGTATTGCCGGTGACACTTTGCTCGCCAACGCTCAGACGCGGGCCTTCCTGTATGGTGTAGGTCAGCATTTGGCCGTCGCGATAGGGGGTTGCGCGGGGGCCGGTCACCTTGACTTCCAAAAAGCCGCGGTTGCGGTAATAGTCGGTAATGCGGCGCAAGTCGTCAGCGGTGTTTTCGTCGTCGATCTTGCCCGAGCCCGTCAACCACGAAATCCAACTATCCTTTTTGGTGGCCATGATCTCGCGCAAGTCCTTGGCCTTGGCGTGGACGTTGCCGATGAAATTGATGGCCGTAACCTTTTGCTTGTCGCCTTCGTCGATCACGAAAGTGACATCCACAAGCCCTGCATTGACCAGAGGAGTTGTCCGCGAAACGATTTTAGCGTCGGGATAATTCTTTTTGAGATATTCGGCCTTGATCTTGCGGGTGGCTTCGGCGAGCGTCTCGGTGCCTAGCATCTGATTGGGCTTGAGCTCAGCGGCCTTCAGAAGCTTTTTGTCCTTGAGGTGTTTGTTGCCCTCGAAATTGATGGTGCGAATTTTGAGCCGCGCGGTCAGTTCAAAACGCAGCGTCATCTTGCCAGGCGTTTTTTCCAGAGGGGTGACGTAAACGTCGTCAAAAAAGCCGGTGGCGAAAAGCGCCTTGACCGAACGGTCGAGCGCCGCCTGAGAGAAAGCATCGCCGACTTTCATCTCGATATGCGAGCGCACCAGCGCCTCCGAGATGTTCGAGGCCTGTTTAAAATGCACGTCCACCGCTTCGACCGTGCGCACCATCGGCTTGGGGGCGGGGGCGACTTCCTCGAGAGCGGGGACCTCAACCTCGTCGGCTTCAGTGAAGCTTTCGGGGGACTCAAAAGCATTAGAATCCTGCGCGCGCAGGGGGGTGGAGGCAAACAAAAGCGCCGTCGCCAGCAAAGCCAAAAGGGCAGTCCTTGACATAAGCGGCTATGCTAAAGCAGCCTCTAAAAAAACTCAACCGGAAAGTTGGCAGAGTTAGTCGCTCGGAACTTCTTTGTTATGGTTTGGAGGCTTGGGAGCTTTTTGGGGGAGGGGGCGATTAATGTGTAAATTATATTGAAAAAACCTTGACAAATTCTGAATTTGTGCTAAAATAGATGGCGTTTCACCTGGGGGGTTATAAAGGGGGTATTAGGTAAATCTTGCCTATACGACAGACATTGTGCGATGCGGGAGGTGTCGCGACGCGAGCGTGGGTGGGAATGACCGAAGAAGGCTAGATGTGCAGGGTCTCTTTGGCGAACTGCTTGAGGGCTTCTTCGCCGTATTTTAGGACGGCTTGGGCGCTTTTTGAAGAAGCCGAAAGACCTTCCAAAAGAACGGCGGAGGTGCGCTGGAGACTTTGTTGCAGGAGTCCGGCGTTTGCAGGGCTTTGACTTAGCCGGAAATCGCCAACGGCCGCCAGCGCGTTGCCGATTTCCATGCGCTCTTGATGGTCGGGGAGGGCTCCATCCTTTGAGGCATGGTAAAGTAGGATTCCGCTCATGGAGAGAAGTCCCGCATCGCAGTTGGGTGTTTTAAGAGCCGATTCCAAGAGCGCAGCCCAGTATCTGGTGGCTATGGGGTTTGGTGTTAGTATCCCAAGAAACCGGATAACTCCATCAACTTGGGCTACGGACTCTTGTGAAAGGGGATTTGCTTCCTGCGCGGCGCGAATGTTTTCAAATGCTTTTTCAATCTCGTTCTCGACGGGGTTCATAAGGGAAAGGATACCCATTTCTCTTTATTAAAACGAGTCAAAAGAAAGATTTTATATCCGCCTCCGCAGAAGACGACGCCTTTAGGTGTTGATAAAGGCGGCAAGAGGGCTTCTGACTACGGCGAGATGGCTCCCGCTGGGCGTATTGCAATCCACCACGGGTTTACCCGTGGGGTTCCATTATTTCTGCGGCCAGCTCGCGGTATATCCTTGCGGATTCGCTTTTAGGGGCTGCCGCGAGAATCGGGAGTCCCGCATCGGCGTTTTCGCGCAAAGCCCCGTCAAGCGGAAGCTCGGCAAGTAGCTTGACTCCAAGCGTTTCGGAAGTTGCTGCGCCCCCGCCTTGCCCAAAGATGTACTGGCGGGGGGAGTCGGGGGCGTCGGAAATAGGCAAATAGCTCATATTTTCAATAACTCCCAAAATCGGTACTTCGAGCTTCCTGAAAAGCTGTGCGCCGCGGGTTGCCACTTGGGCCGCCGCCATTTGCGGAGTGGTAATAATAAGGACGCCATCGAGACGAAGGGTTTGGGCGAGGGTAAGCGGGGCATCCCCCGTCCCCGGAGGCAGGTCAATAAGGAGGACGTCCAGCGTGCCCCAAGCGACGTCGTCGATGAATTGGCTCACGACTTTGTTGATCATCGCTCCGCGCCAGATGACCGGCTGGTCTTTATCAATAAGCAGCCCCATGGACATGACGCTGAGGCCATGCACTTGCAGCGGAACGATTTTGCCATCCTCGATAAAAGGTTCGCCGGTGGCGCCGAGCATTAGCGGCACCGTTGGGCCATAAACGTCGCAATCCAAAAGCCCTACGCGCAGACCTTGGAGGCTTAGGGCGTAGGCGAGATTGACCGCGACGGTTGTTTTGCCGACCCCCCCCTTGCCGCTGGCGATGGCAAGGGTCTTTTTAACGGACGGAAGGCGTTTGGGCGCCGGAGGCTTTTGAGGAGCGGGCGCGTCTTTTGACGAAAGATGCAGCTCAAGAGAGAGCCCTTCGGCTTGGGCGAGGGGGGTAAGCGTAGATGCAATTGTTTTTTGCAGGGCGGCGGTAACTTCCGGATTTGACGAGGGAAGCTCCAAAAAGATTTGCAATTTGCCTGCGGCAAATTCGACGGACTTGAGCATCCCAAACGAAACAATATCGCGAGAGTAGCCCGGATAGGGAACTTTTTCGAGGGCTTGGCGGATGTCGGCTTGCGTGAGAGGCATGGGTTTTGTAAAGTCGGATTATGGCGAAGAAAGTATTTTTCCTCATTGGTATCGTTTTGGCAAGCTTGAGCGCACATGGCGAAAAAGCTCTCGATCTCGGGACGATCTCGCGGCTCGGCACCGCGCGAACGGTGCCGGTCTATTGGATGATTGGCGGCGAGACGATTGTGCCACTAACTGAACGCGCGCTTTCCATGAACGGAGGGCTTTTGAAAGTCGGTCCCGATGCCGCCAATGTGCTTTTGGAAATCCGCCAGATTGCGGGAGGGCGGGTGCAATTGCTTATTTCGGGAACCCATCCGCAGCGCGTGCTCTACGAGGAAGTCTTTGAGGGCGGGCGCGCAACTTATCTGGCGCTCAAAGCTTGCGACCGCGCCGTCGAAAAAATTCTCGGCACGCCTGGGTTTTACACGGGCAAGCTGGCGTTCATCTCGGACCGCACGGGACGAACGGAAGTATATGTCAGCGACTTGTTTTTGCAAAATATCCGCCAGATCACAAGCGATCGCTCGCTGGCGACGATGCCGCACTTTTCTCCCGACGGAAAAAGCCTGACCTATACGAGCTATTACCGCACCGGCTATCCCGATGTCTTTAAAATCGATTTGGCGACCGGGAGGCGCAGTACGCTCGCGGCCTTCGCCGGCCTTAATACGGGAGGGGCTTGGAGCCCCTTGGGAAATGCGGTGGCGCTCGTGCTTTCTTCGCCGGGGAACCCAGAAATATATATTTCGGACGCGGAAGGGCGGCGCTTGAGGAGGCTTACGCGTACCTATGGTGTGGAAGCCTCGCCTTCGTTCTCGCCCGATGGCGCAAAAGTCGTTTTTGCCTCGGATATCCCCGGCCGGCCGCAAATTTACCAGATGGATATCATGGGCGGGCCGATCAATCGCGTGCCGACTAATGTGAGCGGCTATTGCGCCGAGCCGCAGTGGAATCCGCGCGACCCCAATCAGATTATCTTCACGGCCGGTGTTGGCAAGGGCTTCCAGATTGCCATTTATGATTTCATCGACCGTAAAAGCAAGATCCTCACGCGCGGAGCCGCGGATGGAGTGGGCCCCTGTTGGCTGAGCGATGGTCGGCATGTCGTCTATACGCGCCGCACCGGAACCTCAAGCCAGCTTTGCATCCTCGATACGCAGACGGGACGGAATGTGCCTCTCACAAGTGAGAAGTTTGGGAAGGTTTCGCAGGCGAGCTTTGCAAAGTAGAAGTTTCGTCAAAATGTGCCGGATGCTTTAGGCCTGTGATTTCAGATGTGCTGTTCTGAATAACAGGCCTCTGCCGCGATTTTTGCGGCCACTTCCGCCCCTTCGAGAAGCTCGACGAGCTTGAGGGCGAAGGCGAAAGCTGTGCCGGGGCCGGCGGAAGTGATGAGCTTGCCATCGACGACGACCGCTTCATCAAGCGCCCCCGCAAGCTCCTCGCGGCAGCCCGGAAAACAAGTAAAGCGTTTGCTTTTGAGCAGACCCCAGCGCGCAAGCGCGCGCGGCGCCGCACAGATGGCCGCAAGAAGGCCCTTGTGCGCCTTCAAAAATTTTTCGAGAACGGCAGATTCAAAATAATTCGTGTGTCCTGGGCCCCCTGGGAGGATGACAAGCTCGTAGGAATTGCCGGCGAATTCCTCCAGCGCGCCTTCGGTCAAAACCTCGACGCGGCTTTTGCTTGTGACCTGCACCGGATAGCCCAGAGAAGCTATCGTCAGCGAAATGTTGGCGCGATTGAGTAGATCAATGGCCGTAAAGGCTTCGATGTCCTCGAATCCCATGGGAAGGATGATGAGCGCGCGGGTCATGATTTTTCAGGGGGATTGCTGAGCTTCGGAAGGCGGGTTCTTTAATTGCTCGGGAGCGGGAAGCGTTTCCTTGGCGGGTTCCGTTGGAGCCTTCGGCGACGGCGGCACGGTTTCGGCCGAAGTTGCTTCGGAGGGCTTTTCTTTTGCTTCGGTTGCCAGAGGAATCGTTTCTGCGCGGCCGGCTTTGGCGTATGCGGCGATGAAGGTGGTGAATTTGTCCATCGTCCCCCAGTAATCGTCGCGGGCGATTTCGATGACGTTATTGTGGAGCGCAAGAGGTACGAGCAGCTGCATAGTGGGGATGCCGGCGCGTTGCGCGGCCTCGATCATCATTTGCGTGTGCCAGACGGGAATCGTTTCGTCCGAGAGCCCGTGTACGAAAAGAATGGGCGCGCGAATCTTCGGAACCGCAGAGAGGTTTTCAAAACGATCCCACCAAAGAGCCTTGATGCCCGTCTGCACGCGAAAAGCTGAGACGAAAGTCGAATGAAGCACCACTCCCGCCACACGTCGCTTGGCTGCCAGATAGGCCGTCGGGCCTCCTCCCAGCGAGCGCCCGTAAAGAATGATTTTGGCGGGCGGCACTTTGAGGGTTTCGGTCAGATAGCGATAGGCGGCATCGGCGGCGGCAAAGCAGCCGTCTTCGGATTTTTCGCCGGTAGCGATCCCGAAGCCCGGGTAGTCATAGCAAAGAATGCTGAAACCGTGACGACGAAAAACTTCCATGCGCGGACGAATAAAACCGACGTCCTCCAAATTGCCATGACTGTAAAGAATCGTGTAGGTGGCGTTTTTGTTGGGTAGATAGAAGAGGGGGATTTCGCCTCCAAGCCGCGATGTAACCGTTACAATTTCGGGGTCTTTCGCATAAGTGGAGGGCTGGGTGGCAAAAAGAAGGCGATCGCCAAAAAAAACGGCGTAAAGGCACAGGAGCGCATAGGCAATCGCGACTCCGAGAGCTAGGGCTAGAATAGACTCGAACACTTTTTTAAAAATCATGAGGTCTCTTGGGCAACAGTAAGCGCAGGCGGAAAAAATTTCAACTCGATTGCGTGTGTGGCGCTCGCGGCTACGGCCGCATTGGCTGTGATCCGGCAGCCCGGCAGCCAAAGGGGGTGGCCGTCGGCATCGCAAATCAGAGGCCAATTTGCGCGAACATTCGGACGGAATGCAGCGCAATTCTCGTTTAGCAGTTCTTTCATTTTGCGCGAGCCGGGGGCGCCCAGAGGCGTGTAGCGCTCGCCTTGCGCCCAGCCGCGAACGAAAAGCGGCGCATCTGCCACCCAAACCAGGCGGAGCGGGTCGCTATGGCTCTTGAGAAACTCGGGGGCGGGCGCGGGGACGCGCTTGGCGGAGAGGCTTGCGCCGGAAGGCAAAAAAAGAGTGGTGCCGGGAATAAGCGAGTGGGGAGGGGCCGCTTGCGCCCGCTCGGGCGCCGGGAGTCCCGCGGAGGAACATTCAAAAAAAACGTCATTGTCCGTGGAGGCTTCTTCCGCGGGGCTCTCGCAAACGCTACGCGTTTGAAGCGGCCCCAAAACTCTCCGTAATTCTCGCAGTTGCCCTTGGCTTGCCAAAATTCCCGCAACGATGTCGCGCGTCTCGAGCTTTTGCCACAAAGGCAGAAGTTTATTGCGGATGCGGTTGCGCAAGTAGTCGCAATGCGCATTGGTGCGATCGGTCCGGAACGGGATTCGTGCGGCCTTGAGGGCGTCGAGGATTTGCGTTTTGCGTAACGTCAAAAGCGGGCGAAGATGTGTGTGGCCGTGCACGCGATTGACCGCGTGGGGAGCGCAAAGCCCTTCGAGTGAAGCGCCTCGCGCAAGTCGCATCAGGAACGTCTCTGCGGCGTCATCGGCGTGATGACCAAAGATGATAATTTCGTGCTCCCATTGCCGCAGAAAATTCATACGCGCGTCGCGTGCGGCGACTTCATTTTTTTTATCGGGATTCTCCCAGATGCCCAGCCGGAAGTCTGCATTGAGCTTCTGGGCTAGCGCGCGGACAAACTCGGCGTCTTTGTCGGAGTCGCGCCCTCGCAAACGGTGATTGAAATGCAAAAGCGTAAGCGGCCGCGTAGGGAAAAGCTCGCGCACAATGATAGCCGCCGCAACGCTATCGGGACCGCCCGAACAAGCAATCGCGACAGGGAGGGGCGGGTTTGCCTCCAGCGCGGCCAAGGCGTTTGGCTCGAGCGCCGCGGCGCCGCCCAACGCTTCGACTAAAGACGCGCTTTCCATTGTCGCCACTTTATACGCTTTCGGCTTGAAAGCGCCAGAAAAATGGAAGATACTGGGCCCTCAACTTCTATAATTATGCTCGACCTAAAGTTCATTCGCGAGAACCCCGATGCCGTAAAAAAGGCGGTCGAAGTCAAATGTCTGTCGGTGAGTATCGACGAGCTTTTGGCGACCGATGCGGCGCTCCTCAAAATGCGTCGCGAATCCGAATCCCTTGCGGCCGAGCGCAATACCATTTCGGCCAGCATCCCGAAGGCTCCCGCGGCAGAAAAACCCGCGTTGGTGGCCAAATCGAAGGAAGTGGGAGCCAAACTGGCGGCTTTGACCGCCGAGATGGCGCCCCTCGAAGAAAAACTCAAAACGCTTCTCTATCAGACGCCGACCATCCCCGCCCCCGACGCTCCGCTGGGCAAAAGCGATGCCGACAATGTGGTAGTCAAAAAGGTCGGCGAGCCGCGCACGTTCGATTTTAAACCGCTTGACCATGTCGAGCTCATGGAGAAGCACGGTTGGGCGGACTTTAAACGCGTACCCAACGTTTGTGGCAGCCGCACGGTGGGCCTCAAGGGTGATTTGGTGAAACTTGAGATGGCGCTGTGGCAATACGCGCTTGATAAAGTTTCCGCGAAAGGTTTTACGCCGCTAAGCGTTCCGGCTCTTGCTCAGGAAGCCGCCTTTTATGGCACGGGGCATTTTCCCTTTGACCGCGAAAGCGTCTATTACTTGCCCAAGGATAATCTTTATCTCGCTGGGACGGCGGAGGTCATCATCAATTCGCTCCACGCGGGCGAGATTTTAAACGATGCCGATTTGCCGATCCTCTATGCGGGCTTTTCGCCCTGCTTCCGCCGCGAAGCCGGGAGCGCTGGCAAGGACGTGCGCGGGGTTTTCCGCATCCACCAGTTCTACAAAATCGAGCAGTTCGTCATTTGCAAAAACGACGTGGCCGAAAGCGAAAAGTGGCATAAAATCATTTTGCAAAACACCGAGGACATTTTGCAGGGGCTCGAGGTTCCCTATCAGATCGTGGCGTGCTGCACGGGAGACATGGGCGCGGGCAAATATCGCATGAACGACGTTGAGAGCTGGTGCCCGATCGAGGGCCGCTATCGCGAAACGCACAGCTGCTCGACGCTTTTGGACTGGCAGGCGCGCCGGACAAACCTGCGCTACCGCGACAGTGCGACGGGCAAAGTCGAGTATGTTCATACCTTGAATAATACAGGTTTGGCGACCCCGCGCATTTTTGTCTCTCTGCTGGAAAATCACCAGCAAGCGGACGGCTCCGTGCGTATTCCTGCGGCGCTGCGCCCGTATATGGCAGGACGGGAGTTTTTGGGGAAGTAGGCTAGAGGCCGGCGACTTCCTTGAGTGCCGCAGGCAACTCGCTGCTGTGTGTGATGTGCCGGAGTTTCAGCCCACATTTAGCAAGGGTGCCTTCCGGATAAGCGTAGTCGTCGATTAGCACGGCGTCGGCGTAGGTAAGACCCTCTTTTGTCAGATAGGGCTTAAAAAAGGGCAGGTCTTTCCCTTCTATATCTTGTTTAAGATGCCCCAGTTCGCATGAATTTAAAAATTCGTCAAAGTGTTCTTTGAGGTTAAGAGCAGGTATGACAAATTTCTGAAAAAGATCCATGTTGCCGGTGGCGATGACGACCTTGGTGCCTCTCTTCCTTATTTGTTGCACGATTGGGAGAACTTCGGGATGGGCTAGAGTCTGCTGATGACAGCTTTCGATAAGATCCTCTAAGAGTATTTCAGAGGGAAGTCCTATCTGGTGGCTAATGATGGTGACGACCTCTTGATAAGTGATTTCTCCTTTTAGCCAAGGGTCTTGCAAATGTTTGTTTTCGACAAAAACACACTTTTGGATTTTGTGTAGCCACTCATGGCGGGGGTGCGAGGGATTCTTGAGTTGTTCAAAAAAAAGAGAATCTGAAAGGGTGTGATACCAATCGATAAAAATGACCTTGGGTTTCATCATTTAAATTGCTGTGCGGTGTTTTGTGTTAGCCTTTTAGCAGCTCTGCCGCCTTTAGAACTTCCGCCAGCGGCAGATCTTCGATGCGTCCCGATGCGGCGTGCAGGCTGCGGTTTTGTGGAGCCGAAAGTGGATAGACGCCAGCGAGCGCGGGAAGCGTCGGCCCATAAAGCCCGAGCGTTGGAATGCCGAGCGCGGCCGCCATGTGCGTGGGGCCGGAATCGTTCCCTACCAAGAGCCGCGCCTGTGCGACAAAAGGCAGCAGCTCGCCCAGCTTTACCTTGCCGCCGGTAAAATCGAGCACGCCTTCCGGGCAAGGCAATTGTAGGTCGCTTGCCCAAGCGATAGGCCCGATGCCTTTTTGCTGCAAGGCTTTCGTGAGCTCCGCAAAACCGGGCCATTCTTTGTTGGCCCATTTGCCACGGGAGGTAGGGAACATCAAAATTGTGCCGGCGGGGAGCTTTGGCGCCGGTGCTCCCTCGCGGAGCTTGAGCGGGGCGATTTTTTTCTCGAGGCCCAACGGGGGCAAAAATTCCATGAGCTTATCAACCGCATGGCTGCCTTCTTTGGGGCGCGCGACCACTTTTGTAGCAAAAAGCTGTGCGCCTTCGCGCTGGTCATAGCGGCAAAGTTTTATTTTCGCGTGCGCAGCCGCGGCCATAAGCCCCGTCCGCAGAAGCGCCTGCATATCCACAACGGCATCGTAGCGCGTGGCGCGGATTTCCTTGAGGAGACGGAAGAATTCCCGCAAGCCGCCCTTGCGTTTAAAGACCAAAATTTTATCGACGATCGCGGTTGCGGCGAGCATCGGCTCAAAGCCCTGACGCACCACCCAATGAATTTCCGCCTCCGGCCGCTGCGCTTTGATCGCCTGCGCGACCATAAGCGTGTGGACGATATCGCCCAAAGAGGAGGGCTTTAAAATGAGCAGCCGCATCATTCGATGCTAGCCTTTTTGGGGGAGAGAAGCTAGCATGAAAACATGCTTTCGCTCCTTGGCCGTTTTGTTGCAGCGCTTTCTGAAGGCGCAGTGGAGGGCCTTTGCCGTTTTGCGGGGTTTTGCATTTTTCACACCTCCCGCGGGGCGCTGGCGCGGCGAAACATCCGCATGGCGCTCGAAGTTTCAGATAAGCAGCGTGTGCGGCGTTTGGCTTACGAGGCGTGTTGCCGCGCGGCGGAGCTGGGGCTTTTGGGGCTTGCCGGACAATTCTTTTCGCCCGAGCGCTGGAGGCGAACAATTTCCGTTTCGGAGGAGCTGCGCGCGAAGCTTTTGGAGGTGGGTGCTTCCGAACGGGGACTTCTTTTTTTCGTGCCGCACACGACCCTTATGGAGGCGCTTACGGCGCTGCCGCTTTTCTTCCCCGAAAACAAAAAACGCATTTCGGTGCTCTACCGCGCCTTTGCCTCCGAAGCATTGGAGCAAGCGATTTTAAAACGCCGTCAAAAGCATGGCGCGCGATTGCTTTCGCGCGATAAGGGCCTGCGCGAACTTGTGCACGAACTCCAGCGCGGACAAGTGGGCGCCTTGCTTTTTGATCAGAATAGCGGTCACAAGGGCGGGCTTATTTCCTTTATGGGGCGCGCGGCTTCGGCGAGCGACTTGGGGGATGTCATTTGCAAGCACGCCGATTGCGCGACGTATGTTTTGGCGCTTCGCCGGAGAGGCTTTTGGCGGGGCGAGATTATTGCCGAAGAACTCAAGCCCGAGCAGAAAGGGGAGGGGGCTTTGGCGATCGCGGCGCACCGTTGGCTGGAGCGCTACTTGCGCGACGAAGCGACTTCCACCGACTGGCTGTGGCTGCACAAGCGTTGGAAGTGTCTGGATACGCGCAAGAGCCGACTGGGGCTTAATCATAAACAAATCTTTGAAATACCCGTGCAAAAAAAGACCAAGATTTTCGTGCGGATTCCCAATTGGCTGGGCGACGTGGTTATGGCGTTGCCAGTCTTGCGAGCCCTGCGCGCCAGCCGTCCCGATGCGGAAATTACCTTTTTCTCCAAAAACATTTATTTGCCGCTTTTGCAGCGTTTTGGTCTGGCCGATCGCGTGTTGGGGATCCCGCGAGGTGATTTCAAGGCCCTGCGTTTTTTTGCGAGTTTGCGCGACGAGGCGCCCGATTTTACGATTGCCCTGACGAATTCGCTGCGAGGGGATTTGGAGATGCTTGCAACGGGATGTCGCCAGCGCGCGGGACTTGTGCGTGAGGGCTATTGGCGGCCTTTGGTTAATTGTGGTCTGCGTATCAGCCGCGCGGAGCTTGCCCAAACCCACCAAAGCCACGTCTGGGAAAAGATGTTTATTTCGCTGGGCCTTACGGAAAAGGTTTCTTATGAGCCTTTCAAAATTTCAAAAGATATTTCGTCATCAACGGCAGCAGCCCCTTTGGGCTTTGTCTGTGGTTCGGCGAACGAGCCTCAAAAACGCTATCCGGCGCCGCTGTGGCATGAACTGGCCGCAAAGCTTAATTGCCCCATTCGCCTGATTGGTTCTCCAGCCGAGCGGGGCCTGTGCGCAGAGATTGCGGAGGGTTTGCCTCGCGTGGAAAACTACGCGGGCAAGACCGACATGGGGACGCTTGTTGATGCGCTTGCGGAGTGCCGCGCGGTAATCGGCAACGATACGGGGGCGATGCACCTCTCGAATGCCTTGGGCGTGCCGACGTTTGTGCTTTACGGGCCCACGTCTCCTACGCGCACACGCCCGATTTTTACTTCCCCCTATACGCAAATAAAATCTGTCGATGGTACGATGGCGTCGATTGGCGTGCAAAATGTCGTGGCGGCTATGGGCTGTTAGTCGCCTATCGATCCCCACACGGGTTCTTGGTCAGCAGAGGCTACGTCTTCCATCACGCACACCTCATCGAGAACGGAAAAGGGGGATTCTATGCAAGCCTCGCCAACCTCCAATCCTTGAGGGAGATCATCTTCATCAATATCGGGCGTTCCGAATTCCGTAAGGCTTACGTGTGCAGTTCTGACAGTTTTGTCAGAGCCATGCACCGTTAAATTCCCGCTTCGTGTCCCAATAATGCCCGTGTCGTGTAGGGTTTCAATGGTTTCAGGCTTAAGGTGATGGAGCTTGGTTTTAGGAGGCTGTCTTAGCTTGCGCAAAATGCTTGTGCTGGATTGAGCCGAATGGCCCAAGGACGTGGAAGATCTTTTCTTGCGTGAGGGCATCCCTGCATTATTGCGCGTATAAATTTGCCGCGCAAGACTTTTGTGGAAAATTTTTTAAAAGTCGAACATGCCATACCTGCGCCAGATCACGTCCGTGTCATACGAATGTGGCATAGACTTCCGCCTCCCAAGGATTTTTGAAGATGTTTTCTTCCCGACGGCGTTTGGCTTCGCGATTTGCCTTGAGGGTACCCGACAAAGAGGAATTCTTTTCATCGAAGTATCCTATCTCGCTCGAATTTGCCTTGCAAACTTTTTCCGCGGAAGTTTTGCTTTCTCTTGAAAATCTTTTGCTATTCCTCCCTTCTACCCTTATTTTTTAAAGGCATGTCCCCGCAAAAACCGCTTTGGCACGAAGACGACCATCCCTCGCAGAGTTCCGAGGTCGAGGGGGTCGCCCAGCCAATGGCATTTTCTTCGCAAGCGCGTCCGATGGCCTCCGCTCCCGATGTAAATGCCCTTGAGCAAGGTGTACGTGCGGGTGACCGCGTGCTGCTTTCGCGTGCGATAACGCTTATCGAGTCGACGCTTCCCGAGCATCGCGCGCAGGCCGATGAGCTGCTTTCTCGCGTGTATCCCCAAAGTGGCAATGCCCTAAGGGTCGGCATAACCGGCGTGCCCGGGGCGGGCAAGAGCACGCTTCTGGAGGTGCTGGGCACGCAGCTTTGCGAAAAGGGCCGTCGTTTGGCGGTGCTGACGATTGATCCCTCCAGCGAATTGACGGGTGGCAGCATTTTGGGGGACAAAACCCGCATGGAAAACCTCTCGCGCCAGACAAACGCCTTCATTCGACCAAGTCCCTCGCGGGGCGTTTTGGGCGGGGTGGCGCGTTGGACGCGCGAAGCGATGATTTTATGCGAAGCGGCCGGTTACGATACCGTTTTCATCGAGACCGTGGGCGTGGGCCAGAGCGAGACACTCGTACGTTCGATGGTGGATTGTTTTATTTTCCTGACGCTCTCCGGCGCTGGCGATGAGCTGCAAGGCATCAAAAGGGGCATCCTCGAGCTTTCGGACATTATTGCCGTGACCAAAGCCGATGGCGACAATCTCCAGCGTGCCGAAGTCGCGCGCGCGGTCCTCGAGCGCTCTACGGCCTACATCCAACACGCGACGGCCAATTGGCCGGTCCCTGTCCTTTCAATTTCCGCGTTGCAAAAAACGGGGCTGGAAGTCCTTTGGAATGCCGTTATGCGCTTTGAAAAAACGACTCACTCGACGGGAGCGTGGGACGAGCGGCGGGTATCCCAGCGCGAAAATTGGCTAAAAAACCTTCTCCTGGAGGGGGTTAATCGCGCACTAGAGGCACATCCGGAAATGCCGTCTTTCCTTGCGGCCTCGCGAACGGAGCTTCCGGCCAAGATTGCCGCCGAGGCGCTCAAGAAAATTTTGCGCTAAGAGCGTATTCGCGATTTTTGCCGTTGCGTAAAAATATTTTTTAGGTACGCTTGCCGCCATGAAAAAAGGCTATTACGCACACATCGAAAGCGACACCTTGGAGAACGAGAATTTCCGAAAGGTGCTCTATACCGGCGCCAATATGCAGCTTGTCTTGATGAGCTTGGCCCCCGAGGAGTCGATAGGGATGGAGATTCACGAGGAAAACGACCAGTTCTTCCGTTTTGAGGCAGGAGAGGGCCGTGTGATTATCGATGGCAACGAATATGAGGTCAAAGACGGCGATGTGGTAATTATCCCCGCCGGAGCCGAGCATGATGTGATGAACACCTCTTCCTCCGAACCCCTAAAGCTTTACACCCTCTACGCCCCGCCTCACCACAAGGACGGAATTGTAAGGGCGACGCGGCAAGAGGCCGAAGCGAACGAAGCCGATTTCGATGGCGAGACGACCGAGTAGCTGCAATAACCGTCGGCAAGTCTTGGCAAGTCCTTGAAACTGCTTATTTTATTGAGCTGGTGCCACCAGGCTTGATGATGGACATCAGTAAATCCAGATAGCTTGTATAGAACTTGACGATTCCATAGCCCACATAGGCAGCCACACCCAAGAAAATGAAGATGGGATACCATTCGCTGGCTTGTTTGAGCTTGAGATTGGCCTTTTCCTGGAAAAGCCGCGTGAGCAGGTCGAGGTTTTGGTCGAGCTGGCCAGTTTGTTCGCCCGAGATATAAAGCGAGATAAACTCCGGCGGCAACGGCGCTTCCTTGGGCGTAAGAATTGAGCCGGGCGAGATGCCTTCGCGCGCATGCGCCGCTACGCGATCGGCATAGTCGAGGATGCGGCTGTCGCGGCACGAAATGCCCGCCTCATGCCACGCCACGTCAAAAGTTGCTCCGGCTTTCAAAAAGGCCGAGAGAGTGGCGGCAAAGTCAGTAATGGATTGAAGCTTGGAATAATTTGAAATAATCGGCAGATAGGCGAGCACATGCGGGTTGTTCTGCTTGAGCAAAATCGCCGCAAAGGCGATAATAATCCACGCCACGGCGAGGGCCGTAATTACCTGCGGAATGTACGCGTCCCAGTGCAAAACAAGATCGCCCATGCGCGTGAATTCAAGCAGCTGGAAGACCGGAGTAACCAGCGCTGCCAGATGGACGATAAAGATCGGATAGATACAGGCGCTCACGCCGCGCTGGATATTCTCATGGATGGCATTGCGGCGCTCGGAGAGACTGCGAAAAACTTCGGAGAGCTTGCCGCTTTGCGTGGCGGCCGCGATGAGCTTGCGGTCGGTGAGCGGTACCCATGGCGCATAGCGCTCCAAGACTTCTGCCGTCTCCATGCCTTCTTCAAGCGCGCGTACAAGGTCATAACGGTCGCGCGAGGGAATGCCGTCGGCGAGCTGGATGGCTTGAGCGAGGGTGATGCCAGCTTCGAGTTGCTGCGCCAAAAGAATGTACCACTCGGAGAGTTGTTTGTTGGAAAGAGCCCCCATAAACGCTTCTATCCTAACGGCATTTTTTCATAAAGCGAGCGCGGAGTTTTACTTTTGCACCAGTCCTCCGGCGACGTCACAGCGGTAAATTTCTACTCCCGAACGCAAGATTTTCTCTGTCCCCAAGAAATCCCGCAAGGAGCCTGTTACCTCAAAACCATATTCAAAGTCCCCATTCACAAACTTCGCCGGTCCGCGCACGGGGATGATGTCGCCACTTTCCTGCATCAGCGCAGGCCGCAGCGCCTTGTCAAAATATTCCTCGCTTTGGCCTTCTTCCAATCCACGTCCGTAGTAAACCATTCCCCAGACAGGTCTGCTGTCAAAATAAACCACCTCGTTCCCAATAAAACGCCGTCCTCCAAAATAAGTGTCGTGATAACGCCATGCGCCTTTCTCAAAATGATAATCGCTTGAACCTGGCCGCAGTGGAGGGGCTTTAGCAGCAGACGCATTTGCATAAGTATTGCGATTTGCCTCGCTCAAAAAGGCCTCGAGCGCGCAGAGGTCGAGAGGGGTATTCATGGCTGTAGCTTACCCGTGCCTGAAAAATATGCGAAACAAATTTGCCGAGGAAGGGAGTCGAACCCATACAGCCTTGCGGCCACCAGACCCTGAATCTGGCGCGTCTGCCAATTCCGCCACCTCGGCCAAGAAGCCTCAATCCTATGCCGATGCGGCCACTTCGGTCAAGCCGCCTTTTTCTGCCGCTCGCCAAAGGCTTTCAAAACTGCCGTCTCAAGTGCGTAGGCAGAATGTTGAGTTCCTCGCGATATTTGGCGACGGTGCGGCGGGCAATGTTGATATTTTCCTTTTTGAGAATTTCGGCAATCGCTTGATCGCTCAAGGGTTTTTCGGGCCTTTCGTCGGAGATGAACTGTGCGATTTTGTCTTTGATGGACTTATTTGAGACGGCTTCGCCTTCGCCATTGGTATAGCCGGGAGTGAAGAAAAACTTGAATTCGAAAATACCGTGAGGGGTCTCCATGTATTTGTTGGCAATCGCGCGGCTAACTGTCGTCTCGTGCACGCCGATCTCGCGGGCGATTTGGGCCATGGTGAGAGGCTTGAGCTTTTCCACGCCGTGTTCAAAAAAGCCTTGCTGGATGTTTAAAATCAGGCGCGCAATTTTTTCGACGGTCTGCTGGCGTTGCTCGATGGCGCTTAGGAGTTGCCGGCCAGCTTTGAGCTTTTCTTGCAAAAATTCTTTCTCGGAGCGTGAGAGGCGCTTGTCGGAGAGGTACTGTTTAAAATTCCCCGAGAGCCGGAGCTTGGGCAGATAATCGCGTGTCATTTCCAACTGCCAAGCGCCCCCGTCTTTGTAAATCCGCACATCGGGAGTGATCACCCGATTGGTATCCTCGGCGAATTTGCGTCCGGGGGCTGGGTCAAGCTCCGCGATTGCTTTTAGCGCAAGCTCAATATCAGTGGGTTCCACTCCAAGCGCCTTGGAAAGCTCTGGAATGCGCCGGCGCAAAAAGAGTGGAAAATGCTGCGCCAAAATCTTTCCCGCAAGCGAATCCGCTTCTCCGCGCAGCCGCAACTGGGTGATCAGGCACTCCTGCAAGTTACGGCTGCCGAGGCCCTGCGGCTCGAGAGTTTTTAGGAGCGCGAGGGCGCTATTGACCGTCGAAGCCTTTTCCCCGGACTGTTCTGCGACGATGGCGGGCTCCACGGTCAAAAACCCCCGATCGTCGAGATTGCCGATGATGTATTCCAACGCCTTGAGCGTGGCTTCGTCAGCCTCGGTCATCTTGGCTTGTTGCATCAGGTGTTCTTGCAAGGATTCTTCTTCGGTAATCGAATCGAAAAAATACTGTCGGCGCTTGGCTGCCTCCGAGGAATATTCCTGTGTGCTCGGCGGCAGATAGCTATCGTCCCAATCGTCGCGGACTTCTTCCGTTTTGGCTTCCGGCGCTTCAAGACTTACATCATTGCCGCCAATCTCCTCCAGCGCGGGATTCGTTTGCAGTTCCTGCAAGATGGTCGAACGCAGCTCCAGCGCGCCCACCTGCAAAACCTTGAGAGCCTGACGCAGTTGCGGCGCAATCATGAGCGATTGCGATTGCCGCTGCAGCTGAGATAGGGCGGGCCCTGCCATGTGCCTATCCTAAATGCCCTCGGGGGGAAGGTCAAACCTTGCGCCCAAAAAACTTAAAAAATTTTCCGAAAATCGCGCCTTGGGGCGTTCCGAGCCAGTTTTTGAACTGCCCTTCTTAAGCGAACGCTTCCGTAAAAATCTTGGGCGGCCGGACGGGATGCCCCTGCAAATCAATAAAGGCGTGGGTGGTTTGCGCCTCGGCGATAAGGCTTTGGCCTCGCAAAATTCGATAGCGGATGTTGAGCTTGACCCCGTCCAGAGGCTCCATGGTTGCCTCGATTTGTAAAATATCGTCGAATTTCGCGCTTGCGCGATACTTTATGCGGGCCTCGACAAGCGGCAGGTGAAAGCCTTCCTCCACGAGCTTTTTATACGGGAGCCCCTCGGCCTCCATCAGGGCAATGCGCGCGGCTTCCATATACTCAAAATAGCGCGCGTGATAAACAACTCCCATTGCGTCCGTTTCTGCAAATCTCACTCGAACTTCCAGCGTATACGCCTTCATGTCGGCAGTATAACTCTTGGCGCAGCCTTTTCCCAGCCGAAATTGAAGGTGTACATCCGTCGCAGCTAAATTCATGGTTGAGCCTGCTGGGATTTCCTGCTAGGCTGGATTCCTTGGCGCGGTAGCAAAGTGGTAATGCCGGGGACTGCAAATCCTCAATGCGCCGGTTCGATTCCGGCCCGCGCCTAAAATTTTTTGATTTTTTGGCTGAAGGGCTTGTTATTTATTTTTGAACGGGCTAATATACTGCCAATGCTTTGGCCGTTTTTTCCACGCAAGCTTTCCCTCATTATTCTGGCCGCCGGCGAATCGGTCCGCTTCAATCATCCGAAGCCCAAACAGCTTATGCTTGTGGAGGGCGAAACGGTAATCGGTCGGACCGTGCGGCAATTTCGCACGGCTGCGCCCGTTTACGTTGTCACCAAAAACAACGCACTTGTGCCTCGTGGAGCCAAAAAATTTGTTCCGGCGGCCCGTCGTTGGACAAGTGAAACGCTTCTTTCTACGCGCCCGCTGTGGGGGCGACGCACGATTATTTTGTTGGGAGATACCTACTTTACGGATGCGGCCGTTTCGCAAATTCTTTCGGCCCGCAGTGCGATGACCTATTTTTCCGATGGCCAGGATATTTTTGCGCTCTCTTTTGATTTGAGCTACAAGCCTCTTTTTACCAAGGCGCTCAAATATGTGATTGCACATGCCGAAGGCCCCAATGGCAACTATGGGCGGCTGTGGGAGACCTACCGGAGGCTCTTTGGCCTGCCCAAGCATCCGATGTTGCCGGAGGATCATCTCCCGCACATCGACTTTATCGGCGATCGCACGCAGGACTTCGATCTTTATCCCGAATACGTGGACTTTTGCAACGGTATCTCGAAAAATTATCTTTTCAACGGCAATCATCGAGCCTACTCGCCTCAGGCCTCATAGACCCAGTGCTGGGGCTATCCATGGTTTTGCCTTTGAATGCTTGGAGCTTTTTCTCGATGAGATTATAGCTGAGCACAGCCAAACTCGAGCTAAGGAGGAGTGTGCATAGGTAGACCCATGTTTTGTGGAATGGCCAATCCGCTATCCAAGGTGAGATTAAAAACACGAGCGGTTTATGGAAAAGATAGATGCCCAGCGAAAGGCTTCCCAGAAAGCCAAGAGGCCCAAGGTATTTGAATTTTCCGTTTCCGGGTTTCCATTCTGTGAGTGCCCGCAAAACAAAAACAGCGACAAGCGCAATGAGAGAGTATCCCCAGACATAAGCAACGTTATTTGGGAGCGCGATCGGATATCCGATGGTGTCAGGGGGAAGGTGAATGCCTTGGTTTGCCAAGCTTTTCAAGCGCCATAGCCCCAGCGCAACAAAGCCTGCGAGGGCTGTTCCCGCTGCTACCACAGGTTTCCAGCGAACAAGCAATCTTTCCTTCAGAGCCAGCAAGGCGCTCAAGGCATAGGCGTCCATATAGGTTGTGGGCAAAACATAGAGGGTCTTTGCCGCCCACACCCTGTCCGGCCTCATCCCCATCAGCCATTGAAAGAGCTCCCAGCGCACGAGCGGTGCCGCCAAGACCATCAGCCACAGCACGCGCCTCAGATTTCTTTCTGGTAGGCCTAGAATAATCACGGGCCAGACTAGGTAGTACTGGACTTGTACGCATAAGAACCAGATATGGCTGTAAATTTCGTCTTTGGTGAAATCGGGCGAGGGGTAGAGGAAATTATAGCTGAAGGAGAAAAAGCTAAGCCAACGATCTTTCATGCTTTGGGGTGTTCCAAATACCCACGCGCTCAGCAGTAGTACAGCGCCCAGCAGAAGATAGGGAGGCAAGATCCTCAAGGCTCTGTTTTTATAAAAAGTCTTAGAGACTTCCAGAGGGGAAACCTTTCTTTTGCCGCACAGGAGCGTTTGCGTCAAAAGAAAACCTGAAATGACGAAGAAAATGGGGACGCCAATCCACCCAAGCCCTAGACCTCCGCAATGATAAGCGACTATTCCAAGAATGAGGATTCCTTTAAGAGGATCAATCAACGGGTAAATCTTCATAAGGCGCAGGTGGCGTACTTGTGTTTGTAATGTGCGCGTTCCAAACTCTATTGCCGCTTCCCAAAAAAACAAGCCTTGTTTTTGCTTCGGTCTAGCAGTCGTTATTTTCCCTGCGTATTTTCCAGAGCCTTGTAATACGCATGGGCCTTGTGAATGATCGCGCGGAGGGCCTCTCCCGAGGCAGCGGCCTTCCAAATGATTTCAAAATCTCGCGCAAGCCGGGAAATCTTTTCGAGATCGTTTTCGGTGACGGAGCGGATGCGATTTTCGCTCAAGGCAAACTGTTCGTCGATGAGCGTGAAAAAATAGTGAACGGGAACGCCGACAAACGTGCTGGCCGGAAGGATGCGAAATTCAAACCTTTCGCCCAGGGGGACATTGAGAAGTTTGCGCATTTGCGCGGCCATAAGGGAAGGGGAGCCGATGGGAATATAAAGAGCGCTCTCGGGGAAGGTTAGGCGGATGCGTCGTTCACTCTGTACCGAAAGAAGCGTATCGACGCTCATGCGCCGTTGGAGCGCGAAGCCGCCAATGCTTTTTTCCTGATGATAGTTTTCGAGAATTTTCCGAGTGTAATCAATCGTTTGCAGATAGACGGGAATTGTTAGCGAGTGGTTGGCGATGGCCTTGGCATTTTTGATAAGATCGAGGAAGGCAAGAGCGTTTTTATCCCGACTTCCGGCGACTTCCGGCGCGCTCAGATTTACGCTTGCCAGGAGTGCATATTTTTCAAAATCCGGGACTCCGGCCGCTTCGCAAAAAGCGAGAATGTATTTTTCGTTGATTTTGAGGGCTCCATTTTCGCGCCTCGAAATACTCGAAGGCGAATAGCGACCCGACATCTTCTCGGAAAGCTCTCTTATTGAGCCGTCAAAGAATTTCTCTCTAAGTTTCTTTAATCTAGCACCGACTGTTAAACTTCTTTGCTCCAAAAAAAACCCTCCTCTATCAATGGATAGAAGACACCAAAAGTAAAAAAATTCAAGAACTTGATTTACCAGCCGTCCATATTTTTGAAAACTTGGAATTTTACAGGAATTGTAAAATTGTCGTTATTGTCGTTAAGGGGAACGGGTGCGTCAACTGTAAAAAAACAGATTTTGTTGCAAAAAAACTGCAACAAAAAGTTGACTTGTTGCAAAGAAACTGCAACACTTTTGCCGTGGATTTGAAAAAACACTCCTCAAAGGCCCCTGTAAATTCGGCTGTTTTATGCCCTATTTATTTACCTGCTGATGGGGGTATTGAATTCATAACTCCGGACAATCTTTGCCGAACCTGGAGGCTGACGCCCAAAAGACCTTGCGGCCTTTGCTAATGTTTGGGGGTGCCATGGTTTAAGGGATTCGTAATTCTGGGCCGATGGCGACGCTAACGGTTGTAGTTCCGTGCTTCAATGAGGAGGAGGTCTTGCCCAAGCTTTTTGAGCGGTTGGGCGCTGCGGCAGAGAGGTGGGGCGTGGATTGGGATGTTTTGTGCGTGGATGATGGTTCGAAGGACCGCACTTGGGAGCTTTTGAAGGCTCAAGCCGCAAAAGATGCGCGTTGGAGCGCCCTGCGTTTTAGCCGGAATTTTGGCCACCAAATGGCCGCCTCGGCAGGAGTGGAGGCCGCAAAGGGCGATGCGGTTGTGCTCATAGATGCCGATTTGCAGGATTCTCCCGAGGTTGTAGCTGAATTTGTGGCCAAGTGGAAAGAAGGCTATGAGGTTGTCTATGGCGTCCGCACGGACCGCGCCGGAGAGTCAGCCTTCAAGCTTTGGACGGCAAAGGCATTTTACCGTTTTATCAACTCTCTTTCGGAGGTGCCGATTCCGCTCGATACAGGAGATTTTCGGCTGATGGACAGAAAAGTGGTGGAGGCCCTCAAAAAAATGCCGGAGCGCGACCGCTTTTTGCGCGGGATGGTCAGCTGGCTGGGCTTCCGCCAGATTGGCATCCCCTATAAGCGCGAAAAGCGTTTTGCAGGCAAGAGCAAATATCCTCTGCGCAAAATGCTGCGTTTTGCGGCGGATGGAATTTTATCTTTTTCGATTGAACCGCTCAAACTCGCCGCTTGGATGGGATTTGCGGCTTCGGGGGTGGCGATGCTGGGTATTCTCTACGTTTTGGCAATGCGGCTTTTTACAAATGAGTGGGTAGCGGGCTGGACGCTGCTAATGATTGCCGTGCTTTTTATGGGAGGGGTGCAGCTGGTATGCTTGGGCGTGATTGGCGAATATGTCGGGCGGGCGTACCGTGAGGGCAAGCGCCGTCCACTTTTTATTGTCACGGAAAGCACAAAGGACTATAATCGTCTGGGTTTTGAAAATAGATAGTTTCTATGATTACCAAGCACTTCATATTGAACAATCCTGTGACCAAGGCGCTGTATCCGCGTTTTTTAAGTTGGTTGGACGGGCAAAACATCCAACGCGTTTTGCAGAACCGCGCCGCGCAGCAGACTGCCGAATTTGTCGAAAAAAACCTCGGCGAGGTTTCTGCCTTTGATAGCGACTTTGAGCTTTTACGCCACGCCTTTTCCAAGGTGTCGCTTGCGGAGGGACTTATTTTGGAATTCGGCGTCTTTGCGGGGACAACCATCAATTACATTGCTACGATGACCCAGCGGCGTATTTACGGATTTGATTCTTTTGAGGGACTGCCGGAGATGTGGCGGCCCGGTTTTGAGAAGGGCCGCTTTGCGCTCAAAAAACTTCCCAAGGTGCGGCCGAACGTAACACTCGTAAAGGGCTGGTTTTGCGATACGCTGCCCGCCTTTTTGGAGGGGCATCCGGGCGCGCTTTCGTTCCTGCACGTGGATAGCGATTTGTATTCTTCAGCGGAGACGATTTTCCGGCTTTGCGAAAAGAGAATTGTGCCAGGGACGGTGATTGTCTTTGACGAGTTCTTCAACTATCCGGGTTGGTTGCAGGGCGAGTACAAAGCCTTCAATGAGTTTATCGCGCGCACGCAGTTGAAATACGAGTTTTTGGGGTATTGCCAATATCACGAACAGCTGGCACTAAGGATAGTATGAAAAAAATTCTCGTCGTCGGCGGGGGAATGACCGGCCTTGCAGCTGCGTTTTTGGCAGCGCGCAAAGGTCTGGAAGTGACTCTCCTAGAGGCCGAGGACGAGATAGGCGGGCTTTTGAGGACCTTTGAAATTGGCGGAGGCGCGCTTGAGTGTTTTTATCATCATCATTTCCGTGCGGATGCGGAATGGGCGTGGCTTTTGAGCGAGTTGGGTATCGGCGAGAAGTTGCAATTCCATCCTACGACCATGGGAGTGTATCGGGAGGGTTTACATTATCCTTTTAATGGGCCACTCGACTTGCTCAAGTTTGCCCCGATGAGTTTTTTGGACAAAGTGCGTTTTGCCCTGACAAGCCTATATGTGGCCAATGGGTGCGACTGGCGGAAGTGCGAGGGCGTTACCTGCGCGGAGTTTTTCCAAAAGTATGCGGGACGCACAACTTGGGAGAGCCTCTGGAAACCGATGCTTGCGATCAAATTTGGTGACTTTGCCGAGAAGGTGCCTTTGGCTTGGATGGTCGGGCGGATGCGTCAGCGGCTCAACTCGCGCAAGGGGACGCGGGAGACGCTCGGTTATGTGGATGGCAGTTTGCGGACAGTTCTTGCGGCGCTTAGGAAAAAGCTCGCGGAGTTGGGCGTGCAGGTTTTGACGCACGCTCCGGTGAGGTCGCTTATTTTGCGCGAAGGCCGCGTATGCGGTGTGCGTGCGCCCATTGATTCGCTTGAGGCCGACGCGGTGCTTTTTACGACCCCCTCGGACGTCGTCGCGGAGCTTGTGAGGGAATACGATGCCGCCTATGCGCGTTCGCTTGAGCAAGTGGAATATTTTGGCGCGCTTTGCGTCGTGCTGGAGCTCGCCCAAGGGCTTTCGAAAACCTATTGGCTCAACGTTGCTGACGAGGGCTTCCCATTTGGCGGGGTTATCGAACACACAAATTTAATTACTCCCGAGCATTTTGGCGGGCGGCACATCGTGTATCTTTCGCGCTATTACGAGCGTAAAAATCCGCTGGCCACGCGAAACGAACGCGAAATTGTTGCGGACTTTATTGCGGGGTTGAGGCGTCTTTATCCGGAGTTGCGCCCTGGGGATATTTTAGGAAGGCATCTTTTCCAAACCTCTGCGGCGGCGGTCGCGTGCGACTTGGACTTTTCAAAAAAAGTTCCGGCTTTTCGCGCCGAGCTGCCTGGACTTTTTCTCGCGAGCATGCCGCAGCTTTATCCTGACGAGCGCAGCTGCAACAATAGCGTCCGGCTGGCGGCGGAGGCGCTCGCGAAGATGGGCTTGGACATGGCGGATGTCCCGCGCAGGGCGTCGCTGGCAGGGATTTTGGGATAGCGATTTACCTTTGACGTGGGGGCGTTTGGGCCGTTAATAAACAAGAATGAGCGAAATTGCATGCAGTTTCCCTCCAGCGCTGGAAACGCTTCCGGCGGGAGAAACTTTGTGGCAGACGCTTGCCGCGCGCGCGCAGGCTGAGCCGGTTTTGGCGTGGGCGAGTGTCCTTTTTTTGCTGGCTATCATACATACTTTTGCGGCGCCCTTCGTTACGCATATCGCGCGTCGCTGCGAAAAGGTCCATCCGCTGTTGGCCAGATTTGCGGAGCTTTTTGGCGAGGTGGAATTTGTCTTCATCTTGTGGGCGGTGCCGCTTTTCTTTTGTCTGGCGCACTTTAAGAGTTTTGAGACGGCAATCCATTATTTTGGCGCCTCGGTCAATTATCGCGAACCACTTTTTGTAGTGACGATCATGGCGCTGGCCGCCACTCGCCCCATACTGCTTTTGAGCGAACGGATTATCGGTGTATTCGCGCGGCTTTTAGGCGGGGACGGTTTTGGCTGGTGGCTGAGTTTGCTTTTGATAGGCCCGCTTTTGGGCTCCTTTATCACCGAGCCTGCGGCGATGACCATTACGGCGATGCTCCTTGCAAAAAAGTTTTACGACGCAGCTCCCAGTAAGAAGCTCTCTTACGCCACCTTGGGCCTTTTGTTTGTAAATGTTTCGGTGGGCGGCACGCTTACACATTTCGCGGCGCCTCCGGTTGTGATGGTCTCCGAGGCGTGGGGCTTTGACACGGCGTATATGTTTATGCACTTCGGTTGGCGCGCGATGCTAGGGATCCTCGTTTCGGTCTTATTCGTGGCGTTCCTTTTCCGTAAAGAGCTCTTAGCACTCAAGCTTCCGCCGCAAGAGGTGTCCACACAGTCAGCGGTTCCGTGGTGGATGACGGCGGTGCATTTGCTTTTGATCGGCTGGGTGGTTTTTACGGCGCACTATATGCCACTGTTTGTTTTTGCGTTGCTGGCGGGTTTTTGGTTTGTGCACTTCAGCCGCGAATATCAAACGCCGATCGCGTTCTTAAATGCGTTGAGGGTCGGAATTTTTCTGGCGGGACTGGTTATCTTCGGCAATTTGCAGCAGTGGTGGATTTCGCCAGTCATCGGAGGCTTGCAGCCGTTGCCGCTTTTTGCTGGCTCGACGATTTTGACTGCCTTTAACGACAATGCCGCTATTGCCTATCTGGCGTCTCTGGTGCCCAATCTTTCCGATGCGATGAAGTTTGCGGTGCTCGCAGGAGCAGTCACTGGAGGAGGGCTGACAATTATTGCCAATGCGCCCAATCCGGCCGGGTTCACGATCTTGAAAAAATATTTTCGCGATGCGGTGGTAAATCCATTGGGGCTTTTACTTGCAGCGCTTGTGCCGACGCTCATTCTGGCATGGTTTTTTATGGGCGTATGAGTGCTTGCGGGGCTTGCGTTTGGCTAGACGGCGCTTGATAATCGCCGGATGCGCAAGGCGGTCATTTTAAATAATAGCGCGATCTATAGTTGGGGGATTATGGCCGGGCTTTTCAAGCAGAGTCTCGAAGAAGCGGGCGCCGAGGTCGCGATGGAAGCGCTGCCGACGACGCCCGAAGCTCGCGCGGCGATGAAGGCCAAATATCCTGATGCAGTTTTTTTTCACAATGCCATGCCTGCTCCGAGCAGACCTCTCAGCGATCCCGAGTGTGTGGCGGATGTAAAGTGGGCCTATTTGGGCTACCGTAG
The DNA here is from genome assembly GCA_964541905.1 of uncultured Verrucomicrobiota bacterium. Taxonomy (GTDB): domain Bacteria; phylum Verrucomicrobiota; class Verrucomicrobiia; order CAZIPW01; family CAZIPW01; genus CAZIRU01. The sequence continues at coordinate 35,222 of CAZIRU010000005.1, forward strand.
CGATGTCATTGAAGGAGCCAAAAATATTTTACTTCCGGCAATAGAATTTTCGCAGATTGCTGAGCCTTGGGCGGAGATCTTCAACCGTTACGACGAAATTTGGACGACAACGCACCATGTAGAGCGGCTTTTGAAGTCGAGCGGTGTGCGTCAGACGATTCGGTGGATGCCGCCGGCTTTGGATCGGCGCGCGTGGGAGCGCAAGACCGATTACGCCGCCGCCCAACCCTTTCGCTTTTTGTTTGTCGGTGAACCCATTTGGAGGAAAGGTGTGCACTACCTGATGTTTGGCTTTATGAAGGCGTTTCCGCGCGTGGGCGAAGCCGAGCTTTTGATTAAAACCTCGCCCAGCAAGGACTGGATCTCCCCGCGTGAGGACATCAAAATAATTACAGAACGCCTTCCGGAGGCGGCTCTTGGGCAGCTTTATGCCACAAGCGACGCTTATATTTCGGCCTCGCTTGCGGAGGGCTTGGGCCTGCCAATTGCCGAAGCGATTCTGGCGGCGCTTCCGGTGTGCGTAAATGCATGGGGCGGCCAGAAGGATCTGCTTACCCGTGGCGGCTTTTTCCCTCTCAAGTTTGTAGAGGCGCATCGCCCTTACAACGGCGTCCCGCAATTCTATATACCTGGCCAGCGTTGTGCGCTCAGTGACGAGGACTCGGTAGCGGAGGCTATGCGGAAAATCGTGCGCACGAGTGCAAGTCGCCGCAAGCGTATGGCCGAAAAGGCGCGCGAGGGGCTTGTGAAAAACTTTGGCGAGCGGGCCTTGAAGGAGCGCTGGGCGCGCGAAGTCCAGCGACTCTTTGCTTGAGCGTATGCCATTAAATATGACTGGAGTTTTGTAAAAAAGCACGCTGCCTAAATCGCGGCTTGCGCGCGAGCGCGTATGGAGTTTATAATAAACAGACTTTCGCCAGGGTAGCTCAGTGGTAGAGCAGAGGACTCATAAGCCTTTGGTCGGCAGTTCAATCCTGCCCCCTGGCAGTAAATTAGAGTTTGCGTGTATGTCCAACACCGCAAAAGAAGCCATCGCGGCTTTCCATTGTTGTTGTCGAACGTCCTTTGACCGCCGGTAAGAAGCTGCGTTTATCCGCCTCCGCAGAAGACCACGCCTTTAGGCGTTGATGAATGTGGTAAGTTTACTTCTGACTACGGCGTGATGTCGCACCTTGCGTGCGTAACGCAAGGAACCACGGGTTTACCCGTGGGGCTCCATCTTTTTTATTTTTGCGGGCGAGTGCTTTTCTTCACTCTGTTTGCTCCGGCATTATCCCATTGAGGGGCCCAGATTGTTTCAAAGGGAAGTTCTGGGAATTTTTTGGCACAAATCTCTTGCATTTCGTCCTCGTAGGTTTGCGAAGAGGCGACGACTGCATCGACGCTTTTGGGGTCGAAATCGTCTGTTAATATTACGGGTTTGCGCATGATATGCGTAAGCCCTGTTGGTGCGCTGGTAAGAATTGCCGTTATCTTCGGGCTTTCAAACTGATTCCAGAGAGGTATCAACGCATGGGTGTGTGCGCCTGCTCCAAAAAGTGCCACATTTTTATAACCAGCCTTCTGGCAGCGTTGGATGATCCATGGAGTGAGATGTTCCAATCCCTCGACTACCGAACTGGCGGCGATATTCTTTGTTGGGGACTTGAATGTGCATCGCTTCCCCCTTTTATTTGCGTCTGCTTTATTATCCCCTACCGCTTCCAATATCGCCTTTTTAAGAGGATCGAAGGTGGGTGCGTGGATGTCATGGTTATTGCGGATGTATGCGTACCCGTTTTTTTGCAGGCGCTGACGCAATGGCAGATTGTCTAGCGTTTCTTTGATCATGCGCGCCATCTGTTGGCCATCTTTGGCTACCATAACCTCTTTGTTGTGCTCAAGTTTTGTGTTAGAGAGTCCTAGAGGGGTTGTGACGACGGGGAGCCCCATGGCCATGGCCTCTATCAGGCGTGTCTTGACACCCTCACTCTGAAAGACGGGTACGAGGACAAGGTCGCAGGTGTTCATGAATTTTTCCAAATTGGGTATAAAGTCGGTAAAAGTGATTCCTTCCTTTTTGTGATATCCTTTGGTCTTTGCGTAATTGATGATCTTGTGTGTTACAAATAGTTCTATTTCCGGGTCGATTTGGCGCAAGATTGGATGGGCGTTTTTCATATACCAGTCTAGCGCATAACGATTAGAGCCGTTGTCATCGCCGTTCATGACAACGCGCTTACTTTTGGCTCGCAAGTTTCGTTTTGGGCCTACCGAGGCGTTGTGAGGAATGTGATATACAGAGGCCTCGGGGCGATAGCGTAAAAATATTTCTTTATCGCGCGAGCCTGTGACGGCCACAATGTCGTAGTCAAAACACGGCGCAATTTCCTTCTGGTAGCGTGCGTCGAGTTCCGATTTGGGGAATAATTTGAAATCGAAGTCTGTGGTCGTTTGGAAAAAGTGAGCGAAGAGCATTTTCTTCGAGCCTTGGGGCAGCCAGTGTTTGACCCAGTCGCACGCAATATTGTGTATGACGAAGAGATCGTAATCTTGCATGCTGGCCATAAAAACAGCAGGGAAGAGTTGTCTAGCCCAGCCAGACCAAGGACTTGGGAACTCTTCGCGGATAACCCCCAGCTTCATGGCCATCTCATTCATTTGGTCGACAAAGGGAGAATTCTGTCGCGGATAATAGACGTTGCGGTAAAGTCCGCTGTACTGGGGTACAAATTTTGACGGAGTGAGTTCGTGGCAAGCGATATCTACGGTGAACCCGATTGACTTGAGCATACGCGTGCAAGCGTGAACGCCATTGGAGTAGCCGCACATCTTGTTGATGTTGTCGGGAGCGAGAACGAGAGCTTTAAGCATATTTTTCAGGAGTCTGACCCTTTGAGCCTAGAAAAAGCAAGCGAAAAAGTATTTGATGGTAGCTCGTTGCCGGCGCCCCAGATGTTGTTGCGGCCGATCTTCGTGCCGTCTTAGAGCCTATCCCGATAGGAGAGCGTAGGCGAGGCGCGAGGATTTTTGTTTTTTAGCAAGGCTTCGGAGGAGGAAGTGGGCTAGAAGCCCATACTCCGGGGGAGAAACGCCGCTAAAAGACAAAAAGACCGCGAGTTTCTCGTCCGCGCCAGCTAACCTATCGGGATGGGCTCTAAGTCTGCGTAGCGATATTTCTTTGCAATATCCAGCAGGCGGGCCTTCTTCCAGATTTCCTTTCGCACGCGACCTATTTTTGCGGCCTCGCACAACATCGGTGACAAGGGAACATATTTTAATTTGTTTTGTTGTTGAGCGAACCACAATAGACCGGCTCTGGCGCCCGAAAAGAATTCTGCCGGCCCCAATCCGATGGAGGAATTCCAATCATCCCACTTGGCAGGACAGTCGATCGAGTCGGTTCTGAGGTAAGCGAAGGGAACTCCAAATGCATAGGCAATAATAGCGGCATGAAGGGCTCCGGCCAAAACGAAACTCGCTCCTGAGATTTGTCGGATGGCGGTTTCCAATGAATCTAAGTGAGTTGTGGCAGGGGAGACCACTCGGTCGCAACCAAACGATCGCGCATCATAATTAATGCTATCGCTGTCTGATACATGAGGCACAAGTAGCTTCTCCCCGCTTGGTGCGCTCTTCGGGAAAAAGAGACGCAAAAGTAAAGCGGGATCTCCGATTGCGGGCGTGTTGACGCCATTTTTAAGAAACTCGGCCCGGGTTTTTTCTCCTCGGCAACCATAAATGGGGTAGCGGCATAACTTGTCGAGAGGCTCTCCGCGCCAACCGCACCCGAAGAAAACATAGTTGTTTGCAACGATTTCGTATTTGGTTGGGGAATAAGCTTTGAATTCGTTATACAAGGCGGAGCCTAAAAGCAGGTAGCAGGTATCAGGGTCGGTTTCGATTCTCAAAAGCGCCTCGTCCTCGAAGATATTTTTTATGATTTGGACACAGTGGTCGCCCAGATTATGTGTTTCGGGAGTTGGTTGCCATTCGTAGATCATGTCGAAGGTGGCGTTGATAGCTGCGTTGGGATACTAGCTCCTGACAGAAAAGACTGTCAACGGCATTTCCGTAGGCAAGGGTGTTGACAGATATGATTGGGCGCCGTTAGCATTCCTTCCCGATGGTTATAAACTATACGAGCGTGGCGGATCTTCTTCGCCTCAAAAAGATCGTTGCTAATGCAGTTGACCATTCCGATGTGGTTGGCGGTGCCGTTGTTGGCGAACATGTCGAACGTTACGATTTGGTTGATTGGGAGGCGTCATATTCTCCTGCGGTGCTTTCTGAATACGGCGAGATCTATCGCAACGCAGAAAAGCTGAAAGATCTCCCCAAAAGAGATTACATGCGCACGCACGCGTTGCGGTTTGCTCAAAGTTTAAAGTGGTTGCGAACATTGCATGAGAGCCGGCCGTCAGGGTCGCTCAATGTTATTGAGGTGGGAGGCGAGAGCGCTTTTACGCCTTTATACAAGGCCGCATTTCCCAACGATAATCTTATTTCAATCAGCAATGACCTAAGGCGTTTGGAATACGATAGAGTAAACGGAAATATAAAGAACGGGAACGTTAAAATCGAAGACGGTAGCATCGACTTGATCCTATGCATGGAAGTTTTTGAGCATGTGATTGAGAATTACGCGGAAGATCAAATTTGTGGTGGTTGGTATGGCAATGGAACGGCCGCTTTTCTCAAAGCTGTGCATGCATTATTAAAAGAAAAGGGATTGATGTTTCTGACGACCCCCAATTTGGCGTGCGCCACCTGTTTTTTACGACTTGTCTCGGGGATGGCAGCAATGCTGCATCGGGGGCATGTCAGGGAATATACTGTGCCTGAGTTGCTTGAGCAGGTTTCTCGGGCGGGGTTTGCCGTTGACCTGGTGAAAACCTATGATTTTTGGCGCAACAAAAACGACAAGCTTAGTTATAAGAGAGTAAAAAAGTTTATAAAAGATTTGGGCGGCTCTCTTGAGTCCCGCGGAGAGGATATCTTTTTGTTGGTTTCTAAGAGCTTATCCATAAATAAGGGCTGAAGTATGCGGAGCGAGAATTTTTGGTCTTTTGGCAAGGCTTTGCCGAGGGAGCATGCACGATGCCTGTAACCGAGGCGAAACGCCGCCAAAAGCTAAAAAGGCCGCTGCCCCAAAGGGGCCGGAGCCGCATCCAGCAATTATTTACGGATAAGCTCTAAGTCTTAAGAGGCTTGTTTGCATGAATGCTCGCCTATGTATTCTTCGGCAAAAGCTTTGAAGCCCATGCGAGTTTTGACTGTGGGCTAAGCGCAAACAAGATGCCAGATTTTTTGAGCGTCATCCAGCGAATCAACAGATATGATTTTTAGCCCGGCTTTTTTAAAGATAGCTTCCATTTCGGCACTTGAGAAGTCGTTTACCCAAGCGTGTTCGCGTCGGTTGGCCGGAGGGCTTGGGGCATCAGTAACACAGTAACTAATAACAAGCGTGTGGAATTTCTCGGCCGCATCGTGCAAGAGGGCTTCCGGTTTATGGATGTATTCCAAGAAGCCGAGGAAGGCGGCGGCTTCGGTTCCTGTTGGCGGTATGGGTTCTCGGTTGAGGTCACATACGATGGTATTCTCATCCCGAGCGACGACATCGATAGGCACATAGCGCTGGTTTTTGCTCAGGTGTTTTTTGAGATTCATCGTGCCACAGCCAAAATCCGAAACGGAGGGCGAATGCTTGAGCAATTCTGCGGCAATACGGGAGCGGCTATCCCAACCGATCGCTTCCGAATCCCTCAACGAGTTCCAGCGTTCCAGCAAGGTGCATTTTTGCGCGATCGCTTTTTCCGTTAAGCTTACGCGTTTGCTTGGGCTAAGCTCGTAAAAAGACTTTATTTTTGGGTCCATATATTTACGTCCAATCCTTGAGCGGCGGCATCCGCGCGTAGAGGGGGAAATGTCGGCCAATTGCCTTCATTTGGATTATGCGTTTCAATTCCCAGTCGATTTAGAATCATTCCCCAGAGTAAGGGGGATCGTGCGTGACGCAAAATGTTTATTCCCGAAAACGCCCGGCTTTGGGTTTTGGGGCAAAGAGTGGTTGTCGTTCGTCCGAAGTATTTCGCTTCTAGGCCGACGGATGAAGAAAGCGTGGCTATGTCTGTGTTTTCTGCCGAAAGAATGGCGTATGTGTTTTCTGTTGTTATTTTGCCACCCGCTTTTTCTAGAAAGTCGATGACAGGGTTTTGAGGTTGTCCTGGATGAGGTTTTACAAGCAAATTAAAATCCTTGTCGATGGCTTCATACCACTGTTGTACTTCTTTTGTGCCGGCAAAGGTTTGGTTATGGATAAGAGTTCTGTCTTTAATCGTTTGACAAAAGAATACAAGATTGCGTTTTTGTGGAGCCTGAGGTGAGTAGTATTTTTTGACGCGGCAAACGTATTGGTTGATTTCATTGTTTTGCAGTTGAAAAGCCGCAAGGGCAGGGGACTCAAAGTGGTTCGAGTGCTTGATGTGAATGGCCCAATCGGGCATGAATCTCAAAGGGCTTATACCAATGTCAATCCATGGAATTTTTGCGCGGTCCAAGGCATCTTCAATTGCGGGAGGCATTTCGATCGCAATCACAAGAGCGTTCTCAAATGCTTTGGCGATTTTTTCAGCCAGCCTATCCGAGGCCGGCCGGTGATAGTTGAAAGCCCATTCTTCAAAAGAGGTTGTCCGAAAGCCTTGTAGACCGCAAAACTCCCTAACCTCGTCTTTTGTTCGAGGGAAACTTATTTCAAGAGGCAATTGGCATAGAACTTGTAATGCGCACCCTATTTTCTCTTTTAACCAGATAACATTTTGCAACTGATTAGGTTCACCGCTTTCGCTACGCAAGGCGTCTCCGGTAAAAACAATGCGATTGATGTGATTTGGCATGTTTTGAGAGAAACGACATTTTGGGCTGCTGTGGTACTATTGTCAAGGTTGAGACGTTTGCGAACTTCCGTGAATGCCATGTCCATCTATCGATCAAAAGTTTTTCGCTGGGCCGTTAAGGCGAATCAACTATAATTTTTAGAAATACTTGTTTTTTTACTCAAATATGGTATGCTTAATATGTGAGAGAAGCTTCTTGGAATAGAATTTCGACCTTTGCTGGCCGCATTCCCGATGGTACGCAAATCACTCAGGAATCAGAGCCTGACTACCGCGCGGTACTTATCTGTTCAAAGTTTATGGGGGCGTCTATTTGCCGCCGTCATTCCGCAAGTTAGAGGTGAGTTCGGCGACAAGGGAGGCACCTACACTTTAAAGCTGATCAGCGGTCGTAGACCTGTGGGCGTAAGTGTCAGCGATCAAATTGCCGAAGAGCTTCGCGGAGGCGAACTGCTTGTTTTTGACGGCGAAAAATATATTGATCTCGAAAAATCTCTGCAGCCTACCGATGCTCCGGCCTACGCTGCATCCTTTTACGGATCGAATCGCAAGCTTGACGATGGTATAAGCCACACCTATTTTCACCCCAACACAAACTCGGTTCAGGCGATTCAATGTTTCCGGCTGTCCCTTTCCGACGACAAGCCGATCATGCAGAAACCAATCGAAACCTTGCTGGAATATTGAAACAAGATCAGGTTTTCTTCCTGGAGCTCGACGAGAATTGCCGGCTGAAGGGAAATGTGTGCCAGATCAAGGGTGGGGTGATTATGGAGGTGGCGGGAGATTTCTTGCTCTCGGAAGCTTTTTGTCCGCATACCAATGGCTTTGTTTTGGCGAATAACATCAAGCTTGCGACTGTAGCGGGTGTTCAAGCGTCCACTGCCGACTCGCCGCGCGTGGCCGCCCCGTCTATTTCCGAAATTCACTCGGATGGATTGTCCTAAGTTGTCCAGCCGCGCAGAGTTTTTGCTTGTGTTAAAGGTGGAGCTTCCTTTCCATTAAGTATGCCTACAGCTTTGGTGTTTATTCCTGAGGATCTGGAGAAAGTGAATGGGTTCGTCAATGGAGTGCACGCTCTTACGCGAGTGTTAAGGTCGCAGGGCTTTTCCGTAGATGCCGTGGCGAACTGGGTGGGGCCCAAGGGAATGCCAAAGGAATTTCAAAGATTATACGATAGGATCTATTATCCACGCGGGCACTCGCCAATGATCGACGGCCTCAATCAGCTGATTCGCCAGCATTATGCCTTCATAAAAAAACGGCCTATTGGGGGGCGAGATGATTTTGCCTTTCCTGGCGCCGTTTTGGCCAGTTTGCAGGAATACGATTTATACGTGATTCATCACATCCCTCTTGATTGGGTGAAACACTTTCTGCCCGAGAACTCCTCCAAAATACTTTTCGCGCACTATTATACTTCTGTTGTGGATGGCATGGTGAATAAAGAGACAGCCTCTCAGATACAGCGAAATTTGCGAGAGGAAATAACTCCCTGTACGGACTACGATTTGGTAACGGTTACCGGAGATAAGGATAAGGAGCTTTTCCTGAAATATCGGCCGGAGGCGAAGGTGGTGCATTTGCCTCACTATACCCCTATTTCAGGGAAGCGTATTTTGCGGAAAAATGCCCATCGGATAATTGCAACCGGCTATGATAACACTTCCAATCGAATGGGTGTCGATTTCTTTATAAGGCAAGTATATCCCACTTTGCGCAAGCTTGATCCTGAGGTTGAGTTTCATGTGACCAGTAATATCTGCGCCTATCTTAGGCTTAAAGGATACGACAGACTCCCCGGAGTGGTTTTGCACGGTTATGTAGCTGACCTGAACAAGATTTATGATCTTTGCGATGTATTGTTGGCGATTATTTTCCATAGCGAGGGCGTTAAAACGCGACTTTTCGAGGCTTTTGGTCTTGGGATTCCGGTTGTCACGACTACAACTGGGCTTACCAACACCAAGATTCGCCCCGGCAGAGAAGCGGTGGTTGTTGACGATGGTCCCTCGATGGCGCGCGCTATTGTTAAGACGCTCAAATCGTTGCCTTTGCGCAAGCGTTTGCAAAAAAACGGCTACGACTATATTAGGCGCTACCATGATATTGCCTCACCTTCATTCCTTCCGGTCAAAAAAGCTATTCGTGAAATATTGTCTTGCCCGAAGAGTAAACAACAGGCTGTGGCGACTACCGGCAGAGAAGCTATTCTCCAGATAAAAAGAGAGCTGAGCTATCTTGCTTGTTGGGCCGTGAATCGTTGCAACGAAGCCGGCTATAAAAAGGTCGCTTTTTTTGGAGCAGGGGCTCACACGCGTGCGCTATTATCTCGCTGGGAGGAGTGCGATGGGCCAAAAGTTGTTTGCATTCTTTCGAGCACACCCACCGATGTTAAAAGTATAAACAGAATACCGATCGTGACGCTTGATCATTTTGATTCTCAAAAGGTAGATGCGATTGTGGCTTCTTCTCATACTTACGAGGCGGAGATGGCCGAAATTTGCCGCAAGAAGTTTCCCAAAGTTCCATTTCTAACTATCTGGCTGCCGCAGGCCTCTGGAAAATAGTAAAGGGGTTGCGTGCTAACTGGAATAAGGCTCTTGTGGCGAAAAAAACATTAACGCAAACTTTGCTACTGGAGAATAGGAGACTGCGCACTTCCCCGCGCAACACCGTTTATTTCGTTGTTGTACAAAGGCTCTCAGTTGTTTGCGTTGAGCTGTCCAGTATCCTGAAGGCTTCGATCTTTTTGTGAAGGCGTGCCTTGTCGAAGGTCGAAAAATCTTCTCCATGGTCAAGGTAGACTACTTGACTTCCATGAGATTCAAAAGAGAAGGGTACCTCCAGTAAATGGTTTAGGGCCTTTCGAACTTTCGCTTGTTTTTCGGGAGTCACAAACAATAACAAAAAGCCGCCTGCGCCGGCTCCCAAGAGCTTTCCGCCTATTGCTCCGGCGGCTTTTGCCTTAGAATAGATTGCATCCACGGTTGAATTTGATATCTTATCCGAGATCTCGCGTTTTGTTAACCAAGCTTTGTGCAAGAGCTCTCCAAACTTCACCAAATCTTTTTCGTTGTTTAGAATTTCGCAGCCTTGATCTACATACTCGCGTATGCGATAGAGCGTGAGGTTCGTTTCTATTTTCGGCACAAAGCTTTTGGCGATGCCCGAAGCGGTACGAACGATGCCTGTGTAAAAAAGAAGCAGTTGGCTTTCAAGCTCGCGGACGCGCTCGGAGGAGGTAATCATCGGACGTACTGCGATTTCGCCGTTTCGGCTAAATTCTATCCGATTTAGTCCGCCATGTGCGGCGCAGGCTTGGTCCTGAGAGCCGACGGTTTCCTTCAAAATGTCCTGTTCGATGTGGATTGCTTCTTCGGTCAGCTTTTTAGGGCTGGTATAACACCCTGCAAGAGCGTGCAGGCCGTTTAACAGCCCCACGGTGAAAGCGGAGCTTGACCCTACGCCGCTGCGACCCGGAAGATCGCCGATATGATGGATCTCGACGCTTCGATTGACGTTCAAGTACCGCAGCCCCTCGCGTACAGAAGGGTGGGTGATTTGGCTGATTTTTTCGCAGTCCTCGATTTTATACCAGACGACGCGATAGCGATTTTCAAAAAAAGGAGGCAGATAGCGACAGGTGATATGACAGTACTTGTTGATGGTAGTAGCCAATACGGCGCCTCCATGGTTCCGATACCACTCCGGATAATCAGTTCCTCCCCCGAAAAATGAAATACGATAGGGAGTCTTTGTTATGATCATAACTGATTATTTAAGAGTGCCGTGAACTTTTGGCAAGGGCTTTTTCTGCGCGACTTTGGCCATCTTATCCAAAATGAAGCCAGAGGGCGGTCTGCCATTTCCAACAAGCGAGCCCAATTTAGGCGCTTGAGTTTCCATATTCTGCCTTATAATTAGACGTATAGCGTCGAGCAAATCGACGGCTTTGTAGTTTGCCTTTGCGTCAAATTTATTGTCTTTACCGGCCTGGCCCGTTGAGACAAGGACCGACCTAAGACCGGCGTTTTCAGCCGTTTGTATATCCGTAGTCGTGTCTCCAACAAGCCAGCTTTCATTTAAATTTATGTTCAACTCCCTCGCGGCCTGTTCAATCATGCCTGTTTTCGGCTTGCGGCATTCGCACTCAATTTTTAGGTCCTTTCTTTCGCCTTCAAAACCCTTGTCGGGATGATGCGGGCAGTAGTAAATTCTGTCCAAGTAAGCATGCTCGCGCCCAAGTAGCGTTTCCAATTTATTATGGATGGTCTTGATGTCGGATTCGGAGCAACGACCTTTGGCCACAACAGCCTGATTGGTTGCCAAAACTGCCAGATAGCCGTAGTGATGGAGCGCGCGAATTGCTTGGGGGACGTAGGGCAGAAGCTCGAGTTGTTCGGGAGAGGTCAAGCCATTGACTTCTTTGATTAGCGTGCCGTCGCGGTCTAAAAATATGGCTCGGCGCGGTGTGTCAGAGCCGCTCCTTTGGATCGTGCCATTGGCATATTCGTCGCAGGCTTTCTCGTAGCGCTCCGGTGTTCCGATGTCCTGTGTGTACTCCAGGCTGAGATAGGCCAGCAAGCGCGCACGGCGCTGAATCATCGCGGGGAATAATTCTTTGCATAAATCCATGGGCGTAGTGCGCTTGGCCCACGGCGAAACAGATGCTTTTTTAATGGCAAAGATTCCTTCGTTGGCAAGGTTTTGAATCCACTTATCCTCAGGGTGCGGGCGTGTCAGGAATTTCTGAATCCAGCTTTGCTCGTCGGTTACAACCAATTCAGAGTCCAGCGGATGGTCGTTTGGCCTCACCATCAATACGGCATCTGCATCGTTGGCCCTGCGCGCTTCGATTATTTTCCTGAAATTGCCATTCAAAAGTGCGTCGCCATTGACAAGAATAAAATCGTCCTCCAGCAAATCAAAACAGGCCAACATAGCGCCGGCCGTTCCCATTGGCTGCGATTCTATGACCGTACGAATGCGGATGCCCCAGCGACTCCCATCGCCAAAGTAATCTTTAATCAAGTCGCCCTTGTAGCCAGCGAGAATAATTACATCTTCAAAGCCATGCTTTTTGGCCAGTTCTATGTGGTGTTCCAATAGCGGTTTTCCCGCGATGGGAATCATCGGCTTAGGCAGATCCTTGAGTATTTCTTTTAAACGCGTGCCAAAACCTCCCGCTAAAATAAGTAGCTGATCCATACTCGAAGGAAACTAGCGCAAAGCTGTCGTAATGGCAAGATCTTCGCCGACGGTTTTACGTCGAGAAAATCAGCTATAAAGCAATCAATTGCGCTCGACTCCGGCGCTCATCAATTTTTCGCTGCGCAAACTGCCTACTATTTATTCGCCTCCGCAGAAGACCACGCCTTTAGGCGTTGATGAAGGTGGCAAGTTTGCTTCTGACTACGGCGTGATGTCGCACCTTGCGAGCGCAGCGCAAGGAACCACGGGTTTTCCCGTGGGGCTCCATGCGTGGGAGTGTCGCCGCTGCTGCCTTGAGGCTATGCCAGCGTATCGGCCTCTTCGCGATCTTCCTTCGAGTCCTTTTCGGCGTCATTATTTTCGGCGGCGCCTTCGAGAGGTTGCTCGTTGTTGTCGAAGAAGCCTTGCAATTGGCGCAGACGGGTGGGGTGGCGCATCTTGCGCAGTGCCTTCGCCTCGATTTGACGGATACGTTCGCGCGTGACGTTGAACATGCGGCCGACTTCCTCAAGGGTGCGGCTGTAGCCATCGGCTAGGCCGAAGCGCAGCGAAAGGACCTTGCGTTCGCGCTCCGAAAGAGAACCCAAGACATCGACGATTTTTTCCTTCAAGAGGCTATAAACCGTCATATCGTACGGATTTTCGGCTCCCGTGTCCTGAATAAAATCGCCAAAAGCACTTTCGTCCGAACCTTCTCCGACGGGGCTTTGCAGCGAAATGGGCTGTTGGGCCATCTTCATGATAGCTTGTACGCGCTCGACGGGCATCTGCATCACTTCAGCCACCTCTTCGGGTGCGGGCTCGTGACCGAGTTCCTGCAAGAGCGCCTTTTGAGCCTGCATGACCTTGTTGAGCGTCTCGATCATGTGGACGGGGATGCGGATGGTGCGCGCCTGATCGGCAATCGAGCGGGTGATGGCTTGGCGAATCCACCAAGTGGCGTAAGTCGAAAACTTATAGCCGCGCCGGTATTCAAATTTTTCGACAGCTTTCATAAGCCCCATGTTGCCCTCTTGGATAAGGTCGAGGAAAGAAAGACCCCGGTTGGTGTATTTCTTGGCGATGGAAATGACCAAACGCAAGTTAGCCTCGACCATTTCGGTTTTCGCTTTGTGGGCCTCGCGCATATTGCTGCGAATGACTTGCGCCTGTTCGATAAGCCGGCGTGCGTCAATGCGCAGATCTTTTTCCACCCCTTCGATGCGTTTTTGCAAGGCGGCCACTCCGGCGGACTTGCGTCTGTTGGCCACGGTTTTTTCGGCAATAGCGATGTCTTCCAGCGCGTCGCAGAGGGTTTGGATATGCGGATAAAGCCGACTCATGAGGTCCTCAAAGGCCTTGAGCTTAAAGCAAAGCTTGGTGAAGATGGGCGAGAGCTCCTGCTCGAGCTTTTCAAAACGACCGCAGGCGCGCTTTTTGGCGGCAGCGTTTGAGGAGGAAGTCACGCTTTCCCAAGACTTGTCGAGTTTGGTGAGGAGAATTTCGAGGTCCGCAAGATGCTTGGGGAGTGTCTTGATATACTGTTCGCGGTTGGTGATTTTTTTGTCCCAGACGATTTTGTCAAAACGGTCATGTCGCTCCAGGAGCGCGCGGCCCATCTCCAGATGGAAGGGCCCGGCCAGCCAAAGAGTGTGCAACGAAGCGAGCGCGGTTTTTTCGGCGGTCTCGATGCGTTTCGAAAATTCGACTTCTTGTTCGCGGCTCAAGAGCGGGACTTGGCCCATCTGCTTGAGGTAAAGCCGGACGGGATCGTCGAGGATGTCATTGGCGGCGCTTTTCGAGACCGTGTCAAGGTGAGTGGCGCGGCGGGCTTTATAATTTTCCACCTCCTCGTTGTCGATGATGTCAACTTCAAGGTTTTCGAGAATGACGATGACATTTTCGATTTCCTCGGCCGAGTCAACTCCTTCGGGGAGGGCCTGATTGATGTCGCCAAAAGTGAGATAGCCTTGCTGTTTGGCCAGGCGGATCAAGTCTTGGATGCGATCATTGGTTTGCGCGCTTTCCTGATAGGCAGGCGCGTTCTCGGCAAGTTCCTCTTTGGAGAGAAACTCAACATTCACATTATCAATAGTGAGTTCTTTATTAGACATGGTGTAAGTAGGGTATTTTTTTCTTTAAAATCAAGAGATTTTGTTGTTTTTTTAACAATTGAGCTTGTGTTGCGGGCTCGGAGGCTGCACACAGCTCGGCCTTGAGCGCATCGAGCTTTCTTTCGACAAATTTGCCGTAAATCGCTCGTATAGAGTTATTTGCGATCTCTATAGGGTCGCAGGGAGCGGGAAGCTCGCGGGCCAAAAGCCCATAGAGGAAGTCGCGTGCCTCTGTGTCTGGAGCAATGCGCTCAAGCGAAGCGGGAACCTCCCACATGCCTTCGGCAGCCTCGGAAAGTGCAGCATTAAGCAGTAAAGCATCGCGATTTTCATTTTTATCCAGCCAGTCCGCATCAAGGATTTCCGCAACTCGGGGAGCCAAATTTGTACACCTAACCAGTAGCCATAGAAGCTCAAATTCCGCAGTTGTCAAATTTTTGTTAAATTTCTTTGCCGTGGGAGCGCTTTCATTTGCCCTCAGCGCTTTGTTTGACTTTTCGGCACTTTTTTCGAAATCGCGGCGCAGGCTCATTGCGCTTAAATGCAAAAGCCGACCAAGCTCCTCAACGTAGGCTTCGTGGGTGATGGCCGAGGGCGCGACGGCAATCATTTCGAAAATTTCGCGCAGGGCGGTCGTGCGGGCTTGAGCCGAGAGAGAAGCGGCGTTCTCGCAGAACTTGGCTGCGACTACGAAATTCATTGGCGGGATCTCCTCGAGCGCGTCAAGCTTTCCACCTTCACGGAAAAACAAATCAGGATCCACTCCCGCGGGAAGCTTCAAAAAGCTCAGGTCTATTTCCGCCTGCAGCGCCATGGGGAGCATCCGCAGTGCGGCCGCCTGACCGGCGCGATCGCCATCAAGAAAAACGCGCAGGGGAACTCCCGTACGTTTGATAAGCGTCAATTGTTCGGGCGTGATGGCGGTGCCTTGGGGGGCGACAACGGCGGGATAGCCGCTGCTGGAAACGCGCAGGGCGTCGAGCTGGCCTTCGACCATAAGAAAAAATCCCTGTGCTTCGGCGCCCATGCGTGCGCGATCAAAGTTGAAAAGCATCGAGCCTTTTTTGAAAAGGAGGGTTTCGGGCGAGTTGACGTATTTGGCCTCAAAGGCGGGATCGTCGGCGGGAGTGCAGGGGAGTTTGCGTCCGGTAAAGGCGATGACGTTGCCCTGCATATCGCGCAGAGGAACCATCAGCCTCCCTCGGAAGCGGGGCTTAAAGGAACCCGCGTCGCGCGAAGAGCCCGTAAAATACAGGCCGCATTGCGCCAGCGCTTCGTTCGAGAATTTTTTGCGCACCAGCATCTCCAAAAGCTTGTGGGGCGAAACGGGGGCATAGCCCACGCCAAATTCTTTGGCCACCTCCAACGAAAACTTGCGCTCTTTTTGCCAATAGTCACGCACGGCAACAGCTTCGGGGTGCTTTGCGTCATTGAAAGCCTTTTGGAAAAACTCCGTGGCGTAAAGATGGATTTCGAGGAGCTCCTTTTTCAAAGACCTATCGACCCTTGGCCGGTCGCTGGAGCCTTCCTCATATTCAAGCTCGATGTTATATCTTTCTGCAAGCGCCTCGACCGCCTCGTAAAACTCGAGGTGTTCCATCTTTTGCACAAACGAAATCAGGTCGCCCCCTTGATTGGACGAAAAACAATAAAAAACGTTTTTATCCGCATCAACCGTAAAGGAAGGCGTCTTTTCTTTGGTAAAAGGGCTCAACCCCACATACGCGTGCCCGCGTTTTTTAAGCTGCGTATAACGTCCCGCCACGTCGAGCAAGCTGACGCGGCTTTTCAAGTTTTCAATGGACGCACGCTTGATGGACATTTCATTTTTTAGTCGCAACGATGGTTTGATCGAGCTGCTCCAGCGAGACAGGCTCTGGTGAACCATTGCGAAAGATATAATAGGAGACCGGCGCTTCGTATCGGTTTGGGGCGGCGAAGTGAAGCGCACCGGTTGCTCCTTCAAAATTTCCAATATATTTAATACTTTCGCTGATTTCTTGTGTTGTTGGTTTGCGCGTTCCGTCAAGCCGCTCACATCCTTTTAAGAGCAATAAGAAAGTGTTATAGCATTGGGGGGCAGGGTAGCGAAAGGCGGTGTGATACGCGTTTTGAAAGCGTTCCTGCCAACTCTGCGTAGGTGAGGATGGATAGACCATCCATGAACCTTCCTTAAGGATGGGTTCAACCTCAAAGACTCCTTGACCACCGTGCCCAATGGGAATTTGAATGCCCAGCTCTTTCGCTTGCTTCAGGAAAAGAAGCGCTGTCGGCATCTGAAGGTACTCGACAATGACATCGGGTTTTTCCTCTGCGGTTTTCAAAATCCATGTACGCAAATCCCGCACATCTGATGAAATCAATGTGCTTTCAACCAGTTCGATATTGTTTTCGCGTAATGCAGGTTCCAATTTTTTGCGTAAGTTGGCGACTCCTTGTTCGGCCGTTCCAATAAACGCCACTTTTTTGTAGCCGACGTTTTTGAGCAGCGAAATTAGCTTTTGAATATGCTCTTGCATCGAAACCCCGCACATGAAGTCGTTATGACCCTCACCGTCCGCCCAACGATCAACATTCAGATGAAGCGTTGTTGGGCTGTCTTTTAGTATGGGAAGTGCAATATCGCTGCCGTATCCCCACAAAGTGATGACGACATCGGCATGGTCAATTTCTTTGAGTTTCTTGACCGCCATGGCGGTACGGCTGAAAACAAATTCATCATCTTCAAAAACAAGTTGATAATCGAAATGGCTGTCGGCAGGAAGCTCTTTAAGCGCCAGCAAAACCCCCGCGCGGCCCATCTCACCTATCGACGCAAGATTGCCTGTGATTGGGAGGATGACTCCGATTTTGATGTCTTCTTTTGCATTTGCAAAAAGCACAGCCAATGCAAACGCAGATAGCAGAAGGATATTTTTCATAAAGCAAAAATCTAAAAAAACCTATTTTAGCGCATCCAGCTCGGCCTGCACTTTGGCTGTGTCGGGATGGTTCGGAAATTTTTTGAGGAATTTGCCAAAGACAATCGACGCGTTGCGTTTGTTTTGCACCCAGTCGCGATAGCCGCGGGCGGCCAGCAAATAGAGGCTGGGCGTCTCGGGATTTTTGGTAATCTGCGCCTCGGTTTCTTCGAGCGCCTCTTTCGGCGAGCGGCGCTGTCGAACGACGTCCACATAGGCGATGATCGTCGGCGCATCGCTTGGCCGCAGCCTCAGCGACTCAAGGAAGGCGCTCTCGGCCCAAGCCAGCTCGCCTTCGGAGGCCTTGGCGGCAGCGAACTTGGCCCAAGCGTCCGCGTTCGAGGTGTCCTTTTGCAACTCCGCGAGAAGTTGTTCTGCGCGCCCTGTTTGCTTGGGGGCTTCCACTTTCGCAAGGGGCTCAAGAAGCCGCGGAGCCTCGACGATCACATTGTCTGCGGCGGCGGCGATGACGCTGTTGCCTTTTTCATTGGTGGTCATCACTACCACGGGCGTGTCGGCAATGTTCTCGGTGAGGCGTTTGCTGGCGGCGCGAGGTGTGGCTTCTGTGCGTTTGGTTTTGGCGGGAGCCTCTTTTGTTTCGCCGATATGCGCCAGGCGTTCTTCGAGGTTTTTCAGATTTTCATTTTTTGGAAAATCCCTTTCAAGCTGTTTAAGATGTCGTTGCGCTTCGGAAGATTTTTTTTGCTCAATGGCGAGGGACGCGAGTTTTTCGAGGGCGCGTTCCTCCGTGGGGGAGGCGGCTTGGCCGTTTTCGCGCGAGGTGCGCGAAAGCCGCAAGGCGTTCTGCAAATAGCGTTGCGCTTGCGGATTGTTGCCTTCCTCGGCGTAAAGCGTGCCGAGACGTTCGGCAAGCTCGGGGGTCAGCTCAATTTCGCCGGCTTTCGCGAGCGCTTTGAGCCCTTCCTCGCGCGCGCCGGAAGCGATAAGCAATTCTCCGAGTTCCCTCCATGGTTCGGCCTGTTCGGGTTCCGCCAGAAGATACAGCCGATACGCTTCGGCGGCCTTGGCGGGCTCCTGGGCTTTTTTGAAAGCCTGTGCGGCATAGAGGTGATTGTCGGGGCTGGTTTTGAGTCCCAGCTCATTGAAAAGCGCTCCGGCGGAGGTCGCATCGCCGGCATTGAGTTCGGCGAAGGCGAGCGCTTCGGTTACGCTGGTATCGGCGGGGTGCTTTTTGTGTAATACTTCCAGTCGTGCGAGGGCCTGGACGTTTTTGCCCGCATCGAGTTCGGTTTGGGCGCGTTTAAGCGACTTGGAGACGTCTCCCTCGCCGCAGCCGGTCAAAAGGAAAAGAATCAAAAGTGGCGTGAAGTTCAAACGGGCAAAAAGGCGATGGTGCACAATCGCCAAGAATAAAGAGCCAAGCCGCAACTTGTCAAGTGTTTGTCAAGATGCCTAAAATTGCCTAATTTATGCCTGCCTTTTCCCTCCGTCCGCTCAACTCTCAAAGGGCGCCTTCGTCTTCGGGTCCACATAAGGGATAAGCGCTTTCAAGTAAGGGTGTTCCTCCACTTTTATTGCCATGATGGGATAATGCCCTTCGTAAAGGCCGACCTGTTTTAAACCGTGTCGGCGCATCAGGCGTTCGCTGACTTTGGTATAGGCCATGGTATAGACGTGCGAAATATTGATTTTCCACGCGCGGAGAATTTCGCCAAGCTCGCGAAAGGCGCCGCGTATCAGATGCGGGCCGAGTTGGCGATTTTCCATCAGCAGCGTCATAAAGAAAAGATATGCCGGTTCGGTGCCTCCCTTGGGGTAAAAAATGACGTCGTGTTCCTTAAGCTTTCCATCGATAAGCCCCTGCAAACCCGCTTGGGTGGAAATTGCCAGATCGATAAAGGCGTTCACGCGACCTTCCTCTCGCCCGAGATTCATAACGAAAAACGTGTCGTCATAAACGCGCTCATAGTGCGCCAGCTCATATTTCCAGTCGGGATTGCCGAAGTATTTTTCCAGTAGTCGCGCCAGCTCGGGCCGATGGGGCCGGCATGCTGCATTGGGGATAATGTCGAACATTTATTTCCTTACAGCTTTCACTTCTTCAATAGTTGCCTGTCTCGACTTGCCGCCTTCGATTTTGTAAAGCCCCGCCGGAGACCGCACAAAGCCACGTGCGTCCATGGTCAACGATCCCAGCGCCGATGGAAAATCTTTAAATTGCCTTAGCCATGCGGTTGCCTCGGCGCGGTCGGCGGTCGGCGAGCTTTCGTAAGCCGCGCGTATCAAACAAAGGATGTCGTAGAAATAGGGAGCGCCCCAGCGTGGCATTTCTCCCAGCTCTCGTTCGACGCGAGCGGCAAATTCGGGTGTGGCGCCTCCGACCGAGGCATAAAAACAGCCTTCCGCGTCGGTGAAGTCTGCGATGGCGTCAAGGCTTTCGATGCTCGAGACAGGGCAACTTAGCCCAATTTGTTTGCGCTGGCGCAAAATAATTTCCATCTCCGGCGACATACTTAAGGGGACGAAGAGCTCCGGTTTCGCCTCGCGCGCACGCAGGAGCACCACTCGAAAATCCCGCTCGCCCGGGCTAAAGCTCTCTGAAAAGACGACTGCAATTCCGCGCTTTTTAAATTCCGCCTCGGCGGCTTTTTGAAAGGCCAGCGTCGCCTGATTCTTCATGGTGAGGAACGCGGCCGATTTTACGCCGAGGGCTTCGGCAATATCACCGAGGACAATCGCCTCTTCTTCCGGTTGCGTACAATGAATAAAACTGTATTGGCCATCCGCGACGGACGTATCGCTTACCCAGCCAATTCCGGGAATCTGCGCGGCGCTGATGCGTGGCTTGAGGACATTGCCCGAGCCCGAGCCGATATACGCCAGCGCATCCACATGGTCAATGTTGATCAGTTTTTGGGCGGCCTGAGCAGTTTTCGAGCGGATAAACTGGTCGTCCTCCAGCAGAACCTCATAGCGGTGCCGATAGGTATGCGTTTGGCAATCGTTGCGGAACATCTTGATTGCTTTGGCGATGGGGGTGCCGATATGCGCCATGTCTCCCGATATAGGCAAAATTGCTCCAATTTTAACAACCTCCTGAGCCCCCAACGCGCTCGCAAAAAGCGCAAAAAATAAAGCACCAAAACAATTTTTCATCGTCTTGGGATTTTATCGGGACACTACTGTTTGTCAACTGACGCCGCAAGTGCAGGGATGTCCTCGAGCCGCGCTCGAACGGCTTTGCCTCCTACGATTCTAAAGAGTCCGGCAGGAGGGTTCGTCCGGCCATCGGCCTGCATGCTCACAGGCCCCAGCGACGAGGGAAAATCCTTCATTTTAGCCAAGAAGCCTCCAGCTTCTGCGGGGTTGGCGTTTGGAGCGCTTTCAAAGGCGGCGCGGAGCATGCAAAGGGCATCATAAGTATAGGGCACGGCGAAAGCGGAAGGCAGGCCCGTTTCGGCGAGCATGCGCTTTTCAAACTCGTCCGTCGTGTAACACTCCGAGACGTAAAAATAGCCTTCTGCGTCCGAGAGGTCATTCATAAAGTCAAACGAAACGGAAGTGGTGATGGGAAGGCCGAGCCCGAGTTGTTTGGCTTGGCGCAGGATGATTTCCATCTCCGGCGAAAATCCGTGTGGCACAAAAACATCCGGCTTCTTTTCGCGGATGCGCGTGAGCAGAATCCTAAAGTCTCGCTCCCCTGGATTAAAAAACTGGCTTTCAGCGATCTCTATCCCCAGCTCTCCCAAGCGTTTTCGGGCAAGTTCCTCAAACTTGAGCGTGGCCTGCTGCTTCAGGCAGAGCATCGCCACGCGTTTTGCCTGCATCGCCTGCAAAATTTTTGCAAAGAGCTCCACTTTCGCTTCGACTTGCACCGCGTGCAAAAAATTAAATTTCGCATCGGCGATTTTGGGATCAACCGCCAAGCCGACATGCAAGATCTGATGTGCGCGCGCCTGCGGGGCAATGACATTGCCGGCGGCCGAGTTGAGAGAGATGAGCGCTTGAACGTGATCGACGTTAATGAGTTTTTGAGCAGCTTGAGCGGTCAGGCGGGGGGTGAGCTGATCGTCCTCGACAATGATTTCGTATTTATGGCGATAAGTGTTTTGCTCAAGGTCTTTTTTAAAGAGAGCCACGGCGCGCATTTGTTTTTGACCCAGCTCGGCGCTATTGCCGCTCATCGGGAGGATAACGCCGATTTTGACGGTCTCAGCCCCGCAAAAAGACGAAAGAAAAAGCGCCCCCAAGACCCAAGCGTGAAAAATTCTCATGCGGCCATTATTGCCTGCGGCTCGCAATTTTCAAACCTATTTCCCCAAAATATCCTTGGCTCGGTCGAGGGTGGCCTTTTCCTCGCGAGTGAGGGCGCCAAAGCCGTGGGTATTGATTTTGTCGAGGATGCGATCGACCTCCTGTTGCAAAGCCGTGCGCGAGCTTAGGTTGATTTTGTAATTGAGTTTGTCGTTTGGCCCTCCCTTAAAGAAGATATGTTTTTTTGCCCATCCGGGTTTTTCGACTTTTGGCGCACGTTGGACGGCGGGGAAGGGATGCAGCAGATAACGGCTGACGGCCCACGCGGCGACGATGCCGCCCAAATGCGCGGAATAGGCGACCATCGTGGGGCTTCCAGGAGCTACTTCCGAGAAGATGAAGCCAAAGAGATTAAAGCCTGCGGTAAAATACAAAATCCACTTCGGCATAATCGTCACCGGCAATACAAAAAAGAGCAGAAGCGTAATGGGGCGTTCGGGGTACAGCAGGCAAAAGAGCGTCAAAAGCCCGACGGCGATGGCCGAGCCTCCCATCAAAACGGCGCCGCCATAGGGGTGGGCGAGCGTGAAAAAGAGACCTCCGGCCAAAGTCATCAGCGCTACAATCAGCCCAGTCGCGCGATTCCCCAGCTGCGCCTGCAGCGGCAGCCCGATAAGCAGAATCGCCAGCACATTCATGAACAGGTGCCAAAAGTTTCCGTGAACAAAAGCATAGCTGAGCAGTCGCCACACCTCTCCGTGCTGCAAGCCCGAGACCGAGAGGGCGCCCGTCCCCGTCAAAAACGCCGAATTCAGCCATACGCTTTCGATGCTTTGCAGTAGGAAAACGCCACCCATGGCGACGCAAATTCCC
This sequence comes from uncultured Verrucomicrobiota bacterium, assembly GCA_964541905.1. Lineage (GTDB taxonomy): Bacteria > Verrucomicrobiota > Verrucomicrobiia > CAZIPW01 > CAZIPW01 > CAZIRU01. The sequence goes on from CAZIRU010000005.1 coordinate 57,452, forward strand.
GAAAGCACGCTCCAGCGAAAACGGTAATCGTCAAACATGGCGCAAGTCTATGGCAGTTTGGCCTCGCGCGCAAGGCGGTTTGAATTTTTCCATGAACAATCTAAGAATGATTGGGGATGGCTGCGTGCGGGGGCCTTTTTTTGTAAATGGCAAGAGCAATCAGGCTTGCTCCGATGACCATCGAAGAGGCCGTGGCCCCATACAGACAGGTGCTGATTTTCATCTCCGAGCTGGATTGATTTTTTCGACGCGCCGCCCCTCAGGGGTTTGTCCGAGGTCGTGGGTAAAAACAATCTTTACGCGCGGGGTGGCTCCGGCGGCTTCAGCGGCTTTTGCATGGCCGCTGGCAGTCCACGCGGCGATCCCGCTGGCAAAGGAAAGACCCGCCAATACCCACAAAAGTGTTTTTCTGCCGAGGTATTTTTTCATACCTGTGCATGTACCCCAAAACCAAGTGCCGGCAAGTAAATTTGCCGCGGCCCTTGGGGCGGAGCAGCTTATATTTGCGGCGTGTTTGTTCGCGCTTGCGTGCGACCCAAATGCGCGATGCTTGTCAAAAGCGAACCGGCGGCCAGGCCAGCGACGGCCGCGTTTATGGCAGCCATGAGGTAAAATGCCGTGCTGGCATCCATCCCATATTGACGCAGAGCCGTTTGCTCAGTTTGACCTTGCGCGTTGGGTTTGCCTTCAGTCGAATAAAGGACCGAAAGACGATGCCGCTGTCCGGTCGTCTCATATTGAACTTCCTGCCGGCCATAGCCGAAAGACTTCCATGCCCCATAAGAGCATAGCGCACAGACGGCGATTTTGGTGATTCCTCCAAATAATCCTTTCATATACGGTAACTATACCCCAAAATCGCTCCCCCCGCAAGTTCATTTATCGCGATTTGCCGCTACAGCGAAGGGCCATCCGCTTCAGCTTTATCAAGACCTTTGGCGCCAAAGGGCACGCGGGTTAGGCCGAGAGGGTCACGTGCGTCGATGCCGCGGACGCTCTGGCGGATTTTGATCTCGCGCAGGCTGGCAAAACGTGAAGCTGTTCCATGCTCTTTCATACCTCTATTTTAACACATCTTTTAGAATGGGTTAAAAAGATGTAAAAATACCCGCAACATCTTATCTTTCAGCAATCTTTACTATTCCCCCGCAAGCTCCCTGTAATGACGCGCGATCTTCGCCATATCTTGGTCGGGGCAGATGAGCAGCGAGAGCATAGAAAGCAGGGTCGTATAGCTCCCTTGGATTTCAAAAATTCTTTTCGGAGGCCGCCCACCCAGCCTGACTTTTAAAGACATGGGCTTTTCCTCGCCGAAAGTGCAAACCTTTGCGACGAGCAAATTGGAATTTCCTTTGCAGCCGAGTTCTTTGGGCAGTTGGCGCGAAAACACAAAGGACTTTACTCGGCCACTTTTGATCCGACCCAGCTGGAACGATGCTGCCAATTGTGCCTGCTGCGTTTTGGCGCGGGTGGGGTTTTCGTCCTGAATTTCCTCGATTGCTTCCGCGAGAGCCTTATGCAGCCTTTCAAGCGCTGCATCGTGCGTCAGGGCGTGCCGCGTGGTTTTGATGGGCTTTTTGCGTTGCGTTGCCATAAGCGCATGGTTTAGCCCTCAAAGACTTTCGCTGCAAGCTTTTCCGAAAGCTACGGGAGTGTCGGATAATCCTTTGCTGGCGGCGGCACATCGGCGATAACGTCTCCTGCCGCGGCAATTTCGCTCATTTGCCCCAACTTCTCAGCGGCGCGCGGCCCAAAAACATCCTCCATTTTAATAATCCTTTCCCTCGGAAGCTTTACAAAGGGCTCCAAAACACCTTTGGCCTCCTCAAGCGAAAATTCGCCCAGTTCCTTTTCTTTCGCAAGATCAATGTTCGAGGGGCGCAACCATCTTCGGCGAGCTTTATAATCTCCGCAGGAGATGAAAATCTTTTCAGGAGCGTCCGGTTTCGTCTGGGCCGTGGCCACAACAAGGCTTTTGCCGCTAGGATTCATCCGCAGGAGCGTAATGGCGTCGCCCTTGGGGAGCGTAAGAAATTGAACGCCAAGGTAAAGGAAATCCTTTTCAGTTCCTCCAGCTTCGGGGGTCTGTTTTTGTACCTCCGAGAGGTGCTCATACAAGGCCGTGATGTTTCTTTGCTGCTGAGTGCGTTCTTCCATGAGCCTATTATCCCCCAATTCTGCCATTTGTCAATATTATAGGCACTTATTGCCGGCGCCTCTCATTCCTTCCTGAGCCTAGTCGTTTTCGAGTCTCCACGGCAAGGCAGTCGTGCGGGCATTGGTTTGGGCGCGGCTGGCGGCAAGCTTCCAGGCGGCGGCCTCGCCGACCAAAATGACCTGTCGTTTGCCGCGCGTGATGGCGGTGTAGAGGAGGTTGCGCGTCAGCATCGCATAATGCGCACGCATTAGGGGAATGACGACGCAGGGGTATTCGCTGCCTTGGGACTTGTGAATCGAGATGGCGTAGGCGAGCGCCGTGTCCGAAAGATCATTCTTATCGAGCGTCACGCGTTCGCCGGAAAAAACGGCGGTGAGGGTTCCTTCCGTCGCGGAAAAGCTCTCGACCCGTCCGATGTCGCCGTTAAAGAGCATCTTTTCGTAATTATTGCGCGTCTGGATGATTTTGTCGCCGATCGTATAGCGAGTTGCTCCGAGCATTAGTCCTGGCCTTCCGCCATTGAGGGCTTTTTGGAGTGCGGCGTTGAGCGCAATGGTTCCGGCCTCTCCGCGATGCATGGGGACAAGCACCTGCACATCATTGAGGGGATCGAATCCCATTTTTTTTGGCAGACTCTTGCAGATTTCAACCACGCGTTCGGCGGCGCTTTCGGGGGTGGCCGCGGCGAAGGCGTTTAGGTCGAGCGCCGAATCAAAATCTTCGAGCGTTTTTTTGTAAAGCGGGGGCATCTTGTCGCCCTGCAAAAGCGCGTGCGCAGTCGAGAGAAGCAGTCCTTCGTTTTGGCGGAAGATGCGCTTAAGGCGTCCGATGCCAAACCGCTTCGACGCAATCAAATCATGAAGCACCTCGCCTGGGCCGACGCTGGGAAGTTGATCGGCGTCTCCGACAAGCATCAGGTGACACTTGTTGGGGATCGCGCGCAAAAGCGCCGACATGAGCGGCGTATCAATCATCGACGCTTCATCGACGATCAGAAATTCGCACTCGAGCGGCTCGTCCTCGTTATGAGCCCAGCGTTTTTCGTCGGGGTTCCAGCCCAACAGCCGATGGAGCGTTTGCGCTTCCATTCCGGTGGTTTCGGTCATGCGTTGAGCGGCGCGACCGGTGGGGGAGGCCAGCGAAATAGCCACGCGTTTGGCGCGCAAGATTTCGATGAGCGTGCGCAGGACGGTGGTTTTGCCGGTGCCCGGGCCGCCGGTTAAAATGTAAACTTTATTTTGCAGCGCCTCGCGGACGGAGCCGAGTTGTTCTTCGGTCAAGGTCATCTTGGCGCGTTCTTGCGCCCATTGAGCGGCGCGCACAAAGTCGATCGAGGGGAGGGGCGAGGGGGCTCCCGCAAGGCGTTTGAGATGTTTGGCGATGCGCGTTTCGTGAGCGGCCAGGCGCGGGAGCTGCAAAAGGGCCGTCTCGCCCACAGTTTCCACAACGCCGCTTTCAATTAACTCGATCAAGGGATGTTCGAGGTCTGTGGGTTCCACTTCCAGCAGCTTGCTTGCGTTTTTGAGGAGCGTTTCACGTTCAAGGGCCGTATGTCCGTCGTCCTCCGCGTCCGAAAAGGCGAACTCAAGGCCTGCCTTCAAGCGCGTCTTTGCATGCGACGAGACGCCGGCATTTTTGGCTATTTGGTCAATCGTTTTAAAGCCCAGCCGATCGACCTCTCCGATGAGCGCATAGGGATCGTTCTCGATGAGGCGCTTGACCGCGCTGCCAAACCGTCGGATGAGCCGCGTGCATAGGGCCGAGCCCAGCCCGAGGGCGTGCAAATAGATAAGGCTCTCGCGCAGAATCTTGTGCTCCACCCAAGCTTCTTTTAGCGCGCGCGCTTTTTCGCCGCCGAGTCCCTTGATTTCGCGCAGCCGTCCGCTTTCCTCGTCAAGGATGCGAAAGATGTCGGTGCCGAACTGCTTGACGATTTTTTCCGCGAACTTTTCTCCGATGCCCTTGACGATTCCCGAGGCCAGAAATTTTTGAATGCCGTAGATGGAGGAGGGGAGCACCTGTTTATAGCGGTCAAACTTAAACTGCTCGCCATATTTCGTGGTGGTAAAGCCCCCTTCCAGCTCAAGCGTTTCGCCACAGAGGGGGCTGGCCATTTTGCCTTGGATGGTAATAGGTTTTTTGGCGTCCTCCGGCTGCACTTCGCCGACAAAGTAATCATTTTCCTCGTTAAAGAAAATGACCCGCTCCAAAATGCCGGTGAGTTTTTCTGACATGACAAGCCTCATCCTAGCGCATCCGTTTTTCCGAGGCGATGGAAAATTGCAAAGGACTTTTAATTTTGAGCAAAAAGCCGCAACGGTTGTATCCTTACCACCCCAGCTTTTCGCGCATGGTTTCGAAAGCCCCGCGTCCAGGATTTTCGAGCGTAAGAAGTCGCCGTGTAGCCTGGCGAACCTCCACCGGCAGACACGCTTGCTGCGTGCTGCGCCCGTCAATCGAGACGAGCACGCGCCCCTCCAGCGCTTCCACTCGCACGCGGCTTTTGCTGCTAAAGACGACGCTGCGATTGGTGAGCGAATGCGCGCAAATGGGGGTCATGACAAGGCCCTGCAACTCGCGGTGCAAGATGGGGCCGCCAGCGGAAAGGTTATAGGCGGTCGACCCCGTGGGAGTCGAAAAGATCAGCCCGTCGCAATTGCAATTCGTGACGTGTTCGCCATCGACACTTACCTTGAGCGTGGCCATCCGATACTCGGCCGATTTCACAACCACATCATTCAAGGCATAGTGAGCACTTCCGTCCGGACAGGTCGCCTTTAGAACCATGCGTTCAACCGGCCGCCACTTTCCGGCCAATATCTGGGTAAAATCTGCCTCAATCGAACCCGCCGTCACACCCGTGAGGTATCCCAAGTGTCCGGCGTTGACGCCGACGAGCGGAATCTTGGCGGTCAGGGCCGCCCCGACGCAACTTAGGAGAGTACCATCGCCTCCGACTGTTGCGGCGGCATCATAACCCGCGAGAGTTTTAACGCCGCTTTTGAGAAGTTTTCCTGTGGCGCCCAAGGCTTTCAAAATTCCGGCAAGTTTTTGAGCGCGCTCGGCAGCGCCGGTCTTGGCGGGGTTAAAAACAATCGCCCAGTTTTTGAAAGTGGCCACATCAATGCTTTAGCGCGAAGGCCCCGTTGCTGCAAATTAAAATTGCCCGATATGGATTCGAACCATAACAAAGTGAACCAAAATCACTTGTGCTACCATTACACCATCGGGCAGTTTAGGCCGGCGGGGGCTCGAACCCCGAACCAAGAGCTTAAAAGGCTCCTGCTCTACCATTGAGCTACCGACCCAAGAAAATTTGACTGTAGGAAGTCTTGCGGACTTCCGCTTAAGTCGGGCGTCATCCCAAGCGCTCCACATGCGTGGTGCAGCTTGGCATTGAGCTACCGACCCAAGAAAATTTGACTGTAGGAAGTCTTGCGGACTTCCGCTTAAGTCGGGCGTCATCCCAAGCGCTCCACATGCGTGGTGCAGCTTGGCATTGAGCTACCGACCCAAGAATATTTGCGATTTTAAAACATTTCGTGTTTCAAAACAAGAACCAAACGTTAGATGCGAATCGGCTTAAAATCCTTGCGATTGCTATCGTCATCGCGGCGTGGCCCGCGACCATTCGGACGGGCAGGCTTGAAGGGAGCGCGTTTGGCGGGGATGCCGTCTTCGGAGCCCTCAGGCATCACCTCGTGAAGCTGCTCGCTTTCAACGTCGGTTTTTTCGACCTTGCGGAGGGATTTTTCCTCAAGACCTTTTTCGAGGGCCTCGCGGATTTGCTGGCAGAGGAGCCGGACAGACTTGAGCGCATCGTCGTTGCCTGGGATGGCAAATTGAATGCCGGTGGGATCTGAATTGGTGTCTACAACTCCGATGACGGGGATGCGCATGACTTTGGCTTCGGCGACGGCGGTGGCTTCCTTTTTGACGTCCACCACAAAGATGGCGCCTGGGAGTTGATTAAGCTCCAGGAGTCCTTCAAAGTAACGCGACTGGCGGGCCATTTCGCGGCGGATGGCGGAGGCTTCCTTATTGGGGAGCTTGTCGAGGGAGCCGTCGGCGTCCATGGCCATATATTTTTTGTAACGCTTGAGCGACTCGGAGATGGTCTTGAAATTGGTCAGAGTGCCGCCAATCCAGCGCGAAACGGCATAAGGCATGCCGGTTGCGGTGGCGACTTCCTTGACGACTTCGCGGGCTTCTTCTTTGGTGCCCACGAGGAGCACTTTTTTGCCATGAGCGACAATATTGACGATGTAGTCGCAGGCTTTGGTGAGTTGGGCGAGGGTCTTTTCGAGGTCGATGATCGAAATACCCTGGCGGTGGTCGTAAACGAAGCGCTTGGAGCGCGGATTGAACCGGCGGAGTTGGTGTCCGAGATGGACGCCGGCGTCATGGAGTTCTTGAAGATTGGTAGGCATATATATTGGCTAGCAGGAGCGGACAAGCCGCCCTTCAATTTTGCGGCGGGGCCGTGGTGGCCACACCGGCAGGGGAGCGTCTGCTAGAAGCTTCCCGATTGGGTTTTGTTTCTTTTCCGCACCTCGTGCGCGGCGAAGAAGGGATATCCTAGCAAAATTAGCCGAGGCTTTGCAAGAAAAAAAGCGTACAGGGGATTTGTGTTTTAGTGTTTGCCAAAGGGGCGAAAAGTGCCTACGCTTTGTCCTATGACCGAATCCCAAGAAAATAGCCCGCTGGTCTCCCAAGTGGAAGCCTTGCTTAACTTGCCACTCTATGAACGTCGCGTGGATCGCGTGGGTCATGTCTTGTCTGTTCTGCACGGAAAGCAGCCCCAGGCTCCCGAAGTTATTGAGGCGACAATCAAGGCGCTTATAAGCGATCCCGAGGCCTCGCCATACAACTTGGCTCAATTCCAAATGAATACATTGTATTACTGTGGGGCGAATGCCGCGCTCCAGAGGATGGTTCTGCGTGAGGCCTTCAAAAATGCATCGGCAATTTCACTCCCTGAGCAGAAGATCTCTGCGCTTGCTGAAATAGTTAACTCCGATTCTGGGGACGATTCCGCTTTTACGGATGGGGTGTGCGGCGCTTTGTATAGTGAGGTTGGGAGGACTGGCGATCCATATGTGCGCGTGGACGCCTTGAATAAGGTTGCCTGCTATACTTCCGACTCTTTCCCGAAAAAAGAAGCCGCGTGCAAAGAATGGGCGGCGGCTTCCGCCGAGATCCAAAAATTCGAATCGCGTTGGGATCATCAAGCCTGTGTTTTGGAGTGGAGCGCTTATGCGCATTTTGATAAAGGAAAGACGGCGCTCGAGGCTCTTATTCAAACCTCCGAAGGGTTGGTGGGTCTCGGCGATAGAGCCGAGCAGCAGAAAAAGTTATTTCCAATTATTCTACGTGCGGCTACAAAGTGTAACTACAAAATTAAAAAAGATGAGCTTAATGCGATGGTCTGCGAGGCCCTTTTTGCCACGTCGGTTGCTGCTGGAAATGCTAGCTGGGATCTGCGCGCCGACTGGCAGGCCGAAGCGCTCAAGAGGATGCCTGCGGATAAAAAATATGCCAAACGAAAAGGGGAGATGGCGGTGACGCTTTTTGCGAGCGCTCAGAGCCTGAGCGCCTTGGCTAACAGATCATATTGTCTTGGGGCGGCTCTCGACGGCGCTATTTCGACTGGCTTAGAAGGAGAAGTTTTTGAAAAGATGAAGAAGGCTTCCGCCGAGGTGTCTGCTGCAATCGAAGAACAGCAAAATGAGGCTCAGGCGAAACGCGAAGCTTCGTTGGTGAAATTTGGAGCCGGAGATGAGGCGCATTTGGCAAGGCTCTTAGGCAGGCGTGGACTTTTGCCGCCGGAGGTTGTCGCCAAGGCCGCGGGTGCGGAGCAACCCCAAATCGGCGGACGCTAAAAGCACACGAATGCCTTACGGCTCATCGAGACTCTCGTCTGGGCTGTGGTTGGAGAGGTAGTCCAGGAAGGCGGAGATTGCCTCCGGGGTAAGATTGTTGAGGCCCTGCGCGAAGGGGAAGAGCATCTGGCGGGCGTGGTCCTTAATGCGGCGATGGCGAGTGCAGCGGTGTTGCTTGAGCAGCCGCGTGGAGGGGGTGGGTTGGGGGAGGGTGTTATTTTTGGGCATGGGAATCCTTAAAAAAAGGACTCCAAGCCGCAAAAACTAAAGAAAGTTTTATCAAAGAAAAACCCTTAAAAAAGAAATCAAAAAAGGGAGAAGAATCGCATTCTTTCTCCCTGCTTTTTTATGCTTACAATTATACCGCTTTTGCTTTATTTTGTCAAGCGCTTTTTTTAGAGCCTAGCCGTTGAGCTTGACGACATTATTCGGGTCGTAGAGATAACCCACGCCATGCACGGTGCGGAAGGTATCCAACGACATGGCGTGTTTGATAAAGAGATTGCGGATTTTGACCACATATTGGTCGAGCGAGCGCGAGCGGATGTCGGCATGAATGCCCCAAACGGCATGAATGATGGCCTTGCGCGTAATGACCGTCGCGGGATTGTGCGCGAGGTAGGCCAGCACCCCCAGTTCCTTTTTGCCAATCTTTTCGCAAGTCTTGTCGCTAAACTCGATCTCGAGTCGATCGGGATAGACGTTGGCGCCGCAAAAAACAAAAGGCTCCTCGCTCACGCGGACGTTGTGAGTGAGGTTTTGATCGTGCGAGGTTTCCGCGCGGCGCAGCACCGCATTGATGCGCGCGACCAGCTCCGGAAAACTGAACGGCTTGACGATGTAGTCGTCGCCGCCAATCTCAAGGCCCTTCACGCGGCTGACTTCGCTATCGGCTCCAGTGAGAAAAATCGTGGGTACGGCGGTATTCTGTTTTTTGAGCTCTTCCAAAAGCGTAAATCCGCTTTGATCGGGAAGGTTGATATCAAGCAACATCAGGTTAGCAAAATTTTTACCAAGAAACGCGATCACGGGCGCGGCCTTGTTATAAACTTGGGCGTTCATGCCGGCGAGTTGGAGCTGCTCGGCCAGAAGATTGGCCAATTCGACGTCATCTTCGACGACCAGAATGAGGGGCTTAGCTTGGGACATGTTATTTTTCCTTTGTTGCAGACAAAGTACGGAATTTACGGAATTGAGTTTAGAGCGCTTTTTTACACTTTTTTTGTGGCGTGTAACAGCCGATATATCTCATAGTAAAAATAAATCCCTCGTGTGTTACAATAGGCCGTGTTGTTTATAAAGCAACATTTGCCTATTATGCCGGAGCCTCGAAACAGTCATGAAAAAGCTCCTCTCTATAGCCTCAGACGGCAAAGGGAAAGGTCTGAGAATCGCATTCCCGCCGCGCGTAGTGTCGACCAATGTCGACGAGCTGCGCGCCGAACTCTCGCACTATCACGAGTCGGCCGAGGGCCGCATCCAGAAAAACTGGACTTCGTTGCTGCTGGATTTTACGCGGACGGACTTTGTGGACTCGATGGGGCTGAATTTGGTGTTCGATTTGGTCAAGCTTGCGGAAAACCGCAAGGCTCCGATCAGCGCGCTTTTGAAAAGCCGCGCCGTTCGCTTGACTTTTTATACCGTGAGGCTCGACAAAAAAATGGAAATCCTGCTCGTCGAGACCCAGGCTTGAGTTTATGGCGAACATCTCTATCTCTCGGCGCGTCTTGCGTTTGATCGGCGCGGAACGTTTTAGCAACGCTCGCGATTTCGCGGACGTTTTGCGGGCGATTCCCCATATCGACTATCTGCGGAACTTCGCGCGGGTGGAATGGGATCCCATGCTCATGGGACTTGAGCCCATCGGGATGGGTTTTGAGTCCACGCTGGTCGCCGCCCCCAAGGCCGCGTTGGAGTGGCTTGGGAAAATCGAATGTCTGCGCGAGGGCATTCTGGACATTCCGTTGGTTTCGCGCGCGCCTTTTGATGTCTGGCGCGAAATGGCCGAAGCGCCGCGCTCGCTGCGCATAGCTGCCGACTTTACCTCCGAAGGCGGCTTTGTCAACTATTGGACCGACGAGGACAAAACGCATATTCTTTGGGGACGGGTGAACCTCGAAAGCGCCCAGTCGGTGCTGGCCTTTGTGTGGCTGCAAAATGTCTTGGCCGGAGGTCGGCGCTGGCAGCGACGCGAGCTCGGGCTTTTGCCCCGCGACTTCCGCGAATGGCTGCCGCTGGCGTATATATGTCTGGAGCCCAAAAGCGTCCGAAGCGTTTCGCTCGGACTGCCGCGCCCCATCTTGCGTACGCGTAGCAACGTCTTGGGCAATGCGCTTGAGTGGATCGAGGCGGGTATCGAAAGCGACACGATCTCCCGCGCGGAGCTTTACTCGGCGTTCGTCCCGCAACTGAAGCCCTCGCAGGAGGACTGCGTGGTTTCTTTGGATTCCGTCGGACGCGCTCCCGCACTGCTTCTTGAGGGCGAGAACGCCCAGCTCCCCTTGATGCTGGGTTTTTATTCCTCGATGATGGGTTCGCAAATCGATCGCCATCAGGAGGGCTGGGATCAGTGGATTTCGCAAGCTATTCCGGAAATGAGCTCCCAGCGGCGGCTCGAGATCCTCCTATGCCTGCGCGAGGCGCTCATCAATGCCGACCGTCACGGCTGCGGCGGCCGCCCGGGTAAACGTATTTTGTTGGCACTCAAAAAAGACGCTTCGCACAGGCTCTTGAAAGCGCAAATCAGCGATCCGGGCTGTGGACACAAATATGACATCCATGCCCCCACCGCCGTGCAAGACCAACTGCGCGGCAAACATCTGGGTCTGATGCTTATCCACGGGCTGGCCGATCGCGTGCGCTTTGGCGCCGGAGGGGCAACGATTGAGTTCGACTTTGGCTATTAGGCTCTGCTAACAAATTCTGACAGGCGCGGCGCTGCCGTAAGAGATTCAGCAGTAGTGCGGGTTAGAGGCGTCGCGCCGCGACGCAGGGAAGTGGACGGGGCGACAGAATGGGTAGGCGGACACGGCGCGTAGCGCCCAAATTGTTCACGCGCAAGGCTTGACAACCCTTCTGCGGCGACTTAATGCTCCCTGTATGCTCGCTACTGTATTCGATCCTGCCGGAAGGATCTTAACCCTTCGTCTGGAGCAAGACCTCCTCAGCTCCAATATCGATGCGGCCGCACGCGCTTTCGAGGCGGCCTTAAGCTCCGTTACGGACTATGAAAAGCTGCTCATAGATCTTACCGCTTGCCGCATGGTGGATTCCGTTGGGCTTAATCTGCTCTTTAGCGTCCTCAATCGAGCCAAAGAGCGCCGAATAGAGCCAAAGGTCTTGATCGCCAAGGGAAACCTTGAGCGCATCATGCAGGTGGCCCAGATCGGGAAAATATTCAGCTTGGAAGTGGCCGGAGCCAAGCCAAAGGCCTAAGGCAAGTAATTGCTGCAAAGCAGGTTGCGGCATTCTCGTTGACGCGGGCTCCGCGACTCTTTTACAATGAAGCCCTTATGGCCGAGACGTCTCCTTATTCCTTGGATTTCGAGAAGCCGCTCAATGCGCTCGAAGAGCAGCTTAATTCGCTCAAACGCCTCTCGCGCGAGCAAAAAATGGATGTCTCCGACGAAATTGCCGCCATCGAAAAAAAATTCGCCGCCACCCAAAAAGATATTTATAGCAAACTCACCCCCTGGCAGCGCGTCCAACTCTCCCGCCATCCCCGCCGGCCTTATGCGTTGGATTACATTAAGGCAATTTTTACCGATTTCGAGGAGCTGCATGGCGATCGGCTTTTTGGCGACGATCAGGCCTTGATAGGAGGAATTGGCTTTTTGGATGGCAAGGCGGTGATTATCGTGGCGGAGCAGAAAGGCCGAGATACCAAGGAAAAAATTCGCCGCAACTTCGGAATGCCCCAGCCGGAGGGTTATCGGAAGGCCCTGCGCCTCATGAAGATGGCTCATAAATTTGATATTCCTGTGGTGAGCTTTATTGATACGCCCGGGGCTTATCCGGGGGTCAAAAGCGAAGAACGGCACGTCAGCGAAGCCATCGCCGTCAATTTGCGCGAGATGTCGTCCCTTCGCGTGCCGATTGTCGCTATTGTCATTGGCGAGGGCGGCAGCGGCGGAGCTCTGGGTATCGGAGTCGCCGATCGTGTCTTGATTTTGGAAAACGCTTATTATTCGGTCATCTCCCCCGAGGGCTGCGCCGCCATTCTCTGGAAAGACCGTGCCGCCGCTCCCCAAGCCGCCGCCGCGTTGAAGATTACCGCCGATGACCTCGAAAAACTCGGAGTCGTGGATGCGGTTATTGACGAGCCTTTGGGCGGCGCACATCGCAACCCTGAGCGCACCATTGCGCAGGTCGGCAAGGCTCTTCGTACGCATCTGGACGCTTTGCGCGAGATGGGCAAACGCGAGCTGCTCGAAAAACGTTACGCGAAATATCGCGCGATGGGCGTCTTTGAGGAACTTGCGGCTAAATAAGGGTTGCCGGAGGGACGCGAGCGGTTAGAATTTCTTGGAGGGGGCTTTTGCATTATGAAAATATGTGTCATTTACATTTTTGCGGCGTTGTTTTTGGTGATGGCGCCTTTGCAGGCGCGCACAGAGGTGGCGGTGGGTTTGCATATGGGTGCGCCGTATTTTGACCACACACCCTCTTATTTTGTGGACGAGATTAGCCCGCGTTGGCTTGATGAACCTGCGGAGATTATTCTCGTCAGGGGGCGCCCGCACCGGATGCATATGTGGCGCGGGCGTTGGTATGACGAGGAGTGGCTCCCCGCTCGTAGCACCGTCGTCATTAAAGAGTCGCAACCGCGAGTCATTTATCCCGACTGGTATTACACTCCTGTGACCGAAGTGACCGTCGAGGGCCGGCTCCATCGCATGCACTATTATGAAGGCATGTGGTATGACGAAATGGATTTACGTCCTACGGTCGTCGAGGATGTAAAAACTGTCGTTGTGCCAGACTCAACCGTCCGGATTATCGAGGTGCCGCCGCCACCCGTGCGGCCACGCTCGGAGGTCTTCTGGAATAGCCGGCATCGGAGGTGGTAGGGGGAGCGGGCTGTAATTGGGTAAATATTTATGAAATATTTTCACGCTTGCCATGTAGTGGGTTCGCCTCATAGCTTGTCGAGGTGAAGACCGTCATTATTGTGGAAGACCAAACGGCTGTCAGGGAGATGATTGCGCAAGTGCTTGATTCAGACCCTGCTTTTAATGTGATCGCCCAGACTGGTGATGGCCAGCAGGCCTGTGAGCTGTGCCTGAAGGAAAAACCCGATTTGCTTATTTTGGACATTATGTTGCCGGGCCTCGGCGGCGCGGAGGTCATGCGCCGGCTGGCTAAACAGCTCCCGCGTACCCGCGTGCTCGTCTTTTCGGGCTATCAAACCCCTCGGCTCTTGCGCGAGATGATGCAGGCGGGAGCCCACGGATTTGTGGAAAAATCTGCCCCATTGCAAGAGCTCAAGACTGCCTTGCATGCGCTCGCGGGTGGCGGAAATTATTTTGGGCCGGAAATTTCAAAGATCGTTCATCAAGGGCTTTCTTCAAGTCAGGATGCGGCGGGGCCGTCGTTGGACCGAATCACTGACCGAGAGAAGGAGATTTTGCGCTTTATTGCGGCGGGGTTGACCTCCCGCGAGATTGCTGCGCGTTTGAACGTGAGCCTCAAAACCGCTGAGAATCACCGTGCGAATCTCATGCGCAAGTTGGGCCTGCACAATGCCGCCGCACTCACGCGGTTTGCGCTCGAGCAGGGACTGCTGGAAGGAAAGCAGTAAGGAGAGAAAAGGCTATCCGACGATGCCGCCTTGGCTCAAGAAGATGCCCTTGAGGTTCATCTCGAGCGCCTTGGAGTTGGGGCTGTGCAGGAGCGCCGTCTCTTTGGAGATTTTGCGCGCTTGGATGAGACGATACAAATCGGTATTGAAGCTTTGCGAGCCGACGTCTTTGCCAGCTTCGATGACGGCGGAAATTTTTTCAAATTCGCCCGCCTCAATCACGCGGCGGCCGAGAATATCCATGCGGAAAATCTCCAGCGCCGGGACGCGCCCACCCGCAAGCGCTGGAACAAGTTTTTGCGTGATGGTTGCCTGAAGCGTATTGGCAATTTGGCGGCGCCGGCTGCCCTGCTCGGCGGGATCGAAAAATTCAAAAAGACGCTGCACCGCCTGTTGGGCGTTGGAAGAGTGGAGCGTGCCAAAAACCAAGTGTCCCGTTTCGGCTGCCGTCAGCGCCGTCTCGAAGGTTGCCCGATCGCGCATCTCGCCCACAAGAATAACGTCAGGATCTTGCCGCAGCGCCACCTTGAGGCCCTCGACAAATGAAGGCGTATCGATGCCGACTTCGCGCTGATTGAAAACGCTGTGCTGGTCGGCGTAGCTGTATTCGATGGGGTCTTCGAGCGTGATGACGTGGACGGATTGTGTTTCGTTGATGTGATTTAAGAGTGCGGCGAGGGTCGTGCTTTTGCCGCAACCCGTCGGGCCGCAAAGCAGCACAATGCCGTCATTGAGATCGCAGAGGGGAGCGAGAAACTTTTCGTCGAGATTAAGCTCGGCAAAAGTCGGGATTTTTTCTTTGACGTGCCGGAAGACAATCGAAGGAGTCCCGCGTTGGTAAAAAGCGCTCACGCGAAAACGTCCGATGCCCGCCGGCGCATAGGAGTAGTCGATCTGGTTTTCGCCGCGCCAGTTCTCGAGAAAGGCCTTCGGGCAGCTTTCCTCGATGAACTCTGTCAAAAGAAGGGCGTCGGTGGCCTCCACCGGAAGCTTGCGCAGCTCGCCTTCCACACGCGCCAACGGCACATGGCCGCTTTTGAGGTGCAGATCGCTGCCCCCCGCATGGAGGGTCGCGCGTAAAAGGTTCAAAATGGAGCTGGATTCGGCCATTAGAAAGACATTTCGCTGGGGGTTGTGGGTTTTGTGACGGGGGTTTCAGGCATACCGTCTGGCATAGGTACTCCAGGCGCAAATTGCAACTCTCTTAATATGGGATAGGTCCAACCGGGATAGGGTGTTTCATATGCTTTGACAACAACTCCATCGCTTGCTCTGAAAACAAGAGGCATATATTCCTTGCCTGGTGCCATGGTTTCGATGTCTTGAGAGTTATCGTAAATATAGGCTCTTTGGACGTGCGGGACGGCCTGTGCGCAAATCGCGATAGATTTGAAATATCGCGAGATGATTTTTTCCGTTGGTACGCAGTGGCCCCCTGAAGCGTACCGTTTGGCAACGCGGTTGATATTGATAGATGGATCGTTAGTGCCTATGAAAAACAGTCTTATGAAGTATCCGAGGTCTCTGGCCTTTTTCAGGAAAAGGAGTTTGTCCTCGGTTGACATGACAGTCTCGAAAGCAAAGTTTACATGGCTGTTAAGATTTTCTTCTCGTTGACGTGTCGCTTCTTGGGCCGCTTTGAGCATGGCATCGTTGGAGTTCCAATCTCCGAATTGTTCTTTAGCTATTTGATCTGGATTAATGTAACGACAACCGGCACTCCATGGGTGCTGGAGCAGTTTTTGTGTAATTGTTGTCTTTCCCGAGCCGTTAGGCCCCGCTATTGTCAGCAGAATCGGATCCAGAATTTCTCCCATAAATACCTTTGGCTGCGTGTCGAGCATCCTCTGAGGCTTTCTCCATGCGCCGTGCGTACTCTTCAGGCGCCATTGGTTTGGCATCCTGAGGCGTCGCAGGCGTCCTTTGGACATTCCTGAGTACACTACGACCAAAAGCCCGCAACTCTTCGTCAGTCGGCTCAATACGCGGATCGGATAAGTTAGGGAGATCTGGCATATATTCTTTATCTTGTTCAGGCATACCGTACTCCGTTTCTTATCATTTTCAAGTTAAAACGGTCAGTATGGCCCAAAACTTAACAGTGTCGAAAAATGAAAAACCGCACATGACCGCTTTTGAGGTGCAGATCGCTGCCCCCCGCATGAAGGGTCGCGCGCAAAAGGTTCAAAATGGAGCTGGATTCGGCCACGACATCTACTTTACGGCCCAAAGCGGGAATTTTGAAATCCTTTTTTGGGGAAGGTCTTGGCTTAAAATGTTAGTAGTAGATGCACATATTGCCTACGCCGCCATCGGGAAAAGACCAGGTTCCCGTCGCCCATTTTGTTCCGGTGGTCGATTCGGCCCGGTAGAAAAAATGGGCGTTGTTGGCTTCGTAGAACATGGTGACGCCAGGGGCGCTGATCGTTGCGGCATTCTTGGAATAGAAAACGCCGACAATGATACTTGGCGCAACGGTTGCCTCGGCAGAAACCGAAACCCCTGTGCCGGTAAATGCGTAGGTGCCCGAGGCGTTGGGCTGGTCGGAGGCGGTTGGATTGGCAATTGAGACTAGCGCACCTGTAATGTGTGTGTAGGCTACGCCGCCGTTGGAGGTAATTGTGTCGCCGGGGGCGAGCGCGTGGGTGATCGGAGAGGATAGAATGGTTGTGGCTGGGAGCGAATTGGTATTTTGGACGTGGCTGTCGATCGTCCATACATTGCCCTTGCTATCCGTGACGCTTGTTATTTTTCCGCCACCAACGGAGGTCCTATAGGCAAAAATTAGAATGGCCAAATCTCCAGCGGGAACCGAACCGGTAAGAGTATATACGTTTGTCCAGCTTGCATAGCCAACGTATAACGGAGAAGCATAGCCACGAAAGTAAGGTGGTGGAGGCGGCGGGGGAACGTATTCAGTGTCGTCGCCTTTGGCGAGCGCATCGTAGCTTTTGTAGCGGTAGAAACGGAAGCTCTTGCCTTCTCCCTGCGCGGCCAGCGACGAGGCAGAGCAGGTGAACGCTTGATTGAGAAAAATATGATTAAGGCCCCACCAGCTCACGGGAGTCTTGAGAAGATTAATCACGTGGAGCGGGTTCGCTTCAGCCGTCAACGCTGCGAGAGAGCCCCCTTCGTTTTTGTAGCGATTGAGGGCGTCGTTGAGGGTGCGCAGGGTCGTTTTGTCGGCGATCTGCTTGGCGCTTGAGACGTAACTTGCGATGAAAACGCCGGCGATTGTCAGGACGATGCCGGAAACTACCAGTACCATCATCATCTCGACCAAGGTGACGATTCCCTTGCGGCGCGTTTTGGGGAAGAAGTGTTTGTGCGGCATACGCATCGTTATTTTTGATGATCGGCCGTTGATTTTCAACCTCGAAATTGCGCAGGGGGCCTCGGGATTGGGTCTTGCGGCGCGGAGCGAAATTTTTTATGCTAAAGGGAGCCTTATGAATCTTTTGGAAGTCAAAAAACTGCATGTTAGCGTGGCCGAGAGGGAGATTGTTTCGGGGTTGGAGCTCTCGCTGCCTGCGGGAGAAGTCCATGCGCTCATGGGACCCAATGGCACCGGGAAAAGTACCCTTGCCAAGGTGCTTGCGGGGGACCCCTCCTGTGTGGTGACCTCCGGAGAGGTGCGCTTGGGCGGCGAAGATTTGTTTGCGCTCCCCATTGAAGAACGCGCGCGCAAGGGGCTTTTTGTAGCTTTTCAATATCCCGCGGAACTGCCGGGGGTTTCGATTGCCAATTTTATCCGCGCTGCACTTCTCGCGCGGATGCCGGACAAGACGAAATTTAGCGCGACGGAATATTACAAGGAGCTCTACGCCGCCATGGATGCACTCAAAATCGAACGCAGCTTCACCTCGCGCGGCGTGAACGAGGGTTTTTCGGGAGGTGAGAAAAAACGCTGCGAGGTTTTGCAAATGAAGATGCTCAGGCCAACGGTGGCCATCTTGGACGAAACCGATTCGGGGCTCGACATTGATGCCCTAAAAATTGTGGCCGAAGGCGTCAATTCAATGCGCAGCGCCGGACGCGCGATGCTTGTTATTACGCACTATGAGAGGTTGCTGGAGTACATCGAGCCCGATCGCGTGCATGTGATGGCCGAAGGTCGCATTGTCAAAAGCGGCGGCAAAGAACTTGCGCGCGAGCTGGAAGCAAAAGGCTACGCCTGGGCCAAAGCGGAGCGGCTATGAACTATTCGCCGATAAGTCCCGTGCCGGTTTCGGTAGCTCCAAACAAAGCCGAAAAAATCTCCTGTAGCGCATTGAGAACGGTTCCGGCTGCCTGCTGTGAGGCTTTGCCAAGATCCTTACCCAGGCCCTTAAAAAAAGTGCCGACGGGTCTCTCTGCGGCGACGGATGAAAATTCCGCCGTCTTAGCAAGCGTTGATTGGAGCGTAGAAGGCTCGAACATAGGAGTAATAGACTATTCATCATAAACATTTCGTGCCCAATAGCAAACGAATTTTTAATAAATTTTTAATGAACGAGCCCAATCCGCTAAAAGCTTCCAATTCCGGGTCTTCCAAAGGCGCCGGAAGCGAGATTTTTACAAATGCGGAGGCCGCCGGCGACTTTCATTACCCAACCGAATATGCTTTTGATGCGGGGGTGGGGCTGACGGAGGATACCGTGCGCTATATCAGCTCGGTCAAGGGCGAAGATGACTGGCTCCTGAATTATCGGTTGCGCGCTCTCGAAATTTTTCAGGAAAAGAAGTTGCCGCAGTGGGTTTCCCCGGAGGTTGCAAAAATTGATTTTTCAAAAATCCGTTACTATCTGGCGAAGAATCAAATGCCGTTGCGCAAGTGGGAGGATGTTCCGGCGGAAGTGAAAGAAACTTTTGAGCGCTTGGGGGTGCCAGAAAAAGAACGAAAGTTTTTGGCCGGGGTGGAGGCGCAATTCGATAGCGAAGCGGCGTACTCGAATATGCAGGAGCGCCTGAAGGCGCAGGGGGTGATTTTCATGGGCAGCAACGAGGCGCTCATGCATCCGGACGCAAAAATCCGCGCGCGCTTCCGGGAATACTTTGGCAAGGTGATTCCGGCTGCTGACAATAAATTCAGCGCCTTGAACTCCGCTGTTTTTAGCGGAGGCTCGTTTATTTATGTGCCTCCAGGCGTGAAGGTGGCCGCGCCCTTGCAGGCCTATTTCCGCATCAATGCCGAGAGCTTTGGGCAATTTGAACGCACACTGATCATTGCCGACGAAGGCAGCGAAGTGGTCTATATGGAGGGGTGTACGGCCCCTCGTTTTGAGACGACGGCCCTCCATAGCGCGGTGGTCGAGATTGTTGCGCTCAAGCGTGCGAAGGTGCAGTACATCACTGTGCAAAACTGGTCGAGCAACGTTTTTAACCTCGTCACCAAACGCGCCGTCGCGCACGAAGAAGCCGAGATGAAATGGATTGATTGCAATATCGGCAGCCGGCTGACACTTAAATATCCCGCTGTGGTCTTGAAGGGGCGCCGCGCGCGGGGGGAGGTGCTCTCGATTGCGTTGGCACACTCGGGACAACATCAGGACACGGGGGCAAAGATGATTCACGCGGCCGACGAAACGACATCGAATGTGATCTCCAAATCGATTTCGATTGGCTCCGGGCGTGCGAGTTATCGAGGGCTTGTGCACGCAGCCAAGGGCCTGCGCGGCTGCAAAAACAACACCGTCTGCGATGCGCTGCTTATCAATTCAATTTCCCGGACGGATACCTATCCGACGATTTCTGTGCACGGGACTGGCGCGCAAACGCAGCATGAGGCTTCCGTCAGCAAGGTAAGCGATGAGGAGATTTTTTACATGAAGGCACGCGGCTTGAGCGAGGCCGAGGCCATGAGCCTGTCGGTGAATGGCTTTGTCAATGACCTCGTCTCGCAATTCCCAATGGAATATTCGGTGGAGCTCAAACGTCTCATCGATTTGGAGATGGAAGGGAGCGTCGGCTAGGGCCGCAAAAAAATATGAACGTAAAATTTCCAGAGGATTTTGTTTTTTCGGACGCTCCGGAGTGGCGTTTGGGTGCGCGCGCAGATTTGCCGGAGCGAGCTGCAGCTGCCTTGGCGCGCATGGCCGCTGGGGGTGCGCGGGAATTGGCGATTGCCGCCGGGGAAGCGCGGACGCTAATTGAGAGCCCCGCGACTGAGGCACGGGCGGCATTTGCAAACGTAAAGCTGGTTGCGCATGAGGGGGCCAAGCTGGATTTTGTTTTTGTGAACGATTTGGCCGAAGAGGCGTTTAATTTTAATTTTATTGAACTTGAGGCGCACGCGCGCGCGAAGGTGTGCGTGACACTGCTAAATGTGGGGCGCGCGGCCTATACGCGGCAGGTGTTGCAAGCGACCTTCAAGGGAGAAGGGGCCTGCGTGGAACTGCGCAGCCTTTCGCTGGCGCGCGGCGCGCAGGAAATTGACCAGCGCACCTTTCAACTGCACGAGGCCCCCGGAGCTAAAAGCGACCTGCTTTTTAAAAATGTCCTTGATGGAAACGCGCGGACGGTTTTCTCCGGCATGATCCGCGTTTTCCCCGGTGCGCAAAAGACCGACGCCTATCAACAAAATCGCAATTTGCTTTTAAGCGATGCGGCGATGGCGCACACGTTGCCGGGACTTGAAATTCAAGCCGATGACGTGCGTTGCACTCACGGGGCCACCTGCGGCGGGCTTGAGGATGAGGCTCTTTTCTACTTGCGGGCGCGCGGCGTGGGCGAGGCTGAAGCGCGAGGCCTTTTGGCGGAGGGCTTTTGCGCGGAGATTTTGGCGGGGCTGCCGGAGGAGGCGAGGAGCAAAATGCCGGAGTCGCTCGCGCAGCTATTCGCTTGAGAATTTTTGCATTCGGATGCCAAGCTTCCTATTGGATGTCTTCAAAAACAGCTAGCGCACATTTCATAAAAAACGGGATGGTGCAAAAATTTGTGCCCTCAAGAGTCAGATGATTTTGCCACTGCGCTCTTTGATTCGGAAAAACCTCGGCCTCGGCTAGGGCAGGGTTCGGTGTCAATGAGCCCAAGTAGGCTTCAATGCCCAAGGTATCGGCGTCGGGACCCGCCAAAACGCTCCGCTTGTAGCAGAAGTGGAGTTGCAAAAGTCGCAGATTGCCCTCAGATGGGCGTTCCCATTCGGGGATATTGCTTTCCGCTTGTTCTTTCTCGAGCCATTCGGGTGTTAAAGTGCCCCGCACGTCGAGAATGGCGGAGTAGGAGGAGGCGTTATCGTCCGGCTCTTGCGAATAGCTTGGCAGTTCTTGCGTAAGGGTAGGGGCGCAAACGCAGCTTTGCTTTAAAGCATCCGTGATGAGCGCTGTGAGATATGCGCTGGGCATATTCCATCGCAGAAGATGCATGAGAACGTCTGTCTTTTCGCTATTCCCTAGAGAGGTGCTG
The DNA here is from genome assembly GCA_964541905.1 of uncultured Verrucomicrobiota bacterium. Taxonomy (GTDB): domain Bacteria; phylum Verrucomicrobiota; class Verrucomicrobiia; order CAZIPW01; family CAZIPW01; genus CAZIRU01. The sequence continues at coordinate 78,675 of CAZIRU010000005.1, forward strand.
GTCGCAGGCTGAATCGGCAAAAACATAGCCTTTTATGCTAGCAAGACTTCGGGGTAAAATCAACCTATTTTTGTTGGTTTTTTTATCCTAGCGCAGCTGCAATCTTCTTGCCCATTTCTTCGATGCTTCCCAGAGTCTCGATGGAATGGAAGGGAAAAATGGATGAAAGGGCTTTCAGGGGCGCGTAGGTTTCTTCCATAAACACGCGGAAACGCGTACGCGCGAGCTCGGGGTCGAGATCGGTTTTGCGCACCGGTTTGCCTGCGGCCGCATCTTCGCGGCCACGCTGGGTTTGACGATCAATGCTTACATCCTCGGGAACGATAAGCGCGACGATCTGGAAACGGCTTTTGCCCGCGAGCTTTTGCGCGAGAAGCTTGACGACTTCGCCCTGCGGCGCCGTGCGGGGATAGCCGTCCATGACGACGCCCTCGCGGTAGTCGGGCTTGCTCAGCTCGCGGAAGAGAAAGAGGGTCGCCGTTTTGTCGTCAATGAGTTTGCCGGAATCCATGATGGCCTTGGCCTCGGGGGTCTTGAAAAGCGAGCTCATGCCGATAGCTTCGGTTTTGAAGCCCTTGACGCGATTAATTGTCTTGGTGTGGGTGCTTTTCCCCGCGCCGGGAGCGCCATTAAGCCACAGGATTTCTTTGGGGAACTCCACTTTCTTTTGCTCTTGGACAAGTGTATTCCAGGCGTAATCGAAGATTTCCTGCGGGGTGAGGGTGGGAGTATCCGTTGACATATACCGGAGTTTAAAACGCTGCGATCGTTTTTTGCAAGATTTTAAGCGTAGGCTCGCCGGCGTGGGTTCCGTTGGAGCGGCTTAAGCCCAGCATCTTGACAAGCTCCGTAATTTTTTGTTTTTGCTCGATTGTGGGGTTTCGGCCGATGATCTCCGAGAGCTTGCGGCCAACCCTTTGGCGCTGCCAGAGCAAAAGTATTTGGCGATGGTCACCGTCTTGGGCAAGTTCTATCGGGGTTGTACCGTTGTGCGCGGGAATTTCCAGGAGTGAGGGGTCTTTCCTGAGTACGTTTTCGATGGGGGTGATATCAACTAGGTCGCTAGCGATGAAATGTAAGGGAGTCCAGCCCGTCCTATCGGCCACGCACAAAAGAGACGGGTCTTTTGCTATCAATTCTTTGATTTGCGGGAGATCCTCATCGTTGGCCAAGTCGTGGATGATGGCCCTCCCATCATCTGCTGCTGCGAGTCGCAGTATGGTTGGGTCCTTCCGGGCTATGTCAACAATGGCTTGGGCGCCTCCCGTGCGCATCAATTCGTTGAGGGTTGCATAGTTATACTCTTGGGTGGACATCCAAGTAGCCTATCACACAACAGAGTTAGGAATCAATAAGAAAATTGCCGTTTTGAAATTTAGAGCCTATCCCGATAGGAGAGCGTAGGCGAGGCGCGAGGATTTTTGTTTTTTAGCAAGGCTTCGGAGGAGGAAGTGGGCTAGAAGCCCATACTCCGGGGGAGAAACGCCGCTAAAAGACAAAAAGACCGCGAGTTTCTCGTCCGCGCCAGCTAACCTATCGGGATGGGCTCTTAAAGAAGCCCGAGGATCATTTTCCCTTCCTCGGTCATCATATCGCGGTTCCAGGGGGGATCCCATACAACAATGACTTCGGCCTCGGCGATTCCGGGGACTTGCAAAAGCCTCTCGCGGGCATCGGCGGCGATCGAGGGGCCCATGCCACAACCGGGGGCTGTTAGGGTCATTTTGACACAGGCGCGGAAGGCTTTTTGAGGGGAGGGGGTGAGCGACTGGGCAAACTCGAGCGAATAAATAAGGCCCAAATCGACAATACTCACAGGGATTTCGGGATCAAAAACGAGTTTGAGGGCCTCCCATGCGGCCTTTTCGGGGGCTGGATCGCCGCTTTTCCAGGAGGGAGCGGCGCCGCTCGAGGCTTTTTCGGACTTTTCGCCCAGATGCGCTGCATAGCGGCCGTCGATGCGGGCCATGCCGTATTCCCAAGTAATTGTAAAATTGCCACCCAGCCGGTGGGTGATTTGCACTAGGCTGCCAGCTGGAATGGTCACAAGCTCCCCGGAAGGTATGACAACCGCAGGGGTATCGGCGCTTACGGTGCGACTGGAAGAAGAAACGTCCATGCGATTTGTAAAAAGGACATTTTACCCCAAGCGATGAGGCGGCGCAATTCAGAAGAGTAATTCTTCCAGCTCAATTGCCGAAAGGGCGAGGGCGCGGTTGAGGGAGATCTGAAGGCGGCGGGTCAGGGGACGCTTACGGCCGCCGAAAATTGAGGCGAGATGCGGAGCCTCTTTCGTCATAAGTTGTTCTGCAAGAGACTGAAATTGCTTTTTCCCTTTGGGATTGGCGAGGTCGTAGAGGGTTTGTTCGGTCGGCGTTTTTAACAAAAGTAAAGAAGGCCAGCGTAAAACCGAGCTGGCTACCTGATCGAGCTGGCCGAATTCCGCCAGCGTATGCATGGGCGTGTGGCCGAAACGGCCTGCGCGTGCTAGTGTTATGTAACAGTTAAGTCTTTATAATAGGTTTAGGCATAGATAAAGTGT
>CAZIRU010000006.1:0-79291 GCA_964541905.1 uncultured Verrucomicrobiota bacterium
AGCGTGAGCGCGATTTGGCTGGACGAGTTGGCTTGCGCAAGCATCGCCGCACCGGTTTGCACCAAGATTTGATACTTGGCATATGCCGTGGACTCGCTAGCAACGTCAACGTCCGTGATCTGCGATTTGGCGCTCTCGAGGTTCTGCTGATTGATCGTCAGAATGTCTGACGCAAATTGCAGACGGCTCGAATAAGCACCGTTTTGCGCGCGGAAGGTCGCGATCTCTTGTATCGCCTCGGTAATACCCGCGAGCGAAACCTGAGTCGTGTCACCATTTCCGTCCAAGCTGTAGGTGTAGTCATCGCCGTCTTTTTCAGTCAACACTTTGTAAGAATTGGCCAAACTGTCTGACTGTGTATCAGGCTTATTAACCGACACCGAACGAGTTCCATCTTCAGAGATGTAAACCGTCATGGAACCGGAACCGAAGAGCGAAACACCGTTGAACTGCTCGGCTTCCATCGAAGCGAGCTGCTCTTGCAACTGGGCGAATTCTGTCTGGTAGTTAGCTTTATCCGTTGTGGACTTGGTCACATCCTGATAGAGGGTCGTCAGCTCAGACATACGGTTGAGGATGTCACCCGCAGTCGCGAGCGCACCATCTTGCGTTTGCAAGAGTGAAATGGCATTGGCCACGTTTGATTGAACCGCTGAGGTTCTGCTGATGGCCGCAGACATTTTCATGGACACGGCCAAACCACCGGCGTCATCGGAGGGATTCACAATCTTGGAACCACTCGAGAGCCGCGAGAGCGACTTCTGCAGGCTCGTATTCGAGGCTGTGAAGTTAATAGCGGCTGCGCTAGCCGCGACGTTTGTGTTGATTACAACTGCCATAGTATCATCCTTGATATTTTAATTGCACCCCATCCGTGGGTAGCTTCCGTCATGAGTTGGTTGGTGCTCATGAAACACCTAAGTTCATTGGTTTAATTCGCCCGCAGATAAAAAATTTAAGCGGACTCACAACTTCTTTGGTTAAAATACTGTAAACATCTCACCCTTAGTATATTACTAATATATACCTATTTTATGTTGCCGCTTTGCCTGGGCAAAAATTCGATCACGAAACATCTCTAAAAAGCCTTCATTCCTTATGTCCCCGATCTTGGGTCTCTTGAGGCAGAGCCTAGTGCCCCAAGGCCAAACGGCCTTGGCTACCGCCCGAGTCCTTAGCTGTACGATTGATTTTGTCGAGCGAATCACTCTGAAGCGCTTCTACAAGCTGACGGTTTTCGAGGTCCAAGAGTTGAGCTTTTTTGGAGAGTTCCGAAACGCGCGCTTCCAGCTCAGCTTTACGTTCCTTCAGAGCACGGTTTTGTTTTTCGAGCTGCTCGCGCACCAAGCGCAAGGCCGCATTATCAGTATTTTCGCTAACAAGGGGAGTTTGGGCCGTATTGATTCTGGCTAAGGCGTTTTCGAGATGGATCGAAAGCCTTAGAATAGCGGCATCGCGTTCCTCGAGGGCTTTCTTTGCGCTGGAAAGTTCTTCCGAGGGAACAACCATCTGAGTATTAGGAGAGGTAATTTCGGGCGACACGACAGTCACAGCCGACAATCCTGGGTTTCCAATTTTCTCCGGCAAGGCTTCAATCTCTGCCCAAAGCATATTGGACATCAAAAAAACGAGCGTAAATTTTATAAGACGAGGGGACATCTATACAAGGATTCGGCATTTCTCTAGCCTTTTTAATCTTTTCATGGATTTTCATGAAAAGTTTTTCTGCGGTTCGCTGCGCACCAAATCAATATGAAAGCGAAACCCCCCGCGCGCTGGCTGTGACGGCTGTCTTTTGGTTTAAATTTTTCAAAGAATACGTGTAACCCGCTGGTGCATAACCGGATAAGTTTGCGGAAACATATCCCATGTATTGTGATAATACAGCATATTTCCCGCTATTAGTTCTTTCGTTAAACTCTGTATGCGCGTAATAGCCATATTCTAGAAGATACTGGGACTTTGCAGAATTCAAAAGAAGCGCGCGATTGCATGCATTGTCGTCTTCGGCCTTATCGCGCGCCCAACCAAAAAAAGGTACCGCTGCGCCCAGCAATAGCGCCAGAAGGACCACGACCGCCATCACTTCGACGAGGGTAAAGGCCTTTGCGCGTAAACTAGTATTTGAAATAAACATCATGAATTTTCATTTGGCGAGATCCAGCGGAGGTTGGGTCAGCCTCCCTCCATCCTAACGTCAGCGATAAACGTTTCAAGCTTGTTCCAGAGGAGGGGGCCGCACCACCAGCAGAAGTATAGGCGGTCGTGTTTTGGCCCAACGTCCAAGTCGTGCCATTGAGAAAATAGCCCTCCGTGATACCCGAGACGTCCACGCCCGCACGCCAGCTTTCCCCCACCCTGCGGCTCTGCATCAGCGCCTCGGTGCGATTTTGTTGGACCCGCGTGGAAAAAGCCAGCCATCGCGATCCTTCAAAAAAACCCACGAGAAAGAACGCCAGCAAAACCGAAACGGTCAATACCTCCAACAAAGTGTAACCTCGAACTTTCCGGGATTTCGACATTTTATTTGGCCGCATTCATAAGCACCTTACCCATACCAAACAATGGCAAGAAAATTGCAAACACAATCACACCGACAATCACAGCCAAAATAATCGTCACCGCCGGCACAATCGTTTGTTGCAAGCGGTCGATAACGATTTCCATTTCACGCTCGAAGGTCTTGGAGAGCCGCGAGAGAACTTTGTCAATTTCACCGGAGGTCTCACCCGACTCCACCGCGGCGGCCAAACGCTCGCCCAAAACGCCAAATTGGTCGCTTTGCATCTGAAAGGCAATCGTCATGCTGTCACCGCGATTGATCATGTCGCGGATTTCTTCGAAAATCTTTTGGAAGTAAATCGTGCCTGTCGAGCTTCCGGCAATTGTAAGCGCCTTGGCCATCGGGATGCCCGAGTCCAGCAGAACCGAAAGGGAACGGCAACCACTCGTGATTGCGGACTTCCGCATAAAGGTATTGACCCAAGGGATGCGCAACATCGCTTTGCAATACCACATCTGATAGGAAAGCTTTCGGGCATTCATCGCCCAAGCAATTACGAAGAAGATGGGCATCAGGGCGACCCAAGGATTGCGCTGCAAAAAAGTCGAGACGGCGACGACAAATTTTGTGATATCCGGAAGCTCGCCGTGAAGGTTGTCGTAAATCGTTTTGATCTTTGGAATGAGAATGACGGTAAAGATATAGGTAACCACGCTGGCCATCACGATAACAATTATGGGATAGGTCATCGCGGAAACAATCTTGCTGCGGTATTCAAGATTTTTTGTCAATACGCGGACAATTTCCTCGAAAGTCTCGGCCAATGTACCGGTGCTCTCGCCTTCCTCGACCAATGCCAAAATAGTGTCATCAAAAACGTTTCGATGTTTGGCAAAGGCCGCATAGAGGAGCTCTCCCGAAAGAAGGCTGTGGACAATGTCCATTGTAATAAGCCGCACGCCCAGGTGGTCTGTTGCGCGCGCCTGCAAAAGAAAAGCCTTCACAGGATTAAAACCCACCTGAATAAGGGGCGCGAGGCCCTCAAAGAAGGCCAGTTGGTATTTTAAAGGAAACTTTTTGAAATAACGCCGGACCAGGTCCTCCGAGCGCTTAGGCGGCAGTTGGCCCAACGCCAGTTGTTTTTGCGCGACTCCGGCAGACAAAAAAGCATTCACCTCATCCCGATCATAGGCGGGTATTAACCACTTTGTTATCCTACCTGATCTAGGGTGCTGAGTAGTGGCAGCATAAATTCTCATCCCCATATGACTTTTTTACGACCCAACTGCCGCGCTCGTTAAGCTGCCATTAAAAAAAGACCCGCCGATTTTCAAAAGAACCGGCGGGTTTGAAAAACTCAAGTACTAGCGAAAAGCGGAGCCATAAGGGCTCGAACTAAACGCTCTTGGGCATTAGTTTGTCGTGCGGGCAGTAACTGTATAGTTACGCGAGTCATCAAACAAAATCTTAACATTGCGGCCCAAAACCGCCCAAGACGTATTGGGGGCCAAGAAGGGATCCTTACTGCCATCCGGCACGACCGTCCAGCCATCCACCAAATCCAAAATGATACCAGCAGCGTTACCATCCTCGTCAGCCCAAGCTTCATCCAAAGTTGCCCCGCGCCAATCATGTTCACTAGCAGGAGAACCGGCCCCGGTTGTATCACCGCCTACGGCAATCCAACGAGCTATGGCGCCTGCGACCACCTGAGCGTCACGGCGTTGAGAAGTTTCGCGAGCCCAGCTCGTGTAATCGGCAACATACGGCAATGCTGCAACAATGAGGACGGCCATTATAGCAATAGTCGCGAGGAGTTCGACAAGGGTGAAGCCTTTCGCTTTATGATGAGAGAATTTCATACTCAATATCTTTAAATATGTTTTTTTAACGGCTGACAACCTTTTTCTTTAAGAGATAACTGCGTTTTTTTACAACCTTTATTTTAAATAGGCATAAGGTTGCCGCCTACAAAACCGCCTGATAGAGGCTGACCATCGGCAGATAAACCGAAATGACAACGCATCCGACAAAGCCTCCCAAAGTAAAAAGGATAATGGGTTCGATGAATTGCGAGAGCATACCGACCTGTTCATCCACCTCTTCCTCGTAAAGGGAGGCCATCTTTGAAATCACCAGCTCAAGGTTACCGGTCTGACTGCCAAGCCGAATCTGGGCCATAAACGTCAATGCTTCTTCACCCAATAAGGTGGCATTGCACTGGACAGCCTCATCCACGGTCATGCCCGCTAAAATTTCTTTTTCGATTTCGGTAAAGAAAGTCTTGATTTGGATGTGGTCGGTAATAGCGGCAGTCAGCTCCAGCGATTTCTGGATGGGAACATTGGAGTTTAAAAGCAGCGACCAACCCGCCAAGCACTTGGACATGTTTATTTTCCAATTCAGCAGGCGGAGGTATTTGGAGTGGTCAATAAAATCCTGCGCCCATTTGGTTCTGTATATTTTGTTGAGGTTGCGGAAGAAAAGCGCCGGGGCAATCGTGAAGATCGGCACGACGATCCACCAGTAAGCCGTCAAGAAATCGGTCATCCCCATGAAAATCTGAGTGATAAGCGGCAGCTCGGTATTAAAAACGGCAAACATCCCCTTCATCTGCTTGAAAAGGGTAAACGAAAGAACAAAAACTGAGATAATGCCTACCGTCAAAACAATCGCCGGATAAATCAGTGCGGCGGTAATTTTTTTAAGGACGCTCGATTGTTTTTCGACATTCTCGGCGATTTTTTTAAAAATATGCCCCAGCTCGCCAGACTGCGCGCCCGCCTCGAGCATAGCAATTTTATCGTTGCTCAAGATCTCCCGAAAACGTCCCATCGCGGTTTGCACATCCTCCCCTTTGTCGCGCAGGTCTTCAATAATCTGAGCAACGGCGAGGCGAAAGTAGTGATTTTGGACCCCCGGGATGGCCAGTTGGAGTGCACGCACCAAATCCGGATTCATGCTCATTGCGCGCGCCATGCCGTTGAAGAAATTCCGCTGGTCCTTAATTTTGGGAATGGGCGGATGAAGCTTAAAGACAATCTGCGCTTCAAGACCCGAAACCTCCGTGGCGGTCACCACATCATTATCGCCTGCGGGAATCATTCCCTCGGCCATCGAGGGGCTCGTTGCCATTACTTGCCGCCCAAGTCGGCCTCCGCCAACAGGATCCGAAACTGTCACGCGGTAGAACTTTATTTCGGAAGTGTCCATGGCAACAAAAAAAGAGGAGGCGATGAATTATCGCCTCCTCTACGGAATAAAGCAAGGGTAGGTTTACCGCAAACTAGTTCGCTGTCGCCGCCCCCAATCCATGGATAAAGTCAATAAGCGCCGGCGTCAGGAACAAGCCCAAAGCCGCACCCATCGAGGCAAACATCACGTCATACTTCTGCTGCTTGAACTGCATCCAAGCTTGGGCGACCAAGAGTACCGCAATGGCATAGAAGAAGACATAAGCAAAACGGATGATATTGTATACTTGGGTAAGAACCTTCTGTCCAGCATCTGCGTCTTCACCTCCAAGTGCTATCCCAGATTGTTGGTCCGCCGAAGCTCCCATAATGTTGGCAGCGTTTTGACCTGTAGTACCCTGCGCCCACGCACCGTTGGCTAGGGCCAAGAAGCCGAAAAGCGCCACGGTCAGCAGCGCGGGTTTAAAATAACGAGATATTGTATTCATAGTTGGTTCCTTTTTACGGATGCTTTAATTATAGCACAAAGGTCAATCTCCTCTATATAATTTTTTTACTTTTTACAAACATTTGTTTAAATAGTGTTAAATTGCTATAATAATGCTGCCCGCAAGATCTTTTCTTTTGTAAAATTCCGCCCTAAATTATTCTGCGGCTTCTGCCGTAAAGCAATCCATTATGAAGTGCACCTCTCTTACCCTCGTCGCGACCTTTCTAGTGGGCGCGGTTTTTGCACAGACCGCCTACCAGTTGCCCTATCAGCCGATTCCCTCCACAACTCCCGCCTACACGCCCGTGCCTAGCGCCGCCTCGACGCTTCCGCCGGCGATTGTTTCGGCGGAAAACTCCCGAACCGTCCAGTTGCAGGGCTCAGCCAATATGGGAACTGTGGTTCCGCTGACGCTCCCAGGTTATGAGCTGCGCGTGATGGACGTAACCAAGAGCATCACCTTTGACGTCAACGGCCAGCCGGTCACCGCCGAAATCCCGATTTTCATTTATCTGCCGCGCTCGACCCAGTCGGTTGGCGAAGCCACCAAAGAGTTGCGCAAAATCTACAATGACCTCATTATGCTTTACGATCAGGAGCGCGTGGACAAGGAACGGGTTCGCTCGATGCTCAAACGAATGGACTCGATCATTGATTCTTTCGACGCCCTGACACCCACGGTAGGCCGGCACACGACGACGGCCTATTAAAAAACGGCCGCTCATGGAACCCATCCATTACAACCGCCAGACCAATACCAAAATTTATTATTTTGGGGTGGTGACCATACCGGAGATCTTTATCATGGTCATCGTCGGTATGATCTGCATGAACGTTTTCCACTCGGCTGCGCTGATGCTCATCTCGATGCTTATTTATGTACTCTATCTCGGGCTTTTCCGCGCGGGCAAGCCGGCAGGTTATGATATGCATCTTTTTAAGGCCCTGTGGATGCCCAAAATTTTACGTCCGGGGAAGCTCGACCCCTTGCCATTCATCAAAATAAAATAATCTCATGCCGAAATATTACCAACGCACCGAAGAGCTCAGCGGCGACATCATCGACCGCGAGTTGCCGACGCGTTTTTTTGAGGGAAACATCATTGTCAATAAAGACCTTTCGCTGGCACTCGGCTGGAAACTTTCATTTCCCAATCTCTTTACGCTCTCGGATGTCCAAAAGGAGACGATCTTTCTTTCACTCAAGTCGGCCCTCAATACCCTCCCCGATCACTTCGATCTTCAATTTGTTTTTTTTCAGCACTCGCGCACCAAAGAGACAGCCGTCCAAATCGCGCCTCCGCAAATCGATAATGCGATCGTCAACGAGTATGTCCATGCCTACACCGACAATCTCGTTGAGCGCTTAAAAAATCGCGACCTGCGCTTTTTCGAGGGCTATGTGTTTTTGATCCGCAAATGCACGCTGCATCCGACGGAAATCTCCAAGCGCACCAAAGAGAATCTGCATGCGACTGAAAGCTACAAAAAAGCTTCCGCGCTTGAGCGCTTTTTTACCGACCTCGAGCTCAATTACGTCGGCTCCAAAACCCTCGCACAATACGAGCTTGCTGAATTTGAACGCTTCCGCGAAGAGCTTTTTGCGGTCGCCGACTCCATCCACAACACTTTCCGCGCCACGCAAATGGAGCCGGAGGTCCTCTCGGCCAATCAGGCGGTGGAATTTCTCTACAAATATAACAATCCCCTTTCGTGGGAACGTGGCGGCCAACCCCGCTCCTTCGTCCCGGGCGAAATTCTTCCCGCCACCGAGTATTACATCAAAAGCAATTTCATGTGGGATACAAAGGGAGTGCTGGCGCCCCTGGGGACTTTCAAATTTGACGACTGCTATCACAAAGTAATGACGCTGCGTACGCCGCCCACCACGCTGTGGTTTTCGCAGTTTCAGGCGATTTGCCTGCGTTCGTGGCTTAAAAATTTCCGCATCGTCGTCAATATCAAGCACGGGGATACGGCCGTTCGCAAGAAACAGCTCGAAGATCAGCTTAAACAGGTCGAGGCGCGCGTTCAAAAAGATATTTCCCTGAACGCCATTCGCGACGATATCCAACGCGAGCTTTTGGATTTGGGCCGCAACGTCGAAAAATATTGGCTGGCCACCCATATCATTCATGTGTGGGGCACCACCCCGCAGGAGGTCGATGATACCGTCCGGCGACTACGCGAGATGGGCGAACAAGCTGAAGGCATGCAGATCGTGGACGAAGTGCATGCGCTATGGCCTTACTGGAGGAGCTCCCAGCCCGGTTGGACGCGCGACAGCGACCGCTACCGCGAAAACAGCTACTCCACCGCTCAAGTCATTTCGATGCTGCCCGCCTGCGGAGTCGAGCCCAACCTGCGCAATGAAATCGGCGTCATCTTCCCGACCGTCGAGGATACCCTCTACAATTTCTATCCCCACGACACGCGCCAGTTCACCAATTACAATGGCCTTATCATCGGCGGCTCGGGCACGGGAAAAAGCTTCTTGGTCTCGACGATTGCCGCCCAGATGAAAAAGGTCAAGGCGCGCCAAATCTTTATTGATATCGGCGGCTCATATCGAAACCTTTGCCAAGTCATGCGCGGCACCTACATCGACATGAACCTTTCCTCCGATGTCAACCGCATCAATCCTTTTGACGCGCTTGCAGTCGAAAAACCCGATCCGGATGTGGTGGATGCAACGCTGGCCTACCTCGAAAAAATGATGACCGATCCCGCCGAAGGATCGCTTTCGCGCGTGCAAATGGGTATTCTGGAGGAAGTCCTCAACGATTTGGTGGGTTCCAAGCGCGGCGAACCGTTCTTTATTTCGGACTTTCGCGTGGGACTCCAGCGCCACTCCAAAGAGGGCGAAATGCTTTCGCGGCGGCTCATTCCCTTCTGCGGGCCCTCGGGACGCTACCGCAATCTTGCGGATGGCCCCACGCAACAGTCCTTCGAAAATCCCATGATCGTCTTTGATCTAACGTCATTTAAGGACAATAAGGACCTCTGCCCCATTGCCCTTTCGACGATCATCGCTCAAATCATCCGTCTGGGCGACCGCTTCCCCGGAGAACCCAAATTCCTCTACATCGATGAGGCCTGGTCGCTACTCTCCGATCCTCTCTTGGCCAACTTTGTCGTTTATGCTTTCCGCGCCTTACGCAAAAAGAACTTCGCCACCGTCGCGATTTCTCAGTCCATTGAAGAATTTTCCCAAACTGCCAATAAAACCGCTATCTTGGCAAATATTTCCCAGCTTATTGTCTTGCGCCAGAATAATGCCGAGTCGGTAAAGCTTGTATCTCAAGAGTTCGAGCTCAACGAAACCGAACAGCACATTATCGGCTCGCTTCAGACATCTGTGGGTAATTTTTCCCAGTTTCTATTGCGGCAAAAGCTTAGTAGCGGCGAAACGCGGTCTTCTATTTGCGTAAACCAAGCGCATCCGCTGTTGTACGCCATGGCCACTACCAAGCAACCCGACCTGAAAAAAATTTACGATTTCGTGGCCTCCGGCATGACTCATGTCGATGCCATCCTAAAGTTCGCCCAAGATTATCCGAAAGGAGTATTCTAGATATGAAGCATTATCCTCTTACTATATGCGCCTTAGTTGCCCTATTGATAGCGCAAACCGGATGTATGTCCTCGCCGGTCGCCGTTGCAGGAAGTCCCACCTCCTACCCCAATTTGGCCTTGATGGGCCTTGGCGCCGCCGGTGGGGCCATCATCGGACAAGATTTGGACGACTCTTTTGGCGCCCCCATAGGTGCTGCGGTCGCTTTGGCTGGAACAGCTGCCTATCTTAAATACCGCGATGATTACGAGGCGAAGCTTGTGGCTGAGGCCAAGGAAGAGGCCCGCCGAGAGGAACGTGCCAAGCTCATGCAGGACTTTTGGATTGATGCGACCGGTTCGGACTCTGTGGGCTCGTGGAAGGGCTCCGAGCGCGATGTGCGTTATGACGCAGGAGTTTACGATGGAATTGCCTATGAAAGGCGCAATCTTTCGCGGGAGCTTTACTTTCAGGAGCCTCCGCGCTAGAAATCCGCTTTCATGAAAGCCCGCCCAAGTGCTATTCAGAGCCTTGGGTTTGCTTTTTTAAGACAATTTCTTACAATTGTAAAAAAGTTTACAAAAGCGAGCTTTTTACAATAGTTGTGCTAAACTAGAGCCCATGAAAAAGATACTTTCCATTTTATGCTTGGCCGGAGCAATTTTACCCGCAAGCACATGGGCAGATACGGTAAACGTTAATTCCATTTCAGACCCAAGATTTCAGATGCTGGTAGGTTCTGCAGCAGATACAGCCCTTGCTACCTCTGCCATCGCTGTATCGAGCGGCTCGACAGCCCTAACCTCTGCAGAAAGCCTCTACGAGCTCAATGGCGCCATTGCCAATGGCACCAAATACGTCCCCTACTCTTATGCCAACTATTCTGGCATTGTTGGCAAACTCGATGAAAACACCCAACGCCTCATTACCGAAACGCAACTCAATCGGGAAGGCACGCACTCCCAAGCCAAAATCGTCAATGTCAGCCCCCGAGAAGTCTGGGCCAAGGCCAAGGCGGTGCAGTCCGGCGATATTCTTTCGGAGGTGCGAAATCAGCTGGAGCGCACGTTCAATCAGGTGGCGGATAATCTTGCGAATACCTTTTCAGAGCAAATGCTCGAAACGATTCTCAACAATTTGATCTATGACATCCTTTCTTGCCAAACGCCCCAACTCGACATGCTTTTCCCCAGCATCGATCTCAACATCGGGCTAGCTCTTTGCGATTATGGCCAAATGTTTGACGAAATGAAAAGCCAGACGAAAAATCTCTCCAATCGCGGCTGGGGCGGCTCCTTCAAGATCAACGGCCAAGACGCCTCTTCGGTGATTAAGGATCCGAAGTCGCTTGAAGACGCGATTACACTCACACCTCCGGGCGTTGGCCACTCACTGGTGGCAGATTTTCTCTCCGACCAGTCCGTCAACTTGAGCGTGCAGGGCAATGTCAACGCCAAGCAAATTGCCGAGGAGATGGGGGCGAATATCAAAATGCGCGACACGCGCGACCTTTTTGGCAATGATACGCTCATCAAAACAAGCCGGCGCATGGAAGAGCAAAACGCAAAGATCGGCCAAATCCTGGCGTACAACAACGAGACCGCCGCGGGCATCGCAGCCGCCGAAGCCCAACTCCAGGCCGAGCAACTCAAAGTGCAAGCCAAGGCCAAAGCCGACGCAGACACCCAGCACGCAAGGCAATCGCTTTCACGGCAAAACATTACTGTCCTAAGCACTCAATAAATTTTACATGCGAAACTTTATCGCTCTAATTTTTGTTGCCTTGGCTGGCATTTCACCCGCCTTCGGGCAATCTTCAACTCCCTTTGCGGACAGCCTTTTTAAGACTGGAACCGTTACCGCCGCTATGTTGGAGCGTTCGACCACGCGAACCAACGAAGTCGTCGCGGCATATGGACTTGGAGGAAATGTCGCCGCCTCCTTTGACATCGACATCAATGGCACCTCTTACAGTTTCAAAACCCTTTCTATAGGCGGGTACACTAACTTGTTTCGGGATAGCGGAGGACCCACGTTGAGAACGGTAGGCCTGGACTTTCGCTCTATATCAGATCCGACTCACTGGTTTTTTTATGCTTACAACGCCTTTCTTGTTCTCATGGTGGGCTTTTATTGGTTCAACATGATCGATAACGTGAGCAAAGGAAAGGGTCATTTTGATGTCATTCCCCTGTTGCTAAAGTTCTGCGTGGGAATGCTTGTTTGCTATAATCTTCCCACCGTCTATGCAATTGCGATGGTTATGAAAGATGTGGGCAACCAAGTTGTCTTGACGACACTCTTACCATACGATAATGGCAACCCTTCTCAAGCGGCCAGCAATTTACTGGCAGGTTCCGTGAATAATCTTGTTTCCCTTAAGGCCCGGGACGATGCCATTCGAGAAGCTCTTGAAAAGCAATTAAATCTCGTCCTGTTACCCATCCAGTATATTCCGAGAATAGATCCAACTACTGGAGAAGCGCTTCCTGAAGCAGATCTAGAAAAGATAGCGCAAAATAGCGGCAGAAAACGTCTAGCCGCACTGACCGCGCGACTCAACCAAAAAATTTTGGATTATGTCGCAAAAACATCGAAAGTTACTTCCTTTAATGAATATGACGAAGTTAAATCTACCCTGCAACTTACGACAAAAGACATCGATTCCGTTGGATTTGATGGCAATGTCATGGTTATCCAAAACCCCTTTGTTAACACAGATGGCGACTACCCTCCAGATGTAAATCTAAACAAAGGTGATTCATTGAACGCTGACATGATTCTTGCCAAATATGCCAACAGTACCACTCCTGCCAATCATCTTACAAGTTTGTACGCCTCCACTCTCCTTAAATATATACGATTACAGGCAAATTCTTATACATCTTCTGTTTGGAACTTAAATTATACAGATCTTCTTACCTCTTTTGGAGGGCCAATTAATACCCCATACATTTCCACCGCAAACGATCTGCTAGGCGACAGTTTGAAAGACATCGACACCGTCTATACTCAAAGTGACCGTGGAGATGATGCCCTACAAAAGTACAAGGAGGCGATAATCGCACAGGTGTCCGACTATTTCAGTTGGAATCTGGCGAACCCTACTCTTCTAAATGACACCGCTCCGACTGCCGTCAGCAAAGAGGAATCCCATTGGTACTCCTTTATTACAAATGCGCTGTCATATCTCTCAAAAATCGTTTTATCCATTCCGCAGGCCATTGCGGATGTTATAACGGGAGTTGTAAAAAGATTCTGGATCCCAGCGCTCGCCCACTTGGCTGATGCTATCTTCAATTTCACAATAGAGATGTATGTTTACATACTCTTCTTGGCATATCCGTTTTGGTTTAGTCAAAAAACCGCCAAAGCCTTCACTGGAGCTATAAACACATTGATCGCGGTCAGCTTCACCTCCGCTACGTTTTGCGTATTAACTCTTATGTTCGATGGTTTTGCGGCCCAAATACTTCAGCGTGTTCTTGGCGCGCCCGCAGGGGCCATCTCTGGCGGTGCCACAGTAGGAGCTGCTGCCATTGGAGGCATATCTACTTGGGGTGCGCCCGTCGCTATCGGAATGATTGTGGGTGTTTCCATCGGTTATGCGATTTTTTACATGGTCGGCACTTTTCTGTGTTTCAAGCTGGCTCCCAAAATTTTCAAAGCCTTCCTTGAGGGTAGTTCTGTGGTGACCCCCATGATAGGAGCAGCCACGACAGCTGTTGTTTCGGGCGCCGTAGGCGGGCTTTTGGCTGGGGTCGGCGCCGGAGTGGGCGCGGCAGCGGTAGGCGGCTTGGTGGCAAAGAGCGCAACGGCAAAGGCATTGGGATCTACTGGGTTCGGGAAGAAAATCGCTGCTGCGGGACAGAAGGTAGGCAGTTGGAAATCTAGTATTAGCTCGGGAATCCGTGGTGTTTCGGCCAAAGCGCAAAGAGCGCTTGGTACGACGGAGGTTGGGCGAGGAATAAGAAAAGACCTCAAGAGTATGGGAAGCGCAGCCGGTGCCAAGTGGGAGGCGATTAAGAAAGATCCCAAGCAGGCTCTCATCAACCTCGCCGGAAGCAAGGCCGTGCAGGCGATGGCGGTCAGTTTTGCAGGCTTGAGCGGCAATCCCGTCGCACCTTTGAAGGCTCTGGCCGAAATTACGCTTGTCACAACCAGCCTCGAAAAGTTGAGCGAACGCGGCGGTGCGCATGCCTCGGCCACGCGCGAAATACCCCCCGAAGCAGGAGGCGTCACGACGGCCGCTTCAGGACAGGGTGGCGCACCCGTCCCACCGCAAAATGAGACCGTCAAAAAGAAAGTTGTGGTAGAGGCGGAAGTTGAAGTCAAGAAGACAACCCCTTCTACAGGATCCGAACCGCCAAAACGCACAGAAGGGCCCAAATAACTTCTAGGGCATGCATCTAGGCTAATTAGTCCCCTTTATTTATCCCTGAGGTGAGCTGTCTCTTAATTCTTCCCTTTTTTAATCCGTTGGGTTATTGATTCTCTCATGGAGCCCGACGCACCATCTTCCGAAACCGCTTCCCCCCAGCGCAAGGGGATTCTGGATTTTGTACAAAAGCTGAAGGCCCCTAAGGTCGAAGCTACCCCCGCCCCTTCCGCCAGCAAAGAGCCTCTCAAGGATTCCGGCGCGCTACATCAGCATTTCGCCGAGTTTGCCTGGGCTCTCCAACAAAACAACTGGCTGAAATTTTCGCTCCTGGTGCACATTGCCCTGGCCATCCTTATCTGGACGGGCGCCATCATGGCCATTACGCGGCCCAGCTTCTTGCAAGTGGGCACCCCCACCCTCAAGGAAGCGGCAGAGGCCTTCTACAACGTGGATTACAACAGCGTCGATCCTTCGCTGCTTTTCGACCAGATGTCGCTTTTTACGATTTCCTCGCTGACTCTTCTGCACCAGCTCGACGCCTACAGCACCCCCACCTCAAGCCTGTTGAAGGGCCTGGTGGCTCCTGAAATCGTCCAAAAAACGCAAAAGCGCTTCGAAAAGAACCAGAAGGTCATTCAAAAGCAGAATTTTGTACAAAACCTAATCATAAATAGAATTTTAAAGCCCATCACAAACCCACAAACTGGAACCCTTGCGGTTTTTGTCGAGGGCTACTTTGCCATTCTTTTGCAAGACGAGGACGGCAGCCCCGTCAATCGCATTGAGCCCTACCGCGCCAAAGCCATTTTGCGGCTTACCCCGGTCTCAAAGCTCAACCCCTTCCCCTTCACCCTTGAGGACCTCTCGGAGGTCGTCGGCCGCGAGAACGCGCTCAAGTGGGATCAGGAAAACAGCAAATTCTTTAAACAATGAACCCCTACTGGATCAATCCTTCGCCAGACACCCAAGAGTTTATCCACTCTGAGGGTATAAAAAGGAATTTCTATCTTTTCGCGGTCGGGCATATTCTTTTGTGGCTTGTTTCTTTGGTAGGGATTGTAACGCTATATCTTAATGCGCGAAAGGCTCCTTCTGTGGACGCGTTTACGGCCCGTGGCGAACCGGCCTGGGGGACCCCCATCCCGCTGGAATCGCCGCAAGCCTTAGCCAAGCGTGAAGAATTTCTTGAGCAGCACCTCAAAAACGTCTTTTCCCACCTCTTGATACGCACCGAAAAGGGCATCCTGCCGGAGCTGCAATACTACACCGATCGCACGCTCATGGGCATTATCGAGCGCGATTTTAATTTCTCGCGGCAAAAAAAGGGCGGTTACTCGCAAACCTTCTATATTCAAGAAATGGAAAAAATCATGGGCGAACCCGGCGCGCGTCGTCGCGTTTACCGCATCAAGGGAATCCTCTCAACCCACTCTCTTGAAGGCGCTTCGGATATTCCCATCTATTTACTCTCGGCTGTCGATCTGCGGCCCTCTGTCCCCGAAAACCCGCTTGGCTGGGTCGTCTCGGTTGTTCTTTCGGTTGATTCCAAGCAATATTACAACAAAGAACGGCAGGCGCTCATTGACGAGGTCACGCGCGCGAAACCGCAAGAAACAACCACCTCTAAAAATTCTACCGAATAAACCGTAAAAAAAACTATGAACTTCCGGATTTCCACCCTTCTTGCCCTCACGGTCGCATCGCTTTGCTTGGCCGTGGAGACGCCTGCGGCACGAATCGCCCCCTCCACCCCCGTGGCTCAAGCGCCGGTGGCCCTCAACCCCTCGGCCATCGAGAATATCTATTGCGCGATTGGCAACGTCACTTCCGTTGAATTTATCACCGAAAAGGAAATTGCCAGCATCAAAATCGGCAGCCCCATCATTGAGGTCAAGTTCGATCCAGAGCGCAAGATCATGGATTTGTTCCCGAAGGTCGAAGAGGGCATGACCAATATGAATATTGTCGTGGACGGCACTACTTATGTCTTTGTCGTCAAGATTGTTATGGGGCAGAAGGTTGACTACCGCCGGACTTTTTCCTTCGCCTCCGAGTTGGAAGCGACCGACTGCGCGATGATGGACAAGGCCCCACGCCTCAAACCCGGCGAACTAGATATCGTCGGCGCAATCTCCCAAATCGAAAACGCGCGGACCGATCCAGTCTTGCGCTCCAAGCTGCCCTTTTACCGGATGAAGCCCATCAACAAAATTTACCAGTGGAACGGAAATCTCATCCATCTGCTGGAGGCGCATCAGTTTGTCGACAAAGACCTCATCGTCCTCAAAATCCAGTGGCTCAACGAAACAAGCAAAGCCTTTTATCTCAAGGACAGCCAATATCAGGTGTGGCTTGCCAATAAGCAGATTCCGGTAACCGCACGCACGCAGGCAACCGATGGGGTCGTCTATCCGGGCCAGCTCGAAACGGCGTGGCTCTTCATCCAAGGTTATCGGCTCAGTCTAAACAACTCGTGGGAACTCAAACTCCCTCCCGAAGCCAACTCGGTGCGCTCACTCCTTCGATAATTAATTTATGGGGTTTTTCAAAACCAAAGATCCAAAAACAGGCGAACCGCGTTTGGGCGCGGGGGTTTATCTTATTATCTGTGCGCTGATGATAGGCGGGGTCGTCTTGTGGAACGTCCGCAAAAACGCCAACGATCCGGGCTTTATAAAGAGCAGCTCCCAGACGACTTCCAGCCCTAGAAATCCATCGAACTTGCAGGCCGTGGCGACCGCGGCAGAAACGCATCAAGAGGAAGTGCTCCCGTCTCAAACGGACGTAAAACCCCAGACGGGCGAAAAATATTCGCTAGGCAAGGGCCCCAACATCGACCCCACCAAAAATATCCTCCCAGAAACGGAAGATAACGTCGACACCATCGAAAACACGCTTTCAATTTTGAGACAAAATAAAGAACGGGCCGAAAAAGAAAAGGCCGAAGCCGTTGCAAAAGCCAAAGCCGAGTCGGAGGACGAAATTGCGCGGCTGAGAAAACGCGCCTCTGTCTCACAAGAAGAGCCCACTCGCGCCACCCGCCCGCCCTCTGGTCGCGACCAAAGCGAGTCCGTCAATGTCCAATCTCTCGTTGTCTATGATGCCAAGCGGGACACGCGCACTTCCGCACAACAGGCCAAGGCTGCCGTCCAAGTCGTCCCCACCGGCTTCGAGACCTATAATTTTCTGCCTCGCGGCTGGCTTTTTCCGGTTTATATCCTCTCAACCGTCCAGACGGTCAACCAAGAGGATATTGTCATCATGGGGGTGGCCGAAAACATCATTTTCCAACACAAAGTCCAGATTCCCTTTGGAACACGCCTTTTGGGCAGCGCCGCCGGACTAAGCTTTGAAGACCGTATCGCCATTAACGTGGATACGATTCTTTATCCCGATGGCCGCGAGCTGCCCCTGAGCGCCTTCCTCAAGGATGCAAACGACCTCTCTTCCGGCGTGCGCGGATATTATATTCCCCAGCCCATTCGCGTCCAGTTGGCCCCTTACGTCAGCCAATTTATCGACACTTGGTCCAAGGCCCTCGCCGAGCGGTATATCGGCGACTCGGGTGACAGTGAATCTACCCGCGAGGCTTTGGACCAGACATCCGATCTTATTTCCGATCAGGCCAAGAAAATTCAGGAGCGCCTTGACCGCCGCTACCCCGAGAAAGTCGTTGTCCCGATCGGAACAAAAGCCTATGTCCAGCTGCGCGCCCCTCTCGATCTTACGCAAGCCCAGATTGCGGGCTCTCTCGGCAACCGCCAACCCGTTTTGCCCGGCTATGAAAACAACCCCATTTCTGCGGGGGGTATGATCGAACGCACCGCCAATTATTCAGCTCCCGTTCCGGGGCAAGTGACTAGCACCTCTCCGACCAATGCCGCCCTTAGCAGCAGCCCGACCGTCACGCAAGCAGTCGAGGAAAGCTCAGCGCAAACCCAGTCCTACATCAACGCCATCCAAAAACTCAACGCTCTCAACGATCAAATCAACTCCATGAAAAAGAATAGTTCGTCTTCCGGCACCGCCTCGCGTATAAACTGGCCCGAGGGCGACATCCAATAACCCTAAATTTTAACCAAATTCAACCGTACACAAACTTATGATTTACCGCCTTGCGCTTTTCGGAATGATGGGGGCCCTCTGCGGCCTTTTGTCCGGCTGCGGGTCTTTTCTGCCCGGCCGTAAGACGCTTCCCGGTCCCTCGGCCGTCGAAGTCTATCAGGCCCGCCGCGATCCGCCGCCGCCGATTACTCCCGGTCTTTCGGTCATGCCGAATGCTTCCATAAAAGAGACGCGCGCCGCCTCGATTGAACAGGCTCCCCTTCCCGTCTGGAATGACGCGCAAGTCGTTCGAGTGGATTTGGATGCGTATGTCAATGAGAAGGGCGAAGCTTTCGGTCCCTCGACCAAATACGTCGTCAAGCAACCGGGGGGCTGGAACGTTGATGCCTTGCGCAACCCGCACCGCTCCTACGTTCCTACGGAAAACGTCCCACCGGTGCCTTCCCAAAACGGCTTTATGGCCAACCCGATGGTCTCTCCTGGGACAGGAGCCCTGACCGTCGGCGACCAGGTGCGTCCGCTGCAGCCCTCCCTTTTACAAGATCTCTCTGCCGTTCGCATCACGGGATTTATCGAGCGCTCGCAGGAGAATCTTGCACGCGGGATGGCTCAGAATGGTGAAATCCCCCTCTTTGACGAATCCTTGGGGTGGGTTTTGGTTCCGCAATCGGCGCTTGTTCCTTCCAACCAGCTGCCGCAGCCTTCTGGCGCGCTTTCCGGGCCGCAAGGCACCCCCTATTATCGCCAAAACGGCGACCTGCGGTAAAAACGGAGATTCACTTTTATCGGGGGGTCTGGTAATGTAGCCAGACTCCCTTTTTTTATTCCATGGCGCGTCCGACCATTTATCTTGTCAAACTGACCTTCAACGGAACCCTCTGGCACCACTTTTGGTGCGGCGGGATCCGCGAGAATGGCCGGAACGTAACTTTTTACAATCGGCAGGTCCCTCGGCAAGAAAGACTCAAAACGGGCTACAAGACACGCAGTATCGCCTTAACGCCTCTTACGATAGTCATGGATCGGATGGCCTTTTACGCTTATCCAGAGCCTGCGCCAGATTGGTTTGAGGGATAAGGGCTTAGAATCTTCAGGTCCTTTTTTACAATTTTACAATTTTTGCGGTCTTTTTTGTGTTATAATGAAGCAACTCCTTGAAAATCGAGACAAAAAGGAATAGAATAAACTTATGGCCGACGAAGCAATCACTCCAGAAAACGAAAGAGCTTCTCTTCTTGCGCAAATCGCAGAAAAGGAAAGCCTCTTCGAAGAGCAGACGCAAAATTCGATTACCCACGAGAACGCGCTTCAAACAGCCAAGGAAATCTCTAGGCTGTATGCTCGCCTGCGGAAGTCAAACCAAGACAATCCTATCAGGACTCGTTCCGGTGAATTGCCCGCTTCGGCGCATATCTCCTATGCAAGGAATCTGAGCGCTTTATGGGACTCGCTCGATTCTGCCGACTTGAGCCCAAAAACCTACGAAAGTATAACTAAATTCTCTCAGTGCGCGGCAGGCGTTTCTGAATTGCGACAGCAATTGGTTCAAGTTGTAAAAAAGGCCCAAGAGGACGGCAGTGAAGCTGCCCGTAAAGAGGCCATGGCGCTTATAGGGAGGATAAAATCGCAAGCGGATGTTTCCGAAAAAGAGATTATGCAAAAATATGAGGGGGGAACCTCCAATTTTGCGACCAAGCTTTGCCAGGGAACTATAGACCTTTACGGCTCTCTTGTTCACGTCACGGGTGGAAGCCTAAACGCCTTTTACCCGGGCATAAAAGATAGCCTTGAGGAACCTAGGTCGGACCGCAAACCTGCCATTAAAAACCGCATCACAGGGGTTGCGGCAATCGACGCGTGCCCTATTACCCCACCACAATCTAACGAGCCGGGGGCTTACAAGAATCCTTATCCGGATATGTCCGCTGACGTCCAAGTTTCCGTTCACAGCTATTCGCCGGATACTGGGTTGGCCATCCTCTCGCCAACGGGAAGTAGTCTCTGCCAACAACTCGTTTTAGGGCCTGACAGTTCTCCAATGGCTAATTCTCTTCAGATCAAGGATGCTTTTGATAAGAGTCAGGGCGGCATTATCACGATAAAGGTCGTTAAGCGTTTGGACGAGCATAACAATGTACAGCTTTCCGTCTTTAGCGCTACTCTTGCGCCAACGGCAGAAAAGGAAAATAAGTCCTTGCGTTGGGTGCGTAAAGACGCCAAGCAAAAACCTACCATGATGCTTGTTACAGAAGGCGGCAAATACACCAATAAAGCCCTTCTAACCGAAATGCGCCTCGAGGCCGATGTGCTTGCCGCGCAAAAGTTAAGGGATGCGCTTCGGATGACCCCTGAACAAACCGCCGAGCTCCTCTCTCCAAGTCAAGCCAAAGGGTTTGAGACCTTCCGCCGTGTTGCCCTGGGCGGTAATCTCTCTCTAGACTTTCAAGGTCATCTCTGGAGCAGCCTTCAGAGCGAACCTGCCTTTGAGGGGGTGGACGCAAAACAGCTCGAGCTTCTCGCGAAGGAATATCTCCAGAACCCCAACCCCTCCTCTATTACCCGGGAGAAACCCCAGCTATATGCACTTCACCAGCGTGTACAAGCTATTTTCGAGGAGAATACCCAAGGGAAGACCTTCAAAGACTTCATGCTCGGAGAGTTACCCAAGGAGGTGCCCCTTGGCGATGGCCAATCCACACGCCGCATAGCGTTCAATCTCCGAAGAGAAGAGGACACTCAGTTTTCGCCGGACCAAAGCCATATCCTTGAGGGGATCAAGAAGGATGCAGAGACCTTCAAGGCCTACTTGGTCAATTACGCCTGTATGCGCGCCATGACCACGGACATGGCCTTGCCTTGGGTCAAGAAGCGGAATACGGAGGAACCCCTTCGCCACCCGCGGCAACACCCGCTTACTGGGGAAGTTTTAGAGACGGACGCGAAACTTGGTTGCGACTTCATCACCCAAAAACTGGAGGAGAAGGAGCAAAACGGCGATCTTGCGCCACGCGTAAGGCCGGAAGATCCGCCCTTTGCCGGCTTTAAACCCGAGTATTCGTATGGTGTGGCCTCAGAGTATACACAAGAGTGCCTTTTCCGTTCGATAGGAGAACTGGCGCTCAGCCAGAAAGACAAGGGGGTAACGCTATTCAACGAAGCCGACTTGCGCGACGCCGTCTATAAAGTGATGGTCGGCCGAGACCCGCGGTATGAGGATGTGGACAACATGGACGAGCGGCTATTGCAGCGCATAAATTACATCCAAGCCGAGGAGCTCCCCCTTGCGCGCAAGGCATTTATCTCGCATCTTGACGATCTCCGCGCGATGCAGGGGCTGCCCCGCCGTGGCCAAGCACTGCCCAAAGATTCAAAAATTGTTATTACGGCTCTAGCGTCCGTTCTGGACAACCTGTTCGACTTTTTGAAAGATATGAATGGGCTCGAGGGAATCGCCTTTTTCTAGGCTGGTTGCCTTCGTAGGTTGAATCTGTTAAGGTTTTCCCATGATTCCAGCTTCCATCCTCGCAAAAGGCGATCGCGTTGCCTTGGAGTATCTGCTTGAGAGCTCACCGCTGGGAGCCTTCTTCGAGCGCGAGGAGGTCCGGCGCGCCATCGCTGAAGATATCCTTTTGGAACAGTTCAAGCCCTTTGTCTTCACGGCCCTATTTATCGACGAGGAGCCCATTCTGGCCTCTTGGCGCGCCCAGAGGCCCGACGCCTATACTCTGGCTAAAAAGCTCGCCGAGGAGGCTTTAAAGCCCTTTGAGAGCCTGTCTAAAGAGCATTACCGTCGCCGTTTTGACCTACGGCTTTCCACTTATCGCAAAATCGACGTTTGGTGGTGTGGCAGCGAGCTTTTCGTCCCCCATGAAGCGCTGGGCGCTGAGCCTTATTTTACAATCACCCTCCCGGGCTATGAAGCCTCTCCGGTCAAGATCGGCCAAACGCGCTCTTTCAATTACGCCTCCGATCCCAAACGCGATGCCGTGGCGCTCGATTTGCTTCTAAAAAAAGAGATTGTGGACTCCATCGAGCGGGCGCGCTACCCGCTCCTGCCTCAAGAAGGCCCGCAAATGGTCGAGGAATGGTCGGACCTGCAAGCGGTACTGGGGGTGGCGGAAACCTTCCGCGCCTTCGACCGACAAAACAAGCTCCCCGCCTTCCCAAAAACACTTATCGTCGATCCTGTTCTCGTCCCCGGGGGCTTTCGGGCGCGCTTTGCCTCCGATGCCGCCCTGTGGAGTTCCCTTTACGCGATGGGCATCTCACCTATTTTAAGCGATCCCGCGGCAGAGTACCTCAAAACCAAAACACGCTCCGTCTCGGCGCTTATGAGCGAACGAAACACGCTTCTGGATTTTCTCTGTCGCTCAATCCGCTTCGAGGGTAAAAAAGACTCCGAAACTTAAATCTCAGGCTCCAAACTCGGCGTACGAACGGCCCGCTCGAGGTTTTGGGGGACAAGTCCCGCCCTTTTCATTATCGCACAAAGCGTTCTATGGGCCACGCCACCGGCGACGATTAAATATCGACTCAATTCTTTGGGTTGTTTCATAACCTTATTATAACACATCCACCCCCGCCTCATAGACGAGCATCGCCGCCGTCATCTTGGCATAGAGGGTTTTAAATTCTACATCCTTAGCCAATTGCGCCTCTGGCGGCAATTTCCACGCATCCAGTTGGCGGCGGTTCCCCAGCGCATGGGCAATTTGCTCGAAGAGCGCCCAGTAATAGTCTTTTAAACTTTTGTAAAAATCCTTCGGCGGCATGCAAATCTGGTTCAGAGACGGATTGTAAAAAGCGGTGTTTGAGTTATGGAGGATTTCGCAGCCGGCCGCCGCCTCTATTTGTTGCGCTTTTTTGAGGGCCTCCTCGCGGGTGGGTATCTGCCGGCCTTCAAACGGCGGGACCAGCTCGCGCGGAAGGTTCTCCCATTCTTCGACATTAAAAACCACCTTCGGCCTCAAAGCAATGACTGGCGCCTCCTGTCCTTCTTCGGCTTCCTCGATCTCTTCTTCAATCTCTTCCGAATCCATCGCGCCGATTTCCCCCAGAATACCTGCTTCGGGGCGGCTCCAACGCCACGCCGCTATATTTACCCCCTTGGCCTTCGGCCGCAGAGCCCCCCCCGCAGCCTCTCCGTCCCTCAAATAAACCCAAAATGGGCTTTTATATCCCCTCTCCTCTGCCAAGCTCATAAGCCCAAAAACATTAAAGCCGGACGCATTCCGACGTCTCCAGGGATTGTTTTTCCAGTCCAAAAGCTCAGGCCAAGGCAGCGCTACATTCAAACGCAGAGTCAATCCAGAGCTTATAAACTCCTCCGCAATTAGATCATACTTGTTGGCCTCCGGGCGCATAATGTTATCTTCCCTACGACGTTGGGAGGATATTTTTCAACACAAAAAGAGCAATTAAAAAATTGTAAATATTCTCTTCAGGTCAACGAAGCTCTGCTATACTCTCTTCAGAAGGCCGTTTTTATACCTATGGACTTGACCCCTTCACAGCAACAGGCTCTTTCCCTTTGGAACGAATTAGGAATGACGACGCCGACCCACCCCGTTTTGGATTTTGCGCTCAAGCTCTATTTTGAGCCTTTCGGGCTAACGTGTGACGCCCTGCGTTATGATGCCCTCGCGGCCCTCGATAATCCCGACATCAAGCTGGAGTTCATTGAGCCCCGTTTCGAACCCGGGCGCGTCGATCGCTCTTGGTCAAACTTTTCGACGGTTGAGCCCCTCTTGGGGGTCTCAGATCTAATCACGCCCATTTTCCTGCCAGACGGAACCCTTGAGGATTTCCGTCTTTTAAAAGAAATAGACGCTTCCGCAGAGGAGCCTTCGGCCGAACAAAAAAGAGTGACTGAATTTTTGGACAACCATGCCGAGGCCCTTTACGATCTCGCCGAAGCCCTTTCCTCAGCCACCAAGCTCTACATTGACGCCACGCTGGAAATGCTGATCCGCAAAGAAGAAGCCTCCAGCGACATGGCAAGCCTGTTTATCAAAAACCCAAGGCATTTTGGGGAAATCGCGTTTCAGCTGTTTACCACGAAGTAGTCCCGCCTTGGCTACCGCAAACGTGCGCACATAAGAATAGATACGGCGCACTCATTATACATAACGCTCGCGGGTTGTGAATATCTTGTGTAAAAACGCGCGGAAAGCGTTTAAAAATCATAAATGCGTACATTTTCCGTATATACAATTAATCAAAGCGATTATATTTTCGCAAAATACCCATAAAGCATGTTTACATCTTAGTAAATATATGATTTACAGCGATATACGACTATATATTTACACTTATATACTATCTTAAGCACAAGAGCTTTCTTTATAGTCCCATTCTTACTCTCAAGAGTTACACTAATCTAATATCTTTTACTCTTTTATCTTGTATTTCGATGCTTTTCCGATAAATCTTCTACTTAAATGAAATCCCTTCCCCCCAATCAGATTCGCCTACCGCGAGTTCTCTTGGAGCATCCCCTTCCTCTTTCTGCGCCGGGTTTTGTTTTCTCAACTTCATATCAAGACGCTTCGGCAAAATCCTTCCAGCTCACGTTGGGTGCCGATCGCTTTCAAAGGGCGCAGCCTTCCACTCCCGCCGCGCTCACTCTTGAGACTTTTTCTTTATTGGCAACACTACTTTCTCTAACCGAACGCCAAAATCACACTCTAATCACCTACAATCAGCTCTTCCGCGCCTACACCCTCTCATCAAGTTGCTGTTCCGCTCATCATCGCGAAACGCTCAAACGGGCGTTATCCGACCTATCTCTCCTCTTTCTCTCTAAAGAGCAACCCGGCCAGGCGGCTTCTTTTGAACCTCTTCTTACCCTCACGTCCGCCGTTACGCGCCCTGTCTTCGGCCGGCTTCCTCCGGCTTTTCTCGTAGATTTTGCGCCCAGCCTTCTCTCCTGCATTGACGATCCTCGGGCCTCCGCCCCTTTCTTGCTGAATTCATTTTTATCTTTGCGCTCCCGTTACGCCCGGGCGCTCTACCCTATTTTAACTTCTTGGTGCGCTTACTCGGCAAACACCCACGCCCAGCCTTTTCGCATTGGCCTTTCCAAACTCATGACCCATCTCGGGATAATCCCGCCACGCTATCTTTCCCAAAGACGGGCGTTTTTTAACGGACATCGCGCGCAATCCATTTTTGACGAGCTCCAGAACATCCCAACCCCTTACGGCGCGCTCCGCCTCTCTCTCGAACCTGCACGAACGCTTCAAGACGATTGTCTTATCGTACAACTGCAAGGCCTCCAAAAAAGATCCACGGACGCCCCCGGTCAAGAATCCCGCGAAAGCCCTGGAGCCTCCACCGCTCGACAGCTCCACCGCTCTCTAAAAATTTTTAAGGCGTGGGAAGACTCCGGACGGCGGGAACCTGACTTTCTCACCCGCGTTCGCGACACCTCAGTTTCGCTCTCGGCCGAAGATCGTGAAATTCTCACCGCCGCATCCATCTCTCCATCGAAGTGCGAAAACTTCCTCTTGATGGCAAAAAAGCTTCTCCCCAAACACACTTGGATAGATTTGCTCGGTGAAGCAAAATACGCCGCCCTCTCCACAACCCCTCCCCGCAACCCTGCCGGAAAGCTCATAAACGAAACTCTTTCCGCCATCCGCTCCGGCATCTAAAAGGCCCCCGCAAAACACATTCTTGCGTTGATAAAATATGATAGGACTCCTTCTGACAATGGCGGAAGCGGAATATTACTCCTTGACGCGGCTCCAATATAAGAGGATCGCAGGATTGTTTGCGGCACTCCATGTTAGACAATTCCCCAACTCTCCTTTTTTACCAGCGACAGCCCGTCTTAGACATTTCCCCAACACTCAACTCTTCCTTACGGCTCTTCGCGTAGACATCTCCCCAATTTGCATAACTCCGCCCCGGCAGACTCCATAGACATCTCCCTAAAGCCTACATCTACAACATCCTGATAAACAGTTTTTTTAGAAAATATTTTAATTTGTTATGTATATCTTTATATATAAATCTCATATATTTTATATTATATAAATTAAGAATTCAATTGGCTGCTAGTTGAATGACAACCATGAGAGTCCCTTCTTGCCGAAAGCTTATACAAAAAACCAAAATCGCGAAAAACTCGCAAATTTGGAAAGTAACGACATTAACGACCGTGGCCCAAGCAAAATCTAATTATATAGAGATTGTGTTTTTAATATTCAACCTAGAGAATTTTATATCCCGCAAATCAGTGCCGCACACGTCTCCCATCGCTGGCTCTCAACACTAATATCTCCGACTTATCAACCGGCGACTGGGACGTCAGGCGTGTCAGTCCAATCCTCAAAATGTCGCTCAAAGTAATTCTTTCACCTAAACGCTGGTGAACCTCCAAAATCTGGCGATCTATCTTTTGTAACTCAGGTTGAGTCAAGCGAAGCGTGCAACGCTCCGAAGGAATCGTCTTTTTTTCAAGCGCGTCGTTGCCGCGAGCTGGAGCGGAAATTGCCGGTGGCGGAGACGCCAAAACGGGAGCGACCTCGGCGGCAGGTTTTATATCAACAGGAGTGGCAGCGTCTGCATGGCGGAGCATTAATAGCCGCAGTTGCTCGCGCGTTACTTTGCTTTTAGAGGAGCCTCCTTCGTTTGTCATAAAATATGAATTTATGTTATTATGATTTTTACACCACTCTTACCGGCAGCGCAAGAGCAATTTCCATGGCAACCCCAATAACTTCAGTTCGGTGGGCCAAGGGAATACTTTTCCAGCCCTGGAGTTGTGCAACTTGATAGGAGGTTCGGCGCGTGAGATAACGGGTAATCAAGGGAAAGGGTATTTCTTTTGCGATTTCCGGCATTTCCTCGAAAAAACGGTTATTGGTTTGGACGAGATTAAAAAGGAGGCGTACTTCTCCATGGGGGCGTTCTTTTAGTATGAGGCGTGAGGAAGCGGCGGTTGTTGCTAAATCCAGGGGGCTTGGGGTCGTAACCAAAACCACCAAATCGGTAGTCTTTATCGCATTAAGGGTTTCCGGGGAGTTAATATTCGGCGCGGTATCAATAATCAATATGGGCTCCTGGTTCCCGACGGAAAGCTGGAAAATCTCGGCGGCTGTGGTGGCACTGCGCTGGGGGTCGCGATCCTCAATGGATACGCGTTGCCCTGCGTCGTTGAGCGCGGCGGCGATAAGGGTGGCGCAGGTCGTCTTCCCTACCCCGCCCTTCCCGTTTACAAAAGCGATGGATATTGGCATATAGTATGAAGTTCTGAAATAATAAAAGTGAGAAAATATTGCGATGTCAATCTTTTGCATTGTCTGAAAATAGGAAGAGGTGAAAATATAGGCTTGCTAAGGGCGGGTTAATAACGCCGCAGGACTTTTGTTTTGCTGGCGAGGTGCATGATTCTTAAAATCATATCTTAATAAGATAGGACTTTAGGAGAAAATTAAAATAGCAATTTATTAAATTTGTATATTATGCGGATAACAACTTCCAAAAATCAGAAGTTATGACTTTACCCGCCTCCGCAAAAAGCCCCATCTGTAAAGTGGTGGGGGCTGCGCTTTTGACTATGGCGTGATGTCGCACCTTGCGTGCGTAGCGCAAGGAACCCCGGGTTTAACCCTGGGGCTCCATGAAAGCGGCATTGCACGAGGAGATTATTCCGAAGTGCGGGGGCCCTCTGGCGGGCGTTGAGGGTAGGGGATGAGTTCCGTTGCCGCCTTTGGTGAGGAGTTCCAGGATAGCTCTGTCAAATAAAGCAGTTCACAGGCTCCATCTCCGGAATCATCGCGCCGCAGCGAGCTTTTCCATATAACTTGGCCCTTGAAAGAGACTTCTACGAGGGTTCCTTTAAGAGTAATGGTATCATGTGGTTGTAGGGAGTTTAAAGCCGAGGTTATGGTTTCGTTGGCGGGAATGATATGGATGTTGGCGACGTGCTCATCGGTCTTTATTTGTTTGGCTGTCTCTGAGAAGCTCGTCAGGCTGGCGTAATAGAAAAAGCGGTCTTTTTGGTAAAAAGTGAAGTTTTTAAGGACAGAAGGGGTGGACATCGGGCCCCAACTGACAGCCAAGTCGCACGGGGCCAAGACGCTTCGAGGTTCGTTGGCGCCGGCCGAATAGCTGCTTTTTGACAGGAGTAACCCGCGAATTTTAAAATTTGCAAGCTCGCGGAAATCGTAGCCTTTGTAAGAAAATTTCCGCGAGGAAAGTATATCCGTTTGATGGGGCTCATCCAAGGCCAGCGGTTTGTCTAAAATCTGTTCGGGAGAAAGCGTTGGCGCCGCATTTGTTCCCAGGGTAGGGGAGGGCTCGGGCGCGAATTGTTTGAGCACGGCCAGCGACAGGATGGCTAGGGAACAAAGGATTGCTCCGCCAAGAAAAACCATTTCTCCGATAGAATTTTTGCGAGCCATAGGGAATTAATTCAACCGCCGGTCTTTGGGGGTGTGCGCTAAGACGCCCAAGAGGCCTTCACTATCCAGACGCGTTCCTGTTTGGCGCTCTAGCTGAATAAGATTTTTTTGAGCCTCTTCGAGAGATAGTGCGGGCCCAGAGTGAAAGCGAAGCAAGTCTAGATTATCGATGATGCGGGTGACTTCTTGAGCTTGATCGACAAAACGTGAAACAAGATTCTCCAGAACATTCTCTTGGCAGGATATTTCGGTGGGTACTTTTAAAACTAAGTCAAAAACCCCCGGTTCGAGCGACCAAACTTCCAAAGTGGCTAGAGGTTTGGCCGGGGTGCCTTGTAACCTTCCCGACGCGGGTTGAAGCGCCTTTTCCGGCGCAGTTTCAACGGGGAGCTGAAATTTTCCACCGATGGTTTTTTCGACAAGCTCAAGAAGCTCACTCGCTGGCCGCGGCATAGGCTTATCCGTTTGTTGGTAAACGATTTGATCCGACGCAACAGGGGTGCAAATGCGCATTTGCCCTTCGTCAGTATAAATACGCAACCCTTGATAACACTGCTGTAGACGGATCAGAGCGTTTTTCATGGTGAAATTGTAGCATGGGTTTTGAAAACATTTTCCAGCAGGAAAACTTTTACAAATTTTTGTCGTTGCGGATGGGTCTTCAAAAAGGAACTGAAATGCCGTAGAAAGATGCGGTATGACAGCAAAATTTGGAGAGACTCCCTTGTGGGGCCGAATAAAACAATGGCTGCAAAAGTTTAAGGATATCTCTGATTTTATCATCGATAGCCAAGGCTCCCTTATCTATGTACATCAAGGCGTTCTTGTTACGGATGAAGAGATTGTAATCTCGACAGAGGATTTTATGGCCCTGATGGAACAGCTGCGTACCCACACGCTCACTGAAGAAGAGCCTGAAAGCCAGAGATTTAGCCTTGATGCCGCCTTGAGTCTGGAGGGATATCGTTTTCGCGCCGCACTATACCAATACATGAAAGGGCACAGAATCGTACTGCGGCCTTTTTCCGCAACTATTCCGAGACCTGAAAATATCAATATGCCTGCGCAACTTTTGGAAGTGGGGGATACTTTGGACAGAGGGCTTATCTTAATTTGCGGACCGACCGGCGCGGGTAAAACGACGACGCTAGCCTCGTTTTTGATGTGGAGGGGTTCGCGGCGCAAAGAGCACATTATTACACTGGAGGACCCCATTGAATATGTGTATCCGGACGACACGCCGGCGCTTTATAGCCAGCGCGAGATTGGAACGCATGTTGAAAATTTTAGCACGGGCTTGCGCGCGGCTTTGCGCCAAAGACCGCATATCATTTTGGTGGGAGAGGTGCGCGACCAGGCGACAGCGGAAGTCGCGCTGCAGGCGGCTGAAACGGGACACTTAGTGCTGGCCTCTTTCCACACCGGCTCGCCGGAAGAGGCTATTCAGCGTTACTTGCAACTGATTCCAGAAAGCCGTCAAGAATTTACGCGCGCCATTCTGGCGACCGTTGTTGAGATCGTTATTTGCCAGAAATTAATCACACTGGGGAATGGCAGCCGGTTTGCTATCCATGAAGTGATGAAAAAAACACCCGCAGTCAGCAACTGCATTCGCAAGAGCAACTGGACGGGAATGAGGCAGCAGATCTCGCTTGGAAAAGCTCAAGGTCAGCAAGATTTTAAACTTTCGCTAGAGGTGGCCAAAGGAAAAAAGTTGATTGATGAGGCAACTTATCAAAAATGGCTTCCGTTGGTTTCTCTCCAAACAATGGGTGAATAATGCTGCAGCTTTTAGAAACAGTTCCACAAGATATTAAAACGCAACGCGATTACAAGCCATGCGCGCCAGCTTCCTTTCGCTGGATTATGATTGGCATTTATGTAAGCCTATTGCTGGGTGCGTTGGTATACGGAGGGTTCCTGCTTGGCGAAACAGGAAAGAATTCGATGGCGGAAAAAGGCAGGCAACAGCTCGCGGATGTGCAAAAGAAAATTAGCGAAGTCCAAGCGAAGGGCTCGCAAAATCAGCAGCTCAGGAACCGTTTTGAGCAATGGCAATCATTCTTGATGGAAAATTATTCGCTGAGCAGCTTCTTTAATGAGCTTTTTCTGGCGCTACCCGAAGGTATGCGGCTTTTAGATCTTTCTTTTGAGGAGAATAATGAAATGCCAGGCATGTTTTTGCTGAAGATGAGGTTTTTTTCCAAAGGTGAAAATGAAGTTCCAGATACTCAAGAGTTCGAGGATAAACTAACGCTTATGGGTGCGGGGCCTGAAGGTCGGCAGAAAAGCGTGGCAGAAAATGGCCGGATGGAAATAGAAACAATTATTAGGCTGCCGGAACGTTTTTATCCAGCGCGGAGGCAGGAGGGGGAGTCTCCAACTGATATGCACAACCGTCCCTTTGTCAGGGGGGAGGTCATAAGATGAAACGCCTTGGCTATTATCCGGCCCTTATCTTCTGGTGTCTTGTTGGCGCGGCGGGACTGGGCTTTTGCGTTTTCTTGTGCCTTGGCGTTGTCAAGCGTATGGGTAATTATAAGGGGCCAGACGCCGCATATCAGTCGAGCCTGCGTCAATTGGAGCAAGAACAAAAGAGGCTTGAAAGTAATCAGCGGACCGATAAGGCATATTTGGATTATTTCAAACGCTGGGACGGACAGCTTAGTGGCCTGAATGAGGCAACCCTTCGCCAGAGAATTGAAAAGATAGCTGAGGAAAATAATATTGTCATCTCGGGGGTTTCGCAGTTGGGTGCAGACAGGCCAGCCGATGAGGGACAAGGCCAAGCCCCCAGGCGCTATCGGCCTTCCCTTGCGACAAAAACTCCCGGAAAAAAGACGCCCGTTCCCGTGGGAGGGGCAAGCCGCGGAATGATAGAAATGGAAGTTACGATTTTGGGTCCATTCTCCGCCCTTACTAAATTTGTAGCGCAGCTCGAATCTCAATTTGGTAGTCTCAAAATTATTAAAACGCAATGGACCGCACGCTCACCTGAAGAAGTTCAAGTGGTGCTCGGATTGCAGTGCAAACTACCCGATTAAAACATGATCAAAGAAATCGTAAATTTAGCTATTCTGAACGCCTTCCAAATTGATCCGGCAGACGTGAATTATCCTCTTGCAGAAAGGCTCTCTGGAAAAAAGCTGGCACTTTTAAACTGGGGACCAAGCGTTATCAAAATTTCCTTTGCGACCAAACAATCAGAGGGGCTGGTGGTTGCCCCAGAGGAACTTTATTTGCCGTTGGCGACTCCCATGCCGCAAGTAATAGAGGCCCTTAAGCAGAGAACGGACTGTGATTGCGTAGCGGTCCTTTATAGCGCGGTGAATTTGTTTTGCGAGGCGCAAAATGGTGTAAGAACGGAGCCGGGCGCCACGCTGGAGAGACGTTTGAGAACGGATCCCAAAGGGTTGATTGGTTCTTCTTTTGAGGATGATAAAGTTTATCAGATGCTCTTGGCTCCCGATTATCAAACAAGGATTCTCTTTGCGGTGAGCTTGGCCCCTTATAGAGAGTTGGAAAAATCACTAGACGATGCTAAGTTGACTGTCGTACGTTCCCAGATAGCTCCTTATACGCTTCTGAACGCCTTGCTTTCTGATCCACAATGGAAAGAGACGAGTGAGGACGTTATTGTTCTACCAACAGTCTTGAGCCAAACCCACGTTATTGTGATGGATTTTAACGGAAGCCGCATTTCGCCGGAAATATTCCGTGCCAGTCCTCTTTTTCTCGAAAAGGAAACGGACTCGCCAGAGTTCGTAGAGCAAGTTCGGACGTTCTTCGTCAATTGTGCGGAAAGCGCGGTTGTTTCCAAACGCGTGTTTGGTAAAAAAGTGATTTTTCGCTGGGTGGCCTCAGGCGTGGCT
This sequence comes from uncultured Verrucomicrobiota bacterium, assembly GCA_964541905.1. Taxonomy (GTDB): domain Bacteria; phylum Verrucomicrobiota; class Verrucomicrobiia; order CAZIPW01; family CAZIPW01; genus CAZIRU01. The sequence goes on from CAZIRU010000006.1 coordinate 32,471, forward strand.
GAAAAAGAGCCCTTGGATTTAGGCAGCTACCTGCAAGATCGTAGCGATATCGCTTTTGAGAAGTGGGCTTCCGATGAGCCTAATATAGATTTTAAAGCTTTGATTTTTAAATGAAAAAGATATTTTTACAGTTGATCGCGGGGTTATTCCTCTTGACGGGGTTGTATGCAGATAACGAGCCTGCTTTGGCGGAAACCATCTCCACGCAAGAGGTGCCGCTTGTCGAAACGCCTAGTTCGCTTCCCGATGAGATTGGCCCGGAATATCGCAAAATGCCATCGGATTTTGTTCTTGGGTTTAATCCTTTTGAGCCGGCTGAAGCCAAGGCGGATGTAAACTCCGAGCTTTCGCAAGCCATGCTTAAGCGCATCAAAGGGTATGTGGTTCAAGCAAACGGTTCGCCGCTTTTGGTGATTGACGGAAAGAGCTACCGAATTAACGACAAAGTGCCCATGAATGATACGGCTCAGGCTGCCGCAAGTGTACAGACGAAGGATGGAGCAAAAAAGGACGATAAAGTTGCCATTGCCGCGGCTCCTATTGGTGGCAGTACAGTAACAATCCTTAACATAACTCCGGAAGAAGCTGTTTTCCGTAAAGACGACCCGGGTGGCTTTGGCGGAGAAACTTTCAAAATCTATTTTAACTTTAAGCGCGAAACTGATGAGACGGGACGGCAGAATTACAATCTTTGGGAGCAGATCGGGAATGGCTTTTTCATCAACGAGGAAGGAGTTGTTTTGGTCCCGCTTGCAATCGCTCAGGGAAATGATCTGAGTGTATTGACCTCTTACGGCTATACGCGTGCGACGTTGGTCGAGAGCGATACGCGCCGCGGGGTGGGGCTGCTTAAGGTAAACGTCAAGTCTATCCCGCTTTATCTCTCGCCGAAGCCGATTGCGATGGCCGAAGCGGTCTTTCCTGCGGGCTTTTCGCTGGATAAGCAGGCGGGGTTGCTGATGATGGAAGGCTTTGTGAAAGAACTTGTGCCTAGTGGCGCCACTATTGCTCCTCCTTTGGACGGAAATATGGCAGGTGCCCCCGTTCTAAATGCAAAGGCTCGCGCCGTGGGGATTGTCGTGGGCCAAACGCAAACAACGGGAGCCGTTGTGACACTATCTCCCAGTGATGCAATTTTCCGCAAGTATGCCCCTTCCAAAGAACCCGAAGGCGCTTTGCCGCCGACAAAAACAACAATCGAACAATCGATTGTAAGGGTATTCCGAAAAAAATAGGAGGAGCCTTGTGAGACGACTGCTTCAAAAAAACGGTTGGTGGTCACTGGAGATTCTGCTGACGGTGGCTTTGTGCGTGACGCTCTGCAGCACGGGGGGAGTCATGATGTATCAGGTGATGGGCCTCAATAATGGCCTGTATCCACGCAACCAGCTTGAACAAGTCCAACTTTCGCGAATTCTCATGGAGATCGAGGATGATTTTTCACAGGCTTCCCGCGTCTATGTTTGGGACAGCTGCATTCAAGAACAAGTAAGCTCCGCTTGGGGCCCGCTGAGCAGCAACACCCATACAGTTTCGGATATGCGCGGTGATTTGAATATCTGGAATTTGTCGATTGCGGCGGACGAGGATGACATTTTTCTTGATGCGCTAACGCAGTCCGGTAGCAGTACGGTTTATCGCTCAAGTGCCCCTGCCGCTGAAAAAAACTACACTTTGCTTTTCCTTGGGGGAGGGGCCCAGATCAATGCGGTGGTTTATCTGCGTTGTTTTAGCGAGACGCCCGCTTCGGGTGTTGCCGGAATAACCTATGTGTTGACCCGCTATATAAATAACGAAAATCGATTGGTCAAGTCGTCAGAGTTTACTTATCACGCGGATGGGGCCACTTTTTTGGCGAGCGACCAAAGTGAAACCGCAAACGCGTTCCCCTACATCCAACGCAGCGCGACAGGTTTTGACTGCATCGAGATCCGGTTGCCAACCGCCTTTAGTAAGGCTTTGAGGGATATTGGAACGGGGAAAGTATCAGGGCGCGTCAAAAAGACGGCGGACGAGTGGGGGGTTTGGACTTTTGCCGCTCGACAGGAGGGCCATTGGCTGAGGGAGTACTAATGAATAACTTGCAAGACAGTTTAAAGCGCGGAAGCCTGCTGGTCATCTTTTTGTTTACCACGGGCCTTCTGGCCATCCTTGTTACAGGATTGTATTTCGTTATAAGCGTAGGCGGCATTCAGCAGAATGCCGTCGAAAATTATTCCGCGTGGCAACGAGTGGCCAGCGGGTGCGATCAAGTTTTAAGCTCGGAAATATCCCGCTTGACCCGAAATTATATAGCCAATGGTCTTCAAAGTGCGGATTTTCAACAGGGGGATGCAACAACCCCAGGCACTTATACTTATGCGCTTTGCACGGCGCTAAAGTGGGCTTTCAACGAGGGTACTTTGAAAGAGGCCTCTCAGACAGTCCCTGGCGGCTTGGAGTTTATAGCCTGGCCCACTTTTTTGCCTTTGTTAGACAGGGGAAATACTTTCAGTACCAGCGATTCGATCGACGATTTTGGGGCACACCCCTTGAGTTTTTTGCCCTGGGCAACAGAGGCTAACGGGGGGCTGGTTGCGGAGTTTACCCCTACATGGAGTGACCGACCGTTTACCTATGAGCGCGCAGTTGTTTTTTATCGAGAAGTCCCTGTTTGCTTTTTGCCTTTAAGCGTGGCATACACGCCGCAAACAGAATTTTTTTTGCGCGGCGCAGATGTAGCGGGCGGGCCAGAGGTGATTTTCGACATCGCTGGTTCGGGTAGTGCCTCTCAGGTGCGGCCCGCAATAGGCGAGCCGACAAGCGCTCCTTATCAGCCTGAGATGGTCTCTAGCTATGGTATGGATCCCGAAGATATTTCCTCCGGCACGGCGCTCGGTGGTACTATTGCCTCTCGCCAGCAGTATGTTCAGGATGCGGAAGTGGTTCTCCTCTTCAACGGGACGGCTGTCTCGGTCGAGGGTGGGGGGACGGTTCCTTCTGGAGTGACGGTGGGCTCCTTTGACGGTCGCTCGCGAGTTATTGTCGATTTAGGGGCGAGTTATTCTAACGAAAAGTATTTCATAAAATGCCTTGGCGCAAGCGATGCGGATACAGTCAATGCCAAGGCGGCTGGAGTGGTGCTGTTTGATGACGGGACGTACTCCTCTGGCAGTACTTTTTCCTGGGCTACGGATGGAATGCTTAACCTTCATATGACAGCGGCTTCTCCCTTCAACGAGCCTATTGTCGCCGCAACTTCGTATGGAGCCGTTGGCCTTTCGGATGATGGTTATAACGGTACAAGCGCGACTGCCGCCTTGGACTTCGACTTTTGTGGAGCCTTGAGTGCTTATACTAAAAAGGAAACCGTCTGGGAGGATACCTTTGCGCGTGCGACCGATCCGTCAAGCTCCCTTTTGGACGGCAGTGCCGTAGGTTCCGTGTGCGAAGCCGCCAATGCCAATTGGGGCGCGGGGAATTCCGGGCTTAGTTGCAATGGAAGTGGCGTGCTTTCCGGCAACGGTTACTGTCAAATACCGATAGGTTATCAAGCGTATGGAGGCGGTCTAATAGGATTTTTGGCCGAAGTGGATTTGTCTAGCGGTTCTACTTTTAAACTGCGACTTTTTAGCGGGAGCTTTAATCCAAGCACTACAGCCAGCATGGATTTTTCGATTACAACCAATGGCAGCACTTTTACCGCAGGGTATCAGTATACCAACGCTCTTACCGGAATGACATATGATCAAACCTCTGCCACGGCCTCCGATTCGGCAGGTGGGCAGGCTAGCGTTCTATGTTTATACGCACCAGGGCTTTCTGAAGTTTTTATGATAGTTAACGGGGAATTTTTGTTTAAGAAAAAGATGACAACGATTCCTAGCCTCCAGCCGACGCAAATGTTAGTACAAATGACTTCCGGCGCCCAATTGGACAAGATTTGCACATATAAGAACCCCTTGGGCACATTGCTAGCCTCTCCACAGGCGGAATATGGCACTAGTTGCGAGGTTTCGTTTTACGGCGGTGTGGCTGTAGGAGAGGGTTTTGTAAGTTCCCTAAAGAGTGATGCGAATGTTAATTTTGTGTACGAAAATGCCGTAGGTGAAACATTAGGGAACTATTGTGAGCGCGTTATCGTCCATTATCCATATTTCTATTGAACCCAAGGGTTTGACGCTGGGGGTGGCGGAGCGTGCATTTTCACAGAAAGGTGGCACTTTATGATAGAAAAAAAACTATGGATGGTGGTTGTAGGTCTATTTGGCGTAGTTTTGCTGTGGGCGCAAACAGACGTTTCTGCGCAGGCAATTCCCGAGCCGCAAGCGGCATCGTCGCCGGAATTCACCCTGCCGACATTCATGCAGGATGAAGCTGTTCAGTCGGCCCAGCAAAACTTGCGTAGCGGGAGAGCCGAGGAAGTAAATCAATTGTCGGAGATTATCCCTGACGAAGGGGCGTACACCAATAACATTTCCGTCGGAGACATCATTGTTTCGCCCAGACAGACGTTGCTTAAGCAGCCTCTCGCAGATATTCGCATGGAGGAGGTGCCCATCCGTGATGCGCTTCGTTATCTTGCTGAAGCCGCAGGGATCAATTATGTTCTACCCGAAATAGAGACGGACAGCGTTACCGTGAATATGAGGATGCCGCCCTTCAAGGCAATGGAGATTCTGGCAAATAATTTTGGCTTGGGTATTTACGAGGAGGACGGACTTTGGTTTATCCGGAAGAAAGACAAGGCCGAATATTTTGCGAAGATATATCGAATAAAGAACGTGCATTTAGGTGAGTCAACGTCGGGTTATGGTGCCAATAGCGATGATGATGACGACGACGACGACGACGACGACGATGATGACGACGATAGTTCCGGAAGCGCGACAAGTTCATCGGGTACCTCGGGGCAAGTCGTGATGACGACTTTGATGGAAATCCTAGGCATTGATGTAGAGTATGGCGGTACTATTCGCGAGGACGGCACGATCTCGACATCGGCCGGTCGGGGAGGTTCTTCGATAGCCCAGCAAGATGAAAATACTTCTACTTCCGATTATACCTATGTCAGCTACGATGCAGATGCGAACACGCTTTTCATCATAGCCACAGCCACGCAGCATAGCTGGGTGGCGGACTACCTTTCTGCCATAGATAATCCCACCAACAACATCGCCATTGAAGCGATGTTCTTGGAGTCGAGCCTAACGCCCAGTTCTCAGATGGGCTTCGATTGGGAGGGGGCCTCCACTTTAAATCTAGCTACCAGTTCCGCGATGGAAGACGGCACTACCGGTTCTAGCGGGCTGCCTTTCGGTACTATCCAGAATCCCGATTTCCCTTGGAGCGCGCTGATACAGTCCAACAACTTCTCCGCGTCGCTGACGGCCTTCCAAAAAAAGACGGACAGTCAGGTGGCACATTATCCATCTGTTGTGACGCAAAACGGCCGCGAGGTGAAAATTGAGACGACCCAGAACATCCCTCTTTCGGCCACGCAGCACCTTGTTGGCTCCGATACGGGGGACAATGCAGTCATTGGCATCCAAGATTTGGGGACTCAAAAGATAGGTACGACTATTACCATCACGCCGAGGCAAATCAATGAAAAGCTTGTCCAACTCAATCTCAATATCTCCATCTCAACTGCCACAAGCGATTCAGATACAAATACAAATCGTGTTGCCACCAACGACTCGGTATATACAGGGACAGTCAATGTGCCGGTGGGCTACACCCTTGCCATAGGCGGGCTTGAACGCATTCAGGATGATGTTTCGACCAAGAAACTTCCGGGCTTGGGCAATATACCCCTGTTCGGCTTTCTCTTCAAATCCACGGGCAAGAACTCCTCGCGCACGAGCATCTTCCTCTTTATCACGCCAACCATACTCAGACCCAACAGCGACGAAACTTCTTTCCAGCGTCCGACGGAGGGGCTTTCGCGCGATTGGATAGAAAAAGCGGCCGATCGGCATAGAGCTTGGAGGCGTACAACCATTGATCCGGAAATGGAAAAAGTTTTAAAGAACACCTCAAAGTAATTCCATGGCGCAACCCGTAAGCAGCTACCTAGAAGTTTCCAAAGAAATTATTCGTTTGGTGGGCGGGCGCGTGGAATATAATAGCGGCGAGAACCACCTGCAGGTGCTCGCTCGCTTGGGGATTAACGAGTCGCACATCATCAATCTTTTGGCGCGACGTTTCAAGGCTCCTTATTATCCTGCAAACTCTGGAGCTGTTCCTACTGGTACGGTGCGCGCTATTGTCCGTTATCTTCAAAAGCACTATAGCCTAAAGCCCTCTACCGACTTGCCTTGGCTGCCCTTGGCTAATGTCGGTTCAATCCTTGTTTTGGGCCATTTTTATCCCGGGTCCAAGGATACACTCGGCATGCCGGAGGGTACGTTTTTTAAAGTTACCGTTGGGTTCGAGGAATATCGCAAACATCAAGCGGCCTGTCTGCAAGTTCTTGGAGAGGGTGGGGCCGAAGAGGCCATCCCAGAGCCACCATCTTCGATGGAAAGTCCGATGTCGATGATGGAGTGGATGGTTAAGAACCATATGCTCTACGATTTCGAGGAGCACGAGGAGCGCGAGGCTTCCGAGATGGAAAAGTTGATGGCCGGCAAAGATGATTTGCTGTGCGGAATCATTGCCCTCGGGCAGAGAGCCCCCATGGTGCCGGTACGTGCGATTAGCGTGGATGACGAAGCGCAAAAAACCATCCCCGAGGTGATGTTGGAAAAGTATCAGGCGGTGTGTTACGCGAAGCTGGCCAACACCTACTATATGCTTTTGCCCTCAGCGCTTCAGGCGGGGCGCTTTCTTGATGAGCTTAATGCGCGTACGCTCGATAGCGATAATACCCTCAAGCAGGTGGTGGCTTGTGCGGTTACCGAGCCTATTATTCGTTTGATCCTCGATCAGTCCAAGGGCAAAGCCTCAGTAAAGGTGGTCGAGGATGATGGCTCTGAGCGCAAGGAGGATTCCTTTGGTATTGATGCCAACCAAATGGCCAAGGTGCGCGAGTTAGACGGTACGGATGCCCGCGCGATACTATCTTATGCCTTTTACCGCGCAATTGTCAGTCGCGCAAGCGATCTGCACATGGACATGTTTAACAATAAGATGCGCATTCGCTTGCGCGTGGATGGGAGCCTTATTGATTTGGCCATGCTGCCTTTTAATATCTATCCGGCCGTTGTTTCTCTGATCAAAGTTCAATCCGATTTGGATGTGGCTGAACACCGGCTTCCGCAGGATGGCACCTTTGCCGTTCAAGTAAGCGGTCGGATGGTGGAGGTTCGCGTTTCTATCATTCCCGCCGGTGAATTTGAAAGCGTGGCCCTGCGTATTTTGGATAAAAGCGTTACGATCCGCACAATGGCTGACTTGGTTCTGCCGGCGGAACAAGAGATGATTTTGAAACAGGCGGCCAGCAAAAGTTACGGGCTTGTGCTTGTCACGGGGCCTACGGGTTGCGGTAAAACTTCCACCTTGGCGGCAATGATGAGTGTGCTTAATACTCCCGACGTCAATCTTATCACGCTTGAGGATCCGCCGGAAATCGGAATCAATGGAGCCAAACAAATTGCCGTTAATACAAAGATCAATCTTACTTTTGGGCGTCTTTTGCGCCACGTTTTGCGCCACGACCCCGATATCGTGATGGTGGGGGAGATCCGCGACGAAGAAACAGCCGAGCAGGCTATCCGAGCTGCTTTGACGGGTCACTTGGTGCTTTCCACCTTGCACACCAATGATGCGATTTCGGCCATCGGTCGTTTGCGCAACATGGGAATTCAATCCTCCTATATCGCCGATGCGCTCATCCTCTTACAGGCCCAACGCCTTGTGCGCCAGCTGTGCGATTGCAAATTGATCCGCCCCATTACCGAAAAGGAAAAGAAGATCGTTGCGCACTATCGCCCCAACGATCATCCGCTCAACAAACCGCTCGCAACGGCCCTCGATGAATTTTTGCAAGGGGAGGGAATGATTTTCAGCCACAGCGGATGCCACAACTGTCAAAACACGGGTTATAGCGGGCGCCGCGCCATCATGGAGATATGCCCCATCTCTCTCGAAATTAAGGATAAAATCGCGCGAGAGGCTCCGGGTCCGGAAATTTACGCAACCGCCAAAGAATCCGGCTATCACATGCTTTTTGCAGAAGGCTTGCGCCAAGTTATCTCCGGCCGCACCGACTTTGACGAGGTGATGAGCCACAACAGTGAGCTAAACCTCGAGCTTTTCTAGGCTCTTAGACCATATCCATACCAGAGGACTCTTGCGGGCTGATGACATGGCCAACGGCTTCAATGAGATTCTGAAGAATCCCTCTAGCCCCTTTATCCATGCCGTGGCGGGTCCCCTCAAGGGCCTCTCCTAGTTTGACTGGCGTGTACTCTTGCACGGGGCTAGTATAGCATAAGGTGTTCCCTCTATGCCTATAAACTTTGCAAAGACCTTTGCGCGATGCCTCGGATTATATGCAACTCATTGAGAGACAGTGCGTTATGATAGTTGGCCTTCTTTTTGTAAAAATTTGACAATTGGCCAAGCAATTCCTTGTAGTCGGGGCGCCCGATACCGATAAAAAGGTGATTTTCACCGACCAAAAGAGGATAGCAGTCGGCCTTAAGACATTCGGTGAGCAGGGGGCGGCTAAGGCTTTTGAAAGTGGAAGGCGGTGGCTCAAAAGAGGGGATGCGCGTGCATCCGTGTTTTCGAATCAGCCAGTCAATCCATGGTTTTTCGGGGATCTTTGCTCGAAAGCTTACCAAGATGTCCAGCAGCTTTCCTTCGGGCGGGAGCGGCAGCGAATCCCATACGGCGGAACTAAAAACCCCTTCGCGAATCAACTCGTGAAAAAGAGGGACATCCTTACTTTGATCAATAAAAAACATTAGTAGGAGGGTAGGGTAATGGCGCTTCTGTTGCCGCTGTCCAAAATTAAGAACGCCCGATAGCGTCCGTGTACGGTATTCGGGGTGCTCAACGTGGTGCCCTCCGGCATGCAATCGCTGAGGTATGCCTGTGGACGCTCAATGTAGCGCTTGAGTAAATTGTAGCGGCGTTCGGAATCAAGGGCGCAGCCCGAACTGGTCTGCCCGGAGATAAGCGAGATTTGGCCAGCCGGAGAGGCCCAAACCGTTTCTGCCGAAAGCCGCCCGAATTCTGAGATATACTGTTGCTTGGCAATATTAAGCTGTTGCGCGCGCGCGGCGATGGTCCGTTTACGCGCGTCTTTTTGGATGTTTTGAAAGCCACCTACCGCCAGCGTGGAAACAAGGCCAATCAGCACGACCACGATGATCATTTCGACTAACGTAAATGCTTTTTTGTTCATAATTTTAATAAGAGATGTATTCATCCCCCGCACTGTAAGTGCCGGAGAGGTCTTTGTCCTCGTAAAGCAAGACCTGTTCGGTAACAAGCGGGGTTGCCGACGATCCCGGGGGGGTAAAAAACATCAAAAAACCAGGGACGCTGTAAGAAGCCAGATCGGCTGCCGTTGGGACGGGGGTCAGATAGCTTCGCACGAGCAAATAACGCGAGGTATCGTTTGTATTAGTGTTCCAGTCGTTTTGAGCCTCTTCGACGCCAAGTGCTGCAATAAAAGCGTCCTTGGCAATATTAAGAGCGGTTGCTTTTGTCTTTGCGGCACTGCGTTCTCCGATGAGCTTGCTATTCGAAAGGTGAGGTAGCGTAACAAACAACAGGATTCCTAAAATAGCAACGACGGCCAACGCTTCCAAAAGAGAAAATGCCCGGAGGGAGGAGAGTTTCATGTTAATACCTTAGGAGTGGAATGGTTGCGCTTGCGCTGTCGGTTAATGTCACAGTATCCTCGGCGGTGCTGCCCAGATTGATTGAGAATGGGGAGGGGATGAGTGTTGTGAGCGCATCCGGATAACTTTCGGGAAGGTAGGGACGCAAGAGATCGTCATAACGCGCCTCATCGTTGGCGGCTCCCGTCCAGCTTGTTGTAGCCGTCGCCGGACCTACGGCATTGACGAGCTGAGCCTTGGCATTTTGAAGCGCAATGGCTCGGGTGCGCATAGTTTCCACTTCTGCCTTGTCGCGCGCAGCATTAATGCCGGGTATGCCGATGGCCAAAACGACTGCGATGATCGAAATAGCAACTAACAGCTCAATGAGGGAAAAAGCGCGGGTTTTGTTTTTCATAAATCAGGGTACAAACAGAACGATGGTCGGTTGTGTGTTGCGGCGCAGGGTGGTACCCGTTGGCCAGTAAATGACGGCACAGGCGGTGTATTTCCCGTCTGTGGTGGGTTTGGGATTGGTGACCGTATAGGAGGTGGATTGGAAAACAACCGCCCGATTGGCGTAGTTGGTTCCGGTGTCGAGCGTATTCGTCGTTTCGACCATCTCCTGAGTTCTCAGGCAAGAGACATTCGTTCCCGAAGCGACTGTAGAAATATTATTTGCTGTTTTTTCATCAAGATATTTTTTGACTTCCGTAAAAGCGGTTGCCGAGATGAGCGCGTTGTTCCCATACGCCGAGCTCGCCGCCGAAAGAGAAGCTTGGCTTCCCATCCATGCCAGAACCGCATCGCGAATGGCTTCGGCCTGCTGGGCGATGACCTCCGTGCGCGCCTTTTGCTGCAAGTCCATAAAACGCGGGACGACGAGCGCGGCCATGATTCCCAAAATAACAAAGGCAATCAGCAGTTCGATAAGAGTAAAGCCCTTTTGCATAAAGAAGAATTAAGGAATTGTGGGCAGAAAGAAAAGAACTTTCGGCGAAGAGGTGCGCCGATTGGAGGGATCCCAGTAAAGCCGTAAATGCGCATAGCCCAAGCTATCGTCGGCGGAAGAAATCGAGCCGCCGATAAAAGCAGGACTCGCGCCGGCCTTTATCGGGAGTTTCGTCATCGTGGGCGTGTCGATTAGACCCCCTGTCCGAAGGGTAAAGGACTCTCCGCTTTGCGGTAAGTATTTGCCTAGATTTGACCAGTCAAGAAAAGTGCTGCTATTGATATAGCCCTGGCTGCTATCATAAGTTGTCCAGACGGCCGATGCCGCTTTGACGCTATCCTGTGCGCTAAGCCAATTTCCAAGCGCGGTCTCCATATTTTTGACCTGTTGTCGCGCGGCTTGGCGCAGGGTCTCTTCTCGCACCTCGAAGAGTTTTGGTATTAAAGCAGCGGCAATAATGCCGATAAGTCCTAGTGTGATGAGCAACTCAAGGAGGGAGAAGCCGCAACCGGAAGAAAAAACTCGCCTAGGATGGAAGGGACGCATACCTTTCAAGTATAGCACTTCTCCAACGGTGTTGAAGGATTTTTATTTATGACGGACTTTTGGCAAGGATTTGCGCGTTTATGCGAAAAAGGCGAGATTTCGGACTTTTTCATCGAGTCTGGCGAGCCTCTGCGATATTTGCGCTATGGCAGCATGACCGCAGATCCTCAGTTTGCCATTACGCCGGAGGTTTTTGCGTCTTTTGTCGAAAAGATGTCATTGAATCTCTCGGCCAATAATCAAGATACCGGCTGGGAATTTGGAATAGCGCGCTTCCGCGTCAATATGTTTAAGACGGTTGGACGGCATCGATTGGTTTTGCGCATGTTGCCGCGGGAGATCCCAGAGCCCCACATGTTGAGAATTCCCACCACTTTTCTCAATCACATACGCGAACTCAAGCAGGGGCTTATCCTCTTTTGTGGGCCAACCGGCTCGGGCAAAAGTACGTCGAACGCGTCGCTTTTGGAGCACGTCTTCCTGAAGGAGCGCAATATCCATCTCCTCACGCTTGAAGACCCTATTGAGTACACGCTTGGCACTCACGGAGGCGGTTCACTTATCAGCCAAAGGCAAGTCGGGACGGATGTGGATAGCTTTGCGGATGGACTTTACTTCGGTTTGCGCCAAGCCCCGCAAATCATATATGTGGGTGAAATCCGGGACACTCGTACAGCCGAAATCGCCCTAAATGCGGCGGAAACAGGGCACTTGATCCTTTCGACGATGCACACATCGTCTTGCGACCAGACCGTGCAGCGCTTTTTACAAATGATACCGCCCGACCGGCTGGCCCAAGCCCAAGGGACGCTCGCGGCAATTCTGCAGGCTGTTGTATGCCAACGTCTTTTGCCGCGAGATGATGGCAAGGGCCGCTTTGCCATCCATGAAGTGATGGTCCAGACGGTTCCCATCAGAAATTACATCGAGAGTGGCAATTGGGGCCGCATCCCCAATGAATTGGAAATAGGAAGAAAATTTGGGCATCAAACATTTAAGCAAAGCCTCGAAAGTGCCGTACAAGAGGGACTCATTAGTAATTATAACCTATGAATACCAGTAACATGCTTGCCGATGTATGGAATGTCCTGTCTTTCAAGGCGTTCTTACCGGAACCTGGGGAGGCCACGTTGCCGTTCAAGGACAGGGCGGGGCAGGGGACTTTTGGCGGGCTTTACATTGGGCCCGCTCAGATGACCAGCTGTGTGATTCGTCATACGCATGGGGGTTTTGTGTATTCAAATATCACTAAGCGGCCCATCGATTTTTCGCTCAAAGAACTCCATCCGGAAGATTTTCGGAGCTTGTTTAAAGAGCATATTTCCAACATCGTTCTTTCGATTGGTGGCATTACGGATATTTCCCTCAAGTCGAGCATCCGCCGTCAGCCGGAGGTCAGCGAGATGTTGATGCTTTCCAACCAGCCTCAAAAGCTTTTGGGTTCCAATTACGTCGTCAATCATCGCTATACCCTTTTACACAATCAAAATCACAACCAGTCTTTCCTGGCAGGCACCGAGCTGATGCAGCTTAATGCACTTTTGGATGTCATCAAGCGAGCCCAATTCAGACCCGTGCGAGTCCAATCTGCGTTGGTAAGCGCTCTAGACAAGGTGATGGACGAAGACGAAGTCCGTACGGGGCGTTCGTTTCCCTTGGTGCTCGACAACGGCAATGCATTTTTTACCAAGGTAAGTCCAGCGGGGGTCTGGGAGGGCTGGCGCTATCGGGCTAAGGTTATCACCTCTCCCGAAGACTCCTCGCTAAAAGTTTTCTTAAACTCGCTTTCGCTCTCGGCGCAGGACAACCTCCTCATCGTGGATCTCGGGTCAAATTACGATTATCCCATCGAAAAGGATCTCGAAGGGGTGAGTTTCCGTCGCTACGAAGTCGCAGCCGTCGGTCGTGAATACTTGCCGTTCTACTTTTCAACCCTCAATTGATATGTCGCTGACAAAAGAAGTTGCACATGACTTAAGGGCTGTAACCACTCAGCCCGAGGATCTTGCCGTACTCCCGTCCTGGGTCAAGATTTTGCCAATAGCCTTTTATGTGGGTTTCGCGTTCTTTCTGGCGGGGATGGGCTACAATACATTTTTAAGTAATATCTATAATGCCCGCCGTGCGGCGCTTAATCGCGTTACCGATGAGTACAACCAAATGATTGCCATCGATCGTCAAACGATTAGCCGTTTGGTGGAGCAAAAAAACGCGGCCGTCCGTGTGGCGCGCTGGGTGGATTACAGCCCAAGCCTGCAACTTATTTTGTTGGGCATCTTCACTTCTTTGGATGGTCGTACACAAATAGACTCGTTGGTGGTGGAGCGCCGTGATAGCATCCGCCCCGAATATTCTATTTCTATGGCTTTCCGTTCAGCTCAAGAAGATATCGGTAATATCATCAATGCAATGAAGGAAGGGCTTGCCAAGCAAGGTTGGTCGCTGGTCACCGGCGCACAGGTCTATCAGGAAAACGTTACGAATTTCCAGGGATTTCTTCAGCCCATACTCAGAAGCATGCCGCTGGAGAGCCAGTATCTTTCTATTCTTCCGAACCCGAATATGTCTTCGGAGGCCGCGCCAGGAAGCGGGATTATGGGTGAACCGACGGGAGGTGTACAATGAAGAAATACTCAACAGCCATGCTTTTGATCCTGGCAGTGCTGGGATTGTGCTATTGGCTTTTTGACGAAAGTCTTACGGCCCGCAACAAAGCCAAATCCACCCATGACAGTACGCAGTCGCAGGTGGATAGCCTCAAAACCCAACGTGACGCTTCTACAAATCAAATAGTGGCTCTTAGTCGTAGTGTGACCGAAAGCGTTACCTTCCTGAAGAGTTGGAAGGAATACTATTTGGCCAACCGCGATTATGAAGCTATCCTTACTCGCATTGCCGATGAAACCCGTTGCGCGGTGGTGGCCCGCCGTTGGGAGCCTAAAAAGATTAGCGTGGGCAAGCTCGACTACGAAACGGATACTTTTACAGGTATGGTCGTTGGCGACTACCGCGATGTGACGGCCTTTATTGCCGCCGTGGAAAGCAATCTCCAGCTTTCGACTATTTGGATTTTGGATTTCAAAGTTCGTGAGATTGCGGGAGAGGTTTCCTGCACGATGACTGTTTGTTTGCCGGTTTTAGTATTTGAAGGGAGTGTTCTATGAGGCCCAAAGTCTTATTTTTTATTTTTGCAATTACGGTTTCCTCCGTGTATGTGGCACAGGCCGAAACACTGACCATATGGACCGAGAAGCTGCCAGGATTCCGCAAAGCTCTCTCTTTGGCTGATCTCCCTGAGAGGATTTTCGGAGTTCGCGTTATGTCCGCTTCCAATGCGCCGGCAGCCACAGAAGATGCCCGTTTGTCGGCAGGCATGGCCAAACTGGCAACGCTTCCTGTAACAGGCCTGTTGTGGAGCGACCTTGCCGGAGAACGCAGGGTGTTGATGGGTGATATTGTTATGAGAGAAGGGCAAGCAATTCCCTCCTATGTCTTTAACGACAAGTCCTACTACATTCTGGTCTGCATCGGTCAGGATAAGCTGCAGTTCAAGATGATGGAGGGCAACTTGGAGAATCCTGTTGTCTTCGAGGTTCCCTTTGTGCTAAAGGAGAGCCTCAAGAATGAGTCCAACTTTTCAACGACAGCTGAACAGCCGCAATAAAATGGGCGCATTGATTCGTACGCGCGCTTTTTCTTTGCTCGAGGTGATTATTGCCGCCGTGCTCATTGGCGGCGTGTTTGCGATGATCATGGGAGCCGTCGTAATGCTAGACCGAGCGGTGGCCAATGAACGTGTGGCGCCTTCTCCGGCCGCGTTTTCCTCTCTTTCTTTGGCTGATTTGGGCTATGCGGGTATCATGGACGAGAAACCCGGCTGGGTTCAGGCGCCTTCCCGCGCGGCCACAGCTCGAGCGGATGCCCTTTGGCGCCAAATGCATGAGATATACGAAAAGAGCTCGGCAGTGGGGGTGATTAACCAATATGTTCTCCATGACTTAAGCACCTCAACCAACCCAAAGTTTGTCGGGACGAGCACCTCGGCGAGTCTCGGCTCCATCTATGGTTATCTTTCCTGCGACCCGACTTCCTCGTCTGGTTATGCGCCCGCTCTTTCTCACACTGAGTTAACGGATCCGGCGGCGCTCTTGACGGTTCTTTGGTCGCGTTTCAATGTTAGTAACGGAACGTTGAGTCATACCTTCGACTATTGGGGCCGCAGCCCTACCTTAGCCAGTATGGGGGTGGATGTGAACTCCTACCGTGCGGTCACGGTGTTTTTTTTGACCTCTCCGGGCGATCGGATCTTGGGCATCCTCCGTGCGCGCGCGTGGCAGATGTCCGCCAATATTATTTGCCCGTACCGTTTTTACGAAGTTAGCTTTTTGCGTCTGCGTTGGGATGAATCCATAAATCCTCCCAATCTCGTCAACGACGGTACCGCGAATATTATGGAGGACTTTAACTATCGTTTTGTTGAAGATCGCCGTTTTCCGCAAAACCTCATTTTCCCTCCCACAGATACCCAGATGACCACTTTGGCTTCATCGAGTTTCGCGTGGCCCACCAATCGCAATCTTTTCGCACGTTATTCTTCCCCTGGGGAGGACTACAATCCCACGAGCGGAAACTGGGCCGTGAATACCAATGCAGGCGTTAGCCGGCGGCAGGTAAGTCTGGCTCCCGCGAGTTATAGCGCCTCCGCCACCCCCAATTTACAAACGGCCGTCGACGAATGGCACCTGATTTTACCGGATCCGGCGCTCAATCAGTCCGAGGAACGTGCGGCTTTGCGCCGACAGCCCAGTTTTAGTGCTACACTAGATATGGCAATCCGCCGCCAAGGAAAATATGGTTGTGTCCTCACAGTCTATCCGTAGCCGCCGGGGGGTGGTTATCGTTTATGCGATGGTCTTTGCGATCACCGCGGCGGTGACGTTGTATGTGGCCAGCTCCATTTATCAAGCGCGTATAAAGGCCTCGTCGATGAATGAGTATGCTCTGCAGCAGCGTATTTTGCAATGGGAGGGCGCGCATCTGCTGGGAGCTTCCATCCAATTCGGCCTTGATCAAGGCATTGGCATTCCTAGCACGGGTTCTTGGAGAACATACAGCACCGCCACAAAACAATATACAACAAACTCGAATTGGCCTTCGATTACAAAAGCGACTTTGGCAAGCGGCATTTCGGGCAGCGTGAGTTTGGATCGGTTGGCAGACCCGTCTACAGTGATTAGCAACGCCATCGTTAGCGATGGATTGTTAAATCTTGGAGGTTCGGGCGCAATATGGCAGAGAGAGGGATCCTTGGCCGTGGATACGTCGGCCTCTTCGTCCGGCTTTGATACGGGCGCTATTTTTACAATTCCAGGATATGATTATCGGCCGACATGGGCCAGTTATCCTTCGCTGCCGGCCTCGACGTCCGTTTCGGCAAGTGCTTCGCCCAACCAAGAGTTTGTCTGGCTAAGTTCGTCTGGTTTACCGGCAGCGGGGCTATCCGCTTATTTTCCCTTCATAGAAAAGTCAAAGGGAGTTTGCGGCGACTACAATCGGGGAAAGGTGCGTTGGGTGCAAAAAAGCTTTTCGCAGACCATCGCGCCTGTGAGTTCCGCCTTTGGCATTCAAAATCGCACGTTTCACGCACGCGCGCTTTTCGTTGAAGAGCCCATTACCAATTACCAGCTTATTTTGGTTCCCGTGTCCTCGCTTTTGATTTCCGGCGACAGCTCGAGTGCTACTGCATCGGGCTTAGCGTTGTCAATCAACGGCAACGTTACCTTAGCCGATGGCAGTAGTCGTGCCAAGGCGCTTTTGATCGGCAAGGTTTATACAAGCGCATTCTCACTTTCTTCTGGCGAAGGGGCTCCGATTGTTGCGATTGCCGGGGAAGGCCAGCCGCAGTTGCGCACGCTTATCTCAAGCGACCGGCGCAACTTCGATTGGCGTATTACTCCGGCGTGGGGACGCGTAAGTTTCGGGAAATACGCGGGGTATGATCAAGCCAAAGAGCTTTTTTCCACCTTTACCCCTCCTTCCTCAAGCGCGACTCTTTCGGAGCGTCGCTACACCGTTCGCGGTGCTCAAGGCGTTATAACTCCAGGGCTTCCGAGCGGCAGCGTTGTTTCTTTAAGTAGTCCCTATTATTATCTTAATCCGACGCTTTATCTTTCTTCCACGGGGGCGCTGGGGCTTTCATGTCAAGATGGAGATGGGAAAGCGGCCAACAAGGCGCTTACCTGTTCCACCGGTTCGGGTGTTGTTGACAATTGGAACTCCAGCGCAACCGGCTCGCGGCTCACAGATTTGAATGTAACGATCGACTCCGAGGGCGCGGGCGTTGCCGACCTCGACGACCTCATTTCTGCTGTTCATACGGGAGGCGCTTCTGGGAGTACGACAGTAACCGTCGATCTAAGCAAGGACATCTCGATTACTCCCTCAACCCTTTCTTCGGCAGATGGTTCTGCGACAAATGCTCCATGGCGCCTGCCTCGCGACATTAGCCTATATAACAGTGGCAGCGTGGCGCTAAATGTGGTGATACAGGGCAATGCCTCTACTTCTGCGGCGGCGATGGAACCGCTGCGGATCCTTATCAAAGGAGCTTCTTCGGTTACGTTCAAGCCCGATCCTGCCAATGCGGGTGTTAATTTACGCCGTAGTCTCATACTTTGCGACAGCTCTCCGAATATTATTTTCCAAGACGATGCCAAATGGGATAGCTATGGGTGGTACGGCGTTCTAATCTCAAATACGGCAATCTCGCTGCGTAGGACAGGCGGGACGGGAATGCGCAATATTACTTGGCGCGGGACACTCATGGGCGTTTCTTCGCTCAATGTTTCCGACCTAATGAGTTTGACACTGCAACCGGACGATGGCGAAGATGGCAACGGTCATCAGGATCCCGCCGCGTCTTATTCCTTGTACAACGTCTTTACCCCTGCTTATAATTCTACCTTGACAGCAGACCGTCCGGTTCCGGTGGTCGTGCCGCGTCTGTGTTGGCAGATTTACCGATGAAAAAAGGCTTATCGCTAGTTGAGGTTTTGGTTTCCACTATGATTATTGCCGTAGCCGTCTATGGCATGATATTGGCGCTTGGGGCCCAACAGCTTGCGGAAATCAGAGCGCGAGATACAAAAGTGCTGCGCCAGCTTCACTACCAACTTTTGCGCGAAGTCCTCAAGGGACAGCGCAATCATGATAGCAACACTGCAATGCTTTTGACGATAAACGCCAGTTCGTTGGTATGCCCGCAAATGGACGGGGCGGCCTCCTATGATGTCACCGTCTCGACTGCTTCAGCAACATCGTTAGATGCAACCTATAATGGCACTATGAGCTTGTTTGACTCTGCTGCCTCGAGCAAAAAGCGGGCCTCAAGCACTTTGAAATTTTATTACCCCTACAATTTATCGGCTGCTAATTGGAAAAGTGTTTCCCCATAGATTTGTAAAATACTCCTAAAGGCAGAATAAATAACGACCGTAAGTAGGAAGTAAAGGGAATACTATGATGCCAATCCTCGCCGTTATACTCTCGTTTGTTGCTTTCACGCTCAATGCCCAACAGACTTTGCCGTTGCCGCCCCGCATGATTGCGGAGCCGTTGCTTGTGGATTCAATTGCAATCCCCGAGCAATCTGCGGAGGAGCTCCAAAGCCTTGCGGCCGTTGCCCCCGAAGAGCCTGCCGCACCCGAAGATTCCTCCATCAAGCTTTCACCAACCAAGCGTGTTGAGGCCAAAGGTAACGTTATCTTAAGCGAAGGCGATGAGCTTGCGCGGTTAGAGTCTATTCCCGTTTTTAATCTCCAGACCAACAAAGCGCCTCTGACGGATGTGCTTACGCTTTTGGCGGACGCCTGTCAGATGAGCTATGTGGGCCTTGAGAAGGGGGTTGGCGAAAATGTCCAAATTTCTGTGAGTATCAACAAAAATCCCTACGCGATCCTCGAACATCTTTGCAAGCGTTATAATGTGGCGCTTAGCTACGAGGATGGCGTTTGGCATTTTGGCATCTACAATGATGCCGAGCTTATTGCGCGCATCTATCGCATCCGCTACAACGACAAGGCCGAGTTTTCCGGTGGTGACTCAAGCGGAGGAGGTGAGGGAGGCCAAGCCACCGGTTCCTCCTCAGGCTCTTCGTCAAGCTCCTCTTCCGGCAGCGGCGAGTCGGGCTCTTCAAATGTCAGTTCTTCGGCCAATAACGACAAAACTGTCAAAAACGAAACGCTTACCAAAGACATCGAAACCTTTTTGGGTTTCTCTTCCCAAAATCCGAACATCCTTACGGCTCCGGATTTCAACGTCGATGATATGACCGAGATTATGACTCGCGGCATTTTGCGCGTTCTTCCTACGGCTTCCGGTGAGAGCGCTACGCCCACTTCGGGCAAGGTAATCTACGATGGCGACTCGCAAAACCTCTATGTTTTGGCCACTCGCGCTCAGCACCAGTGGATAGAGAAATACCTTGCCGCCATTGACAAGCCGCAAAGACAAATTTTGGTTGAGACCAAGATCTATGAGACCTCGATGAAACCCGAGCGTGCGCTTGGCGCCAATCTCGAGCGTTTCAGCATGGGTTCGGGCACGCTACGGCTTGCCTCTAGCCCAGGGCTTCCGGATGGTTCTTCTTCGGCCATCTTAACCGCCAAGGAGCTGACGGCCACGCTCAATTTGCTCGATACCGACACCACTTCGACCTCGGTTCAATACCCGCGCCAGATCACCGTCTCCAATCGAGCGGTGGGCATAGCCTCGACGATGCGCGAGCCCATTCAGAAGTCCTCTTCCACAACGGATACGGGTTCGTCTACGGGCACTTCTTCCGAGATCGAGGACGTTACCACGGGCACCAACATTTCTATCTTGCCTCGCATCATCGACAACAACAAGGTGCAGATGGACATTTCGGTTACCGTCAGCGAGATCTCCGGCTACAAGACCATAGTGGATTCCAGCGGTTCTGCGAATCAATACCCGATTGTGGTCGAACGCGACTACAAGACGCAGGCAATCGTCGAAACTGGTTACACGCTGGCGATCGGCGGCCTCAAGAAGAGCTCGACTACCAACACCTACGCAGGGGTTCCCGTGCTCTCGAAGGTTCCCGTCGTTGGCGCGCTTTTCCGCAATACCGACCGCAAAAAGACCGACAGCAACCTCATGATCTTCATTTCTCCGACCATCCTCACCGAATACCGCGGTGGAGTGACCGAAGAACCGCAGTTTATCTTGCCGCGCGACAAGGACTACCCGCAGCGCCGCGTCTTCCAGGGTTCGCCCGAGGAGACCTACACCGACATTATGCTGGCCTTGGGTGGCTTCGAGCGGCAGACCCGCGAGCTGGCCCAGCGCGGCAAAGAGTACGAGGATCCTTCCAGATTGAGGAATTCGATTGATTCCCTCGAAAACGAACTCAAGCTGATGCGGGTTCGCCTCGAGGAAATCGCCTTGGAGCAGCCGCAGAAGGACATTTCCGCCGCTTCCAGCCAGATCACTCAAAATCTTAAAGACCTCGATGAACTCCGCCGATCCATCGCCAAGCGAAACAGCATCCTCCGCTAAAGTCGCGGCGCCCTCACCGGCCGCGGCCAAGCAGAAGGAATTTGCAAGCTTGCATGGCGCCCTGGCGCCCAAGGAGGTGTCATTTGACGCCTTCTGGGCTTCGTATGAGCAGGACAATAAGCTTGAGTATCTCGACTGGCTAGACCAGACGACCGGCCAGCCTGCAGGAACGTCTCTTCGTAAGCTGATGGACGCCCACGCGGTCGTTCCATACCCGCTTAAGTCTGCAGCGCTCAAAATTACCACCCTCAACGAATACATTAACGTCCTGGTGGCCAAGAATGTCCCGCTAAAGGGCTTTTGGGATAAAATGCCCTTTCTGCCGCTCTTCCAGCTGGGGCCCCTTTTTGGAGTGGGGCACTTCAATCCGCTCCACGATTGCAGCGCTTATTTCCCGAAGGATCTCGTCATCCCCTGTCGTTTAACGGCTACCGACTACGATGCGCTGATGGCCTATTGCGCCGATCAGGCAACGCTTTTCTACGACGAAAACACCTCTGTTACCTACGATCCCGAAAAAGATACCGCTTCCGCCGATACCTCTCTTGCGGGCTATCTCAAGATGTCTACCGAAGAGCCTGCGTTGCAGGAGCGGCGTCGGCTCATGATTGCGGAGTTTCTCATCGACCAGCCGACGGTAAGCGTCGAAAAGCAGCACCAGTTGCGCGAGGCGTTGCGCAACAACAAGCCCGACTTTAGCATTTCCGAGGAGTACGACATGGCGATTGACTATCTCATGTCCAAGACTCCGGCGTTACTTCCCGACTCGATCGAGATCCGCGAGGAGCACCTGCTCGACCAGCCGCTTGAGAACTGGGATCAGCTCAAAGCGGTGCCCTACCATGTGACGGAAGACACGGTCTATCTGTTGTGCACCAATCCGTCCGACTACAGCATTGACGATGCCGTCTCGGCGGCTGTGCAAAAGCAAATCCGCAAGATACGCACAACCAAAGAGCAGCTCATCCGCGCGCTGCAGCCTTTCCAAAAGCACGAAAGCGGCTATGTGGAGACCTCGGCAGCGGTTGTGGCCGAGAGCAACTACGCTTTTATTCTCACCAGTAACGACCTTGCCGGCTATGGCCCCTCTCAGGACGAAAACCCCAACAAGTTCGTGCAATGGCTCCTTTTCGAGGGTGTCAATCGCAATGTTTCCGATATTCACATCGAGCGCATCAAGCGCCAGATGACGGTGCGTTTTGCCGTAGATGGGCGTGGGGTGGTGTTTACGCGTTTGCCGGAATATCGCTTCAATCCGGTGACCTCAACCATCAAGCGTTATGCGGGCATCCAGCTCGACTCGGTCAAGCCCGGGGAGGGCCGCATCACTTTTAGTTGCGCCGGACGTGCGGTGGAGGTCCGCGTTTCAATTGTTTACGATCACTCGCGCAAGCCCTGCATCGTCATGCGCTTGCTCGACAAAAGTCTGGGGCTCAAAAAAATCACCGAGCTGGGTCTTTTTACCGACGAAATCGACACTCTTCGGCGCGCCTACAAGCGCCGCAGCGGTATTATCATCGTGGGTGGAGCCACCGGCGATGGCAAAAGCACGACGCTCAATTCCATCATGACGGAGCTCAATCAGGAGGAGAATTTCTGCTTCTCGCTGGAAGATCCGGTCGAATACGAGATCGACGGGGTTACTCAAATCAATGCGACCGCCGATCCGCTTCGTATCGAACACGGCGAGATGTCTTTTTCCGAAGGCATCAAGCGTCTTTTGCGCCAAGACCCCGACGTCATCATGGTGGGTGAAATTCGCGACGCCTACACGGCCGAAACGGCCATCGAAGCGGCCTTGACGGGTCACTTGGTGCTCTCGACCGTCCACGCGATCGATTGTTTTTCTGTGGTGACGCGCTTGCTGAAGTGGAAGCTCGATCCGTTCAATATTGCCGATACCCTTGTGCTTTCGATCTCGCAAAAGCTCATCCGCAAGCTTTGCGACTGCCAGGTCCTCGAACGCGTCACCGAGCCCATGCGCGAGCATTTTCTCAAAAACGGCGTCCCGATCCCCGAGAGCAAACGCGCCATCCTCAAGGAGCATGGTTGCGCCGCCTGCAATTTCAAAGGTTTCCGTGGACGCAATGCGCTGATGGAATTCTTGGTCATCTCTCCGGCCTTGCGGGAACTTATCCGCGAAGGCGAGTCCTCGCGCAAGATGCTCGAAGCGGCGCAGGCAGAGGGTTTCCGCACGCGCTACCAGAAGGGCCTCAAAAAAGTCCTGCAAGGGATTACCTCCATGACGGAAGTCGCGCCATTCTGCACGGAGATTTAGCTCGCCGAGTTGCTACATCGAAAGCCCCAAGTCCTCTGCCGCATCAATGTGCTTAGGTGCATTCGGCGTTCCCTCGATCATCTTTTTCAAAAGCGCGCCAAAACGTTTGCGTGCGCGTTGCGCCATTTCTTTGAGAGCGCTTATCTGTGGCGGTTGAGGAGTTTTCTTGCTGCCTAAAAGCTCCTTGAGCGGTTGCGCGCCCCCTCTTTTAAAGAGCGCATTACGCAGGTAGCCCTCTCCGGCGACTTCCACTTTTGCCGGCGCCTCGATTTTTTTGCGTCTTGGCCGATAAGCTTCCAGATGCGAAAGCTCGGTGGGCAGGGCAGGGGAGTCCGGCCGTTTTTGTTCCACTTTGAGCGTTTCCACTTTCAAGGCCACCGGTCCCAGTTCAATTGTTTCGACTTTCTTTGGAGTGATCGCTTCAAGCGCCGCCACGGCCAGTTTTGCCAAAAAGCCTTTTTCCTTTTCCGCGCGTTTTGTCGGGGCCACTTCGTTTTTGCGGCGCAACCGTTTTGCGTCCACGCCCCGCGAAATTTGCGCGGTCTCATCTCTGGGCATCCGCTCGCTGGGGTCGCGCACGCTGCCGCGCTCAAGCGCCTCCCTGCCGCCGAACCTATGCGAAAGCCTTTGCATATCCCTATTTTAACACATTCACCCGTTTGGCGCGCGAGATTGTAAAAAGCGCACCCATCGGCCCAACAAGCGGCTTGCGACCGCAGGCGCTTGGGCGATAGTCTTGCAGCATGGAGGGCATGGAGATATTACGCCGAAGGTTTCCTTGGGTGGCCGCGAAGCTCGAAGGGGTTTCGGGAGGGCCCATGCCCGCTTTTCTCGACTCGGTCATGTCTGTTTTGTGGGCGCAAACGCAGGTCAAGGCACCGCAGCGCAATGCGCTTTATTTGGTAAACGGCTTTGGGCCGCAGCTTCAGGCGCTTATGGCGCGCTTGGACGCTTCGGCGCTTTTGGTGGTTTACGAGGCGTCCGCCTCTGCGCTCAAGGCGGCGCTGTCCCATCCGGATGCGCCGGCTATTTTACAGGATGGCCGTTTGCTTTTATTTGCCGGGGAAGTCTCTTCCAACGATTTCGAGGCGCTTTTGCGTGCGCCGCTTGCCCGCATAGGCGAAGTTTTGCCGTTGCGTTTTTCTCCTGCGTGGCAGCTTTTCCCAAAAGAATACGAAGCTTTTTACGAAGAGTTCGCGCGCCAATTCAAGGTCGCGCAGTTGCTCCATCGGGCCAATTTCAACGACTCGCTGGCGTGGCAGGCGGCGTCGCTAGCCAATCTTCCCGCCCATTGTCAGGCGCCGGACGTGCAGGCGCTTCGCAATCTTTTTGCAGACGTTCCGGCCATTTTGGTAGGGGCGGGGCCCTCGCTCGACGAGGCGGGCGAATTTCTCAAGGCCGTGCAGGACCGCGCGCTCATCATTGCCGTGCATTCTTCCTACCGGGCTGTTCGCAAGTTGGGCCTGCGGCCCCACCTTGTTTTGGCGGCGGACCCGCGCGAGAGCACCTACAGCGCTTTCTACGGCCAGCCTACCGATGGCGTTTTTTTAGTCGCTCCTTTTATCGTCCAACCCCAAGTGGCCTCTCTTTTTCAAGACCACGCGTTTTCTTGGGGTGGCGAAAATAACGCCTTACTCCAGCTACTGCGCCAGCGGCTAGGCCTGACCAAGGGGACGACCTTGCTCGAAAAGGGAACCATTTCCGTTTCGGTGGCCGATCTTGTGGCATACATGGGTGTTAAAAAATTCTTTTTGGTCGGTCAGGATATGGCCATTCGGCCCGATGGAACCACCCACACACTCAACTCCTTTTACAATGGTTATAAGGTTGAAGGTGAGCTTTTTGATAAAAACGTGCGTTTTGTCGCTGGAAATACGTCAGAAAAAGTGCCGACATTGGGAAATTTATTCGTCTATTTAAAGACTTTTGAGCAGTGGGTGGAAGCGCATCCGCAGGTGGAGCTTTCTAACACGGCGCGTCTGGGGGCCAAAATTTCAAAAGTCCCGTATCTGACTTATAAAGAAGCTCTTAGTAAAATTCCAACTGCCAAGCCTCCCTTGCGCAAACGCCTCAAAGCCGCGTTTGAAGATAGTGCCGAACGTGCCTTGAGCTTTCCCCAATGGCGCGAAGCGCTCAAACCCACGGCCATTTTCGCTAGACAGCTCTACGACAAGGCTTTGGCGAGTGCCTTGGCCATTGAGGGGCTGCCCGCGCGGTATTTTCAGCCGGCGTATCGGGAACGTCATGAAATCCGCGAAATTGAGGCGGCGGCAGACGAAATTAATCGCCTGATAGATAAAAATCCGCATGACTACATGGTTTTGATGGAAGGACGGCTCAAGAAAAAGCTTCTCGATTTCCAAATGCTTAGCGGCACGATAGATGCAGAAAATCCTTTTGCAGAAGAACTTATGAAAAATAAGGAGTTTTACTGGGCGCTCGCCGAGGGCATCGAGCCCACGCTTTCGCTGATGGAAGACATGTTGGCCGAAGCGGTCGTTGTGCAAGCCTAGGTATGCACAAACCCAAGAACATTTACGCTGGGACAAAAAAGTAATTCTCTTCCGTTTTTTCCGTTCGAATTAAAGATGTTAGCGAGACTTCCGCGTATCCATATTCCCGCAATAATTTTGAAGTCCTTTCAAAGTTGTCTTTTTTGATCTCTATTAAAATGTTTGGGCGAGAACGCTCTAATGTTATTCTAGCTCCTTGCAGGACTTCATACTCGTGACCCTCGACATCGATTTTCATAAATCCAACGTCATTGATTCCCAAACTATCCAGAGCTATAACGGGTACCACTTGTTCTCGCGTTAAATGAGTTTCTGCATAGTTTCTTGGGTTAAAGCTTGCCCAGCCATCAAGCTCTGTTTTTTCGTTTATTATGGGAATAAACAAGGTTTTTGTAGCCGTACAATCAGACAACCCTTTCTCAACCAGCTGAATGTTTTTTCGGTTTAGACTCTTTAGCATCATTGTAATCTTCGGATTTACTTCAAACGCATAGACTCTCTTGTAGAAATGGCTAAGCGCAAGGGCATAGAACCCTATATTCGCCCCCACATCGATTGCTACCAAGCGTCTATCAATTGGTAAAAGACGGCGTATATTCCTCAGCTCAGGCTCTGTTTTTCGGAATTGATTCTTAACAGCTAACCAGATGGGCAATCTATATTGAGGAGGAATATATTTGAGGAACTCCCTAGGACTCCAATTCATACAATTCATGATTGTACAGATTTAACCAAAATCCAATTAAAAATTGGACTGGGCTTGTCATAAAACATATGTACAATATAGATTATGTATAATAATAAATTTACATTTGGAGCCAAATTTTTTTGCGCTTCTTGTGCAAAAAAGAGTCTCTTTTTGCGTTTTTACCGCAAAAATCTGTTGCGCTAAAACCGCAACAAACTCCTCTCCTGTTGCGCTTTTTGCGCAACAAGAATTGTAAAATTTTGTAAAAGGTCCGGATTTTTTTACATTCTCTTTACGCCTTCGGAACCGTCGGTGTTATCATAGCCGGGTCGTTTTTTTTATGAACTACTCCCCCTACCACCGTTCGATTGACGCCTTGATGGATGCCGCGGGCCGCTACCAGGTCCCCAGCGCCGCCGAGGAGAAAAAGCTCGTCCGTGCCGCCAAGCGCGGAGACGCTCAGGCCACGCATACGTTGGTTTTGGGCCATTTGCGACTGGTGATCAAAATTGCGAATACCTTTAGCAATCACAACGTGGATCTTTTTGAAGAGCTTGCCGCCGCCGGAGTGGCCGGCATGATTCAGGCGATCCCCGCCTTTAAGCCCAGCCAAAGCGGCTCGGGGCGCTTCATGCATTACGCGGTTTTTCATGTTCGCCGGCAGATGCGGCGCGTTCTCAACGACTATCGTACCCCCGTGACGGCGAATCCCAACAATTATGATTTGGCCCGCAAAATCTTCGCCTATGAAGAAGAGGTGCTCAAAACCGAGGGCCGTCAAGCCTCCCATGAGGAGATTGGCAAAAAGTTTGGCCTGACGCCCAATCGTGTGGAGCGCGCCAAAAAGCTTTTGGAAAAGCCGATGTATCTCGATCATGCCGCCTCGACGGAAGATGAGCGTAACGGTCACGACGTGTGTGCGGATAAAAATGCCACTGCCCCTTCGGTCTTGGCGGAGCTTAACATGGAAGCCGAAATGTTGCGCAAGCTCATGAAAGAGCACCTCAATGGTCGCGAAATTGCGATTTTGGAACGCCGGTTTGGCTTGGACTCTGGCGAGACGGAAGATCTTTACGCCATCGGCCGCGATTTTAATTTGAGCCGCGAGCGCGTGCGCCAAATTGAAGCGGCCGCGCTCAAAAAACTGCGTTTTCATCTTTCGCAACTTTGCCCGACGTATCGGGAGCGTGCGGGCGTGCATCCTTCGGTGGTGCCCTCCAAGCTCCCGTTGCAGCGCCCTGCCGCGCCGGTTGTGGTTGCCTCGAAACGTTGCAGCGATTTGCCGTGCGGTTGCGAGGCTCAGCGCTGCGAGCTGGCGGTGGCCTAAGAGCGTGTCGTCTTCAAGGCGGAGTGGGTATTATTTGCCTATAAGACAGGCGTCGCGCGATCGGCAAAAGAGGCGGGATGCCATGCGAGGGGGCAGATGCGTCAATGAGGTGCGTATGGGTAGAGTTTGCCTACGCGACAAACATCGCACGAGGGGGTGGTGGCGTCGCGCAGCGATGCAGCAGAGCAAATGTGTCTAGCAAAGGGAATGTAGGTAGAATTTGCCTACACGACAGACGTCGTGCGAGATTTGGGAAATGGCAAGACGCGATGCGGCAGGGGAACAATTTCACCGCGCCTGCGGCGCAACATGTACGGGGGCTTCCGCCTTCGCGCTGTGCGACTGCGGCGAGACAGGTGAAGCGTCACTACGCGACGCCGAAGCGCAAAGAAGACCACCTCGAAGCGCTTGAAAAAAGCACAATAGCGCCCCCCTCGCACGGCTCCGCCGTCCGTCGCTGTCCACCCCGACCCTTCAAAGGGAGATTTTACCGCGCTTACGCGCACATATCGCCGCTTGAGCGGCTGCACATGGAGCCCCACGGGTAAACCCGTGGTTCCTTGCGTTACGCACGCAAGGTGCGACATCACGCCGTAGTCAGAAGTAAACTTGCCACATTCATCAACGCCTAAAGGCGTGGTCTTCTGCGGAGGCGGATAGAAGGGGGGGCACCGCGCCTATGGCGCAACATAACCGTGGGTTGAAACCCACGGCTAATTATAGAAGCGTCGCTACGCGATGCGGGAGGACGCACGTCTGGTTCCGTGGGTTATAAAACCCACGGCTACCAGCGAACACCCCTATGGGGTGTAGCAATATTGAGGCAGTTTGATATAGAGGCGTCGCGCTGCGACGCGGGAGACGGATTGGATGGACAAGGTGGACAAAGTATATTCACAAGGAGATGCAGGGGTTTGCCTACACGAAAAAAGCGTGGCGGAAAAACGCGCTTATCGGTTTGAGAGAATAGACGCCTACGGTAAAATGAGGGCGCGGATTTCGTCTTCGCTAAAGCGACGGCCTTGCAGCCATTCCCAGAGGCGTTGATGGCACTCTTCGTCAATTTCGACAATCCGCGAGGCGCTTGTGCGCCAGATGTTGGCGAGTTGCTGGGGGCTGACCGTCGGATCGCTCTTGCGCTTGAAATAGTGGTAGGGCTCCTCTTTTGCCGGCCAGGCGGCCTCGTCGGTATCCAGGGGTTTGTGGGTGCGCTTGCTGATGCCCGCCAGATAGGGGTCGAGCCAGAGATAGAGGCTGCCGCTTTGCTGCACCTTGGCGACCGTCGTGGAGTCAAAAAATAAGGGCAGCTCGTCCGCGAAAAAAGTGAGGTTGAAAAGCAGGTCGAGGCTCAAAAGGTGATTAAGCGCCGTCTGGACAACGAAGGTCTCGCTGTGCGGATTGTCGCTGCTCTCGAGCGCCTCGCCGAAAAGCCGCGCCGCTTCCGTGACGGCCATCTCGCGCGAACGAAGCGCCTCCGGCATGGTTCGAATAGCGCTCCACTCCAAAAGCGTGGCCTCAAGTTTTTTGGAAAGCAAGAGCGGATAAAACTCGTACCCCTCCCCTTCCGCCACCTGCACTTCGCGGTATTGCGAAAAAGTCTTTTTCGTCCGTGCGTCTTCTTTCCAGAAAACCACAAGTCGATAGGGAGCTTGAACGCTTTCGGTCATGGCAACGCCTCAAGCTTGTGCTAAATAATATTCGCTGGCGAGGCGCTTGAGCTGCTCGTCGAACGGCGAGCGCGGCGTGAATTTCTTTAGGATGGCATATTCTTCGGGGCCGATGCGCAACAAAGAACCTTCCTTGTTGGCGAAAAAGACAAACTGCTCGTCTGTCGTCTGCCCCGCCTTGTACAACTCATCGAGCATGCTCCCCGGCAGCGTGACCGCCACGTGTTCCGCCGGGTTGAGCGAAACGAACAACACGCCGTCGTGGGGAAAGGGCTGCATGAATTACAAAAGTTTGTTGGAGGGGCTCACGCGATTTTTGAGGCCCTTGACAATCTCTTCGGCGAGCGTTGGCGCGTCAAGCACATAGAGGTAGCCCAAAGTCAGGTCTTTGGCGGCCGAATCGAACTCGTAGGCCCGCTGGCTCAGCGGCAGATCGGAAATGATAACATATTTGCGATCAATGAGAATCAGATTGGAAGTGGAAGCGGCGAGGTCTTTGTAAACGCCGGTAAAATTGTTTTCGCGCATCCACGAGGCCAAACGGCTGCGATCGAAATTCGTTGTGGTATCGGGACTTAGGATGGTAACTACGCGAACGCCGGCGGCTTGGCGCTTTTGGAGATTGGTCAAAAGCGAAAGAGCCGTAATTTGGCGCGCAACGACGATAATTTCTTCCTTGGCCTCTAAAAGCTTGGAATTGATGATATTAAGGGAAGAATTTTGCTTGTCGGCGGGAAGGCTGAAAACCAAAGAGGCCGAAGGCTGTGCGGCAGCGATGGGGCGGGGCTGGGCAGATTTTGCCCCTTTCTGGGGGATAAATTGGCCCACGGTCCAAGCGCCCGCAACGAGAGCTACGACCAGAATAATTTGCCAGAGGATTTTAAGCGGAAAAGAATCGGTATTATTTGCCATAGAATCTTAGATTTTGCCTCTTTGAGCCGTATAGGCTATAGTGAGCATACGGTATTAATAGCATGTCTCCTAAGAAAAAACGAACCTTTTTAGAAAAGCTCGAGTATCACTTCCGGCTTGTGGTCATCTTTATGGCCAAGGATATGACGCTCAAAAACCCTTGGGTGCTCTTTTTGGGGCCCACGGCCGCTGGCATTTTGACCTGGATCCTCATCCCGCAAGCCTTTGATTACGCCTTTTATAGCATGCCGATTATCTCGCCGATGCTTCAAAGGACCTTCCCCCCCGCCCATATCGTAAGCCCGCTGGTGGCTTATTTGATCTGCACTTATTTAACCTATGTGCTTTTAAAGCCGTTTTGCAGGGGCTTGGTCGTTTGCCACCCCAATTACTTCAATGAGGGAAATATTCGATAGGATTTTCGGCCGTTTTGCGCAGGCCGTTGAAATCCACTCGAAATTCGAGTGGACGCTAAAGCTATTTTTGTGGGTCGCCCTCTTATGGCCGCAACGCGGCTGGGTGTGGACGCATCGCGAAAGCCTGGAGGCGCTTTTGAGGCTTGCGGGTGGCGAAAAGGCGGTCGCTTGGCTTGTCCCTGCGCTTTGGACGCTTTCGGTGGCGCTCTTTTTCTTCATGGCCGTGAAGGGGCTGGATTTGCTCTTGCCGCGAAAAGTCGTCGCGTCGGTGGCGGCCCCCGTCGCGACGGAGGGCTCTAAGGCAAAACTTTCGAATACGCTGGGCCCCACCCTTTCGCCCTTTAATTTTTCGCCCAAGAAAATCCGCTTCAGAAAAGACGAAGACCCTTATGTGCAGATAGGCGACATGCTCTATACCGAAAAGGATTTGTTTACCTCCGTGCTTATTACGGGAGTTACCGGAACCGGCAAGACCTCCGCTGCCGTCTTCCCGATGCTCGAACAAATCTTTTCTATCTACAACGAGCCGGATTCGGGGCCGCTGGGAAATGTCGGCGGGCTGTGTTTGGACGTCAAGGGGGAGTTTTTTGAAGGCATCATCTATTACATGCACAAGGCCGGACGCAATGTCTTTGAGGACATTCAGGTGATACGGCCCAATTGCCTGATGCCGGTGGCGCGCTTCAAGGACCCCGACACGGGATACCTTTTCTTTTTGAACGCAAAGGCATGTTCGTCGGGGGCCGAGGCGTGGGACTTGGTGCGCGGCAAGAAATTTAAGGACGGAACCGAAATCCCGCTTAATGTTTTTACGCTCCCCAAGAGGCGGCTGGCCGCGCTCGAGGAAAAACTCAAGGAGCTTGTTTTTGACGTGAGGGACAAGCCCCTCAACTATCTGGGCTGGCGGCATCACAATGGCCAGCTCCTGCGCATCACCCACACGCCCGAATTTAACCGGACGCAGATTGCCACTGACGCGCGAGGCGCACGCATAGGAATCACACCGCCAAAGAAGCTCGTCTTTGACGGGATTTCGTACATCGACAATGCGCTGAGGTATAATATCGTCGAGCCCAATAAGCCCGCCCCCGAGGCTGCCATGCGGCTTAACCTGATAAGCACCCTCGCCGAAGGTGAAAAGCAGACCGGCGAGAATGCCTACTGGTATAAGCGCGCGCGTTCGCATATCGGCTCGTGCATCGAGCTGTGGCGCCTGGCCTATGACGAAACTCCGCAGTGCACCGCCCAAGCCATCTATAAGATAACCCAGCAGGACGACTTTTGCCGCAAGCAAGTCAAGGTGGTGGAAAAGAAAATCAAGGAGCTCAATGACGCCCTCGAAAAGGTTACCGACTTTAGCGAACGCGTTTCGCTGGAACGCGAGGCCGAACGGATGACCTCAATCGTCAAATATTTCTCCGAAGAGTGGGGCAAATACGACTCGAAGACAAAGACCATCGTCGGGTCGGTGGTGGCGAACGCTTTCGATACCTTCAACAAAGATCCCGTCCTGCAGGATTCCTTCTGCCAGCCCAAGACCTTCTCGTTTGAGCAGTGCATCAACGAAGGGAAAATCTTCGTACTGGTGGCCGGCGACGAGTATGAAACCGTGGCCAAGATTTTGGGCACCGCCCTCAAAATGGATTTTCAATCGGTGGTGCTCTCGCGCGTTCACCGCAGCGAGCTTAACCAAAAGCGCAAGGTAATGCTGGTAAACGACGAGTGCCAAAAGTTTGTGGTGGCCGGCGGTTCGCAGGGCGCGGGCGACGAGCACTTTATGTCGCTGTGCCGGCAGTCAAGGTGTTTTAACGTGAACGCCACGCAGGCGGACAGCTGGATTATTTCGGTCGTCGGAAAGGAAAACTCCGATGTCTATCTCCAAAACTACAACGGTCGCATCTGGTTCAGGACCAACGATAAGGAAACCGCCGAAAAGGCCGAGCAACTCTGCGGCATCAAGAAACAAAAGACGCGCTCCTCCGGCAGCGAAAAAGTTATCCACCTGGAAAATCTTATTTTGGGCCCGAAAGGTTCTGCCGACCATACTCCCTCCTTCTCTGAGAAAGAGGACGAAAAGCCGCGCTTTGCCAAAGACAAATTTTACAATCTGGAGATGTGGGAGTGCATCCTTTTCAACGGGACTCGCACAGGCTCCGAAAAGGCCTGCCAAAGCCAATGCTCCCCCGCCTATGTGGGCTCGGAAGAAGGCCGCAAAGAAGTAAGCGAGGTGATGAAACTTTATTTCCAAGGCTATCTTGAAAATCTGGCCTATCGCCAAAATGGCGGGAAGCTTTTTGACCCGACGCCACAAGCCGCCGCCAAACAGGAAGAAAAAAAAGATGCCCAGCCCGCCCCTGCCGCTCCTGGCGAAGGCGCGCCTGGAAAAATGCAGGCGCCCCAAACTCCCGCGTCCAGCGACGCCCCCGCCGTAAAGCCGTCCATCACTCAATCGCCCATTCCGATAGCTTCGGCGGAAAATACAGCTCCCCGCACGGTCGCTGTGCCTCCGGTGGCCTCGAGCGCGCCTTCAGTGGACGCTGCGCCCCCACCGCAACTTTCGAGCTTTGGCAATCCCGAAGAAATTAAGACGCGGGCCAAAAAGCTTCTGCGTTCGGTGCAGGTGGTTGAGCCGCGCCTGAGCAAACCCGAGGCCGCAACTGCCGCTCCCTTCGCAAAAAAGGAGGGCGAAGCAAGCCCCGTGCCCTCGGTGCCAACGCCCCAACAGCTGCCGCGCGTGGACGCCAGTTTTGATCCTGACGAGGTGACCCCGAAAGAATTGACTGCGGCCGCGACAAATTACAAAGAAAATCCGGCGGAAGGAGTTCAGCAGGCGCTCAAGGAGGCCAACTTTATCCCCCCAACCAATCCCGCCGATTATCTGCCTGTTCAGCAGGAGGCCGAGCTGGGGAATACCTCAGGCAATCGCGAGTTGGCGGCCGAGCGGGCGGCCTTGGGGCCCAAAGGCCAACAAGGGGGCAACCCCGCTTTCGCCCTGGCGCAGGGAGGAAGCATCCGTGTGCCGGGAAGTCCCGCCGATGCTTTTGAACGCATGCAGGAAAAATCGCTGCAGGAAGAACAGGCTGTCCTCACGAAGGGCTTTGTGGAGGCCATTTCCGCAAAAGAAGGCCCAAAGCCTGACGAGGAAACCCTCGCACTTTTGAAAAATCTTAAACCCGAAACGGAAGGAAACAAATGATTTTGAAAAGTCAGGCGCTGCAACTTTTTGATTTTTTGACGGACCCCACCGAGAAACTCTATGAGCGCGCGGCTCGCTTTCATTACAAAGGGCTCAAGGAGGTCTTGGAGGGCAAGACGCCCTATGAAGGAGAGAAAACTTTGGCGCTTCATTATTTTCCGGAGATTGCCGCAGCGCTGGGTGCCGGTGCGCTTAAAAATACCGCCCTCGGCCCGGCCATTCGGATGGAACCCATGGCCAGCTTGCGGCTTTTGGCGACCGATTATAGCCGGCTGGCCCCCGAACTGGAAGCGGTTGTGCTCTCTTCGGCGGAAGCGACTTACCGGCTACTCAAAGAAGCCAAAGCGGCCAATCAAACGCTCGGCAAGCCACGCGAAAGTTACGAAGCGGTGCTTGTGGAGGATACTTTTTGGGCGCTGCGGCTCTACGGAGACAACTCCGACGAAAAGCTCTTGGCTCGCTGCCTCGACCACGCAAAGAAAAAAAAGGAAGCCAGCCCCGCCGCCGCATACACACATCTGTATTTTGACGCGGAAGCCGATCCCGTAGCCTCGCTCGAGCTGCTCTCGGCCTCTCCGATGTATGCGTATCTGGCCTCAAGGCACTTTTACGACCGAGGCATCGAGTTTAAGTATTTTTCGCTGCGCAACCTTACGCCGCGTTGGGCTTATCATTTTATCACGGATGGCTTCCTCGACGACGAAGAGGGCCTTATCGAAACGATGCTGAGCTCTCCAGACTGGCTCGTCGAGTATCTTGTCGAATCGGAGCGATATAAAGACCTGCCGTATGTCGAAAAACTCGTCGGCAAAGCTCTGGAAAAAATAGGCCAAAATCCCTTGGCAACCCATCTAAATCTCTGGCTGGAACGCGTCCGCGAGCACGTTAAAAAGCTGCCGCCGCCCGCTCCCGCCAAAAAGCCTTAATAGGGCCTTAATTTAATCCGTTAAAGAAAATAACATGAAGAAGCACCTCCTTGTCCTCTCAGCCGTTCTGCTGGCCTCTGCGATTTATGCCGCGGGCCCCGGAGACGCCATGAGCGTCCTTAACGCCTTTATCGCCACCTTTGCCAAAGATACGCCCGCTTGGAAAACCGATGCCGTGGCAATCGCCGATCCCTCGAATGTAGCGCCCGGCCGCCAGCTTGGTTATAGCACGGTCGTCGGCTATTACACCTTTGTGCCAAAGCGCTTCGATGAACTTTCGGATATGGAAAAGGCAGATGTGTATGCCGATCCGCGGCTGAAGCCCTTTTTGGTGAGCCTGCGCAATTATAACAATTATCCTACCGTGACAGGGACCGACATTCCCAAACCGGCCATGCCCGTCTATCCGGTCGAGGGCCCCTATGCCCCACAACAACAGGCCTATTATTACCCCCAGCAGGCCATGAGTGGCTATGGCTACCCTGCTGCATATTATTATCCGCAGCAGCCCCAGCCCACTTACGCCGCACAGCCCTACACACAGCCTTATTACACGACGGCCGCGCTGGCTCCCGCCAACGTTCTTGCCCAACCGGTTACCTATGCGATGCCCCAGCAACCACAGGTCTCCAGGTTGCGCGTCAGCCCCGAGGAGATACTTTTGGATAGACCGCTGAAGATTTATATGCAAAATCAGTAGGCATGGGACGGTTTATCCTTCTATTCCTTCTGGTCTTTTTCTCGGGCCTGCCCGCGCAGGAGGCCACGCTGCGGCTGACCACCCCCGAAGCTCAGGCTGTCCTTGAGGCCAATACGCAGCGTCAGCAACATTGGTGGTCAACGTATAATATTGCCATGCAGCAGCTCGCCATTCTGCTGGCGGCAATATCTTTGGCCTTTAATGTGCGGTCGGCGGCATTTGTTTTCTTTATCATCTTTGCCATCTTTGGACTAAAAACCCCTTATTACATCCCAACGGCCTTTAAAAATTTTGCCGACGTAGGCATCCTGATTGTGGCAATTCTCGGGATTTTGGCGCGATTTTTCTTTTTCAGATCGAAAGCGAAAGAATCCAACCAAAAATAGGCCCCCACAAGCATTTGGCGCGCGGCTATTTTTGGAGTATAATATCTCAACGTGGCGTATATCACCGGAAGTCTTGGCATCGAAAGGGTCATTCGGCCCAATGCGGTCGAGGAGTTGTTCCGTCTTGGGCCCGAGGATGGGGGTAAAGCGGTCATCTTTGATCTGCAAGGAGGCTTGCGGCAAGAGGGCTTGCGGGAGTTTATTAAAGAGTGTTTGCAGGCTCAGACTCCCCTGCGGCTGGAGGCGAATGGCGCGCTAAAGCCTCCTGTAGAGTTGGAGGCGCGTTTTGCATTCTATACGGAATTTTATGGGCTCAGCCGCTGGTCGCTTTTAGGAATCGAGATTTTACAGACTTCCGATGAAAAAAAGGGGGATTCTAAAGAGGATACGGGGGACAAGCAGGAAATGAAAAAACTGGAGCCTCCATCCTTGGAAACGCGTCCCCTTAAGAAACCTGCCATTTCGCGCAGGCTGGAGTCGCGGGCGCTCAACGTCATACCTGCAAGCATTGTTTGGATAGCCAACAGCTCCGCCAAACCGCAAGGCTTGGCCTCTTCTCAACCCGCAGGGCCTTCCACGCTGGCCAATCGCCTGGGGATGCAGCGCATGGGTTTCAATCGGCCGGGGCTCGGCAAACCCTCCGTGGGCATCCGCAGTATCGGTTTGGGAAGATAGCGGTCTTTTTGCAAACCGGCGTTATTCGCTCATCCAGCGGCTTCTTTCGCGCGAGTGAATTTGCTCTCTTTCGGCCAGTAGCTTCTGGCGGCGCTTTTCAAGCTCATAGAGTTTGGCCTTGAGGCGAATATCATCCCAGCTTTGGGCTACGCTCATCCCCGCCGGGGCATACCCAGCCTCGGGCAACATTGCCGGAGGTGGAAGGGCCGCTGAGGGCGCCCGATAGCCTGGATTTACCGGCAAAGGGGCCATGGCATTCGCGGGCATAGCCGGCTGCTGCGCGTAGAAATTCTGGGGCAGGGGCTCGATCGGCCGCGCCACCGCAGGGCGGATGAAAATGCTATTGGCATCGGAGGTCACCTCGATCGGATAACGGGCCATCAGGTACCCGAGCACTTCTTCGATTGATTGCGCCTTCATATCGACCGTAACATAAAGGGGCTTGGGGAGTTCGTTGTGAAGTGTTTTGGGGCTAAAATCCTTAAGATAAGAAAGCAAGTCGCCGAGGGGAATCTGGTCCACATGCAGCTCCGGGAAGCCCTCGCCCACGACTGCGACTGCGGGCGTAAGGGTTACTGACGGCAAAAGCGTGTTCTGCGAGCCGACGACATGCTCAAGACCCTTGATTTGAGTGGAGCCGTCCGTCGCAACAACTTCCAAGGGCTTTTGCGGTTGTTCAAGCGTGTAGGGTTGCTCCACTGGAGCTTTGGCGGGCTCTTCCGCCGGTTTGAGCTCAACCCAACCTTCCGGCTTCGCAAGCAGCGGCGGCATAGGTTGCTTAACTAAAGGCTGGGTTGGCATCGCGATCTCGGGAAGCTCGGGAAGGGCCAG
This sequence comes from uncultured Verrucomicrobiota bacterium, assembly GCA_964541905.1. Lineage (GTDB taxonomy): Bacteria > Verrucomicrobiota > Verrucomicrobiia > CAZIPW01 > CAZIPW01 > CAZIRU01. Next base: position 69,821 of record CAZIRU010000006.1, read on the forward strand.
CGGCGGCAATATCTCGCGCGATTGAGCCTTAGCTACAGCAGGAGTTTCCTCCTCGAAAAGCTCTTCGGAAACCGCTTCGGGGGCCTCGGTTTCGGCCAACTCCATAAGCGGCAGAGTCTCGGCTACGTGAGCTTCCACAGGGATCTCTTTTGAAAGCGCTTGCGGAACTTCAGGCAAAACAGCGGCGCCGCCAAGATCTTCTGGCGAAGAACTCTCCCGCGTAGCAATGAGTTCGGCGGGGAGAAAATCGCTCTCGCTAGAGGCAATGTCGTGTTCCTCAATGGGAGCCGCAGTCTCTAGCGGCAGCGAAACGCTCGAGATGTTCTCCGCCGGAGAAAGCAAATCGTCGCCACCGATGATAAACGGAATCGGCGGAGCATCTTCGATCGCATCCTGCGCCAGCGCATCGCACGGGAGCAGCGCCCCCATTAACGCCATGAGTAATCCAAAAATCCTTCTCATAATGCTGTAATAAACGGCGTTTGAGGTGGTATCGTTAATGATGTTACACATACAGTTTCCTTTTTTACACTTTTTTAAAAGTGGCATAGCGGCACGCGCGCCTTATCCCAAATACTCTGTTTCGTGCATCTCCAGCTCCTCATAGGTCGTGATGCCCTCGCGAACCAGGTGCAGCGCCCCATGGACAAGGTTTCTGCCGCCGTCTTCCCTCCAAGCCTTGCGGATTTCGCTTTCGATCATCCCGGGCTTGATTAGGTCGCGTGCCCGAGCCGAAGGATAGAAAAATTCAAAGATCGGCACGCGGCCAACTACGCCTGTATGGAAACATTCGGGGCACCCTCCTTTGACATAAACTTGTTCCGGAGCTTCCTCGCCGTAGTAACGGAAATGTTTTTTTACACGTTCCGAAGCGGCAATAGTTTGGCGACAGTTGGGGCAAAGTTTTGGCACCAACCGTTGGGCAATCACCAAAAGCAGCGAGGATTTAATCAGGTAGGGCGAAACGCCAAGATCAATCAAACGGTTAAGCGAATCAATGGCATCGTTGGTGTGCAGCGTCGAAAGTATCAAGTGTCCCGTGAGCGCCGCGCGGATCGCCGTGATGGCCGTCGCTTCGTCGCGAATTTCCCCCACCAAAATGACATCCGGATCGGCGCGCATATGCGAGCGCAATCCATCAAGAAAGGTGACGGCCCCCTCCCCCTCTTGTCCGCTGACGGGCGTCTGGACGATGCCGTCAATCGCGTACTCGACAGGGTTTTCCAACGTTCGGACATTCTTCGAGCGATAATCGATGTGCGTAAGGCAGGAATATAGCGTTGTGGTCTTGCCGGAACCAGTTGGCCCCGTAACGAGCACCAGCCCGCGCGTGCGGTTCAGACAGTAGTCCGCAATTTTGAGCTGCTCACCCGTGAAGGGCAACGCACCGGCAAATTTTCTCATAAACCCGGGGTCTAACAGGCGCAAAATAACACCCTCGCCATAATGCGTCGGCTGGACTTCACAACGCAAATCCAAAGGGGTGCCGCTTGCGAGCTCTACGGAAATGCGTCCTGATTTAAAATGACTGACGTCGCTGGTGGGCACATGGGAGAGAAGCTTGACCTCCATGATGATGCTATTGATGTGCTTTTTGTCGATCGGCGGCATGACCTCCAGCGTACCGTGGACACGGAAACGCACGGAAAGACGGTCCGCCATGGGGTCCATGATGATATCCGAGGCTTGCATCTGATAGGCGCGTTCAATCATCCGATGGATAAGCGAGCGATAGTCCTCCTCGTCGATTTCCCAAGACTCAAAGGCTGAACGGTCCAAATCAAGCGGGGGCACGGCGGGGACTTCTGGCAGGCTCTCAGTTGCCGAAAGGAGTGCCGTGATGCGATCAAAGGCGCTGTCGCAAACCCCTACCAAGTGAATTTCGCGCTCCAACGATTTGCGAAGATCGCGCAAATATTGCTCGTTCCAAGGTTCGGTGGTCCCAATAACAAGCAACAGCCCGGAAGCATACAGCGGAACAAAGTGGTCGCGCACGGCCCTTCCCGCCAGTACGGCAAACGCCTGAGTATCGACCATTTCGACTCCCAAATCAATAAAGGGGATATGCAGCTGTTCGCACAAGGACGCCAAAAGCTCCTCCTCAGGCCACACCTCCGCCTTGTCCCCGTACTTGGCCACACGCACGGCGTCTCCTGACAGCATTGTGCGCTGCTGGCTGGAAAGATTGGCAACTATCTGCGCTTGGGACATGAATTAAAACTTTTTGAGAAACTCCACGGCATCGGGAAGTGTCATTTTGCCGCCACAGTATTTTAACAGCAATTTTAAAAGGTCCACCACTTTTTTAGAATAGCCGTTTTTAACTGCGTCTTCAGCCCCAATCCATTCGTAGAGGCCCTCCAGCGCTACATAATGCAAGGTTGGATCAAAAACTTTCGGCATCCACTCCGGATGGGGAGCTGTTGCTTTATCCTTCTCTATATCAGAGCCTTGCGGCTTTTTGTGTGCAATGGAGTCTAATTTGAGAGCTTCAGAAAGCTCTTTTTCGAGGCGTTCTTGCTGTATTTCGAGAGGTTCGTCGGCATTTAAGAGAAACTCCACCTGTTCAGCTTGAAGGCGACCGTTTTTAAGCGCTAAGCCGATATTTCCTTCCAATTTCCCTAAAATAGAGCGTTTTTTAAGCAGCGCCACCGACCGATCGAGTAGACGCGCCATCGAATCAAAAGAAAGCCCTTGTTTTTCCAACTGGTTGATAATGCGGCTTTCTTCCATAGGGCCGAGAGGTTTGGGCCCATGCGTCATCAGCATCAGGCGCTCACTCATTGTTAATGGAGCGCTTAAAACGCGCACCGGAACTGTTTTTATCTCAAACCCCTCTCTAAGAAGAGCTTGTACGGCTTTGAAACGACGAAGCCCATCTTCCAAGCGATAGTACTCCACCCCTTCTATGCGCGAAACCAATAACGGGACCAAAAGCCCAGATCCTTTCATCCGCCGTTCCCTCCAGACAATGCTGGCCTTGAGGGCCTCTAAATCGTGTCCGGCTTCTTCCCGCCAAAAAGCGGTAGCATCAATTTTGATAAGCGCCGGCGATATGCGCATAAATTCCCCTCTTTCAGCAAGTTGCGTAGATTCTGGCAAGGGACGCTTCATCCTCGGTATATACGGTTTTTTACAAAAAACGATAAAGGATATTTCTATGGACGAAAAAAGCGGGCAAACGCAACTTTTTACAATTTTTACATTTTGACAAATTTTTTAAACGCGATTGTGCTATAATTTATGGGTATGATTCGAGAAATGCAAATACGCGCATTGGTGGAAAAAGTTGTCCAATCGCTCCTTTCCACTTTGCCGCGACGCCCCCTTCCGGCCTCGGCCCATCAGGCCGCTGCAGAGCTTTACGAGGCCATTGACCGGTATGTGGGCGCTGCAAGCCTTAACCAAACGCAAGGATGTCGCAACGCGGCAGAAAGCCTGGCTGTTGAGGCGCTAAGAGTGCTCATGGGCTATGAACTGCCTTCCGCCCCTGCTGGAGTCGATCGCGTCAGGGTTGAGTCGGTAGATGCGTCCAAAGAACTTAAGGCACGTTAGGCGCCCGAGGCGTGGGGGGAACCGATGCTCCCGGCAAGGCCGGAGTGGCAGATTCGTCGTTGGCTTTTTTGCGGGAAGGATGAACGCTAATTTCTCGTAACGCCTGCTCGTAGAGCGCTGGCAATTTTGTGAGCGGGAAGGTCAAATCAAAATGCACAAGCTGCGCGCGCAACTGTGCGATAAATGTTTGTTTAAGCTCCGGCTTGACGGATTGCGCCAGCAGCGGCGTTTGAGCAACCGCCACCCCGCGATCCATAAAACGATAGTAATAGATCTCCAAAAGCCAGTCGATAAAACGGCCTTCATCCAAAACAATCGGCTTGTTTTTAAGTCGCGGCATGGAGGTTTGATTTGCGGAATACCCATTTGACCCCCGAGAGGGCCTTGCGTCAATAAATTCCGATGACGGGCTTATTTTTTATGCCGCTATTTTCAAGCAGATACGCCCGCAAAGCGTGCGGATCCTCAACAAATTCGAGATGGATGATGTCATTAGAGGCCGTGCGAACATAAACGTCGCCCCCTCCAAAAATGTACTGGAAAACCGTCCGATTTACATCCACATCGTAAATTAAGTTAAGCGCCACGGTAGAGTCCAGCCTTTGAAAAAAGGCAAAGGGGTTGAAGGTAAAACGGCCGCGCGTAACAACCAAAACTCCGTCTTCAATCACAAAGCGTGTCACTTTGAGTTTTACATAAGTTGAGATAACTGCGAAGGCTACCAACGCCGTCCCCCACCCCGCCAAGGTATATTTTTCGCCCCACTCGTAAAACGACTGGAACCAATTGGCCAAAGGCGTCCCCGCTAGAAAATTATAAAAGGCCGCCGCAAGCCCCTCGTTGGTATAAAAAAGCACGAGGGCGAGCCCCAGCCAAAACACCCAATTGTCTAAAACGTGATAGAGGTAAAAACTCTTGATAGGCCCCAACCACTTTGTCGTGCGGGCTTCGGAACGATTTTCTTCGGCGCCTTCCATACGCGGCATTCTACTTTAAAAACCCTTCGCGCTCAAGCCGCATCGAAGCGGTTTATTTGAATATTTGAATAAGGGCCTTGCCGGCAATTTGTGCACCTCGAGCCAACGAACGGCCTTGACGCTGCATAATTGCAATTTTTTCTTCCACCAAGAGCCTATAAGCTTTTTTACGGATAGGCAGACCATTCAGGCCGCTTAAGACCACCTGATGCGTAAGCGGGAGTTCATCCACCAGACGCGTCAGGAGTTCAAAAAGGATTTTCCGGTCGGTCTTGTTTTTGAGTTCTTCTTCGTTTTGCGTTTTATCCGGCAGCAGATCTCCGCGCTCCACCCGATTGGAGGGTTCGGCATTATCAACCGACGCATTGATGGAAACTGTTTCGGGGTAGAGTCGGCGCAATTCGGAGACCTCTTCGGCCGAGAAACCGGTGCGCTCTGCAATTTCGCGATCGTCTATGGTTTTGCCAAAAAGCTGCTCGGCGCTAGTCAAAAGCGAAGGAGGCACCGTCTTGCCCTTTTGGGGGGCTGACTGTTTTTCCAAGAGCAGCTCCAACTCGGCTTTTTGGACGAGCTTTTTGCGCTGACGCTTATAAACGGGCGTGCGGATGGTTTCGGAAAGATTATCCATCGCGCGGCGAATCTTCGCTTGAATCCAGTTGGCGGCCAAAGTCGAAAGCTGCAATTTGAGGTTGGGATTGAACTTGTCTATGGCGGCCAAGAGCCCCGTATTCCCCTCCTGCACAAGCTCGTCGGCATCCAGCTTGCTACCAAAGGCCTGAAAACGGCGTGCAATTTCCATCACCAGCCGCCAGTTGCCTTTGAAAAGCGCATCCCGATCCTCGTCGGCATCGCGGATAAGGCTTTTGAGGCGCTGGACAACTTCCTCGGTTTGAGGCACATCGAGAAGAAAAACCTGCTGCGGTTCGAGAAAGCTTGGGCGGCACAAGGTGGACAAAAGCGCGTAGTCAAAACCCAGCATCAACTCGCGGAATTGGCCCTGCAGCAACTCTTGACGAACCCCATCGTGCATCTCATAGGCCTGGCGCAAGTCCATAAGCATTTTGGCGATCTGCTTGAGCTGGGCCGCTTTCAGGCGACTGACGCGGGCCGTTGGATTGGCCGCTTCCAGCGTTTCGTCGGCCTCCTCAAAATTGCGGTTCTCGAGCTCCTGGGCAAAATAACGGTAGAGCGGCACCATATAGGCAACCAAACCGGAGATCATAGCCTCTTGGACCGAATAAAAATGCTCCAGCAGCTCCTGCCGTCGCTCGGACGCCATCAGGGGATATGCTGAAAATTTTTGATAGAATGACTCGCTGGATTCGGACACAGGCTTCCTTTGTAAACGACTGTTTTAAGCGCGATCTTTAGCTCAACGCAAGACTCGGAAATCGAGCTCAAAAACGCCCGATCAGGCCAGCAGGGAGATCCCCGTCATCTGCGTTGGCTTGGGCAACCCCAACAATCCCAAAAGAGTAGGCGCAATATCGGCAAGCCGACCCTCTTTTTTTAACGAACGCCCCTGCGCGCCATAAAGCAAACCTTCGACATCGTAGAGCGTGTGTTGGGTGTGGGGGCAGTTTGCCTCATAGTCCCAAAGCTGTTCGCAGTTGCCGTGATCGGCAGTGATGAAGGCAACGCCTCCGGTGGCGTCAACCGCCTTCAGGATCTGCTGGACTCCCGCATCGACGGCCTCAACGGCTTTGACGGCGGCGGGTAAACTGCCCGTATGCCCAACCATATCGCCGTTGGCAAAATTTACAATGACGAGCGCATATTTGCGCGACATAATCGCGTCCGCTGTGGCCTGCGCGACTTCGGCGGCGGACATCTGCGGCTTTTTGTCGTAAGTAGGAACCTCTTTGGGGCTTGGCACCATGTAGCGATCTTCTCCAACGAAAGGCTCTTCGCGGTAGTCGTTGAAGAAAAACGTGACATGCGGATACTTTTCGGTTTCGGCACAACGAAACTGTTTGAGTCCTGCCTGGCTTACGACCTCCCCCAAAAGCGCGGGAAGCTTGGAGGGTTTTTGAAAAAGAACATTTTGACAAAGCCCTGCCTCCCATTCGGTCATGGCAACGTAAAACAACTCGAGCTTTTCGCCACGGTCAAAACCGGAGAAGTTCTCGTCGATGAAAGCTCTCGTGAGTTCGCGCGGGCGATCCCCTCGGTAGTTGTAAAAAATAACAGCATCCCCCGAGCGAATGGTGGCAACGGGCGTGCCGTCCGGACGCAAGATCTGCGTGGGCGGGACAAACTCGTCGCCGTTGCAGGAGGGATCCGAAGGGGCCGCATAGTAGCTCTCGAGGGCCTCAGAGGCCGAGCGCGCGGTGCGCTCGACGTTGCGCCCCGTCAGGCAATCGTATGCCTTTTGCACGCGCTCCCAACGCTTGTCGCGGTCCATCGCCCAAAAACGGCCGGAAACGCTGGCAATTTGACCGATGCCGATAGCCTTGGTCTGCGCCTCGATATCGGCGATATAAGCAGCTCCCGAGGTCGGCGGGCTATCACGGCCATCTGTAAAACAATGGATGTAAACGCGTTCGAGGCCCGTTTTTTTTGCCAAACGCAACAGCGCATAGAGGTGGCGCAAAAGCCCGTGCACGCCAACTTCGGAAGCGATCCCCATCAAATGAAGGGCTCCCCCTTGCCGCTCGACGGCGAAGGCTTTTTTAAGGATCTCGTTTCCGTCCAAGGCGCCAATCTGAAAGGCTTTGTCAATGCGCACGATTTCCTGATCGACGATGCGGCCGGCACCTATGTTCTGGTGACCAACCTCGCTATTGCCCATAACTCCCTCGGGCAAGCCCACGTCCAAGCCACAAGTTTTGAGCATCACGCGGGGACAATTAGCGCTAAGTTCGCGCGAAAAAGGGATATTGGCCTGCTTGATGGCATTGTAGGCATCCTGTTCAGGATGGGTATTCTGGCCCCAACCATCGCGGATAATTAAAACAACGGGTTTCATAAAAAGCATCCTCCAGAATTCCGACGAAAGACGCAAGTTCCGAAAAAACCAGAGGCCCCTCTTTCGAGGGGCCCCCAGAACTTAGGTTAGGCGGAAATATTTTTGTGTTGGGTCTTGTTAGCCAATGAGCGTGAGCGCGATTTGGCTGGACGAGTTGGCTTGCGCAAGCATCGCCGCACCGGTTTGCACCAAGATTTGATACTTGGCATATGCCGTGGACTCGCTAGCAACGTCAACGTCCGTGATCTGCGATTTGGCGCTCTCGAGGTTCTGCTGATTGATCGTCAGAATGTCTGACGCAAATTGCAGACGGCTCGAATAAGCACCGTTTTGCGCGCGGAAGGTCGCGATCTCTTGTATCGCCTCGGTAATACCCGCGAGCGAAACCTGAGTCGTGTCACCATTTCCGTCCAAGCTGTAGGTGTAGTCATCGCCGTCTTTTTCAGTCAACACTTTGTAAGAATTGGCCAAACTGTCTGACTGTGTATCAGGCTTATTAACCGACACCGAACGAGTTCCATCTTCAGAGATGTAAACCGTCATGGAACCGGAACCGAAGAGCGAAACACCGTTGAACTGCTCGGCTTCCATCGAAGCGAGCTGCTCTTGCAACTGGGCGAATTCTGTCTGGTAGTTAGCTTTATCCGTTGTGGACTTGGTCACATCCTGATAGAGGGTCGTCAGCTCAGACATACGGTTGAGGATGTCACCCGCAGTCGCGAGCGCACCATCTTGCGTTTGCAAGAGTGAAATGGCATTGGCCACGTTTGATTGAACCGCTGAGGTTCTGCTGATGGCCGCAGACATTTTCATGGACACGGCCAAACCACCGGCGTCATCGGAGGGATTCACAATCTTGGAACCACTCGAGAGCCGCGAGAGCGACTTCTGCAGGCTCGTATTCGAGGCTGTGAAGTTAATAGCGGCTGCGCTAGCCGCGACGTTTGTGTTAATTACAACTGCCATAGATCTTCCTTGATATTTTTTGTTGCGTCATCCATGACGCGGTGCCGCAAGATTAGGAGCCCCCTGCGACGGGCTTGAGTCATCTGTCGTAAATAGTGTTCGGAAATGCAAAATTAAAATTAAGTATAAAAATTATGTTTATAAAGGGGCGTTTCAGCCCCGTGCGGATTAGCGACCGATAAGCGTGAGCGCGATTTGGCTGGACGAGTTGGCTTGCGCAAGCATCGCCGCACCGGTTTGCACCAAGATTTGATACTTGGCATATGCCGTGGACTCGCTAGCAACGTCAACGTCCGTGATCTGCGATTTGGCGCTCTCGAGGTTCTGCTGATTGATCGTCAGAATGTCTGACGCAAATTGCAGACGGCTCGAATAAGCACCGTTTTGCGCGCGGAAGGTCGCGATCTCTTGTATCGCCTCGGTAATACCCGCGAGCGAAACCTGAGTCGTGTCACCATTTCCGTCCAAGCTGTAGGTGTAGTCATCGCCGTCTTTTTCAGTCAACACTTTGTAAGAATTGGCCAAACTGTCTGACTGTGTATCAGGCTTATTAACCGACACCGAACGAGTTCCATCTTCAGAGATGTAAACCGTCATGGAACCGGAACCGAAGAGCGAAACACCGTTGAACTGCTCGGCTTCCATCGAAGCGAGCTGCTCTTGCAACTGGGCGAATTCTGTCTGGTAGTTAGCTTTATCCGTTGTGGACTTGGTCACATCCTGATAGAGGGTCGTCAGCTCAGACATACGGTTGAGGATGTCACCCGCAGTCGCGAGCGCACCATCTTGCGTTTGCAAGAGTGAAATGGCATTGGCCACGTTTGATTGAACCGCTGAGGTTCTGCTGATGGCCGCAGACATTTTCATGGACACGGCCAAACCACCGGCGTCATCGGAGGGATTCACAATCTTGGAACCACTCGAGAGCCGCGAGAGCGACTTCTGCAGGCTCGTATTCGAGGCTGTGAAGTTAATAGCGGCTGCGCTAGCCGCGACGTTTGTGTT